>JAJYJM010000024.1:0-20985 GCA_021789495.1 Nitrospirota bacterium
GACAACGACCAGCAAACCTGCAAGGCAAAATAACTCAAGCCTCCTCATAACCCACCGCCTTTTCTGTTTTAAATTTGAAATCTCAAAATGAATAAGTTCTGAATTTATGCGTCTCGCAATTAAAAACCCTATTAAAATCAAAGCTATCTTCAGTGCATTTTGAAAGCAATAACTATGCCAAATTATTAATAATCCGGCTTCCTATAGGCTGCGCAACCCCTAATGTCCCTATTAAAAAAGAAAAAACAATCTAAAAAGTTTTTAAATTCAAAAAACGCTCCAAAATCGCAACTTCCTTTAAATAATTTTTAAAATCCAGTAAAATCAAGCTATTAAACAATATAAACGAGGATTGGCCGCGCCCCGTTGTCCGCAGTGCAATCAGTATTTTCACTCAAACCGATTGAGTGTTTTTGCTCAAATTCTAAATAATTTGATACCGGCCTTCGCCTTGCTCTTCAGTTCCGAGAACGATTTTACGCCCTTGATGCCATTCCAGATATATCCTGGCCGGAGGTAGAAGTCCTTGTATCCCTTGTGCAGGAGTTCCACAAGCTCCTCCCTGCTCAAGTGTTCGTCCCATACCCTCGGAGTAAAACCGGCCTCAGGGGCCTTTGCGAACTCCCGCCAGTAGTCCTCCTTCAAGACGCCTCTTTCGAACCCCATGCGGTAGAGGTCCGTCTCCGGAAATGGCGTGGTAATGGCCAGGTGCAGGTAATCGGGGGACAACTCCTCCGCCAAACGCAGACTCTCTTCCATCTGCATCCTCGTCTCGCCCGGGGAGCCTATCATAAAATACGCCAGTATGGATATTCCGGCTTCTTTTGTATCCCTGAATGCCCGGCGCACCTGTTCCACGGTTATCCCTTTCCTAAGCGTCTTTATCACCTCCGGGCTTCCCGCCTCCACGCCGTAGTGTATGCGCTCACAGCCTGCGCCTTTCATAGCCTTAAGCATCTCCGGGGTTATGGTGTCCACCCTCGCCCGGACGTCCCATCCGACCTTAAGGCCGCGTTCCTTTATCTCCCGGCATATATCGAAGACCCGTTCTTTTTTTACCGTAAAGGTGTCGTCGTAGATTAAAATCTCGTGTATCCCCAGGCTGGCGCACTGCTCCATTTCATCCACGACATTCACAGCCGGGCGTGGGCGGAAGCGCTTTCCGAGGTGCGGCCTGTCGCAGAAAAGGCACCTGTAGGGACAGCCCCGGCTGGTTATCATGGTGGTCACGGGCTGTGTTTTTGCGATTAGCGAGTAGTATTTCCGGTAGGGCGTAAGGTCCCTGGCCGGGAAGGGAAGCGAGCCCAAGTCTTCTATAAGCGGCGGATTGCCGGTATTTACAACCTCGCCGTTATGCCGGAATACCAGGCCGCGTATCTTCCTGAGCGCGGCGGGGTTGTGCAGGTTGTTTATAAGGGCGGAGAAGGCCTTCTCACCCTCGCCCAGCACCAGGAAATCCACGCCCGGCAGGTTTATGGTCTCCTCCGGGTAGATATACGGGTGCGGCCCGCCCATAACGACCTGTATTTCTTTATCTATCTCCTTTACGAGCCTTGCCGTCTCGCAGGCGTCCACGAGCGTAAAGGTCGTAGCGGTAATACCCACAACATCCGGCTTTTCAAGCGTAATGCGCGCCTTAAGGGCCGTGTAGTCCAGCTCCTCGACGACGGCGTCGATTACCTTTATCTCGTGCGGGGTGTTCTCGCGGGCGTAGGCCGCAACATAAAGTATGCCGAGCGGCGGGTTATATCCCCTCTCCTCGTCCACTATGGACGGTATATTGTTGGTTATAAGGTTTATCTGCGGCGGGTTTACGAGGAGGACTTTCAAAATATGTCTACCTTATCCACCGGTCTCTCCTTACCATCACGTCCGTGATGAGGCCGATGAAGCCTATCTGGAAGCCGAGCAGCACAGCGAGCAGCCCGGCCTCCGTAACCTTATGATACTCGATAAGCGTTACGACCACGTGGTATCCCCCAACGGCCAGGAAAAGAAGGCTTGCAGGCAGGAAGACCTTCAGGGGGTTAAAATAGCATATCACCCGGACTATGAGGAGGAAAAAATTGGAGAAGTCCTTTATCGGCCTTATCTTGGACTTGCCCCTGGCCCGGACGAGGTAGTTTATGGGGACGTATTTTACGTTATATCCGTCGGACAGCAGGGCGAGCGTTATGGTTGTGGTGAATGAAAATCCGGACGGCAGGAGGTGAAAATACTTTAGCGCCAGTTCTTTTTTAAATGCCCTTAGGCCGGAATTAAGGTCTGGTATCTTGGTCTCCGAGAGATAGTCAGCAAGCTTTTTTAATATGAACTTGGCCGGGCGGCGAAGGATCGGGATGTTCACGTCCTTGCCGGTCCTCGCGCCCACGACCATATCGTAGCCTTCGTCCATGCCGGATAGAAGCCCCGGTATCATCTCCGGCGGGTATGTCCCGTCCGCGTCCATGATGACGACGACATCGCCCCTGGCGCTCCTTATGCCGGTCTTAAGAGACGCCCCGTAGCCCTTGTTTTCCGGGTGCGTGAGGATTACCGCGCCCTGGCCCACGAGCTTCGCCGCAGTGCCGTCCGAGGAGCCGTCGTCCACGACGATTATCTCGTATTCATGGCCGGAACTGCCCATGACCTCGCGGATTTTATCCACGACGTCTCTTATCGAGCCAGCCTCGTTATATGCCGGTATGATTATGCTTACCATCTTTTTTAAGTCAATCTCCCCGCTTGCATCCCTTTATTTTCAAATCCGTCTGGTTTCCCGGCCCGCCGGGCGCCGCCATGCCCTTTCTTCTTTTCCTGTAATATCTTATCCCGAAGTATGCGGCAAAATAAGATATTACAGAGGCCACGGCGCCCGCGGCGGTAGTCCCGAACCCGAACGCATACGCATAGGGCTTGAACTCCCTGATAAAACCCTTCCAGAAGGCTATCTCCCAGACGTCGTGCCTGGCCGTCTGGCTAAGGAACTGCGCCGTGATATGGCTGTAGTTCATCGGCGGAATATCGAAGCCCATCCTTCGCATGGCGGATACCATAAGCCATGTCGGCAGGATATACACAAAGGCTATCGTCCAGGGGTTGTTCACGAACGTCCCGGTAAGGGCGACCAGTTTGTTCAGCCGGAATATCCACGCCAGTGTCAGGATTATTATCCAGTGGATGCCGAGGAAAGGCGAGAACGCCACGAACACGCCCACTGCAAACGACCTTGCAAGGTCGTGCGGCGTCTCGTCAAGGTGCAGTATGTGTCTTATGCCTTCTCTAAATTTACCGGTCATCCGAAATGCTCGTAGCCCCTTGCCTCAAGCGTCCTTCTTCTGCCCCCGGCTGATTCTATATATACCGAACCCGCCTCAAGCACATCTCCGACCTTCGTGAAGGCAACCCCGGCCCTGCGCCCAAACGCAGACAACAACCGCTCTGTCGATTGCTTGCCGCGCGACGACTGCACATCCTTAGAAACCGCTGGATTCCCGCTGGAGCCTGCCACGGTATGTACAAAGCCGGGGCGGGAATGACAGGGAATCTTTCGTTGCCGCTCGCCTGCCGCCCCTTGCCCGCTTGTCATAAACAGAAGCTCGTAGTCCTCGCCCCCGGTGAGGGCAAGCTCGACCGCCCTCTCCCTGCCCGCGTATGCTATCAGCTCCTCAGAGAACGGCAGCCTGTCTTCATATATTACCGCCCCGGCGCCGGAGGCGTAGAGGACGTGCATAAGGTCTGAGGATATTCCGTCGCTTACATCTATCATAGCCGTGGCGATACCGGCCTTCCCAAGGAGCCGTCCGGCCTTCACACGCGCCTTTGGCCTTAAGTGCCGGGAAACAAGGTATTTTTGATTTTTAGATGCCCCTGTTTTTAGTATTTCCAGACCCGCCGCAGAGTCGCCCAGAGTGCCCGTGACCCATATTTCATCACCCGGCATGGCTCCCGACCTCATCACCGCCCTGCCGCGCTCCACCCGGCCCGTTATAGAAATGTTTATAAAAAGTGGCCCCGGCGTGCCGGACGTGTCCCCGCCCGCGAGCTTTATGCCGGACTCTCTCGCCGCCTCATCCATCCCGGCGAATATGCGTTTAAACTCGCCCGCGTCCATATTCCCCGGCGCAGCTATGGAGACGAGATAGAAAAGCGGCTCTCCGCCCATCGCGGCTATGTCGCTTAAGTTTGCCTGGAGGGCCTTGTATCCCAGATCATTGAGCCCGGCATAAGAAAGGTTAAAATGTATGCCTTCGACGAGCAAATCGGTGGAGACAAGCAAGTCATACGGGGTTCCCGCACCCTCTTTTTTGCCGCTCTCCGCCTCCCCTGTCCCCTTGTCGCCGTCCAATCGGAAGACCGCGGCATCGTCTCCGATACCCGCCAAAAGCCGGCTCCCCCGGCCACCCCGCCTGGTTGTTTCCCGGCCCCCGAAGGCCGCCGCGATTCTATTAATCGCCCCGAACTCACCTATGCCGCGCAAGGTCAAAAACGGATTCTTCGCGGAGCCTGCCCTGAACGAAGCCGAAGGGCTCAGAATAACAGGATTTTCTCGCCGCCTTCCGCCCGGGTTCATTTGAGGAGGGCTATCTCAAGCACTTCATCCATGTGCTCGACGAATTTTATCTCAAGGCTTTTCCGGACAATCTTCGGAATGTCCTCGATGTCCTTGGCGTTCCTTTTCGGGACTATGACCGTCTTTATGCCCGCGCGCCTCGCCGCAAGGGTCTTCTCCTTGAGGCCGCCGATAGGGAGCACGCGGCCCCGGAGCGTAATCTCGCCGGTCATGGCGACGTCCTTGCTGATGGGTCTGCCGGTAAGGGCGGATGTGAGCGCCGTGCCCATCGTTACGCCCGCGGAAGGCCCGTCTTTCGGTATGGCTCCCGCCGGGACGTGGATGTGGATGTCGGTCTTGCCGAAGACGTCTTCCTTTATGCCGAGGGAAGGCGCTTTGGAGCGGACGTACGAGAGCGCGGCCTGCGCAGACTCCTTCATAACCTCTCCAAGGTGACCGGTAAGGGTTAGGCTGCCCTTGCCCTTCATGGTAGTAGCCTCTATGAAGAGAATATCCCCGCCCGTCTCCGTCCAGGCAAGTCCCGTCGCCACGCCCACTTCGTCCTTCTCCCGCTCTTCTTCCGGCAGGTAGCGCGGCGGGCCGACGTACTTGTGCAGTTCCTTCGGCGTGATGTGTATCGGGCCTTTCTTACCCTCTGCAATCTTTCTGGCCACCTTTCTGCATATGTTTGCGACCTCGCGCTCAAGGTTCCTTAAGCCCGACTCCCTCGTATACTGGGATATGAGCTGTGTGAGGGCCTGGTCGGAGATTACGATGTCCTTGTCCGTCACACCGTTCTCGTTCAGCTGGCGCGGGATGAGGTATTTAAGCGCGATTCCCTTCTTTTCCTCCTCCGTGTAGCCGGCGAGGTGTATCGTCTCCATCCTGTCCTTCAGGGCCGGGATGATGGGGTCTGCGAGATTCGCGGTGGTGATGAACATGACGTTGCTCAAATCGAACGGCACGGCCAGGTAGTGGTCTACAAAAGCAAAATTCTGCTCAGGATCGAGCACTTCAAGCAGGGCGGCGGACGGGTCTCCCCGGAAGTCCGCGCCGACCTTATCCACCTCGTCGAGCATGAAGACGGGGTTATTCGTGTTGCACTGCCTTATGCCCTGTATTATCCTGCCCGGAAGCGCCCCGACGTATGTCCTTCTGTGCCCGCGTATCTCGGCCTCGTCCCGGATTCCGCCCAGGGACATCCTGAAGAACTCGCGCCCAAGCGCCCTGGCGATGGATTTCCCAAGGGAGGTCTTGCCAACGCCCGGCGGCCCGACGAAGCAGAGTATCGGGCCTTTGAGCTTCTCCTTGAGCTTCCGGACGGAGAGGTATTCGAGTATCCTGTCCTTTACCTTCTCCAGGTCGTAGTGGTCTTCGTCGAGTATTTTCTTGGCCTCGTTAATGTCGAGGTTGTCCTGCGTGCTCCTGGACCAGGGAAGCTCGGCAAGCGTCTCGATGTAGGAGCGTATGACAGCGGATTCGGCGGCGTCCGGGTGCATCCTTTCAAGGCGCTTGAGCTGCTTTTCCGCCTCCGCCATGACCTTCTCCGGCATCTTCGCCTCTTCCACCTTTTTCCGGAGGTCGTTCATCTCCTCGGTGCGCTCGTCGGACTCGCCAAGTTCTTTCTGGATGGCCTTCAACTGCTCCCGGAGGAAATACTCCCTCTGGCTCTTGTCTATCTCGCCTCTGGCGGAGGCCTGTATCTTCTGCTGCATCGTCAGGACTTCGAGTTCCTTCGAGATTATCTCGTTTACCTTCGTCAGCCGCTCCCTGGGGTCTGCAATCTCAAGGACTTCCTGGGCTGTCTCGACCTTTAGACCGAGGTTCGAGGCGACAAGGTCTGCAAGCTTGCCGGGGTCGTCGATATTCTCCACTATTACCATGATGTCCGGCAGGAGCATCTTGCCAAGGGAGATCATTTTCTCAAGCTGCTCTTTGACGTTCCGCATCAGAGCCTCGACCTCAAGCGTCAGCTTATCTTCCTTCGGCTCCACGAGCTTCTCGATATTCACGAGGAAATAAGGTTCGGTCTGAACGTAATCCTTTATTTTCGCCTTTGACATACCCTGAACGAGTATCTTCACCCGCCCGTCCGGGAGCTTCAGCATACGCATTATCATCCCTACCGTGCCGACATCGTAGAGGTCTTTAGGCTCCGGGTTTTCAGTGTTCAAGTCCTTCTGCGCCACAAGCAGGATGAGTCTGTTCCCGGACAGGGCGTCGTCGATAGCTTTTATGGACATGTCCCTGCCGACAAAGAGCGGGAGTATCATGTACGGGAATATCACGATGTCCCGTATAGGCAGAAGGGGAAGCCTGTCCGGTATCTCTACCTGCTGTTCTTCCTGGGGTTGTTCGTTTTGTTCGGCCACTATGCTCTGGTCTCCTTTGGTAGCTGCCCCATTGTCATGGGGCACTTTTAAATTCGCCCGATAAATCGGGCAGCTACAATCTCTCGATATTAATTTTTATCGGTTCTCCGCGCTTTTCCTTGATTTTCGGAAATGTTACGGTCAAAACACCCCTCTGATAGACTGCCTTGCCCTCCTTCGGGTTTATTGGGACGGTAATTCTGATTATCCTCCGAAACGGCTCGAATGATCGCTCCATGCAGAGGTAATTCACTTTTTCGCTTTCGCAAAGCCTCTCGCGCTTTATACCCTCGATGGTCAGGAAACCATGAAATATGCAAAGCCCTATCAGGGGCGGGTCGATGCCGGGCAGGTCGATTTCCACAACCACGCCCTCCTTCGTTTCATAGAGGTCGAGAAGCGGCCCCGACGTCTCCCCAAGACCTGAGCTTTTCTCGTCCTCTTCTATAAGTCTCAGGAGGTTCTTAAACTCCTCCCCCATAACGCTGGTCGGGAAACCGACTTTCTTTACCGCCATTTAACGCCTCCCCGCACGCAATCTACTCCAAGTTCAGTCCCTTCAGGTATTTTCTGAACTCGCCGCCCAGGCTCTGGTCCTTGAGGGCGTATTCCACGGTCGCCTTCAAAAACCCCAGTTTATCCCCGGCATCGTAGCGCACTCCCCTGAACCTGCACGCATAGACGGGCCGCTCCTTCATCAACCCCTGAAGCCCGTCCGTAAGCTGTATCTCTCCGCCCTTGCCGGGCCTCGTCTCCTTCAAATGGTCGAATATGTCGGGTGTCAGGACGTAGCGGCCTATTATGGCAAGATTCGAGGGCGCCTTTTCCGCCGACGGCTTTTCCACCATATCCCGCACCTGGTATACCCCGCGTTCCACCTCTATCGCGTCTATTATGCCGTAGCTCGATACGGCTTCTTTCGGCACCTCGCATATCGCCACAACCGGAGAGCGGTATTTTTCGTACACGTCCATGAGTTGTTTCGTGGCGGGGGTTTTTGCGTCTATTATGTCGTCCGAGAGTATGACGGCGAAAGGCTCGCCGTCGACGGAAGGCTCCGAGCAGAGAACCGCGTGCCCAAGCCCCAAGGCCTTTTTCTGGCGGATATAGGAGAAATTCACCATGTTCGATATTCTCTCCACCTCCGCCAAGAGCTTCAGATTGTTCTTTTCCTTGAGCTCGTATTCAAGCTCGAAGGATATGTCGAAATGGTCTTCGATGGCACGCTTTCCCCTGCCGGTGATAATGATTACCTCGTCTATCCCGGAGGCGACGGCCTCTTCCACGCCGTACTGAATAAGCGGTTTATCGACGAGCGGGAGCATTTCCTTCGGCGAGGCCTTGGTGGCCGGCAGGAACCGGGTGCCCAGGCCGGCGGCTGGAAAAACGGCCTTTCTTATACTGCTGTTATTCTTCTTCCTCAAGAGGCTTTACCCTCCACAATTTTCCAAAACTATTCCAGAGTGCTGCAACGCTTAAGTTTAAATAAAACAAGAGTAAAAGTCAAACTTATTCAGTATATTACTTTACCAGTTCGCGGTATATCTTCTTTGCCTGGCGGATAGCGAGGGATATGTCTCCGTCATTGTCGATTACCCATGATGCGTATTTTTTCTTCTCGTCCAGCGGCATCTGCGCCTCAACTCTCAACACCGCCTCCTCCGGCTTCAGACGGCAGTTCTTAACCAGCCTTCCCACCTGCGTCTCTTTCCTGCACCACACCACAATCAGGCCGTCCATCCTGCGCCATGCGCCAGATTCTATAAGGAGCGCGGCGTCGAATATTACAAGCGCGTCCGGTTCGCTCCGTATTATTTCATTCACGATCTCCGCCTCGCGGCGAAATACCTCCGGATGAACCACGCCTTCCAGTCCAGCCCGTTTCTCGGGGCTTCTGAATACAATATCACCCAGGGCCTTTCTGTCGATATGGCCATCCGAGGAAAGTATCCTCCTGCCGAAGAGCTTCACGGTCGCCCGGTATGCCTCCGTTCCCGGCATGAGCGCCTCACGCGCCAGCAGGTCGGCGTCTATTATCCTCGCGCCCATCTCGCCAAGTACGCGGCTTACCGTGCTTTTCCCGGAGGCTATGCCCCCCGTGAGGCCGATTTTCTTCATCCCTTGCCCCTCTTTTGCGGCCTTAAAAAGCCACTTTTGCTACAATTATAACCCGTTTTTATTTCCCGGTGTCAAAAATTCGGCATTGTGAAGTCGTATAATGTCTGATAAGATTCTTAAGCTTCCGAAAAACACATGCGTAAAATCATCTTCATATTCATCGCCCTCATAGCCCTGGCGTCTTCGGCCGGCGCCGCGCCCACGGTGCGTCAGCGCTTCAACCTCAGCTTCTCTCCGCCTCTGATATACGTCAGCCGGTTCAACTCAAAAGGCGAGCTCCTCGCCGTCCAGCTCTCGGCTAAGGGCGACCAGCCCGCGCGTATAATCGCCGTCAGCAGGCGGGGGGGCTTAAGGCTTGTCGAGGACCTGACGGCCAAGAAAACTCTTACCGTTCCCGGCCCCAGGCTCTGGATAGCGCAAAGTGAGCAAAAAACCGGCCGGCCCGAAGTCGGTCCACATGAAACCGGTCTACCGGTTGAGGCCAGCCTACCGGCGGCGCACTCGAAGGAGCTTCCCGTTATCCGCCGCCAGGTATGGCTCGCCAAGTCCGGTGAGTGCTACGCCGTCGCCTATTTCGCCTCCGGCGGGTGGTATGAACTCCGGTATATGGACAAAGACGGGAAACTGCTCTTTATAGCCGCGCCGAAGGACGACTACGGCCTCGCCTCCGTAATCGTTTCCGACAACGGCTCCCGCGTCCTTATAGACGACGAGACTCAGCCGTACAGCATGACAAAACCCGGGCAGCGACTGTATCTCTACGACCGAAACGGCAAACTGCTTATGGACAGGGACGCAGGCGAAAACCTGGACGGCTGGCTCGACGCGCAGGATGGATTCATGGCGGCGGACGGGAGCTGTTTCGCCGCCCCGATGGGCATGGGGAAGAGGCAATGCTACTCGATAGTCCTGCTGGACGAAAACGGGAAACAGATCTGGGATAAGTCCTATTTCCCCCGGCATATCATAGAGGGCTGCTTGGGCGGCCTCTTCCTCGTGCGCGGCGGGAACCTCTCCTTCATAAACCTGCTTGACAGGCAGGGCAACCTGAAGACCGTCGAGCGCAAGGGATACGGCTTCGAGCTTATGCTTTCGAAGGACGCAAAAAAGGCATATATGATGATGTTTAAGCCGTTCGACGTTAAAACCAGCGGCCTGCCGGGGCAGATCAGGGCCGTATTCCCCAAAGCAGAGGTTATTGCCGTAAACCTCCCGGAGCTTGTCTCCAGACCAGCCCCCGAGAGCGACCCGGTCCCCACCGGCAGACCGGCTTCAGATGTCAAGGTGGCGCTTTCGCCGGACGGGAAAAGCTTTATCTGCTATTCCAGCCGGGCTGCAATGGGTATGCAGGAAACCGTGTTCCGGCTTTTCGAGGAGGACCAAACCCTGCTCTGGAAGAAGTATTTCTTCCAGGCCGGCATAGTGCCTAACTTCACCGGCAGCCGCGAGTTCCTCCTGAAGTTCGGCTACCCCATAAGAAGGCTCGCATTCTTCTCGCCAAAAGCAGGGGCGTAACGAGCCGCTCCGAAAATTTATCACCGCTATTTCTTGGACGAGGTAAGCTCCTTCGCCTTCGGGAGATATGATGCGTCCCAGCCGCCGCCCAGGGCCTTGATAAGCAGCACGCTCGCGTTCAGACGGCGGCCCGATATGTCTATTGAGCTTTTCTCGTTCCCAAGCTCGGCGCTCTCGGCTGTGATAACGTTCAGGTAGGCGGCGACTCCAGCCTTGTACTGGTTCGCGGCAATCTCCGTTGATTTCTTTGCGGCCTTTACCGCCGCGTCCTCGGCCATCGCCTCCTGTCCAAGTATCCTCAGGGCGGCCAGGTTGTCCTCGACCTCCTGGAACGCAACGAGCGTAGTCTCGCGGTATGCCGCGACGCTTGCGTCGTATGCGGCCCCGGCCTCGGCGGTCTGGGCATGTCTTAAACCCCCGCTGAATATAGTCCAGCCAACGGACGGTCCGAACGACCAGAAGCGGGAGGGCCAGGTAAGCCATTTGGAGATGCTGGAGCTTTGGAAGCCTCCTGATGCGCTCAATGTAATACTCGGATAATACGCCGCATCGGCGACGCCTATCTGCGCGTTGGCGGCTGCGACGCGCCTCTCGGCAGCCGCAACGTCCGGCCTGCGCTCCAGAAGCTCCGACGGCACGCCGACAGGTATCTCCGGAGGAGAGGCCGTTAGCGGCATCGGGGGGATGGAGAAGCTGGATGCGGGCGTCCCGGTGAGAACGGCTACGGCATGTTCGAGCTGCGCGCGCTGGACGCCCAGGTCTATATCCTGGGCCTCGGTGGTCTTGAGCAGGGTATCCGCCTGCGCAACATCCGCCTCGGACACGACCCCGGCGTTGTAGCGGTTTGTAGTGAGCGCGAGCGAGTCCTTGTAAAGCGCGACAGTTTTGTCGAGCAGCTTTTTCTGTGCATCGAGCGTGCGGAGTTGGAAGTAGTCCTGCGCAAGCTCCGTCTGGATGCTGAGTTCCGCCGTGGCCAGGTCCGCCGCGCTCGCCTGCGCGTTCGCGCTATTTGATTCTACACTCCTCCTGACCTTGCCCCAGAAGTCCGGCTCCCAGGACGCACTCACGGGCAGGGAGTAATCGGACGACTCGGTACGCTGAATGGACCCGCCGCCGAAGCCTGAGATGGTCGTCGTGGAAGGACTCGACCTGCTAAAGGACACGCCGACGCCGATAGTCGGGAAGTATGCTGCGCGGGCCGCCATGACCAGCGCGCGTGCCTGCTGGAACTGGGCCTTGGCCTGAATTATGCTCTGGTTCGAGACGTTCACCTTGGCTTCGAGCCTATCCAGAAGAGGGTCGTTGTATATATTCCACCACGGCCCCCGGATGCGATTGTCCGCTGGTTGGGCGGTTTTCCAGCCGCTTATCTCCTTGAAAGCCGGCGGAACCGCCGCAGTGGGCCGGACGTAGTTCGGCCCGACGGCGCACGCCGCCAGCGCCGAGAGAATCATGGCCGCGAATATAAGCCTGAATATCTTCATAGTCCTCCGAAAACTGCGGCCTCGCCGCATTAGTCGATTGCCGGATGCTTGGCATGGACAGCCCGCTTGCCCTGCACCCACAGCCTGAAGCGGTCCATATAGAGATATACCACCGGCGTCGTGAAAAGCGTAAGCATCTGGCTGAATATCAGCCCGCCGACGATTGTCAGGCCGAGCGGTCTGCGAAGCTCCGAGCCGACACCGCCTCCTATCGCCAGCGGCAGTGCGCCCAAAGTCGCCGCCATCGTCGTCATCATTATCGGCCTGAACCGCAAGAGACACGCCTGGTATATCGCGTCCACGGGGTTTTTACCATCCTTGCGTTCGGAATCCAGGGCGAAATCCACCATCATTATACCGTTCTTTTTGACGATTCCAATCAAAAGAATTATGCCTATCATCGCAATGACGCTTAGGTCCGTCCGGGTAATCATCAGCGCAAGCGCCGCTCCGACGCCCGCAGAGGGGAGCGTGGACAGTATCGTCAGGGGATGGACATAACTCTCGTATAGGATGCCGAGGACGATATAAACCGACGCAAGGGCGGCAAGTATCAGGAGCGGCTCGTTGGCGAGCGAGGTCTGGAACGCCTGCGCTGTGCCGGAAAAACTTCCGTGTATGCTTGCGGGCATACCAAGCTCCCTGGCTGTGTTCTCCACGGCGTTCACCGCATCTCCCAGGGCCGCGCCGCGCCGGAGGTTGAAGGAGATGGTCACGGAGGGATACTGCCCCTGGTGGTTCACTGAAAGCGACGTGTTTTCCGGTTCGTAGTGCGTGAAGGCGCTGAGCGGGGCCTGGCCGCCGCCCGACGTCGGCACGTAGATGTATCGCAGGGAATCCGGGCGCTGCCAGAAGCGCGGCGCAACCTCCATTACTACGTGGTACTGGTTCAGAGTGGAATAGATTACGGACACCTGCCTTTGGCCGAAGGCGTCGTAGAGGGTATTGTCAATCGCCTGGGGTGTAATTCCCATCCGGGCAGCCGTCGGGCGGTCTATCACGAGGGTTGCCTGTAGTCCCTTGTCCTGGAGGTCGCTGTTCACGTCCGTAAGCTGGGGCAGCTGGCGCATCTTCTCCAGCAGCCGCCGGGTCCAGAGGGCAAGCTCAGGCAGGTTGTTGCCCTGCAGGGTATATTGATAAAGGGCGCTGCTGAGTTTGCCGCCGACTCTCAGGTCCTGCACGGGCTGGAGAAATGTCGGCGCGCCGGGCACGGAGGCGAGCTTCTTCCTGAGCCTCGCCATTACGGCAAGTATGCTCGACTTGCGCTCGCTGAAGGGCTTCAGCGCTATGAACATCCTCGCGGTGTTGGTTGTGGAGCCGCCGCCGCCCGTGAACCCGATGACATAGCTCACTTCCGGGTCTTTCCTTATTATGTCCACGACCTCTTCGAGCTTTTTCTTCATGGATTGAAACGACACGTTCTCCGCCGCCTGGATATTTCCGAAAAGGCGTCCGTTGTCCTGGAGCGGGAAGAAGCCCTTCGGGACAATTGTGAAGAGGTAGATGCTGAAGCCGACCGTCGCCGCAAGGAGGAGTATCATGAAGAGATGGTGCTTGAGCGCCCACCTCAGGCTCAGCTCGTAGCGCCGGTGTATGAAGTTGAATGCGCTCTCGCTTATCCTGTAGGCATGGCCGTGCCGGTAGTGATCTCCGGGCTTCAGCATAACAGCGCAGAGCATCGGGGTGGAGGTGAGAGACGCTATGAGGGAGACGAAAACCGCGGAAGAGAGCACCACGGCGAATTCCCGGAACAGGCGTCCTACAATGCCGCCCATCAGGAGTATGGGCGTAAAGACGGCTATGAGCGACAGGCTCATGGACAAGACGGTGAAGGATATTTCGCGCGTGCCAATTATGGCCGCCTGAAAGGGTTTCTCCCCCTTCTCTATATGGCGGGTAATGTTTTCGAGCACGACTATGGCGTCGTCCACAACGAAACCCGTCGCGACCGTCAGCGCCATGAGCGAGAGGTTGTCCAGAGAATATCCGAAGAGATACATTATGCCGAAGGTGCCGATTATCGAAACCGTGAGGGCGACGGCAGGTATCACCGTGGCGCGCACCGTCCTGAGGAAGACGAAAACGACGAGTATCACGAGTATGCCGGCGATAATCAAGGTCTCTTCCACATGCAGCAGGGACGCCCTTATGGGCGGCGTGCGGTCCAGCACGACGGACATCTTAACGCCCTGCGGGATAACGGCCTTGAAGTGGGGCATAAGAGCGCGTATGCCGTCCACCGTCCGGATGATGTTCGCGCCCGGCTGGCTGAATATGACCAGCATTATTGCCGGTTTCCCGTTAACGAAGCCCGCCGCGCGCACGTCCTCGACGGAGTCGGCGACCCTGGCTACGTCTTTTAAAAGCACCGGCGCGCCGTTTCTGTATACGAGGACGAGGTTTCTGTATTGCGCGGCCTTGTGGAGCTGGTCGTTTGTGTATATCTCCCATGTCCTGCCGCCGTTCAAGATCTGCCCCTTCGGCCTGTTCGCGTTGGTGGCGGCAATGGCGGCGCGGGCGTCCTCGAGGCTTATTCCGTAGCTTGAGAGCGCCATGGGGTCGAAATCCACGCGCACAGCCGGGAGCGAGTGCCCGCCCACGAACACCTCCCCCACGCCCTTTAACTGCGAGAGCTGCTGCTGGATGACGGTCGAGGCTATGTCGTATATCTTCGACTTTGCCACGGTATTGGAAGTTAGCGCAATAATAAGTATAGGGGCGTTGGCCGGATTTACCTTGCGGTAGGTCGGGTTGCTGGGCAGGTTAGCGGGCAGGTACCCGCGCGCCGCGTTTATCGCCGCCTGCACGTCCCGTGCGGCTCCGTTGATGTCCCGGCTCAAGTCGAACTGAAGCACGATGCCCGTCTCGCCGCGGTTGCTGGTCGATGTCATTTCCGTCACGCCGGCGATACGCCCGAACTGCCGCTCAAGCGGCGCGGCGACGGACGTCGCCATCGTTTCCGGGTCCGCCCCCGGCAGGCCCGCCTCCACGGAGATTGTCGGGAAATCCACCTGCGGCAGGGGCGATACCGGCAGCAGACGGAAAGATATTGCCCCTGCAAGGATTATCCCTGCCGTAAGGAGCGTTGTTGCGACAGGTCTCTTTATAAATATTTCGGAGATGTTCATAGACTCGTCATTCTGAGCGAAGCGAAGAATCTGCCGTTCACTTCTTTTTCTTTACCCTTCCCGCCACCTTGTCGAACGCGAGGTATATCACAGGCGTGGTAAAGAGAGTGAGCGCCTGGCTGACTATCAGGCCACCTACAATGGATATGCCAAGCGGGCGCCTCAGCTCCGAACCCACGCCGCGCCCAAGGGCGAGCGGAAGCGCGCCAAGAAGCGCCGCGAAGGTCGTCATGAGTATCGGGCGGAACCTCAAAAGGCACGCCTGGTATATCGCCTCGGTCGGGCTTTTGCCCTCGTTTCTTTCAAGGTCGAGCGCGAAGTCAACCATCATGATGCCGTTCTTCTCCACGATGCCTATGAGAAGTATGATGCCGATTATGGCTACGACGTTCAAGTCCGAATGAAACATCATCAGGGCGAGGAGCGCGCCGACGCCCGCCGAGGGCAGAGTGGAAAGTATCGTTACCGGGTGGATGTAGCTTTCGTAGAGGACGCCGAGGATTATGTAGACCGTTATAAGCGCCGCAAGTATAAGGAGCGGCTCGTTGCTTAAAGAGGCTATGAATGCCTGGGCCGTGCCCTGGAAGCTCGCCTGTATGCTGGCCGGGAGCCCAAGGCCCTTTACGGCCTTCTCGACCGCCGAAACCGCGCCGCCCAGCGATGCGCCCGGCGCGAGATTGAAAGACGCCGTTACCGCCGGGAACTGCCCAAGGCGGTTTATCACGAGCGGGGCCGTCGTTTCCGATGCCCGGGTAATTGCGCCGAGCGGGACTTCTCCTCCACCGGAACTCTTCAGGTATATAGACTGAAGCCCCTGCGGGTTCTGCTGGAACTGCGGCTTTACCGACATCACAACTCTGTACTGGTTAAGCTCCGTGAACATAGTTGATATAAGCCTCTGACCGAAGGCGTCGTAAAGGGTGTCGTCTATGGTCTGTGGCGTGATGCCGAGCCTTGATGCCGTGCTCCTGTCTATGTCGAGGTTCTCCTGAAGTCCCTTGTTCTGCTGGTCGCTGCTGACGTCGGCAAGTTCCGGCAGGGTTTCAAGTTTCCTGATTACGCGCGGCGCCCATAAGTCAAGTTCGTCCGCGCTTGGGTCTTCCATCGTATACTGAAATTGCGTGCGGCTCTGGCGCACATCGACGGTTAAGTCCTGCACCGGCTGCATGAAAAACCTTATGCCGTGGACTGCCGCAAGCTTCGGCTCGAGCCGCCGGATAACGGCGCTCGCGCTCATGCCGCGCTTGGAGAGCGGCTTCAAGTTTATAAGTATGCGCCCGGTATTCAGCGTCGTGTTTGTCCCGTCCACCCCTATGAAAGACGACAGGCTTTCCACCGCCGGGTCCTTAAGGATTACATGTGCCAGTTTCTGCTGGCGACGGGCCATTTCAGGGAAAGATATGGACTGCGGGGCCTCTGATATTCCCTGTATGACCCCCGTATCCTGTATCGGGAAAAAACCCTTCGGAATAACCGTGTACAGAAGCACCGTCAGGACGAGCGTGCCCGCCGCAACCAGAAGCGTCGCCGTCTGATGATTTAGCACCACGCGCAGGAGTTTTCCATACCGCGCTATTATCCTGTCGAACATCCCTTGGGACCATCGGTAAAACCTCCCTTGCTTCTCCTCCGGCGTGTGCTTGAGGAGCCTCGCGCACATCATAGGTGTGAGCGTAAGTGAGACAACCGCGGAGATGAGGATTGTAACGCCCAGTGTCAGGGCGAATTCCCTGAATAGACGCCCGACTACGTCGCCCATGAAAAGGAGCGGTATCAAAACCGCAATGAGCGATACGGTCAGGGATAGAATGGTAAAGCCTATCTGCTTTGAGCCCTTGAGCGCCGCCTCAAGAGGCGGGTCTCCCTGCTCCACAAACCTTGCAATATTCTCGATCATCACTATGGCGTCGTCCACGACAAAACCCGTGGAGATTGTAAGCGCCATGAGCGAGAGGTTGTTTAAGCTGAACCCCATGAGATACATTACGCCGAAAGTCCCGACGAGGGACAATGGGACTGCGACGCTTGGGATAGCCGTCGCGGATAAGTTCCGCAGGAAAAGGAATATGACCATGACGACGAGCGCGATGGCAAGGAGCATCTCGTACTGCACGTCCCGAACGGAGGCCCGAATGGTGGTGGTGCGGTCGGTGAGGACGGAGACGTGTATCGACGGCGGCAGAGAGCTCTCAAGCCGGGGCAGGAGCTTTTTTATACTGTCCACTACAGCGATCACGTTGGCTCCGGGCTGTCTTTGGATGTTCAGTATCACAGCCGGGGTCTCGTTCATCCAGGCCGCTTCCTGCACGTTCTCGGCGCCGTCCATGACCTCCGCCACATCTGAAAGCCTCACAGGCGCGCCGTTTCTGTACGCCACGACGAGAGAGCGGTAGTCCCTGCTCGAAAGAAGCTGGTCGTTCGCTCCGATTATATAAGACTGGTGCGGGCCGTCGAAGCCGCCCTTGGCCTGGTTGACGTTTGCGGCGCCGATTGCCGTGCGCAGATCTTCCAGCGTCATACCGTAAGAGGCGAGGGCCGTCGGGTTCGCGCGCACGCGCACGGCAGGTCTCTGGCCTCCGCCGATGCTCACGAGCCCTACGCCCGGAAGCTGCGAAATCTTCTGGGCGAAGCGCGTGTCGGCCAGGTCTTCCACCTGCGGCAGGGGCATGGACTTCGATGTCAGGCCAAGCGTCAGCACGGGGGCGTCCGCAGGGTTGACCTTGCTGTATACGGGCGGATTGGGGAGGTCTTTGGGCAGGAAAGTCCCCGCCGCGTTGATTGCCGCCTGAACCTCCTGCTCGGCTATGTCGAGGCTCAGGTTCAGGTCGAACTGAAGCGTGATTATCGAGCTGCCGCCTGAGCTTGCCGAGGTCATCTGGGCAAGCCCCGGCATCTGTCCGAACTGCCGCTCAAGCGGCGCCGTCACGGATGAGGCCATGACGTCCGGGCTTGCGCCCGGGTAGAACGTCCGCACCTGGATTGTCGGGTATTCCACCTCCGGCAGGGCGGAGACAGGGAGCTGACGGTATGCCACCGCGCCGACCAGGAGTATGGCTATCATCAGGAGCGTCGTTGCAACCGGGCGGGTTATGAACGGCCGAGAGATGTTCATTACTTCCTTATTATCTCTACCGGGCTGCCGTCCTTAAGCCTTTCCATTCCGTCCGTAACGACGATTTCGCCGGGCGAGATACCGGAGGTAACCGCGATTTTTCCGCCCTCTGTTTCGCCTGTGGTAACAGGCCGCATCGAGGCTATGTTTCCTGGCCGGACGATATAGACATACTCGCCCTTGCTCCCCCTCTGGACAGCGACGGACGGTATTACCACGATGCCGCGCAGGGTCTTGACGAGCAGGGAAGCATTTACGAACTGGTTTGGGAAGAGCTCGTTTCCTGAATTGTCGAAAATCGCCTTCACCTTTACCGTCCCGGTAGACGGGTCTATCTGGTTATCGAGCGTAAGCATGCGTCCGGAAGCGATTTTGTGCTGCATCGCGCGGTCGTAGACGTCCACGAGCGGGCGCCCGCCCCTCTTGAGCCGCGCCTGGAGCCGGGGCAGGTCGTCCTCCGCGATGGGAAAGACCACCGTTATCGGATGGTCCTGCGTTATCACTACAAGGCCGGTCGTATCGGTCGCGTGGACTATATTCCCGGGATCGACAAGTCTGAGCCCGACACGCCCGCTAACCGGCGCGGTTATGCGGGAATATACAAGCTGGAGCTTTGCATTGTCTATGGCCCCCTGGTCGGACTTAACCACGCCTTCGTACTGGCGCACCAGGGCCGCCTGCGTGTCCAGCTGCTGTTTCGGGATGGAGTTCTGGGACCACAAGAGCTTGTAGCGTTTCAAGTCTATTTTCGCGTTATTAAGGAACTGCTTGTCTTTCGCCATCTGGCCCTGGGCCTGGATAAGTTGAACTTGAAAAGGCCGAGGGTCTATCTGGACCAAAAGCTCTCCCTTTTTCACTTCCTGGCCTTCGCGGTAGTTCACACTCATCAGCTGGCCGTCCACGCGGGTTTTGACCGTCACGGTATTTAGCGGGACGACAGAGCCAAGGCCGGAAATATAGACATTTATGTTGCCTTTTTTTGCCGGAACCACCGAAACAGCCGCCGGGCGGGCGGTTGGTTTTGGCATTTTTTTGGCAGCCCCGGAGCGTTCCAGGGTGTATATTCCGACTGCCGTCAGGCACAATACGGTCAGGAAAAAAAATGCCTTCTTCCAAGGCGAATCAGGCTTAACGTTTCCTATCTCGTTTATTTTACTTGTATTTCCCTGTTCGGACATTGAAGCATACCTCGCTGCTCGATTTTATTTTCTATAGGCGGGTAAAATTTCATTATACTAAAAAGCCTTTGAATCTACTATTAAATTTGGAAGAAATCCATTCGACACGAATTTATAGACGGCGCGGAAGACCGGCTGGTTACAAATGGACAAAGAAAATTTGCCCGCGCCGGAGGGAGGAACCAGCGCGGGCCGAGGCGTCTTCCTTTCCCGCGGCAGGATCAGGAAGAAAATTTCCCTGGACGCCGTCAGGCATGGCCCCAGTGGAAAGCTATTAACATTATTCCAGCCAGCAGGCCCAGCACCAGAAGCGTGTCATACAGCACGATTTTGCTTATCATCACAGGAATACTCCTTTAACCTGTCCGGAGAATACATGACCGCCATCGTCCTCAGCGCGCCCATTGTAAGAAGCAGGAGCGACAGCGACCCCACGTAAAGAGCCGACAGGCTGTGGCCGTAAAGTCCTATCATTATCTCCCTCAGGATAAAGACGATTGCGGCGTCTATGATGAAAGTTATCCTGAGCCGTTGGATCTCGAAGTATCCGATGAGACTCTTTAAGAGTTCCACGACTACGAACATCGAAAGCGTATTTGTGACTATCATGTCGAACGCCTGGTCTATCGACCGGCTCGCAAAGACGTCTCCCAGGTCCAGCACAAGCCTTGCTACCCCTATCATAAGCGCGAGTATGACGAAGGGGATAATAAGCTTTATTATTATGTCAACCGTCTTTCTGAAGAGTATCATGGGCGACATTAAAGCAGAGAGTTGTTGCAGTTTGATTAAAGAAATATTAAGTTCTAATGAAACTTATCTTTTTTATTGGACGAAAAAAACGAAATATAATAGAGTAAGACGGTAAAAACATTAAGGAGATGGAAGATGTCAGAGAACATTCTTGTGGTGGACGACGAGAAAGACCTGCTTGAACTGGTCGAATACAACCTCGCAAAGGAGGGCTACAAGGTAGCCGCGGCTGGTAACGGCCTTGACGCCCTTAAAATCGCCCGAAAAGAATCCCCGTCCCTCATTATCCTCGACATAATGCTTCCGGGTATGCAGGGCCTGGAAGTCCTCCGGGAGCTTAAGAAGAAGCCTGAGAGCCAGGACATTCCCGTAATCCTGCTCACGGCCAAGGGCGGAGAGCTCGATCGTGTGCTTGGGCTGGAACTCGGCGCGGACGATTATGTAACTAAACCCTTTTCGCCCAGGGAGCTTGTGGCAAGGGTGAAGGCGGTGCTGAGAAGGCTCTCTGCAAACGGTCATGCGCCGGCGGTCATAAAGGCAGGCGGCCTGAAGATAGACCTGGATAAAAACAAGGTTTACCTGCATGAGAAACCGCTCACCCTCTCGCCCACGGAATTCAAGCTCCTTAAATACCTGGCCCTGAACAGGGGCAGGGTAATCCCCAGGGAGAAACTCCTCGACAATGTCTGGAAGGACGACCAGTTCGTAGAGCCTCGGACGGTGGACGTCCATATCCGGCGGCTCAGGGCGAAAATTGAGGAAGACCCGGAGAACCCAGTCATTATAAAGACCGC
>JAJYJM010000024.1:21085-33706 GCA_021789495.1 Nitrospirota bacterium
TTTTCGGGGATAGTCATTGTCCTGCACGACGTCACGAGGATGTTTCAGCTTGAGCGGGTGCGCAGGGATTTCGTGGCCAACGTGACCCATGAGCTTAAAACGCCTATCTCCGCAATACAGGGCTTTGCGGAAACACTGATGGACGGCGCGATAAACGAAAAGGAAAAGGCCGCGAGATTTATTGGGATAATCGAATCCAACGCCCGCAGGCTCTCCAGGCTCGTGGAAGACCTGATGACACTTTCGAGAATCGAGCTTGGCGAAATCAGGCTCACTGTGGGGCCAGTCTCGCTTAAGGATGTGGCGGCTGAGGCTGCGGCGCTTCTTGAGCCGAAAATAAAGGAAAAGGGCATAAAACTGGTTTTTGAATTCCCCGGCGATATGCCGCCCGCCCTGGCCGACAGGGACAGGCTCTACCAGATAATTCTGAACGTCCTCGATAACGCCGTAAAATACACTCCGTGCGGAGAAAGTGTTATTGTTGCCGGAGCCGGCCGGCAAGCCGGGCCTGGCGGCGGAAGCGGCGATGTGGAGGTTTCCATAACCGACGCCGGCCCCGGAATCCCGCCGGAGATGCTGCCGAGACTGGGAGAACGCTTCTTCAGGGTGGATCCGGCGCGCTCACGCGAGCTTGGCGGCACTGGCCTGGGCCTCGCAATCGTCAAACACCTCGTGAGGCTCCACGGCGGAAGCTTCAATATCGAAAGCCCTGTCGGTCTGTCGAACAGCTCCTGCCTGTCGGCAGGCTCCAGGGGAACGAAAGTCACGCTTTCCTTTAAATCTTCCCTGTAATCAAAAATTAAAATACCTTTAATAACACTGTAACAATTACCTGCTATCCTTACGCCCGAAATCCTTGGAAAGGGGGTGAAAAGGCAAGGCGGGGGCGGATTTAACGGATTTGCAACATAACTGTAATAATTTTGTAACAGGAGGGATGATAAATTGAAGAAGTATTTGAGTGCGACGATTTTCGCGTTGATCCTCTTATCGGTTTCGGCATCGGGGTGGTGTCAGTCCCCGGTGTTGTGGCAGGACCCGAATACCGGCCAGGTATTCACCAAGCCGGGCGAGGGCAGGGTTCCCGTGGACATGTCCACGCTTCAGACGGCGCCTCAAGGTTCGCCCGCGCAGGCCGCGCCCGCTCCGGCCAGTGATTACAGCAGTCAGGCATTCAAGGACGCCGTAACTAACGCCGTTGGAGAGAAAGAGGCCAAGACCTATCCGAAGATAAAGATCGGCGGCCTGATGTATGGCGAGTATTACTATAACTTCGACAAGGAAGACCGGACAGCCGATAATGGCCACAAGGACCCCAAGAACGCCTTCGTGCTTAACAGGGGATATTTAAACGTCTTTGCCGACCTGACCCCTCAGATAGGCGTCAGGATCACATCGGACTTGAGCAGGGTAATCGCCCCAGGCGACAACAACAACGGAGACCTGGCGTACAGGCTGAAATACTACTACGTCGATTTTCATAAGTTCCTTAATTTCTACCCCGGCATGGAAGTCAAGATGGGCCAGTTCCAGACGCCGTGGCTGGACTACGAGGAAGGACAATGGGAGTTCCGCGTAATTGACAACATGCTGATAGAGAAAGAGGGCTACATAAACGCGGGCGACCTGGGCCTTGACTTCCGCGGGCCGCTTCCCAAGGGCTACGGCTCCTGGCAGGTCTCCGTGGACGACGGCGAAGGCTATCACGCAGCCGAGGCTAACAAATACAAGGCCATCGAGGCGAGGCTTACCGTTAATCCCGTGCCGCAGGTAGACGCCCTGAAACAGCTCCAGTTCTCCGGGTATGCCAAGGTTTCGCAGCAGGACTTCCTGCACAAGAACTACAGGTATATCGCCTACGCGGAGTACAAGTACCACGACGACGCCTTTTTGGCGGGCGAATACGACTGGACAAGCGGCATAGACCCGGCCAAGCTTACCCATACCGGCGTAAACAACATCAAGGGCCAGGGCTTCTCCACTATGGCTTGGTACCGGATGCCCTTCTGGAAGCCTATAAGGATACTGGGACGCTTCGACAAGTTCAGGCACGACGAAAACGCGCCGAACACAACGGTAACCAGGTGGATATACGGTGTGGCCTACGACTTGAACAAAAACGTCATGTTCGTGCTGGATAACGACAGGACCATCACCGGCACGGCGCTGAAGAAGACGGCAAGTCCCTACCTCGACAGCAACTTTGCGAAGTTGGACTTGCAGGTACAGTTTTAAGGGGATTATGTAACAGTTTCTGTTTTCAAGACACGCTTTTTTTAGTTGCTTTCTCCACTGAAAAGAAAGCGACAGGAGGTTATAATGAAGAAGATTCTGATGATTGCGGTATCGGCGATGCTCTTTGCCGCATCTGTCTCTGCCGCCTCCGCCATGACGCTTAATGCGGCTGGCGCGACGTTCCCGTATCCGCTATACTCGAAGTGGTTCTACTCTTACGCGAAACAGACAGGGACGAAGATAAACTATGCCGCCATAGGAAGCGGCGCCGGGATCCAGCAGATAGAGTCCAGGACGGTGGATTTCGGCTGCAGCGACGCGCCGTTGAAGGCCGCCGATCAGAAGAAGAACAACCTCTTCATGTTCCCGACAGTCGGCGGCGCAGTGGCGATAGCGTATAACCTTCCCGGCATCAGGACGGGCCTGATGCTTCTGCCTTCCACCATAGCCGACATCTACCTCGGCAAGGTGAAGAAATGGAACGACCCGGAGATAACGAGGCTTAACCCCCGCATGAACTTCCCCAATATGCCGATAATAGTCGTACACCGCTCCGACGGTTCCGGGACAACGAACATCTTCACCTGGTTCTTGAGCGACATAAGCCCGGAATGGAGGCAGAGGGTAGGGTCGGGCACGTCCGTCAACTGGCCGGTCGGCCTGGGTGGCAAGGGGAACCAGGGAGTCGCCGGCACGATACAGAAGACCCGCGGCGCGTTCGGCTATGTCGAGCTTGCCTACGTCCTCCAGAGCGGCATGACCTACGCGGCCCTGAAGAACAAGAGCGGCAACTGGGTGTATCCTACCCTTGCAAATGCCAGGGAGGCGGCCGGTCACGCGAAGATCCCGTCCGACTTCTACATCAAGTTCACGAACTCTCCCGGCAAGAACTCCTATCCCATAGCCGGGTTCACCTTCATGCTTATTCCTAAGAACCTTGCCCCGGCCAAGGCCGCCGCGGTAAAGAACTATGTCAAATGGGCCTACACTAACGGGGACAGAGATGCATTGTCGCTGGACTATGTCCCCCTGCCCGCCAAGCTCAAGTCGAGGATTTTAAACGAGCTTAACAGGCAGGTAAGATAAAGAAGGAACGGTTTGGCTGAGAGGCTGAGCAGGAAAAAGATACTAAGTCCCGAAAAAATCTTTATGGGCATGACGGGGGTTTTCTCCCTGTCGGTGCTGCTCATATCGGCGCTGGTGGTCTACGAGCTTTTCAGCGCCTCGGAACCCACGTTTCAGAAGTTCGGGCTTAAGTTTCTGGTGTCGAAGGAATGGGACCCCGTGCAGAAGGTGTACGGGGCCCTTCCTTTTATCTGGGGGACATTTTATACTTCCTTTATTGCCCTGCTTATCGCGTTGCCTGTCAGCCTCGGCATCGCCATATTTCTCTCTGAGCTTGCGCCCGCCTGGCTCAGGAGCTCGGTAGGTTTTCTGATAGAACTGCTCGCGGCAATCCCAAGCCTGATATTCGGCCTGTGGGGGCTTTTCGTGCTCTCGCCCATACTTCAGCAATATATAGAGCCACCGCTTTCCAACTTAAGCTGGCTGCCGTTTTTCAAAGGCTATCCACTGGGACTCGGATTTCTGAATGCCGGCCTCCTTCTGGCCGTGATGATAATCCCGACCATTTCCTCCATTTCGAGGGACGTAATGTATACCGTCCCGGCCAACCAGCGCGAGGGCGGCCTGGCGCTCGGCATGACGAGGTGGGAGGTCGTATCGAAGGTCGTCGTCCCGAACAGCCGTTCCGGAATACTCGGCGCCGTAGTGCTTGGGCTTGGGCGCGCCCTGGGCGAGACGATGGCCGTCACGATGGTAATCGGCAACACGCCCCAGTTCTCGCTCTCCCTGCTCGACCCCGGCTATACCATATCGAGCGCCATAGCGAACCAGTTCACTGAGGCATTCGACAAACTCCAGATCTCTGCGCTCATAGAGCTTGGCCTCATACTTTTCGTGATAAGCGTCATTATAAACGCATTCGCAAAGCTTCTGATGCTCCGCATGAACCGGTTCTCCGGAGGGGCGAGGATATGAAGACGGACTTCAGATATATGAGGCGAAAGATCTTCGGTACGATGATGCTCGGCCTGTCTATCCTTGCCGCTCTGGCGGCGGTCTCCATGCTCTTCTGGATACTCGGCTATACGTTCATAAAAGGCATATCCGCCGTGAATCTCGATTTCTTCACGAAACTCCCAACCCCCGTCGGCGTCCCAGGGGGCGGGCTTGCCAATTCCATCGTCGGAAGCATTATAGTCGTCGGCATGGCGGCCCTGATGGCCATTCCTGTGGGGATAGCGACGGCGATATATCTCTCTGAATACGGCAGGGGGTTCTTTGCCTCCACCGTCCGGTTCGTCTCCGACGTCCTCGCGGGGGTTCCGGCGATAGTCGCCGGCATAGTCGCCTATGCGCTCGTTGTAACGCGAATGCACAGGTTTTCGGCCTTCTCCGGCTCCGTCTCGCTCGCGCTCCTGATGCTGCCGATAATCATCCGTTCTTCAGAAGAGATATTCAGGACAGTTCCCGACACGCTGCGCGAGGCGTCTTTCGCCCTGGGCGTCCCGAAATGGAAGACGATACTGAGCATAGTCCTGAAAACGGCCTCCGGCGGTCTGGTTACGGGCACAATACTCGCCATAGCGAGGGTCGGCGGCGAGGCCGCGCCGCTTCTCTTTACCTCGTTCTCGAACTCTTTCTGGAACTTTAATCCGGGCCAGCCTATGGCGACCCTTCCCGTGGATCTTTTCAATTACTCCATCTCGCCATACCAGGATTGGCAGCAGAAGGCGTGGGCGGCGGCGCTCGTGCTGGTCGGCATGGTCCTTATTCTGAATATTTCGGCCCGGCTTTATCTTGCGCGGAAAGGGTTCAAACGAAATGGCTGACAAGATTGCCGTAGAAGGTTTAAACGCATGGTTCGGAAAGACCCAGGCCCTGCACAACATCAACATGGCCGTACCGGAGAACTCCATTACGGCTATAATAGGCCCGTCGGGGTGCGGCAAGTCCACCTTTATCAGGTGCATAAACAGGATGCACGAGGAGATACGCGGGGCGTACTCAAACGGGAAGATAATCCTGGACGGCGAGGACGTCTACGGAAGCGGCGTGGATCCGGTGCTGATAAGGCGCCGCTTGGGGATGGTGTTCCAGAAGCCCAATCCATTCCCCACCATGTCCATCAAGGAAAACGCGGTGGCGGGCATCATACTGAACAAAAGGATGAGCAGGCACGAGATTGAAGAGACAGCGGAGAAATACTTAAGGCGCGCGGCTCTCTGGGACGAGGTCAAGGACCAGCTTAACAAGCCGGGCGTAAGCCTCTCCGGAGGACAGCAGCAGAGGCTCTGCATAGCCCGCGCGCTGGCGGTGGAGCCGGAAGTGCTGCTCGCGGACGAGCCGGCCTCCGCGCTCGACCCTATCTCCACGGCGAAAATAGAAGACCTCTTTACCGACCTCAAGGAACGGTATACAATAGTAGTGGTTACGCACAACATGCAGCAGGCGGCGAGGATATCCGACAGGACCGCGTTCTTCCTCTCCGGGCGTCTGATAGAATACGGGACGACCGACAAGATTTTCACCAACCCGTCGGACAAGAGAACGGAAGACTACATAACAGGCAGGTTCGGATAAGGAGAAAATAACTTGGGCAAAATACTTGAAAAAGAGCTTAGCGATTTGAAGGAGCGGCTCCTGACGATGGGTTCGGTCGTGGAGGCCCAGGTCGCGCGTTCCATCAAGTCCCTCGTTGACCGGGACAACGACCTTGCCAGGAAGGTCATAGACGCCGACCACGAGGTAAACCGCATGGAGGTGGAGATAGACGAGGAGTGCATAAGGCTCCTGGCGCTCCGGCAGCCGGAGGCGGGAGACCTGCGCTTTATCACCACGGCCATGAAGATTGTCACGGACATAGAGCGAATCGGAGACCTCGCGGTGGACGTGTCGGAGCGCGCGCTGGAGCTGAACGAGGAGCCTATACTGAAGCCCTACATCGACATACCCAGGATGGCCAAGGCCGCAAGGAATATGCTCAAAGAGGCTCTCGACGCCTTTGTCAACAGGAACTCCGAGCTGGCGTGGTCGGTGCTTGACGAGGACGATTTCGTAGACGAGCTGAACAAGCAGATATTCAGGGAACTTTTGACGTTTATGATAGAAGACCCGCACTCCATATCCAGGGCGATAAGAATAACCTACATCTCGAAATACCTTGAAAGGATAGCCGACCACGCCACGAATATAGCGGAGATGGTCGTATATCTTGTCGAAGGCCGGATAATAAGGCACATGGACAACCAGCAAGCCAACCCGCCTTCTTAGGGATGATCCGCAAACAATTTCCACATCCTCCATCACGCCCCTGATTTATTGACATCTATCATGTTTTTTATTGACGCCCGCTCAGTGCAGGCTGGCGCCTTCCGTGCTAATATCTCATAAAATTTAACCCATAACAAAGGAGATTGCGCATGGGAATGTTCTGCTGGCAGTGCGAACAGGCTGCGAAGGGAACGGGCTGCACGGTCAAGGGAGTATGCGGCAAGGACGAAAACACGGCCTTTCTGCAGGATGAGTTAATATCGGCTGTTAAAGGCGTATCGCAGTATGCCTCCCGTGCCGCGAAGGCGGGAAAGAGGGACGAAGAGATTGACGTCTTCGTTGCGGAGGCTCTTTTCTCCACGCTCACGAACGTAAATTTCGACCCTGCCCGCCTCGAAAACTGGCTTAAAAAGGCCGGCGAGATGAAGGCGAAGGCAAAGGCTATGTACGAGACCGGGGACAGGAAGCCGGAAGAAGTCGCTCCGGACAAGTGGCCGTCCATTTCCGCCCGCAAGGAGAAATATGGCGAGGACATAGTCTCTCTCCAGGAGCTTCTTACCTACGGCGTAAAGGGAATAGCCGCGTATGCCGACCATGCCTGCATCCTTGGACAGACGGACGCCGAGGTCTTCCGCTTCATACACGACGCCATGAGCTACCTTGCGGAAGAAGAACAGACAATGGAGAGGCTCTTCGAGCTGGCCATGCAGGCCGGGGCTGTGAACCTGCGGGCGATGGAGCTTCTTGACGGCGCGAATACGGGCGCATACGGTCACCCTGTCCCGGCGAAGGTCAGGGTAACCCCGGTTAAGGGCAAGGCCATAGTAATATCCGGACATGACTTAAAAGACCTCGAAGAGCTTTTGAAGCAGACCGAGGGAAAGGGAATAAACGTATACACGCATGGAGAGATGCTCCCGGCGCACGGATACCCTGAGCTCAAGAAATACCCGCACCTGGCCGGGAATTACGGCGGGGCCTGGCAGGACCAGGTAAAGGAGTTCGACGCCTTCCCAGGCGCCGTCGTGATGACGACGAACTGCATCCAGAAGCCCCGCGAGAGCTATCAGGGCCGGATATTCACGACCGGGTTAGTTGCGATGCCTGGAGTAAGGCATGTAACCAACGCCGATTTCTCGCCCGTTATCGAGGCCGCTTTGAAGGCTCCGGGATTTGACGAAGACGTTCCCGAACAGACCGTTCTTGTCGGCTTCGGCAGGAATACCGTAATGAGCGTCGCAGGCCAGGTAATAGACGCTGTCAAGGCGGGGAAAATAAAGCATTTCTTTCTGATAGGCGGCTGCGACGGCGCAAAATCCGGCAGGAATTACTACACGGAGCTGGCGATGGCCGCGCCCAGAGACTCCGTAATCCTGACGCTTGCCTGCGGGAAATACCGTTTCAACAAGCTCGAATTCGGCGACATAGACGGGATCCCAAGGCTCCTCGACATAGGCCAGTGCAACGACGCCTATTCCGCGATAAAAATTGCCGTGGCGCTTGCCGAAGCCTTCGGAGTCGGCGTAAACGACCTGCCGCTATCGCTCGTGCTTTCGTGGTATGAACAGAAGGCCGTGTCGATACTCCTGACACTCCTGCACCTGGGCATAAAGAACATCCGCTTAGGTCCGTCGCTCCCGGCGTTCCTTTCCCCGAACGTCGCCGGGGTGCTGGTGGAGAAGTTCAACATAATGCCGATAACCACTCCCGAAGCCGACCTGAAGGCCATGCTCGGCAATGACGCGGAGGCTGCGGCTTAAACCGCGAAGAACTAACCGTTGGAAACAAAAGGGCCGGCCATTATGGCCGGCCCTTCGCATATAAACGCCCGTAAGCCGACAAGATGTAAATCCCCGCCCGGCCTGCAGCGGCGGGATAATTCAGACTACCTCAATATCCTTAGTTCCTTCCCAGTAGCCGTGGATGTTGCACCTCTCGTGCGCAACGAGTGTGGCCTTGCCGCCGGGGGCGGATTCCTTTGTCAAAACGATACTGAAAGACACCTTCGGTCTTACATAGCCCATGGAATTTAAATTGGCAACGCCTGCGGGTTCGTTGCCGATATTCAGTTCTATGAACTCTATATAATGGGCCTGCATCATGGGGTGCGGCTTCTCGCCGAC
This sequence comes from Nitrospirota bacterium, assembly GCA_021789495.1. Taxonomy (GTDB): domain Bacteria; phylum Nitrospirota; class JACRHJ01; order JACRHJ01; family JACRHJ01; genus JAKAHE01. The sequence continues at coordinate 29,779 of JAJYJM010000024.1, forward strand.
GCTTATCTCGACCATGAACGGCTCCCCCGCGGTTACCTTTGAGGGCGCCTTTATCACCGGGACATGGAGCTCCTCAAGTCCAGTTTCTTTCGCAGGGTTTTTTGCGCGGTTTATATCCTTGAAAAGGGTACTGTCTACCTTGACCGGGAAAATTTCCGTGGCGGCAAACGCCTCGCCCGCCAGGCTCAGACCGGCTGCGCCAAGACCCGCAGTCATTAAGAATGCTCTCCTGTCCATTTTCTCTCCTTTTCGATTAATTGTGGGGAAGCAACAGGAATTTCGTCCTGGAAAGAGTATAGCGGGCACAGACGAAAAGTCAAATGCGTGGGATAAAAAGAGAAATAAAAAGGGCCGACACTACAGCCGGCCCATGCGATTTTGTTGCTTGCCTCACCCGCCGCGCCGGCTTACGACGCCTCTTTTTCCTCTTTTTCGTAAAGGAGTATCGCCGGTTCGCGGCTGTTGATGACCTCTTCGTTTATCACGACTTCCTTGACGTTCTGCTGGGACGGCACGTCGTACATGAGGTCGAGCATCACCTCTTCGAGTATCGCCCGGAGGCCTCTGGCACCGGTCTTCCTCTGGACTGCCTTCTTGGCGATGGCCTTCATCGCGCCTTCCGTAAAGCGCAGCTTCACGCCCTCCATCGTCATAAGCTTCTGGTATTGCTTGATTAGCGAGTTCTTCGGCTCGGTGAGTATCTGGACCAGGGCCTCTTCGTCAAGCTCCACGAGAGTTGCGATAACCGGCACCCTGCCTATGAACTCCGGTATCATGCCGAATTTCAGCAGGTCCTCAGGCTGCACCTGAGCCAGTATCTCTCCGATTTTCCTCTCTTTTTTGGAGTGCACCTCCGCGCCGAAACCCATGACCTTATCGCCGCCCCTGTGCTCGATTATCTTTTCAAGCCCCACGAACGCGCCGCCGCAGATGAAGAGGATGTTCGAGGTATCGACCTGTATGAACTCCTGGTGCGGGTGCTTCCTGCCGCCCTGCGGCGGTACGGAGGCCACGGTGCCCTCGATAATCTTCAGGAGCGCCTGCTGGACGCCCTCGCCGGAGACGTCGCGGGTGATGGACGGATTTTCCGACTTCCGGGAAATTTTGTCTATCTCATCGATATAGATTATGCCTCTCTGCGCGCGCTCGGCATCGTAATCCGCCGCCTGGAGGAGCTTCAAGACTATATTCTCGACATCCTCGCCGACATAGCCCGCCTCGGTGAGAGTGGTTGCGTCGGCAATTGTAAAGGGTACGTCGAGCATCCGGGCAAGGGTCTGGGCCAAAAGCGTTTTCCCCACGCCTGTCGGGCCGATAAGCAGGATGTTGGATTTCTGAAGCTCTACATCGTCCAGTTCTGTAACTGGTGTCGATATGCGTTTGTAGTGGTTGTGCACGGCGACGGAGAGAATCTTCTTGGCGCGCTCCTGGCCTATGACGTATTCGTCCAGGAAGCGCTTTATCTCCGCAGGCTTGGGGAGCTTGGGCTGCCCTGCGGCGCGTTCCTCGTCCCATTCCTCCGCCACAATGTCGTTGCAAAGCTCTATGCACTCGTCGCAGATAAAGACTGTGGGGCCGGCTATAAGTTTCCTGACCTCGTCCTGGCTCTTTCCGCAGAAAGAACAATGATGGACAGCCTTGTCGTTATCCGTTTTCTTCTCCATCTGTAAAAAACCTCCTACTGCATGTATTACTACGGGTGCTGCTATGATCCCCCTCTCCCCGACCCTCCCACGCGAAGGGGGGAGTGGGGAGGAGGCAATGTCTTACAGTTTCCCCGGCCCCTCCGGAAGCCTCTCGATAACGGCGTCGATAAGGCCGTATTCCTTCGCCTGCATACCGCTCATGAAAAAATCCCGGTCGGTGTCTATGGCTATCTTCTGGAGGTCCTGGCCGGTGGCCCTGGCGAGAATCTGGTTCAGGGCCTCCTTCATCCTCAAAATTTCTCTTGCGTGTATGTCGATGTCCGTCGCCTGGCCCTGGAATCCAGCCGAAGGCTGATGTATCATAATCCGCGAATTCGGCAAGCTGAACCTTCTGCCCTTCTCGCCTGCGGCCAGGAGGAGCGCGCCCATGCTGGCAGCCTGGCCGAGGCATATCGTGGATACCGGCGCGCGGACGTAGTTCATGGTGTCGAATATCGCAAGTCCGGCTGTTACCACCCCGCCGGGGCTGTTGACATACAGGTGAATTTCCTTGTCCGGGTCGTCCGCTTCGAGGAAAAGGAGCTGGGCGATTACGGCGTTGGCTACGTCGTCGTCTATTGCGGTTCCAAGGAATATGATCCTGTCCTTGAGCAGCCGGGAATAAATATCATAGGCCCTCTCGCCCCGCGCCGTCTGCTCTATGACATACGGAATGAGCATTCAACCCTCCGGAAAATGGGAATTTTTAATTGAAAATAATTCCTAATGTATTTTAAACCAATTCATGTATAAAAGCAACGGCTGCCTGATTTAATTTTACCTTAAAAAAGAAATTTCGGTAAACTTTCAGGCGGCTTTAACTTTTTTTGCCTGCGAGAGCACAAGCTCAAGCGTCTTCTCCTCGCCAAGCATCCCCCTGAGTGCCTCCATGCCGCCTTCCCGCCGCATGTAAAGTTCCTTTAAATCCCTGGGGTTGTATCCTGTCTGGGCCGCCAGGCGCTGTATGCCCTGCTCAAGCTCCTGGTCCGAAACCCTGACCCCTTCCTTATCCGATATTGCGGCAAGCACTAGGGAGACCTTAACCTTCTCGGCGGCCATCTTCCGGGCCTCTTCCTCGAAGCGCTTCATCTCGGCCCCGGCCTCCTCCGGCTTCAGTCCGGAGGACAGAAGCTCCCGGCGCTTACCAGCTTTAAGCGAGCCTGTCTCCCTGTCCACCAGGGACTGCGGCAGCTCGAAATCGTGCCGCTTTCCAAGCTCTTCCATTATCTTGCTTTTCTGCATCTCGGTCTGGTTTCTGCGCTTTATGTTCAGGATGTCCTCGCGCACCTTCGCTTTCATCTCGCCCAGGCTTTCGGCAATCCTCGTATCCTTTGCGAATTCGTCGTCAAGCTCAGGGAGAATTTTCTTTTTTATCTCTTTCAGGGTTATCTTGAAGACCGCTTCCTTGCCGGCAAGGTCCGCGCTTTTGTAACCTTCAGGAAACGTTATGTTAATTTCCTTGGTGTCGCCCTTTTTCATACCCGTTACCTGCTCCTCGAAGCCCGGAATGAAGCTCCCGGAGCCTATGTTCAGGGGGTAATTTTCAGCCTTTCCACCCGGTATTGGAGCCCCGTTTATGAACCCTTCAAAGTCTACCACGGCGAAATCGCCCTTTGCCGCAGGACGGTCTTCGGAGACCGCCTCCAGCGTGGAATTTACGTCCCGCAACTCCTCAAGGGCCGAGGAAAGCTCCTCGTCCGAGACGGTAAGCTCCTCTTCGGGGACTTCTATTTCATTGTAGTTCAAGGAAATCTCCGGACGCACCTCCACTTCCGCGGTGAAAGAGACAGGTTCTCCCTTTTTAATCTTGAAATCGCTTTCGGCGAACTTGGGCTCGTCCACCGGGATAATGCCCGCATCCCGGACGGTCTGGAAGTAATTAAGCGGGATTATCCGTTCCAGGACGTCTGCCTCGACGCTCTTCCCATACTTTTTTTCAAGTATCCCCCTGGGGGTGTGTCCGGGGCGAAAACCTTCTATTTTAACAGACTTGTTGAGTTCCGCATATGCTTTGTTCAGCGCGGCGCTTATGTCTTCGGCGGATATTTCGACCTTCAGGCGCTTCCTGGTCTTTGCAAGCTCTTCCATCTCGAATTTCATGTGGCTATGTCCCCCTAAGTTCAAGTAAGACTGGCTTTTTTGTCCCGCTTTCTTTTGGTTACTTTTCTTTCTCACGAAAGAAAAGTAACTGGTGCGAGAGGGGGGACTTGAACCCCCATGGTTGCCCACCGGATCCTAAGTCC
>JAJYJM010000003.1:0-6764 GCA_021789495.1 Nitrospirota bacterium
TTAAGCCCGGCGAACGGGTTCTTCCCCTTTACAAGGTTATCGACCGAGAAGGGTATGTTCAGGTAGGCTTCGCCGCGCCAGTCGGACTGGTTGACGTGGTCCCAGGAGTATATCCCGTTTAAGGTCACGAGCGGGACGGGGTCAACCTGCACCCTGGCGCGCACGCCCGTTATGTCCCCTGCTTCCTTGGACGACCACCAGTAGCCGCCGACGTAGGCCCTCGTCTCGATATAGTTTGATATGCCGGGTATGGCCGTGCCGACCTCGCCGTCCATGCCGGACATCGCCTCCTCGTAGCCGTTGCGCCGCAGCAGGGCGTCCTCGCCCAGGCTGTACCTGTCGAGGCCGGTTAGCCGGTTCACCGAATTGCCCGTCACGATATAGCCGTTAAGTATGGCGTCTATCCACTTCGACCTTGCCTCCAGCCCCACGCCTACCTGGTTGTACCTGTGGTTGTTCGCGCTGTCCGTGGTGTCGAAGAAGACGTTCCCACCGACAAACCAGGCGTCGTTCATTATGAGCCTGCGGTAGCCAAGGCCAAGGTTGACCTCGTTTTCGTTGTTGAGGGCCGGGTTAATCCTGAAACGTGGATCAAAAAATATGAGCGACGAGCTGTCCTGCCAGACCGGGGCAAACATATCCAGCGAGTAATCCGCCGTGCCCGTCCCGGCGTTCACCTCCGGCCTGATTACCGTAGACCACTGTTCCCCGAAGGCCGGAAACGCGCAAAATCCAAGACTTAGAACCGCCAAACCAATACCCAGGAACTTCCGGAACATCTTCATGACACTCTCCTTTTCCCTATAACTCAAAATAATTAAAAAATATACGGGATACTACTACTCCCGCATTCCAAATGTCAAGGAATATTATTAAAATGTTTTAATCTTTGAATAAAGGCTGGTATTAAAAGGCGTTTCTCAAGAACTGAAGAACCCTCGCCATGTCCTCCGGCGCCTCTTTCTCGAACTGCATGTATTTTCCGGTCGAGGGGTGGATAATGCCGAGCAGGGCCGCGTGGAGCATCTGGCGCGGTATGTGCATCCCGAGTAGCTTCGCCGCGCCTGGGCCGCCGTAGACCCTGTCCCCGGCGAGCGGGTGTCCGATATGCGCCATGTGCACACGGACCTGGTGCGTCCTGCCTGTGGCGAGCCGGAGCCTCACGTGCGCCGCGCCCTTGAAATTTTCGATTACCCTGTAATGCGTCATGGCGTTTTTCCCCTGGAACGTAACGGGCGACATCTTCTTTCTGTCGGTAACGTGCCGCCCGATTGCCACGGCCACGGTGCCCTCGGCGTCCCTGAACGTCCCGATGGCTATTGCCTCGTATTCGCGGATGTTCGTATGCGCCTTGAACTGCCGGGCGAGGTTATGGTGCGCCCTGTCGTTCCTCGCAACCACCATCACGCCGGAGGTGTCCTTGTCGAGCCTGTGGACTATCCCCGGCCTGAACTTCCCGCCGACGGAAGAAAGACTGCCATACTTGAACAGGAGCGCGTTTACGAGCGTCCCGGAGTAATTCCCGGCGGCGGGGTGCACGACCATACCTGCGGGCTTGTTCACGACGACTATGTCCTCGTCCTCGTAGAGCACGTCGAGCGGTATGTCTTCGGGGACGACCTGCGGCTCTTCCGGCTCCGGCACGGTCACGTCAACCACGTCTCCCGGCCTGAGCCTGTAATTGGCCTTCCTGGGCCTTCCCGAGATCACTGCCAGGCCGTCGTCTATGAGTTTCCGGGCATGGCTTCGCGTAAGGCCTATGCCGGAACCGGCCAGGAAAACGTCGAGCCTCATGCCGGTTATGGCCGGGAGCAGAGAGACGGGCTTCTGCGCCATCAGGAGAGTATCTTGTTTTTCAGGATGAGTATTTCGAGGGACATCGACGCCTTCGCCATAAGGGACGCGAAGAAATCAATATCGCAGCCGGTCTCGGAACCGGGGCCGTTGTCCGCGTAAAGGACGGCCACGACCTTGCCCCTTATGACGAGCGGACACGCCACGGCCTCCATCGGGCCCGCAGACCCGGTCGACCGGCCCAATGCGCTCAGAAGTATCTCGTTCTGGGGCAGGGGCGCGACAGGGCCTTTGTAGAACGATTTCCCTTCCACGACATCTTTGAATATGCCCGGAAGGGCGACGGCCATGCCGAGCTTTGAAATATCCGCCGCCTCTCCGGAAACCACGCATTTCCAGCCGGTCAGTATCCCGTCCTTCACCTTGAAAAGCGCCGCGCGCGACAGCTTCTCAATGGACGCCGCGACGACGGCTGACGCGACGCTGTCCCTGTCCGAAGGCGCCGCGAGCATCTCATACGGAGAGGGATGTCCGAGAACCGGGGCGGGGCTGGATGCGTCGGGACAGACAGGCCCTGCGGCGTCCCGCGCCGTAACGTAGACCGGCTCAGGCTCCGGTTCCGGAGCATATTCGGGCGGCCCCGGCTCGGAGACGGCGGGGGCAGGTTCCTTTGCCTCCTGCGGTTCCGGGACGAAGGAAGTGTCCTTTGTCCCGGCCTTCGCGCTCCACGCGTCGTCTTCGTTCAGGACGGACACGTATCTCAAGTCCCGCTTTATGCCGTAATATTTCTCAAGGGCGTAGAAAATCCTTATCTCCGAGGCGATGTATTCCCGTATCTCCATCCCGAACAGGAAGCGAAGCTCGTCCACCACGGCGAAATCGTTCGGGTCCTTCATTGCGAGGTGAAGCTTCGAGCGCTCCTTCCTGAGCGGGAAGATGGTATATTTCCGGGCCTGTTCCGCCGTTACGGAGTCGATTGCGTCCTGCATGACGTTCTCGAACTGCGCGGGGCCGGCATACGGCACGTTAAGCGCCCTGCCGAGGAACTTCGCCAGGTTCTCCTCGGATATGGCGCCCATCTCGACCAAGTTCGTGCCGAGCCTGCCGCCGAAGATAATCTGGCGCTCCAGCGCGCGAGCGAGCGCCTCGCCGGTGATAAGACCCCCCTTTACCATCGCCTCGCCGAGTTTCAACTTTTCGGTTCTCTCTCGCTTATATAGGTAATCAACCGAAAGTCACTGGGTTCCCGCTTTCGCTGGAATGACAGTCTGAAAAACGCGCTCGTCATTCCCGAATGCTTTAATCGGGAACCCAGCGGCTTTAACTCTTCTTCAGCCCCTTCGGATAGTGTTTCATCATCACCTTGTACAGCTCGCCCGGAGTCGGGACGCCGCCGCCCGGCCTGCCGTAGAATTCCACCGGCCTCTTCCCGTTTACGGCGAGGCGCACGTCCTCCACCATCTGCCCCAGGTTCATCTCGATTGTCAGGAACTTTTTCGCGAAGAGTGCGGCGCCTTGGTATGCCTTTTCCGGGAACGGAAAGAGCGTAACCGGCCTGATAAGCCCCACCTTCTTTCCGGCGTTTCTCATCTCACGAACCGCAGACTTCGCTATCCTCGCGGCGATGCCGTATGCCGCAACGACAAGTTCCGCGTCGTCAAGCATGAATTCCTCGGCCATCGTCTCGGCTCTCTTCATGCGCTGGTATTTTTTGTGCAGGACGTAGTTCATCCTCTCAAGCTCGCCGTCGCCCATGAAGAGGGATTTCACGACGTTCGGCTCCCGCCCTTCGCACCCGGTAAGCGCCCAGGGCTTTTCGAACTTCCTAAGCTTCGGCGTCTTAAGCTTCACCGGCTCCATCATCTGCCCCAGGACGCCGTCCGCAAGTATCATGACGGGGTTCCTGTATTCATCCGCCTTCTCGAACGCCTTTATCGCAAGGTCGTATGCCTCCTGCACGCTCGCGGGGGCGTATACGAGCATGTGGTAATCCCCGTGCCCGCCGCCCTTCACGGCCTGGAAGTAATCCGCCTGGGACGCCGAGATATTGCCGAGCCCCGGCCCCCCTCTCTGGACGTTCACGATAACCGCCGGGAGCTGCGCCCCGGCGAGGAAGGATATGCCCTCCTGCTTCAGGCTTATGCCGGGGGACGACGACGAAGTCATCGCCCTCGCGCCGCAGGCGGAGGCCCCGAAGACCATGTTTATCGCCGCCAGCTCGCTCTCGGATTGCAGGAACACGCCGCCCACCTCCGGCATCCTCCTCGACATATACTCCGGTATCTCGTTCTGCGGCGTGATTGGATAGCCGAAAAAGAACCGGCAGCCCGCCTGGACGGAGCCTTCCGCCAGCGCCTCGTTGCCCTTTAAAAGGACGGTCTTTACACTCATGGATAATCCGCCTCCCAAAAATCGAATTGCACGTCCACAGTCCCGGTCTTGAGCGGCGTCGTCCCGCTCGCCTGCGTCCCTTCGCCAGGCTGCGTTCCCGGCGCATTATCGCCGGGAAATCCCGGCTGGCTCATCTGGCCGGCCTGGGCAGTCTGGTTTGTCCGGGACGTGTCGTCAACGCTGTAGACGTCATACTCGAAGCTGCCCGGATAGCTCCTTACGTCCATGTTGGAATTGGCCGGGACGACCGTCGCGGGTATCTCGCTGGGGCTTTTGAATACGAACCGCACCGGGGAACTCGAATTGTTCCTCAGCTTCCCAAGATACTCCTTCTCCTGCGCCATCTGCTGCTGCGCCTTGATTTTCTCCTCGATGGCCTCCTGCCTCTTTTCCTCCGCCTCGGCAGCCGCCGCCTGCTTCGCGCGTTCGGCCTCTATCTTTTTCTGTTCCTTGTCGTAGTCGTCTATCGACTTTATCTCGTCTGCGGCGGCCTGGGCAAACCCGGTGCCGGGATATTTCTTTATTATCCTGCTGAAGGATTCCTTCGTATAGGCCTTGAACGCGGCGTAGTAGTCCGGGTTTATCTCCTTGAGTTTTTTCTCCGGCAGCTCACGGAGGAGCGGGGCGATGAATCCGCTCTTCGGGAAACGCGCAAGGAAGTCCTTGTACGCATGGCCTGAACCGGCCTTCATGGCGCGGTTCAGCGCGACAATCTCCGGCGTAAGGAGCCAGCGCGCCTGCATCCCGACGGTTATCTTGTTCAGCTTGTAAAGCGGGAGCCTGGCGCTCCAGAACATGTCGGAATACATCTCGGATGACGTAATCCTCGCCGCCTCCTGCCCGGACTCCGTGACGATTAAAAACGTCATGCCCGGCAGGACGCCGTCTTTTTTGCCTATGTCCACGCACACGATCCCGGCCTTCCTGTCGATCTCCGTGACGGCGCCTATGGGAAAACCCATAATCGTCGGTCTCGCGCCCGCCAGGAACACGAAAACAAAGAGAAGACCTGCGAGACTTAAATATTTCCTCGAATACATTACTTGAAAACCTCTATCGCGCCGTCCGGGCATATGAGCGAGCACATCCCGCAGCCGGTGCATTCCTCCTGCCTTACGGCCAGAACGGCGTAAAACCCGAAGCTGTTATACTCGCCGCCCCGCTCTAAAAGACCCTTCGGGCACATGGCCGTGCACAAAAGGCAGCCCTTGCAAAGTTCCCTGTCCACAATCGCCTCAGACAACACCGCCCCCCCTTTTCACAAGCTCCGCCGCATGGGCCGAAGCCGCCTTCGATTCGTCGTCTCCGAGCATCCTGGCCACCTCCCGCACGCGCTCGTCTTTCCTGAGCCTGCGTATGGATACCTTCGTGCTCCTGCCGTCCGTATTCTTCTCCACAACGAAATGCTCCCCGGCCTGGGACGCAATCTGCGGCAGGTGCGTTATACAGAGCACCTGGCGGTTCGTGGCCGCCTCCCTCAGCTTCCTGCCCACGGCGACGGCGGTCTTGCCGCCTATCCCTGCGTCCACCTCGTCGAATATCAGAGTAGGGACATTGTCCGCGTTGGAGAGTATCACCTTCAGCGCGAGCATCACGCGGGAGATCTCTCCGCCGGAGGCGATCTTCGCAAGCGGTTTCACCCCCTCGCCGGGATTTGCCGAGAACAGAAACTCCGCCTTTTCCATCCCGTGCAGAGACGGCCTTTCCTGCGGATAGAACTCCACCCTGAACTGCGCCCTCTCCATGCCGAGTTCGGCAAGCTCCGAGCGCACCTTCTCGCCGAATTCCCCTGCCCCGGCCCTCCGCTTCCCGGAGAGCTCCCGGCCAAGCTCCAGCAGCGCAGCTTCGGACTTGGCTACTCTCGCCTTAAGGCTGTCTAAGTCTTCCTTCCTGCCGCTCATGGCCTGGAGTTCCTCCTCGATACTCTCGCGGTATGCAAGGACGTCCTCTATCGTCCCCGACTGGCCGCCGCCGGTAGACTGGCCGCCGTATTTCTTCTTAAGCCTCGATATTAAGTCGAGCCTTTCCTCGACGACGGACAGCCTCTCCGGGTCCGCATCGAGCGTCCGCTCGAAATCCCTTACTGCGGAACATGCCTCCCCGATGGACACCTCCGCGCCCTCTATCAGCTTCAAGCTCTCCTCCAGTGAACCGGCAAGGGCGTGCATCTCGCGAACCGCTTTTTTGGCCTCGCCCACCGCCGCAAGCGCCGGGGAGTCCGAGTCCTTAAGCCATGCAAGGACATCCCCGGAGAGCGCCCGGAGCCTGTCCGCGTGCATAAGCCTTGCGCGCTCGGATTTAAGCTCGTCCTCTTCGGAGGCCGAAAGCGCCGCCTTGTCGATTTCGTCTCTTTGGAACAGGAGCATGTCGAGCCTCTGTTCGCGCTCCCGCCTTCCAGCTTCGAGGCCGGTCAAACTATTTTTTAATTCCGCAAGCTCGCGGTATTTGCCGATATACGCCGAATAAAGCTCCGACGCCGCGCAGAATTCATCCAGGAGTTTAAGCTGCCTGTCCGCCTTCAGGAGCGACTGGTGGTCGTGCTGGCCGTGTATGTCGGCCAGGCGCTCGCCTATTTCCTG
>JAJYJM010000003.1:6864-59092 GCA_021789495.1 Nitrospirota bacterium
CCGCCGGTGAGGGAGATTTCCAGCCTGTCGATTATCGCGAAGTTCCTGATCGAGAGGACTTTTAACATCTCACTTCATCTCGTACCAAGACATCTTTATCGTAAAATCCCAGCCCGATGCGCATCCGCCGCATGCGCCCACCTGTATGTCCGGCGAGTACAGGTTGTTATTTATAAAAATGTCCGTCACCTCGCCCGGAGTTATGGTGACGTCCGCGGAATAGGTCTTCCATGTGGGCGTGGGGTTCCAGGAGGACTCCTCCTTGTAGGGCATCCGCACGGCGACCGTGTAATCCCCCGCCGGGAAGTTCCGGCAGAACTTAGACGCGAGGTATATGTTCTGGAAGCGGCCAATGGAGATTGTCCGATTGCCGAAGGAGATGTCGCTGGTGGGGAGCCGGCTCCACCATATCCGCACGCCTCCGTAAAGACGGACAAGCTTCACGCTGACCTCCGCCGTCTTCCCCTTCTCAATCTCGACCTTCTGTTTGTATTCCTGGTACCCGGACAGGCGAAGTCTTATCCTGTGCATCCCGGCCTTGAGGTCCTTTACGGAAAGCGGGGTCGTCCCGGCCTTGTCCCCGTCGACGTAAAGCGTCGCGCCCTCAGGTTCGGTTCTTACCCGCATCTCACCCGGAACGGGCGGGAGAACTCCCGCCAGGGCCGCGATTATCCTGTTCGAGAGCTTGTCCACATCGTCGAACATGGTGTCTTCCGTAGACTGGGCCTTGTCTATGAACCTTATCGCGCCGGTCTTTACGTCATATACCCGGACGTCTATCCTGAACCGCCCGCCGAATATCACGTAATCCCCCGTCACGGCGTATGCCGCGCCCAGCTTCTTCGCAGCCTTCAGGGAGTCCTCCACCGTGGGCGCGCCTCCGGTAAGCGGCAGGCGGTAAATCGCCTCGGACACCACCTGCGGGTCCATGATGTCGATGTTATTCATCTTTGCGAGGTTCGTGAAGAACATGACCGGAAGGCCGGATGACAGGCCCCTGTCCTTCGCCTGGCCGTTGTTCTCGAAAGGAAAGATAACGAGCTTCGGGTTCGCGCAGAAACCGGCGGAGGGAAGAGCAAAGACAAACAGCAGAAACGATAAAAAGAATATTTTCCTCATTACCGCGTATTTTACTTCAAGGATACCGGCTTGGCAAGGAGAATGTAAAGGACGCGCAGGGGCATAAGTTCACTTGCGCCCGGCCCTGTCATTCCCGCGAGAGCGGGAACCCGGCGACTTTCACGCCTTGTCATTCTGTGTCCCGCCGAAGAATCCGCCGTTCCCTAATTTGTAGTTGCCCGATTCATCGGGCGGCTTTAAATTCGCCCCATAAGTGGTGCAGCTGCAAAATCGGGCGACGTCCGGAAAGCTCGATATTACTTACTTATAATATCACCCCAGACTCCAAGAGTAAGCCTAATTGGTCGGAAAAGTTCGTTGTCAATAGCAATTCCGGATTGATTCCCGAACCAGATGATTGTTAAAGCAATAATTTATAAAAATCACAATTTCCCCCCGGCATAGAAAACGGGCCTGAAAAGGGTCTCCACGGACGGGTTTCAAGCCGGAAAACGGGCGCGGGGAAGGGGCGATTTTTTTACGGGAAAAAGGGGGGATTTCCTTAATTTGCAGGGAGTTGGACTATTTATAAATAATAATTGATATGAGGATTCCAGTCTCGTAACCAATTGATATTTAAATATATTTTACCGGCAATGATCCCTAAATAACGTATTCCGGACTTTTCTTCAGCTTCTCGAGCTCTGCCCGTTTTTCCTCGAAACCGGGCCTGCCCATCATCGCATAAGTCAGGATCTTCCCCTCCTCCACGCCCGGCTGGTCAAACGGATTAATCCCGTAAAGCCCTCCGGCCATAGCCGTGGAAACCTCAAGCAAATAAAGGACTTGGCCCACCGTGAAGGGCCGCACCTCCGGTATGCGGATGGTCATGGAAGGCCGACCGGCCCTGGCCAGCGCTGTCTCTGTCGCCGCCTGCTCCGCGTTGATAAGTTCCGCCATCGTATGCCCGCCCAGGTATGCCATCCCATCAATATCTTTATATATTTCCGGTATCGGCAGCTCGCGTGCGAAGCTCTCAACCCTAAGTAAAATAAAGATTTTATCGTTCGGGCCTTCCATATAGAGCTGGACCTGCGAGTGCTGGTCCGTAGTGCCGAGCGCCTTCACGGGCGTCTGGCCGGTATGCACGATATTTCCTTTTAAATCAAGGCGTTTACCGAGCGATTCCGCCCATATCTGCCTATACCAGTCCGCAACGTCCCTTAACGCGCTGGAATAAGGCATCATAACCGAGATATGCCTGCCCTTCCGGTCCGCGAGATATTGCAGCATGGCAAGCATATCTGCCGGATTTTCAAGGGAATTTTGCTCCTTTGTCCGCCTGTCCATGTCCGCCGCGCCAGCCAAAAGCTCGTCGATGTCAATCCCCGAAACCGCCGCGGGGAAAAGCCCGACAGGCGTAAAGACCGAGAACCTCCCGCCCACGCCCGGCGGGACATCAAGCGACGTAAGCCTTTCAGATTGCACGATTTTTCTTAAGTTACCCTTTTCCGGGTCGGTTATGCAGACGAAGTGTTTTTTAAGTTTTCGCTTGCCGAGCGCCTTCTGCATGATAGCGCGCACGACCATGAACTGGGCCATCGTCTCGGCTGTCCCGCCGGACTTTGTAACGACGCAAGACATTGTCTTTTCAGGGTTTAATTGCTCAATGAGGCTGCCGAAGGCGTCCGGGTCAACATTGTCCATGAAGAACATCCTGGGGCGTTTGCCGCGTCCCCGGCGCGAAAGCAGGTTATGATATGGGTGCCTCAAGCTCGTGTGCAGGGCAATCGGCCCCAGGGCCGAGCCGCCGATGCCCAATAAAACGAAATTTTCCGCCCACTTGGCTATGTCGTCCGCGAGCAGTTTTATAAGCGAGGTGTCCTGGTAGGGGAGGTCGAAGAACGGGTAGATTCCCTCGCTACGACCCTTTGAAAGCGCCTCGCGGGCCTCCCGCGCCCTTGGCAGGAGCGCATCAATCTCTTTTTTAGATATGCCGTTTTCCCCGATAAAACGGCTGGTTACGGAGTTGTAATCGAGGGTTATCTTTAGCCCTTCCCGCCAGGCCTCGTCGCGCCAGTCCATTTGTGCCTCCGGATATTGTGGGATGTGAACAGAATTTAATATAGCAGAAAATGGCCGTATCTGAGGGGGGATTTTGATATTATTTTCCGCCCCCGCACGCTTGAACCAGCCTATTTTTGTAGTCCCCGTTTTTTAGGGTAAACGGCAGGATTTACGGCTTGCAGCTCGCGCATGACGACGAGCTGCACCCGGAGCAAGACGAGCCGGATGACGCAAGGGAGCCGCCCTTTTCGCTTTGGCCCGCCATGCCGAACGCGGACATTTTCTTGTCCGGCTTCGCGCAGCCGCACTTCGGGCAGACTACCTCCGCGCCGCCGTAGACCAGCTTTTCAAACTCCTCCCCGCACCGGGGACATCTGTATTCGTAGATTGGCATTTTTACCTTAACTGTACGGGTCGACACCCGTTCGGCTACGCTCAGGGCAGGCTCTGGTCGGCCCATTTCCTAATTTATACATTTACGCCTTTCGGCACCTTTTCCCAGTCCTTAAGGAACTTCTGGATGCCGATGTCCGTCAGCGGGTGCTTGACGAGGGCATCAATGACGGAGAACGGTATCGTCGCCACGTGCGCGCCCATCAGCGCCGCGTCGATTACATGCAGGGGATTCCGGATAGACGCCACGATGACCTCCGAGGCATAATCGTAATTGGCGAATATCGTTACGATTTTCTCGACCAGGTCCATGCCGTCGTGCGAGATGTCGTCGAGCCTCCCGACGAAGGGAGAGACATATGTCGCGCCGGCCTTTGCCGCAAGGAGCGCTTGCGAGGGCGAGAATATAAGCGTCACGTTGGTCTTGATACCCATGCCGGAGAGCTGCTTGCAGGCCTTCAGGCCCTCCTTCGTCATGGGTATCTTCACGACAATCTTGTCCTTGTCAATTCCCGCAAGCTCCAGGCCCTCGGCAACCATCCCCGGCGCATTGAGGCTCACGGCCTCGGCGGAAATCGGGCCGTCCACGATGGCGCATATCTCCTTTATAAGCTCGCGGAAATCGCGCTTCTCACGCGCGACAAGCGACGGGTTCGTCGTAACGCCGTCTATCACCCCGAGGCTAACGGCCTCGCGTATCTCTTCAACATTTGCGGTATCGATAAAGAATTTCATGCGTATATTCCCCCTTATTTTTTGATGGCCTTCTCGAATATCTGAAGCGTATGGAAAGCGACTGCATCCGCGCCGGATTGTCTAAGTGCGTCACCTATGTGCATTAGACATCCGGGGCACGCCGTAACGACCGCGGGCGCGCCGGTCTTTATAATATTTTTAACCTTCCTGTTCGCAATCCTGCCGGAAAGCTCGTAGTTCAAGAAGCTGAAGCTGCCCCCGAACCCGCAGCAGCGCGAAGCCTCTTCCATCTCGACAAGCCCGCCGAGAGTCGCCGCGTCGAGGAGCTCGCGCGGTTCTTTTTTTACCCCCATCCCGTGCGCCAGGTGGCACGGGTCGTGGTATGTGATAATCATCTCCGCCGCGTCGAGCCTTGCGATGAAATCGGTCTCGTGCAGGAGAAATTCGTTTATGTCGCGCACCTTCGCGGCCATTGCGGCGGCATTATCCGATTGGGGCAAAATTTTAAGATACTCATCCCTCAATGTCAAGGAGCAAGTGGGACATGCCGATACGATATAGTCCGCCTCCACGCCCATGAGCAGGGAGACGTTCCTTTCGGCGACGGAGCGGAACGCCTCGGTCTCGCCCAGGGACAGGAGCGGCTTGCCGCAGCAGAGTTCTTCCTTTATGAACGCGACATCGTAGCCCGCGTGGTTCAATATCTTGACCGCCGCAACGCCGATTTCCGGATAGACATAGTTTATGACACACCCGGCATAGAAAAGAACCGTCCCCTTTGCATGACGGATGCGGGAGACCGGCGGGATGCGTTTCGACAGGGGCTTCCGCGGAATCTTCGGGAAGTTGCGCTTGAAGTCCTCGTATTGATAAGGGAGATATTTCGCAAGAGGCGTCGCCGCAAGCGGGCCGTATGCCGCGCGCCCAAGGGCCATGAGGGAAAACGCCCGGTCGAGGGACTTCTTGTCCTTGAGGGACTTCCGGGCCAGGAAACGGACAAGCCCCTCGCTCCGTTTCTTCTCCACAAGCTCCGCGCGCGCGGCCTCGATAATGGCGGGCACGTCCACGCCGGAGGGACAATTCGCCTTGCAGGCCCCGCACATCGCGCAGTTGAAGACCGCCTTCTCGAATGCGTCAGTGAGGGCAAGCTCGCCGCCCATCACGGCCTCGATGAGCGCCATCCTGCCGCGCGCGACGGCGATCTCGCTAAGCTCCTCGCCGAACGTCGGACATACCGCCCTGCACGCCCCGCACCGGATGCACTTGAAGATTTCGGAGGAGAGATTAGTTAAGTTAGACAAATATCTTCCCCGGATTCATAATCCCCTGCGGGTCCAGCGCGTCTTTAATCTTGCGCATCGCTTCGACTCCCGCCGCGCCAAGCTCCCGCTCCATGTAGTCCGACTTCATAATCCCTATCCCGTGCTCGCCGGAGAGCGTCCCGCCAAGTTTGAGCGCCGCATCGAATATCTCGCCCACGGCGGCCTTCACTTTATTTTTATTTTCCTCGATGCGCAAATCCGTGATTATCGTCGGGTGCAGGTTTCCGTCGCCCGCATGGCCGAACGTGCCGATGAGAAGACCATATTTCTCCGCGATAGCGCGAATCGCCCTGATCATTGCCGGAATCTCTTTTCTGGGCACGGTGGCGTCCTCAAGGATTACGGAGGGCGAAATCCTCGCCAGGGCCGTAAGAGCAGAGCGCCTCGCCGCCCAGATATCCTCCTGCTCAGCCGCGTTTTTTGCCTGCCGGAGCTCCTTCGCGCCCGAATTCTTCAGCGCGTCCAGAAGCCTCCCGGACTGCCGGGCTACGTCTGCCTCGGAGCCGTCTACCTCTATCAAAAGAAGCGCGCCGTAGTCCAGGTCGTTCCTGCCACTGAACGACGCCACGGCCTTGAGCGTCACGGAGTCCATTATCTCGAGCGTGGAGGGCGTGATGCCGGATTTTATGATCATGAGCACCGCCTCGGACGCCGCCTCAAGCGTATCGAACGCCGCAAGGAAGCCCGCCTTCGCCTCCGGGAGCGGAATGAGTTTCAATGCCGCGCCTGTGATAAACCCCAGCGTCCCTTCCGAGCCTGTGAAAAGCCGGGCCATGTCGTAGCCGGTTACGTTCTTCCGCGTCCGGGACCCGGCCTTGAACGTCCGCCCGTCCGGGAGAACGATGTCGAGCGCCATGACGTAATCGCGCGTGACGCCGTATTTCAGGCCCCGGAGTCCCCCGGCGTTTTCGGCGACGTTCCCGCCCAGCGTGCAGAATGCGGAGCTGCCGGGGTCTGGCGGATAGAAAAGCCCCAAACCTTCCGCCGCCGAGTGAAGCGCCCCCGTTATCACCCCCGGCTCGACAACGGCAATCAAGTCCGCCTGGTCTATGTCGATTATTTTATTCAGCCGCTCGGTGGATACGACGATGCCGCCCTCTGCCGGGACGCACCCCCCGGAAAGCCCCGTACCCGCCCCGCGCGGCGTTACCGCGACACGCTCCCTCGCCGCGTATTCCATGACAAGCCGGATGGATTCAGCGGAAGCTGGCCGCAGGGCGGCTTCGGGACGCCCGGATATGCGGGTGGAATCTCCGCCGTAGAGTACCGCCGCCTCCGGCCCGGATACCACCTCCTGCGGCGAGAGGAGCGAGATTAAATCTTTTCCGAGGTCTGATGCCAATTTTAATACACGGGTTTGCCGAAATGTTCCATCGCCTGCTTTAGCGCGGGATGGTCGTTGGCGTATTCTTCCAGGGGTATATCCTTCAGCGTCGCGTCCCAGGCGTCGCGCACGCTCCTGGCCCCGGCCTCGGCCCCGCCCGGATGGGCGTATATCCCGCCGCCGGAGAGGTGTATAAAGTCCAGGTGGCCGATCTTCCGTTTGTTTATGGGCGTCTTGGCCGCCCACTGTCCGCCGGAGGATACCGGCATGGTCTCGCCGATATTTCCGAAGCCGTGGACGCAGGCGCGCATGTTGCCCAGGACTTCCTCGTCCGTCTCGTAGAGCTTCCCGGATATGGCGCCGCAGTGCGTCTGATCTGCCCCGCAGAGCCTGAAGAGCTTCGTAAGGCAGGAGAAGCTTATGCCGAGATAAGGCGAGCGCGCCCACATCGGAGCGAAATCCCGATGACAATGAATCGGCACCTTCGTATATTCCGCAAGCTCGCGCATGGCCTCAAGGCCCGCCGTAGCCGCGTTTATCATAACGCATATCCCGCCGCCCTCGACGACTATGTCGTGCAGGTCCCGTATCCTGTCCATGCGGTCGGTTATGTTGAAGGCGTACATGGTCTTCTCGCCCGTCTCCTCCTCCGCATGCTTCAGGGCCTGCGTAACCGCCTTCACGCGTTCCTTCATGGAGTTATACGACGTATCGGCGATAAGCTCGTCGTCCTTTATGAAGTCCAGCCCCCCCTTGGCGCCCTGATAGGCGAGTTCCGCCATCTGCTTTGCGCTTATCCCCACGCATGGCTTTATTATCGCGCCGACAAGCGGTCGGCCATGCACGCCGACAAGCTCCCGCGTCCCCTTTATCCCGAAGCGCGGGCCGGTAAAGTCCTTCAGAAACGATTTCGGGAACTCCAGGTCGATAAGCTTAATCGCCGTGAACGCGCCCATCTCATATAAATTACCCGCGACTGCCGTTAAAAGGTTTGGTATCTTCGGCCCGAAGTTTATGTGCGGGAAGGCAAGCCGGAGCACCGCCGCGTTTATTTTTCCGGAACCCGCGCCGAACTCGGTCATCTTCGTGCCGGTCGGAAGGTTGGGGCCTTGCGGCTCGTAAGGCAGGGGATATATGCCGAGCACCTTGATTCCGTGCTTCTCGCGGACTTCGTCCGTCTCGTATCCGACTCTCTGCCACGTGCCGGTGGACTGCTCGGCGGCGAAGGCGTTCGCGGCCCGGTACAGGTCCATCGGGGTTTCGAGGTAGTATGTTGCGATAACGTAGTCTTCGGTGTCCACCGCCTCCGGGAAGCGGATCAAATCGCGCTCAAAGGACATAAAATTCCCCTCCGTTCGTTTAAAAAAGTTCGCCGTTTTCGTGTAAATCTTCCTTGTATCTTGCAGCGGATCTGAAGTGATTGAAATCGCCGCGTCCGGGCAACTGCACTTCTTTGCCGTCCATGAGTTCCTCGATGCTCAATACCTGAACCCTGTCCACCTTTGAAAAGTTCGGCAACGTCCCTTCCTCCTTCGCCTCGCGCCTCATGCCGTTCGTTATTTTCTCGTCGAAACATGCGAATACGCCCATGTCGACCTTCTTCTGCTTTACGGACGTTATGAACGAACGAAGGCTCGCGATATTCGCGTTCCCGCTTTTTACCTCAATGATGCCGACTCCGCTCTTTTGCGGAGAGACAGGGAAGGTAAAGTGTCCGTCCTCGCCGCCTTCGCCCGTTTTCTTCGGGTTGGACACGCCGCCAATCAATACCTCGACAACCCAGTCCTGGAATTTTATCCTGCCGCCGCCCGTAAGAGCGAGATCCCTCGCGGAGGCAATATCCCTTGGGAAGCCGTCGATGTCTATATTTTTCAGAACCTCCCTGTAGTCTTCCTTGTAGGTATCCTTGAGGCGTTTCAGGACAAGCCGGACGGCGAGGTGCGAAATATCCACGCCGAGCCAGGAGCGGTTCAGCTTCTGGGCCGCCGCGACGGTCGTGCCGCACCCGCAGAAGAAATCGGCGACAAGGTCTCCTTCGTTGGAACTCGCAGTGATGATGCGCTCAAGAAGGGCAAGCGGCTTTTGAGTTGGATAGCCGAGGCGCTCCGCGGCCTGCGCAGAGATAGGATGAATGTCATCAAATATATCCTGGACAGAAACGCCGGTTAATTTATCTGCAAAATGTTTGAGCCGGGGGACACCTCCCTTTTTAGGCCAATAAATATAACCAGCCGCATCAAGGGCATCCAACGTCTTTAAAGTTCCACGAGCTTTAATTCCCAATTCCTCTATTAAATTTTGCGGGATTGCCCAATGTCTTCCTTTGGAAGCAACGTCTATATTACGCCATTTCCCTCCACTTTCGCCTTTACTGATACCTGCACCCGTAAGAGAAATAGGTTGAAATTTTCTTCCGGATTCAGCGTCAATATTTTTAAAAAATTTGTCTATGTATTTTTCATCATGCTTACACTTAATATTAATCCACTTGAAAACATTTGTTTTGGTATAAAAGAAAATAATATCATGTACTGGGCCATATCTTTTCGCATTGCCGTGAGAATGCGTCCTTTTCCATACAATCTCGTTCCTGAAATTATCTCTTCCGAAAATCAAATCGCACACGACCTTCAGGTAATGGCTCATGTTCGGGTCACAGTGCAGGTAAAAGCTCCCGGTGGGCTTCAGGACCTTGTGCATGTACCATATGCGTATCGCCATCGTGGTGAGGTAGGAAAGAGCGCTCCTGGAGATTCTGATGTCGTTAAACGCATCGAGAAGCCGGAACAGGTCTATGTCTATCTCTTTTATTTCGTTGAGCGTATCCAGATACGAGATGCTGCTCCAGGTGTCGGCGAATGCCTCTTTCTGCGCCTTCACGTCGCTTAAGTCAACGTTCTCGAAAAGGATATTGTAATTCCGATTGCTGTTGAAGGGCGGGTCGATATAAATCAGGTCTATAAAGCCGGACGGGTGCTCGGCGTAAAGTTTTTTCAGGACGTCCAGGCAATCTCCGAAACGAAGCTCGTTCATCAGCGGTCTATCCTCTTTAGGAATTGTCGCGCGCAGTCCTCGGAGCAGAAATGGAGCGTGTTGCCGCCGAAGGTCTTCTTCACGGCGCGGGAGACCGGCACGTATACCTTGCACTGCATGCAAGGAATCATCTCGTCGCCCTCCGGGCGGCGCGCGGGCGGGACGGAGGCGGAGGATGCGCTGCCGGGATGGTGGCCGGTAAGGTAGTTAAGCAGCCTGCCGAGGAAGAAATAAAACGAGGCGGCAAGTATCAGGAGGAGGATTATCCGTTCTATTTTCCGGCCTCCTTCATCGCCTGGCGGAATGCGTCAACTTCCTGGCTCAGTTCCGTGTTTTTCTTCTGGTCCGGGACTTCCTTTATAAGCTTGTCGTATTCTGAGAGCGCGTCCTTATAGTCATGCTTCGACTCGCCCAGGGTCAGGATGAGGTTTATCCTTGCCTGCGGGTGCTGCGGGTCGAGTTTCAAGACGGTGCGATACTCTGTGATGGCCTGGTCAACCTGGCCGGTATCGCGCATGAGCGTCGCCATGTCCGTCCGGACGTTCACGTTGCCGGGGTCTATCTCAAGCGCCTGCTCGTAGTAATTTATGCCTTGGGTCCATTTGTCGGACGGCTGCGCAGAATTCCCCTCCCTGTCAACCTCGTCCTGCCCCCAGTCGTAGTAGAGGTTCCCAATCTGGATGAGGATGTTCATGTTCTTCGGGTCGTTCTTCAGGGCGGACTGCATCATCCCGGCCTCCTGCGGGAAATCCGTTATGGACGTATTGCCCGCAGGGACCTCTTCGGTTTCTTTTTTTGCGCAGGAGACAAAGGGTACGGCAATGAGGAGAGATGCCGCGAGAAATATCGAAAAACTTTTTAAAACCATTAAGTTCCTCCGTCCGGGCCGGTGCGGCGACAGGTGGTCGCGCGTCTTCCGCCCGCTTGCAATATCTCAGGACGGGAGGACTTCGTCCATGCTCCCGCTTCTGAAGCCCGTAAGGTCGAGGGCGACGTAATTATAACCCAGGGAGAGGAGCTTTGCCACAACTTTTTCTCTCTGCTCCGGGGCCATGATAAGCGGCATATCGCCTGCGGGAAGCTCTATCCTCGCCAGAGTCCCGTGGTGGCGCACCCGAAGCTCCGAAAACCCAAGCGACCTGAGAAACTCTTCCGCCTGCCCCACGCGCTCAAGGTCGTCCTTGACAATCTTCATCCCGTACGGAAACCGGCTCGCCAGGCAGGGGGACGAGGGCCTCTCTGAATTGGGAAGCTTCAGCCCCCGCGCAATCTCCCTGACCTCGTCCTTCCCTATGTTGAGTTCCCTGAGCGGGCTTCTGATTCCCATCTCGGGGAGGGCCTTCAGGCCGGGCCGTCTTGTCTTCGCGTCGTCGGCATTCGTGCCGTCGAAGACGTCGGAACCGCGCTGTTTCGCAACTTCCAGTATTGCGCCGAAATCGCCCCTCTTGCAGTGATAGCAACGCTCCGGGGGATTGGATGCGATATTCTCGTCTTCCAGGACGCTTAATCGCAGGACGTCGTGCCGGATGCCAATCACCCGCGCAACCGAAGCCGCCTGCCGAAGCTCCGAGGCCGGCACGAACTCGGAGGCCACGGTCACGGCAATTGCCTTATCGCCCAGCGCCTTATGCGCCGCGGCGGCAACGACGGAGGAATCCACGCCGCCTGAAAAAGCCACAACCGCGCCCTTAAAATTCCTGAAATAATCAAGCAGGTTATCCAGCCGCAAACCCGAATTCCTCATCCATCCTCTATCAAGCGGTTGAGACGCCCTGGACGCCCCGGCTGAGAGCCGGCGCCTCCTCTTCCTCGAATATCCTTAGAAACGACTCGACCACACTTGGATTATGCTGCCTGCCGGACTGCTCTTTTATCATCGCGACCGCCTCGGCGGTGGTTTTCGCCTTCCTGTAAGGCCTGTCGGAAGTCAGGGCGTCGAAGACGTCCGCGACAGTAACGATGGCGACCATAAGCGGGATTTCATCGCCCTTCAGGCCGTCCGGATAGCCCAAACCGTCGTAGCGTTCCTGGTGGTGGCGAATGATTGGCCGGATTTTCTGCAGGAAGTCCACCCCCCGGACGATATTCTCGCCTATCTCAGGATGCTCCTTCATGTGCAGAAACTCCTCGGTCGTAAGTTTGCCGGGTTTGTTCAGCACCGCCTCGTCTATGCCGATCTTGCCAACGTCGTGGAGGGTGGCCCCGTACCGGAGGACAGCTATATCCTCCCTTGAGAGCCCCATGTCCTCGCCGATGGCTATCGCGAACTGCGTTACCCTGTCGGAGTGACCGAGGGTGTACGGGTCTTTGGCCTCGACCGCCTGGGCCAGCGCCGATATGGTGTCGTAATAGCTTTTCTCAAGGTTCTGTATAAGCTCCACGTTTTCGATGGCGACGGACGCCTGGCCCGCGATGGCGAGCAGATATTCCAACTCGCTTTTGCAGAACGACGGCCTTGTCGGACCGCGCTCGATGTTGATTACGCCAAGAAGCTCCGAACTCGCGCCGATGAGCGGCACGGAGAGCATCGAGGCGTGGACGGGGAAGCCCCTGCCGCGGATAAAACGCGGGTCCTCCAGGACGTCTTCTATCATCACCGGGTTTCTGTTTTTGGCCGCCCAGCCTGCGATACCCTCGCCCATCCTGAAGCGGCTCCTGCGGTGCGTCTCCGGAGAGAGGCCCTTCCCGGTATGGATGAAAAGCTCGTCAACCTCTTTCTCGAGGAGCATTACGGAGCCCCTGTCGGCGTCCAGTTCCCGAACCGCGGACCGGATTACCATCCGGAGGAGGTCTCCCTGCTTGTGTATTATGTTCATGGAGCGGCTTATGTCGGAAAGAGACGTGAGTTTCTTCACCTTCTCGTCCAGGTCTTCCTGTATGGCGTTCGTCATCCGCCGGACGGGTTTTACGACCGTGCCGGTCAGTAATATAATCAGCACGCCGGCCAGGACCGCGCCGAGGGAAGCAGCGCCCAGGACGAAGAGGCGTTTGAGCCTGTTGAGCGCCGTCAGCGTTTTGGTGTAGGACACGCCGACTGTGAGCCATCCCAGGACGGCGGGGCTGCTGTAATGACACCCCGCGCACTGCGGCTTCTTGCGTATCGCAACCGTCCGGGAGAGGATGTACTGCCCTCCGCTTCCGGCCCTGGGGCCTTTTTTCAGTATGTCGGAGATGCCGCCGTGCTTTATCTCGAAGAGGTCCGCGGCCCTTTTGCCTACGTCCTGCCGGACGGACGACGCTATTACCGTGCCCGTGTAGTCGGTGAGCCAGGCCCTGTTCCTGCCGTCTTCCGCAGTCTTCTGAATGGATTTCCATGCCTCGGAGGGACTTCCCTTCAGCATGGCGTCCATTATGTTCTGGCTTACCATCGAGGCGAGGGACCCCGCCTCCTTGTCGGCTTCATTCAGGAGCTGGCGCGTCTGGAAGTCCACCAGGAGCTTTAACCCCAGCGCGGCGGACAGGAAGAAGAAAAAGGAGAGAATGAGAACGGATTTTATCCGGAGACTTTTAATCGGATTTTTAAAGCCGGGCCTGGACGATAATCCGCCTCCCTCGTCCGCCCCGCTCGCCCTGCCTGGATATTTCAAGAAAAAAACCTTTCGATACTGCCGGTTGAAAAGTTAAAACACTTTAACACAATAAGGCCCGGTATGTCAATCATAATGGACATCCGCGTAATTTTTCGCTTGTTAAAAAACCGATTAAAGTGTACTAATAATTCTAAATGAAAAAACCACTGGAACAGATGCCGCCTTCCGAAATCCTCGCCCTTATGGACACGGCGGACGAAAGGGCGCTCCTGGCCGTAAGGGGCGCGCGCAGGGCCATTGCAGGGGCCGCCGAAGCCGCCGCCAGGGCGATAGGCTCCGGCGGAAGGCTTATATACGTCGGCGCCGGCACGTCCGGCAGACTGGGTGTGCTCGACGCCTCGGAGTGTCCGCCGACATTCTCAGCCGCGCCGGGGCAGGTAATCGGCATCATAGCCGGGGGAACGAGGGCCCTGACCGAGGCCGTCGAGGGGGCCGAGGACGACGAGGCGGCGGGCAAGAGGGCGATAGCTCGCATTAAGGCAACCAAAAAAGACGTGGTTATCGGCATAACCGCATCCGGGACTACGCCTTATGTCCTTGCGGCGCTCGCCGAGGCGGATAGACGGGGCGCAGAGACATGGATAATTATATGCAACCCCCTCTCCCTCAATCCCTCTCCCGCTAAGGGGAGAGGGAAGAGTTCCGGCGCATCTGCCTGTCTCCCCTCTCCCTGCCATGGGAGAGGGGCGGGGAAGAGGGTGATCCTCCTCGATACCGGGCCTGAGGTCATACGCGGCAGCAGCAGGCTCGCCGCCGGGACGGCCACGAAGCTCGCCTTGAACCGCATAACCACAGCCGCCTTTATCATGCTCGGCAAGGTATACGGAGAGCTGATGGTGGACGTAATGCCGACGAACAAAAAGCTTGTTAAACGCGCGGTGGATATCATATCGGCGGTTACGGGCTGCGATACCGGGAAGGCGGAAGATTACCTTAAAAAATCGGGGATGCGGCCAAAGACCGCATGTGTGATGGTTGCGAGGGGGGTATCGAAAGCCGAGGCGGAGCGCCTGCTTAAAGCGGGCAAAGGCTTTCTGCGCCGGGCACTCGAAGGATAATCGGCGCGTAATCATTACAAAAAGGGCCTCGCGCCCTTCAGGAAATACCCGGCTTTACCGGCAGGATTATGGTGAATTTCGAGCCCTCGCCGCGCCTGCTCGACACCTTTACCTTCCCGCCGTGCGCGTCCACAGCCGCCTTTACCATCGCAAGACCCAGGCCGGTGCCGCGCTTTTTGCCCGCATTCTTCCCGCGGTAATATTTTTCAAAAAGGCGCGGCAGGTCTTCATCGAAAATCCCGTCCCCGTCGTCCGACACTTCTATGAACATCTTCATCGGGTCCTTCGGTACGCCTCCGGCCCTTATCAACGCCGTCCCGCCTTCCCTGTTATAATTTACGGCGTTGGCGAGCAGGTTCGTAACCGCGCGTCTTATCTGCGCGCTGTCGGCGTAAATCTTCGGCGTTCCCGGTTCCACCTCGATTTTTATCTCCACCTGCCTTTCGCGCGCGAACATCTCGCAGTCCTTCACGGCCTGCTCTATAAGCTCCAGGGCGAAGACTGGCTGTAGTATAAGCCCCGCATCGTCCGATTCGAGCCGGGAGATTGCAAGCATGTCGTCTATCAGGAGCGAGATCCTCCTTGCTGCCTTCTGAACCTCCTCCATTATCTTTGCCGTATCGCCGCCCTCGGTTTTCAGCATGTCGCAGTAGCCGTATATGACGGAAAGGGGGCCTCTTATGTCGTGCGTCAGCATATGAAAGACCGCGTTTTTTTCTTTTTGGGCTTCCTTGAGAGCCAGATCCGCGAGCTTTCTTTCCGTGATATCGCGCGCGATGCCCTGAGTGCCGAGTATCGTCCCCTGTTCGTCCCTCAAGACCCGGACGTTGTGCATGACATAAATTATCTTCCCGCTTTTGGATACGAAACGGTTCTCGAAATTGAAAGCGTCCGTGCCTTTCACCATCATTTCCCCGAAAACCTCTATGGTCTTTTTTATGTCTTCGGGATGTATCCATTTCTGCCAGGGCTGCCCGTTTACCTCCTCCGGAGATGCCTCGAGCATCCTGTATGCGGCGTCGTTCATAAACAGCTGGTTTCCGTATCTGTCGGAGCGGTATATGAAATCCGTGGAAAGCTCGACCAGGTCCTTGTAGCGGCGCTCCGAATCCTTGAGGGCATTTACCATGAGCGCCCTCTGGCGGTTGTCCTCCCGGTTCTTTACCGCCTGCTCGATGGAATTGATTATGCGGGGGAAATGGGCGAAGCCTACGTCCTTGGTGAAGTAGTCGTTGGCCCCTATCTTGAACGCCTCTCTCGCAACCTCCTCGGAACCCTGGCCGGTTATGAAGATGAATGGGATGTCGCTGCCGCCGCTCCGGAGGGTTTCCAGGAGTTCCATGCCGCTCATGTCCGGCATCTGGTAATCGGAAAGGATGCAGTCAACCTCGTTTTTTTTCAGGTATTCAAGGCATTCGCGGGCGCTTTCGAGTATGTCTATCCGGAAGTGCGGGGCGTCCAGGGTCAGCATTGTCTTCATGTAGCCGCTGATTTCCGGGTCGTCGTCTATTATCAAGAGCCTCGGCTGCTCCATATATTCTCCGTTTAAAAAATTATAGTAATATAAATCAGTTAAGTCAATAACCGATGTTATTGCTTATAAAAAACCGCATAAAATACGGTCTTGGAATTTTTATCTGTTATACTTTTAATATATATTAATATCTGAGGCGGCCATGCGCATCCTTTTTGCAACCGACGGCTCCGAACCCTCTCGCTCGGCGATGGACTTCCTGCTCTCCCTGGAGTTCGAGCCGGAGGACGGCTTCGTAATCCTTCACGTGCTGAAGGAATTCGTCCTGCCGGACACCATCGACCCGAACCGGGACTTCCGCAAGGCCGGCAAGGCCGCGGCAAAGAAGCTCGTGGCGGACGTGGCGAAGCAGTTCAGGGAGGCGGGTCTCGACGCCAAGGAGGTCGTCCGCGAGGGAGACCCTGCAAGGGAGATAACGGAGATAATCGCGGAGTTCAAGCCGGACCTGGCCGTCATGGGACACAAGGGACATACGGGGCTTGGCAGATTCCTGCTGGGCAGCGTCTCCAATAACGTGCTGCGGCACGGCGCCGGCTCCGTCCTGATAGTCCGGGACAGGATACCGGCAAGACCCGTGAAGGCGCTTTACTGCACGGACGGCTCGCTCCACGCGAGGTTCGCGCGCGACCTCTTTATGAAGCTCCCGTTCCCGCCGGATACGGAGGTGGACGTGCTGAGCGTGGCGGACATGCAGGTTTCGAGCCTTCCGGAGCAGTATTACCCCTACAGCGAGACATCCACGATGATGACGGAGCTGAGAAGGCACCTGATGGAGCAGGCGGAAGGATATGTCGTGGAGGACGCAAAGGCCCTCCGTGACCGCTTCAGGAACGTCCGGGAGCATGTTACGGTTGGAGTGCCGGAGTCCGAGATACTTGCTGCGATAGACGAGATGGCCCCGGACATAACGGTAATGGGGTCGTCCGGAATACGCGGGCTCAGGGGAATACTTATCGGGGACGTATCGCAGAGGGTTGTAAAACACGCGCGAAGCAGCGTGCTGGTCGGGAAGATGGGGGAATAAAACATGTTACTGCCGCAGCCTTACCAGTCGGCCCTGCGCGCCGCGTGAGGGGATGCGGCTACGCTTCCGCCCTGTTTCTCTCCGAAACTGATATTGTTCTTGCCGCTTTCCTTTGCAATGTACATCGCCTTGTCCGCGTGACGGATGAAGGCAATCTTTTCTTCTTCCAGACTCCCGCCCTCAAGCCTGTCCTCAAAGAAAGACGAGACGCCGACACTGCACGTTATGACTCCAGCGATATTATAAGGCTGCTCTCCACGGATTTTTTCCTTCAGGAAGACCGCGTGCTGTATGACGCCCCGCACGCGTTCGGCAAGGAGATATGCCTCGTCGCGGGATCTGCCGGGCAGGATTATGGCGAATTCGTCGCCACCGTAGCGCACTATGCTTGCGTTCTCTCCTTCGAGGGCGTCGCGGATTAGATGTCCCACCTCGGCCAGCGTGCGGCTCCCGACAAGATGGCCGTAGCTGTCGTTTACCTGTTTGAAGTTGTCAAGGTCAAGGAACAAAAGGGAAATATGCCTGCCGGAGCGTTTCGCCTTTTTCAGTTCCTCGGATAGCTGCCGGTGGAAATAGCGGTCGTTAAAAAGCCCTGTCAGGTCGTCCCGTTTGGTGAGTTCCTCGTTTCTGTTCGCGTCGAGGGCGTTCTGGATAAGGGTGGAGGTGTAACCCGCGAATATCTCCAGGAGCTTCATCTCGTCCTTGCTGTAACTCCTTTTACCCTTTCGGTTTATAAGCTCTATGACTCCGCAAACCGAGCGGCCAAGCACAATGGGAACGCAGAGAATCGAGCGGGTTTTCGTGGCCAGTTTTTTATCTACCGCATCATGTAAGTCTTCGTGTTTCTTGCCGTTTTCGTTCATGTAGGGCCGTCCGGTGATGTATGTCTTCCCGGCGATTCCGTATGTGGCGGGGATAGTCATGCCCAGGACTTTTTCGGCCACCGGCCCGAAACATGCCACGAAATGAAGCTGGTTCTTGAAGGGGTCGTCGATATGTTCGGACTTTATATACGGGTCGTCAAGGAGGACCGAACCGGCCTCCGACGGGACAAATTCATCTGCTTTTATAAGTATTTCCTTTAATACCTCGTCGAGCTTCGGGGCAGAGCCGCGCGCGTTCTGGCTCATAAGCCGTCGTAGGAACTTATCAATCCTGCCTTTGCCGAGGGTATGGATTTTCATAATCTCGGATATTGTAAATGGAACTATTCCATTTGTCAAAGAATTTTATAAGACGCATCCGCAGGCCCCTTTTTTGAGCCAAAGGCCGCCCTCGCTGCAACAAAAAAACCCACGAAAAAGAGCCGCAGACGACCCGAAATAAAAATTAGGGACACATCCCATATTTTTCATCGGTTTTCATTTTCAGGAAGCGCAAGACGGATTCTTTGGCGCGACGGTGTCACCGAGGCTTATGCGCCTGCGCGAAGAGGACTTCGATATCGAGCCGGATTCCGCCCTTTTCGCGGAGGCTGTCAACCTCCTTCAGATGTTCGTCGATGAGACGTTCCCGGTCGTCTTCGGGGAGGCGGTTAAGCGGGCCGCCGAAGGCGGTATTGAGCAATACGTCGAGCCATTCCTCTGCGTCCTTTATGCAGTAGCCTATCTGCCTCGACCGGACATCGATGTTCCCGCATCCCACGGCGGCAAGAAGCGCCGCAATCTTTTCCGGCGCATCGAGCCTGGAGGAAAATTCCGGCGGTTCCACGCCGAGCTTTTTCAGCCGCGCAAGAAGCATCCCGCGCATGGGTTCCATCAGGCCGGAGCGGAAGCTTGTAAGGTATATCCCGCCGCCGGGTTTGACGACCCGCAGAATATGGCTCAGGCCGCCTTCCATGTCCGGCAGGAAGAAAATCCCGAAGGCGCAGGAGGCGATGTCGAAGGTGTTATCCGGAAACCCGGTGTCCTCGATGTCGCGCCGCTCGAAGAATATATTCGCAAGGCTGAGCCTGTCCGCCTTTGCCCTTGCCCTTTCAAGCATCCCGTCGGATATGTCTATCCCGGTTACTCTTCCTTCCGGGAGTGCCTTTGCCGCGGCGAGCGCGACATGCCCCGTGCCCGTTGCGGCGTCGAGAAGGTTTTCTTTGCCGCCAAGACGCATGTCCGATACCATATGCCTCGCGCTGTCGGCGAAGAACCGGAGCGCGGGCAGGTCGTACCCCTCGGCTGCCCTGTCGAATACGGAGGCCAGTTTTTCTCTATGCCCGGAGCGGCTCACAGGAATTTCCTCAGGTTATCGAGCGCCCTCAGCGCGTCGTCTTCGCTGTGGGCTTCGAGGGTGTAAACAGGCTGTGCGGCAAGACCTTTGAGCTTCTCGAAGAATCCCTGCCATTCGATCTTCCCGTCTCCGACGGGGAGGTGGTCGTCGCTGGTCCCGAAGTTGTCGTGCAGGTGAAGCTCGAAGAGCCGGGGGGCCGTAAGGCCGAGCCACTCGGCGGGGCCGAGTTTCGAGAAAAGCTCTCTGTGGCCGACGTCGAGGCAGAGGCCGAAGAGCGGGTGATCTATCTCGTCCGCCAGCCTGACCAAGTGCGAAGGCTCGCTGTCCACAATGTTCTCGACGGCCAGTTTCACGCCGGTCATCGAAGCGAGTTCCAGCGCTTTCCTCCAGATGGCCGCGCTTTTCTTAAGCCAGATGTCCGTGTTGCCCGCGTATTTCCAGCTCTCGTAGCCGGAATGAAATACGACGGCAAGGGGCTTAAGCGGCGCGGTGATTTCTATCGTCTGGATGAACCGCTCAAGCGTTACCGCAGCGATTTTCGAGTCCACCGCGCCGGGGCAGAGGTCCATGAACGGCGCGTGTATGGAGACGGTGTGCGGCCAGTCGAGGCTCTCGGCAAGCCTGTAGATGTCCGCCGGGATGACTGCGTCGAGCTGGTCGGCCGGGAAGAATATCTCCGGGTTTATACGGTTCTCCCGCAGGAAGCCGAGCGAGTCGAAAATCCTCGGGTAGGGGATATGGACGTGGACGGTCCTGCCGGGGAAATAAACGGGCATTTATTTGTTACCGGATGGCGTCGTCGGGCGCGATGTGTCGGACGCGGCTGGTTTGGACGCTGCTGAATCCGTTTTCTCCTTCTTCGCGCCTTCCCTGGTCTTTTCACGCCCGGCGGCGTTTCCGCCCGGCTTCGGGGTCTTCCCGGCGTAGTCCGTTACATACCAGCCGGAGCCTTTGAACTGTAGCGCGGGCGTGCCCATGAGCTTCCTGACTTCCCCGCCGCAGAACTTGCACTCCTTGAGCGGCTCGTCCGAAAACTTCTGCATCGCGTCGAAACGCTTCCCGCACTCCTTGCACTCGTACTCGTAAATCGGCATGACTAAATACCACCTCCAATAATGCATATCGGGCGCGCCAAGGGTGTCGCGCCCTACGCGCTTGCTGTCAGGATAAAGACAGCCTATTTCTTATTCTCACAGAAAAATCGGCTAATGCGAGGGCCAACCCTATTACAAGACGCCGATCGATTCCTTTAGTAGATTCCTCCGTTAATCGAAAAGCAAATTTGCCTTTTGCTTGTAGTAAATCAAAAATGTCGGAACCGTCAACCTTGCCGATAAGATTTATCTCTGATGCGTCCATTAAATCAAAATTCCAGAACTTTTTCCTTCTCATTCTGACCAGCAGTTTTCCTGATAAATCTTCTAAATTCCATATCATCTTAAAAGGACTAATTTTAACCACTCTGCCGATACGCATGCCATTTCTGTCCGTCACGTAATATCTATTTCTTAACGACAAAAATGTTTTCTCCGGCACAATATTAAATAAAACAGAATCAAACGAATTTGACGAGACGACCATTTTCATTTTTCTTGTAGAGGCAAATGCGGCTGAAATATATATCAAAGCGATAAAAATTAAAACTGCAAAAAGAGGAATAGAGCGCGGCATTATCAATAACAGAAACAAGAGAAATATTATGCCAACTCCAAGCAGCTCATTGAATGTGCTTCTTTTGGCAATAAAAAGATTCGTGCCCTTGGAATCGGCAACGGTGAATTTTCTGACGCCCCAGGTTAAGAAACCGGTTTCGGCCCTGGAAACGCTAAATTCGTTTAGATATTGTAAATCAGCAGTTGTCATTCTTAAATTCCTGGATTCCCGATTAAACCATGCGGGTATGGCGAACTAAGTCACTGGGCCCCCGTTTTCACGGGGGTGACAAACGTTATGCTATTCTACGCGCTCTTCCTCTTCAGAAATTCCACAATCAGCCGCACGCCGACGGCCGTCGCGCCCTTGGGGCAGTATGGCCTGCCCTTTTCCTCCCAGGCCGTCCCGGCTATGTCCAGGTGCGCCCAGGGGTAGTCCACGAACTCCTGGAGAAACTTCCCGGCGGTAACCGTAGCGGCCTTCCTGCCGCCGACGTTCTTCAGGTCGGTTACGTCGCCCTTCATGGCGTCTACGTATTCGTCCCACATCGGGAGCTCCCACGCGCGCTCGTTCCCGGCCTCGCCGGCTTCGCGCACATCGTCAATCAGCTTCCGGTCGTTCCCCATTAG
This sequence comes from Nitrospirota bacterium, assembly GCA_021789495.1. Lineage (GTDB taxonomy): Bacteria > Nitrospirota > JACRHJ01 > JACRHJ01 > JACRHJ01 > JAKAHE01. Next base: position 28,467 of record JAJYJM010000003.1, read on the forward strand.
TCCTATGGCGAAATCCCCGAGCGCAATGACGCACGCGCCGGTCAGGGTGGCGATGTCGATTACGGCCCTTGGCTTGTAACGCGCGGCGTAGCAGAGCGCGTCCGCAAGCACAAGGCGGCCCTCGGCGTCCGTGGAGATTATCTCGATGGTCTTGCCGTTCATGGCGCGCACCATGTCGCCGGGCTTCAGCGCCGCGCCGCCGGGCATGTTCTCCGTGCAGGGCGCTATGGCGACGAGATTTACCGGAAGCTTCAGGGCCGCCGCGCAGCGTATCGCCGCGATGACCGCCCCCGCCCCGGCCATGTCGTATTTCATCTTCTCCATGCCCTCGGAGGGCTTTATGGAGATGCCGCCGGAATCGAACGTGATGCCCTTGCCGATTATGACATACGGGCCCTGCCGCCGGTCAGCCGGTTTCCCGCCCCGGTATTCCATGACTATGAACTTCGGCGGCTGCCTGCTGCCCTTTGCGACGCCAAGGAATGCGCCCATGCCGAGCTTTTTGCAGTCGTCGGCCTCAAGAACTTTCAGTTTAAGCCCGACGTCCTTCGCCGCGGCCTTCGCGCGCGCGGCCATGACGGAGGGCGTCATCTCGTTTGCCGGGGCGTTAATCATGTCCTTTGCGAAGTTGACCGAATCGGCGATTATGCGGCCTTCCGCAGCGCCCTTTTTCAGCGCGGCCTCCGCCGCCCTGTCGGAGGCCAAAAGGGCAACGGACTTTACCTTCTTGTTGGATTCGGCTTTCTTGAACGTGTCGAAATTATACAGCGCAAGGAGCATGCCCTGGGCCATGAGGCTTGCGAACCGATTCAAGGAGATGCCTTCGGGCGGGCCGGAATCCACGGAGATTTCCTTGAGGCCGGTTTTCCTTGCAAGGCCCGCCGCCGCGCCCGCAGCGCGCATGAGGCTGTCGGGAGAAAATTTTCCGCGCCTGCCAAGCCCGGCGAGGATTATCCTTTCCGGGCCCGTTCCGGAAACGAGGTGAAACAACGCCGTCTCGCCCTGCTTTCCCGTGAACTCTCCTGAGGCGATAGTCCTGGAGATTACGCCGCCCTGCGCACCGTCGATCTCCGCAAGCGCGCCTTTGGGTCTTTCGCCCTCGAACAGCACGAATACCGCCGCGTCGGACTTCTCGCCGGATACCGAACCCCTCTTTATTTTTATATCCATGTTCGCCTCGCCCGCTAATTTAAAGGTATGTAGTCCAGCTTGTCCCGGCTGAAATCGGAATCCTTGCCCGAGGGGAAATGGTAGTAGCTTCCGCGTATGGTAAAATACTCCTCCCCTCCCTTGAGCGGCAAGGATATGTCGAACGGAGACTCCTCGAACGGGGACATGATGTATTCGTCCTTTGGTGTCCCTTTGGCGGAGCTTATAACTTTGCCCTCCTTGTCCAAGCCGACAAGCTCCAGATTGACGGTATGGAGGCCGTCGTCATGGCTGAAAGGCTCCACATATCCGTCCGCGACCGCGCGTTTGCCCGCGATTTTAAGGTTCCAATGCACCTTGATGTAATTCGTATTTTTGTGGAAGCTGTAGTCCCCAGGCTTGTAGTCCTGTCCCAGTATGTCGTTCCCGCCGGCGCATCCGGCAATGGTCGCCGCAAGGACGAGAAGCGCGGCCACGGCAATTTTTTTCATGCGAGCTTCTTCCTGAGCAGTTCGTTCACAACTCCCGGATTGGCCTTCCCGCCCGTCTTCTTCATCACCTGGCCGACGAAGAACCCAAGGAGCGCGGTCTTACCGGTTTTGTATTGCTCCACGTTATGCGGGTTCGCCGCCATGACCTCGTCTATGACCTTTGCAATCGCGCCCTCGTCCGTTATCTGCACGAGGCCCTTTTCGGCTACAACTTCCTCCGCCGTCTTTCGGCTGTTATAAATCTCCTCGAAGACGGTCTTGGCAATCTTCCCGGAGATGACTCCGGACTCGATAAGCTTTATCATCCCCGCGAGGCGCTCAGGCTCAAGCGGACACTCCTCCGGCTCAACTCCGGCGTTCTTCAGCTCGCGCAGGACATCTCCCATAATCCAGTTGGAGGCCTGCTTCGGCGCGCCTGAGAGTTTCGCAGCGGCCTCGTAATAATCCGCCAGCGCCCTCGACTCCGTCAGCACCATCGCGTCGTAGTCCGGTATTCCGTATTCGCGCACAAAGCGCTCTCGTTTGGCGTCCGGGAGCTCAGGCATCGTTTCGCGTATCTCGTCCAGCCACTCCTTCGAGACCTCTACCGGGACTAAGTCCGGCTCCGGGAAGTAGCGGTAGTCGTGCGCCTCCTCCTTGCCGCGCATGGAAAGCGTAATCCCCTGGTTCGCGTCCCACAACCGCGTCTCCTGGGCGACCTTGCCGCCGTCTTCGATTACGGCAATCTGCCTCTTTATCTCATACTCTATGGCCTTCTGCACGTTCTTGAAGGAGTTCATGTTCTTAAGCTCGGCGCGCGTCCCGAATTCCCTTTGGCCCGCTGGCCGCACGGATACGTTCGCATCGCACCTGAGGGACCCTTCCTCCATGTTCCCGTCGCAGACGTCAATATAGCGAAGTATCGCCCGGAGCTTCCGCATATATTCCGCGGCCTCGGAGGCGCTTCTTATGTCCGGCTCGGAGACGATCTCCATGAGCGGCACGCCCGTCCTGTTCAGGTCAACGTGCGACGCGCCCTCGATGCCCTCGTGCAGGTTCTTGCCCGCGTCCTCTTCCAGGTGTATGCGCGTGAGGCCGATGCGCTTCGTCTCGCCGTCGATGGCCATATCGACATATCCGCCCTGGCAGACCGGGAGCTCGTACTGGGAGATCTGGTAGCCCTTCGGGAGGTCGGGGTAGAAGTAGTTCTTGCGCGCGAAGCGGGAGTATGGCGCGACGGCGCAGTTCATGGCCAGCCCGGTCTTGATGATAAAGTCCATCGCGGTCTTGTTCAGCACGGGGAGCACGCCCGGCATACCTATGCAGACCTGGCATGTCTGGGAGTTCGGCCCCTGCCCGAACAAGGTCGAGCACCCGCAGAATATCTTCGACGCGGTCTTTAACTGCGCGTGAACTTCCAGCCCGATTACGGGTTCGTATTGCATTGGAGAGCAACCTCCCTAAAATTTTTTTATCACTTTAACAATTTCTTCTTCAAGCAAATAGTAGTCTTCGTAGTAATCCACGGTGAATCTATATTCTGCCTCTTTATCAGTATGAACTTTAACTTCAAGTCTTGAATGATGAGTTGAAGCCAAACTCCATATTATAGGTTCAAAAGTTATTGCGCCTTGATTATTAGGTTTATAGTTATGCTCAAATATAAAATTTCTAGTACGAGCAAAATTTTTTATAAAACCCACCTTGGAAATGAGGCTTAATTTTTCCAATAAATCTATGCATTTTTTACCATATAAATAAATACCGACTGCGTGTGTACCTGCGATATTTGCTAAGTTTTCGTTCCCGTCGATGCCGCCCTCGACTATCTTATGAGATAACTCGTACTTTCTTTTCCTTAACTGTTCAAAGCTGTAATAAAATAGTAAAAAATTATCATATAAATTTCTATACAGTTGCCTCTCGCTACTCCACGTGCCAGAAAATGAATCCCATTTCTTTTTCCAGTATGGCCCAAGTTCCGTGAGATTTATCTGAGGTGGAGGATTTTTTTGTTTTTTGCTCACATAGTTTTCAGTCTTTATTGTGGTATCTTTAATTAATTTTTTGACATCATCAGATATAAAAAGTGTGCTTGGCGCTTCATATATCTCTTTGGCAATATTAGTTACGATAAATTCTTCCATCAGTTTTACAGTTTCATTTGTAAAAACCGTTCGCGCACATTTTATATTAAGACATACGATTGCGGGAACATGCCGAAATCGCATCGTCTGGTTGCCCCACGGCTTATTGTATTCAATGCGGCGTTCCCATGTTTTGGAGCCGCATGATGGACACATCATAAAAACCTACTGTAGATTCCTCGACTTCGCTCGGAACGACATCCGGCGCGTCGGGCGCGTCGCACCATGCATATACCTCTACATGCCCGGCTTCCTCGTATGCCAGTCCGTCGCCTGCTCGTAGGCGTAGGCCGCGCGCAGAACCGTCTCTTCGCCCCAGTGCCGCCCGAGTATCTGCATACCGACGGGCAGGTTGCTCCCCGTCATCCCGCAGGGGAGCGAAAGTCCCGGTATGCCCGCCAGGTTCACGCTTATAGTGAATATGTCGCTTAGGTACATCTGGAGCGGGTCCGCGGTCTTCTCGCCCAGTTTGAACGCGGGCGTGGGCGACGTCGGCGTGATGATTATATCGACATCCTTGAACGCGTCGTCGAAGTCCCGCTTTATAAGCGTTCTGACCTGCTGAGCTTTTTTATAATATGCTTCATAGTAGCCGGATGAAAGCGCGTAAGTCCCGAGCATTATCCTGCGCTTCACCTCCGGGCCGAAGCCCTCCGAGCGCGTCCTCTTGTACATGTCGAGCAGGTCCTCGTGCTCCTTCGCGCGGTATCCGTACTTTACGCCGTCGTAGCGCGCGAGGTTGGAGGACGCCTCCGACGTGGCGAGTATATAGTACGTGGCGACGGCATGGCCGGTATGGGGAAGAGATATTTCTTTTATTTCCGCGCCGAGGGATTGCAGCGCGTTTACCGCCTCCATTATCGCGGCAAAGACTTCCTTATCGATGCCAGGCGAAACAAAATAGCTTCTTTCTCCGAGTCTCAGAGCCTGTTTCCAGTCTTGCGGTAAATTTAGATATCCAGGGAAATATTCCCTCGGTATGCCGACGCGCAGGCCCTTAATCCCGTCTTTCAAATTTGCGGTGAAGTCCGGAAGTGCGACATCGGCGGACGTGGAGTCCAGAGGGTCGTGGCCGCCGATGACGTTCATCATTATGGCGCAGTCCTCCACGTCCTTCGTGATGGGGCCTATCTGGTCGAGCGAGGAGGCGAACGCGACCAGCCCGTAACGCGATACCCGGCCATACGTCGGCTTCAGACCCACGACGCCGCAGCAGGCCGCGGGCTGGCGGATGGAGCCGCCGGTATCGGAGCCGAGCGCCGCCGCGCACATGTCCGCCGCAACAGCCGCCGCCGAGCCGCCGGAGGAGCCGCCGGGGATGCGGCTTAAGTCCCAGGGGTTCTTCGTCGCGCCGAACGCGGAGTTCTCCGTGGAGGAGCCCATAGCGAACTCGTCCATGTTCGTCTTGCCGAGCAGGACGTAGCCCGCGTCCATAAGTTTTCTCGTGGCCGTGGACTCGTAAGGCGGGATAAAATTCTCAAGCATCCTCGAAGCGCAGGTGGTCTTGATGCCCTCCGTGCACATGTTGTCTTTTATCGCAAGCGGGACGCCGAGGAGCGGCGCCGGTTGACCGGCTTCGGGCTGTCCGCTTATAACCTTGTCGGCGCGCTCGGCCATTTCTATCGTCTTGTTGGGCGTAAGGGTCAGGAAGGCGTTGACCTCCGGCTCGACCTGCCCTATACGGCGGGTGTATGCGAACGCCGCGTCTTTGGCGGTTATCTCCTTTTTTATTATCAACTCCCTGAGCGCGTGGAGCGTGAGGCTGTGAAGTTCCAACGTATTTTTCTCCGGATTATTTCTCGACGGCGTTCTTTCCGTCCACCTTTACTATTGTCGGCTTGAACGTCCTCATCTCTTCTTCCGTAAAACCCTCGTAGCAGAATATTATAACCTTGTCGCCCACAGCGCCTTTGCGGGCCGTGGGGCCGTTTAGGCATACCGTGCCGGAGCCGCGCTTGCCGGGGATTACGTATGTCGTGAAGCGCTCGCCGTTATTCAAGTTGGACACGCTTACCTGCTCGTACGGGACCATCTTCGCGGCAATCATAAGGTCTAAGTCGAGCGTCAGGCTTCCCTCGTATTCGAGGTTGGAGTCGGTAACGGTGGCGCGGTGTATCTTGGAACGGAGCATGATTCGGAACAAATTTAAACCTCCCCTACTCGATTATCTTCGGCACACTGTAAAAATCCCCCGCGCGGTCCGGGGCGTTTGAAAGCGCTTCGCCCGGAGAAAGCGACCGGCCGACCGAGTCCGGCCTCATCACGTTCTTTATCGGCAGAACGTGCGATGTCGGCTCAACTCCCGTCGTATCCAGTTCGTTTAACTTGTCCACGTAAGAGAGTATGGAGTCGAGCTGCCGGGTGAAGATTTCCGTCTCCTCGCCTGAGAAAGACAGCCTTGAGAGGTTTGCGACATGTTCCACTTCGTTTACGGTTATTTTCATGATTACCTCCCCTCTCCCCGGCCCTCTCCCGCAGAGGGGCGAGGGAGTATGCGTAAATATAAAAAATATCATACTATACGCGGAGTTTCAAGGCATATTATGATATAATCCTTAAAAGGGCGGGAGACGAGGCCCGGCAGGCGAACAGGCTGTCGTTCCAGGTACTTCGGCTGCGCTCAGGGCAGGCTCCGCCGGGGAATCCGCTTTCCCCCGTTTTTGACCTTGAAACCGGCGGTTATTAAAGATAAAATGCTCCCTTAAAAAACAGGGAGGAAGAGCCATATGTACGATTTGATAATCATAGGCGGAGGGCCGGGAGGGCTTACGGCTGGAATCTACGCGCAAAGGGCGAATTTGAAGACCGTGCTGCTGGAGAAAATGGGAGTCGGCGGGCAGATATGCATGTCCGACGTGATAGAGAACTACCCCGGTTTCAAGAGCATAAACGGCATCGAGCTTATGAAACTCTTCGAGGAGCAGGCGAGGGCCCTGGAGCTTGAGATAAAATTCGCCGAGGTGACGGGCGTGCTCGACAAGGGGACGCACAGGGAGGTAATAACCTCCGACGGCATCCTGTCCGCGAAGACCGTGATAGTGTCTACGGGCGCAAGGCCCAAGCGTCTGGGCGTGCCCGGAGAGGCGGAGTTTATCGGGCGGGGGGTATCGTTCTGTGCGACGTGCGACGGGTTTTTCTTCAAGGGGCGCGAGGTAGCGGTAATAGGCGGCGGAGACGCCGCGCTGAAGGAGGGGCTGTTCCTCTCGAAGATTGTAAAAAAAGTCCACCTGGTGCATCGCCGAGACGCCTTCAGGGCCGAAAAGATTACCCAGGACAAGGCGTTTTCCCAGGCGAACATGGAACTGCGCCTAAACAGGGTCGTGGAAAGAATAAAAGGGGACGCCATGGGAGTCCAGGGCATTGTGCTCAAGGATACGGTTACGGGCGAAAAGGAAGAGCTGAACGTGGACGGTATTTTCGTATTCGTCGGCATCAGCCCGAACACGGCATTTGTAGACGTGAAAAAGGACGATTACGGCTTCATTGTAACGGATAAGCTTCTGATGACCTCGGTCTTGGGAATATTCGCCGTGGGAGACTGCCGCGACACGCCTCTCAGGCAGGTGGCGACGGCGGTGGGCGACGGCGCGCTGGCGGCGTTCGAGGCGCACAGGTTTGTCGAGTCGGCGTAGGTATGCGTAAAATATTCGACATATCGATGGGCATAAAAAACGGGATGCTGACCTATCCCGGAGACCCCGGCGTCGAGATAACGCGCGAGAAAATAATAGGGGCCGGTAGACCGGCGTCAGTCGCAAACATCTCGGCATACTGCATGGGCTCGCATACCGGGACTCACATCGACCCGCCGTTTCATTTCTTCCCGGACGGCAAAACGGCCGACCTCCTGCCGCTCGACGCCCTGATAGGCCACGCAAGGGTAATCGAGGCGCAGAGCGACGAAATAGACGGGAACTTCCTTTCAGGCGCGGGCGTCGAGGGGGCGGTTCGCGTGCTCTTTAAGACCGGGAACTCAAGGTTCTGCGAGGAGCCTGATTTTCACAACGATTTCGCACATCTTACGCCGGACGGGGCGGAATTTCTGAAGGAGCAGGGCGTAAAACTCGTCGGTATAGATTATCTTTCCATAGAGAAGTTCCACAGCGAAGACCACGCCGTGCACAGGCTTTTCCTGGGCAGCGGCATAGTCATAGTCGAAGGGCTGAATCTCTCGGACGTGGAGCCGGGAGACTACACCCTCGCGTGCCTTCCGCTCAAGGTCATCGGCGGGGACGGCGCCCCCGCGCGCGCCGTCCTGATAAAGGAGTAGTTTTATGCCGCTGCCTTTCGACCTGCCTGAAAATCCCGCCGATTTTATAGAAGGCCGGGCGAAGAGCTTGGTGTTCAGGGTGCAGGATTTCTACGGCCTTTCGCTGAAGGCCGTGTCGGGTATTTTTAAAAGGCCGCGCTACATAGGCGAGATACTCTTCCAGATGGACGGGATAGGCGTCGGCTCGATTCCCATTATACTCCTGACCGGGCTTTTTACGGGTATGGTGCTCTCTCTCCAGAGCGCAATACAGCTTTCGATATTCGGCGCGACGATATACATAGGAAAGCTCGTGGCGCTCTCCATGGTCCGGGAGCTTGGGCCGGTGCTTTCCTCGCTGATGGTCGCGGGGAGGGTGGGTTCCGGCATAGCGGCGGAGATAGGCTCGATGGTGGATACCGAGCAGATAGACGCGATGCGCGTCGAAGGCTCCGACCCGGTAAAGAAGCTCGTCGTGCCGAGGCTTGTGGCGTGTATGCTGATGCTCCCGCTCCTTACGATAATCTCGGACTCCATCGGCATGGCGGGAGGGTTTTTCATCGCCGTAAGCCAGTTCAATATCGATCCGATGTTCTACTGGCGGTCGTCGTTCGACATACTGTCCCTGCACGACATAACACTGGGCCTGGTAAAGCCGATTTTTTTCGGCTTCATAATAGCGATGACAGGTAGCTACCAAGGCCTCCGGACGCACGGCGGCACGATGGGCGTCGGCAGGAGCACCACCCGGAGCGTGGTATACTCTTCCATCTCGATACTGGTGGTGGATTTCTTTCTGACGAAGGTATTCGTGTATCTGTTCTGACAAAAAGAAAAATGATCCGTCTTGAGAACATATACTTAAGCCTCGGCGGCGCCGGGATACTTAAAAACGTGGGTTTTCACATACGGCGCGGGGAGACGGGCGTTATCCTTGGCGCGTCCGGCTCCGGGAAGACGACTGCGCTCAGGCTCATACTCGGCCTCCTTAAGCCGGATTCCGGGCGCGTATTCGTGGACGGGGAAGATATTACAAACTTCCCGGAGGAAGAGCTCCTTAGGGTGCGCGCCGGGATGGGCATGGTCTTCCAGGCGGGGGCGCTTTTCGATTCCATGACCGTCGGCGAGAACACGGCGTACAGACTTATGGAAAAAGGCGGCCACTCTCCGGCTGAGATAGAAGAGCGCGTGCGCAGAAGCCTCCGTTTCGTGGGGCTGGAGGACTCCATAGACCAGATGCCCGCGGAACTTTCCGGCGGGATGAAAAAGCGCGTCGCCATCGCCCGAGGCATTGTCGCCTCTCCCGCCATAATGCTTTACGACGAGCCGACGGCGGGGCTCGACCCGCTTAATTCCCATAACATCACTAACCTGATAAAGCGGCTGAAAGAGGAACAGGGCGTCACGTCCGTCGTGGTCACGCACGACATCCCGCTCGCGTTCGAGGTTGCGGATTACATGGCCTTCCTGCACGAGGGCGAAGTTTGCTACGTCGGCGGAACGGATGGTATCCTGAAGACCGACATGGAGTGCGTGAGGGAGTTCATAGACCATTCGGGCCGCGCGGACCTCGCGTGCGGCGAACGAAGGAGTTCAATATGAAGAGCAGCAGAAGCATGTCCTGGTCGGAACTGAAGACGGGGATAATCATCATAACAGCGTTCATCCTCCTCGCGGTCGGTATACTCCAGGTGGGCGGCAGGACGTCGTTATTCACGAGGCACTATACGCTCTACGTGCGGATGGACAACTCGTACGGGCTTAAGATAGGGAGCATCGTCAGGCTTGCGGGCATAGAGGCGGGCAACGTGCAGGACATTGAACTGCCGGCAAATCCAAGCGACAGGGATCTGGTCGTAAAACTCAGCATACGGAAGAAATACATGGACAGGATACGGCAGGACTCCTTCGTTACGATACGCACCATCGGTCTTTTGGGCGACAAATACATGGATATATCCATCGGCAGCCCGCAATACGCCGTCCTGCCGCCCGGCTCCGTGCTCAGGAACGTCCAGCAGAGCCAGTTGTCTTCCGTAGTGGCCGGCGCGGCCTCCGGACTTGAGAGCATAAACGCCGTCCTGGGCCAGCTCAGGCAGATGCTGGGCGAGGTAAACAACGGCAAGGGCACGTTCGGGCTGATGCTCAAGGACCCAAGGCTCTACGAACGGCTGGCCTCGGCCTCGGAGAGCCTCCGGAACCTGACGCAGCGCGCCGGGAAAGGCAAGGGAAGCCTGGGCCGGCTCGTGAACAACCCGAAGCTCTACAATAACCTTGTTGACGTGTCGGAGAAGACTAAGGAGCTTGTGGACAATCTCGATACCGGGAGTCTTGCGAGGCTTTCAAAAGACGAATCGTTCTATAAGAACCTGCGCGACGTGTCTTTAAATCTGAAGGACGTCTCGGAAGAAACCAGGGCGCTCGTGAATAACCTGAATAGCGGCAGCATCTCCCGTATTTCCTCGGACAAGGAGCTTTACGACCGCGTGGAGCGCGTCTCGGAGAGGCTCGATTCCATAATAGCGAAGGTGCAGAGCGGCCAGGGAAGCGCAGGTAAAATACTCACCGACGACAGGCTCTACAACAACGCGAACAAGTTCTTTACGGACGCGGACGCGCTGGTGCTGGACTTCAAGAAGCACCCGGGGAGGTATATAAAGCTGTCGATATTTTAACTCACTTCAGCCCCGCCGCCTTCAGGTTCCCCACGACGACGATGTCCATCTTGTCGGGGTGCAGGTATTTCTTCGCGACGTCCAGGACGTCCTCTTTCGTGACATTGTGTATCCCGTTGTAATACACCTCGAAGTAGTTAAGCCCCAGTCTGTAGAACTCCACCTGCGCAAGCAGATCCGCCATTTTGGAGTCCGTGTCCATCCTCCGGGCAAAGCTGCCGTAAATGAAGTCCTTCGCGTCGGATAACTCCTTGTCCGAGACCAGCGCCGCCTTCATGTTCTTTATGATCTTCAGTGTTTCTTCCATGGCCTTTTTGGCTGTGTCGTTTTTGGTCTGCATCCCGACGGTATACGCACCGGAATATTTGCGCGCGTCGAAGTAGCAGTAAGCGTTGTAGGCAAGGCCCATGTTGTCCCTTATGGTATTCAATATCCTTGAGACGAATCCTCCTCCGCCGAGGATGTAGTTCATCACGTAGAGCTTGTAGTAGTCGGGGTTGTCGCGCGCGACGCCCACGTGGCCCATGAGGATGGTCGCCTGCGTAACCTCCCTGTTGATGTATTTTCGCCTCAGGGCCGTCTTCGGCAGGGCCGGGATACTCGGCTTAGGCGCCTTTTTCTGTTTCCAGCCGCCCATGTATTTATAGACAAGGCCCTTCGCCTCAGCCGGGGTGATGTCTCCGACGACCGCCATTATGCAGTTGTTCGGGACGTAGAAGTCTTTGTGGAACGCGACGATGTCGTTTCTTGTGATAGCGTCGAGCGATGCGGCGGTGCCTTCGACGGGGCGGCCATACGGGTTCTCTTCGCCGAAGACCATCTTCTGGTATGCCTTCTGCGCCACGTAGCCGGGGCTCTGCTCCTCGCGCAGTATCCCCGCCTTGATGTCCTTCTTCGTCCGGTCTATCTCCGGCTGGGCGAACGTCGGCTGGATGAGCACCTTCGATAAGAGCGAGAAGCCGGTGTCCAGGTCCTTTTTAAGGACGGTAAGGTGCGCGGCGGCATAATCCGTGCTCCCGCCGACGCCGAGGGACGCGCCTATGAAGTCGATTTTCCCGGAGATGTCCATCGCGCTCATGCCAGCCGCACCCTTTGTCAGAAGGGCTGCGGTAAGGTGCGCAAGACCGGCTTTTTTGTAAGGCTCCATCACGGACCCGGCCCTGATTATCATGCTTATCGTAACCATCGGGAGCGAGCGCTCTTCCTTCACAAGGAGAATCATGCCGTCCGGCAGGACGTATCTCTTCCCGATCGGCCCCTTGAAGCGGGAGACATCGAACTTCGGCTTCGGCAGCGCGGCTTCGGCAGATGCCGGTCGACCGGCGGCAGTGGCCTTTGATGCCTTGTCCTGAGCGAAGGCGGGAAGCGACGCAAGCATGATGAATACGATCAAAATAATTTGGGCAAGATATTTTCGCATGATACCCTCTCTTGAATAAGTCCCTGGATTCCCGCTGGAGCCTGCCCCGGTATGCTTAAAGCCGGGGCGGGAACGACGGCTGTAAGTTAGCGTATCGGCCCCATTGCGGGAGCGGGGGCCATTTTATGGGTTATGGGCAGCGGAATCAGTATGCCGACGGTGCTGTTGTCCGTAACCAGATATTTCTTCGCCACCCTCCGGACGTCCTGCGGCGTCACCTTCCTGATATTGTCGAGGTAAGTGTCGAGAAGTTTCCATGACGCGACGGACTCGTAGATCCCAAGCATCATGGCTCGGTAGAAGTTTGAATCCTGCCCCATGATGAAACCCGCCTCTATCTGGTTTTTCGCCTTTTGCAGCTCGTGCGCGGATACGGGCGTAGTCCGGATTTTCTTTATCTCGTCGTATATTGCCGCCTCGGCTTCCTTGGCCGTCTTGCCGGGCATCACGCCGACGCCGAAGGAGAACGTGTTGGGATCCTTTGAGACGCCCTCGTAGTCGGCGTAGGCATACTGTGCAATCTGTTTTTTGTAGACGAGGTCTTTATAAAGCCGCGAGCTGTTGCCGCCGGAAAATATCGTCTCAAGGACGTCGAGGGCGTAGTAGTCCTTGCTCTTCCAGTTGGGCGCGTGGTAGATGATGTCAACCGTCGGAAGCTCCGCCTGCTTTTTGAGATATACGCGCCTTTCGCCCTGCTGAGGCGGCTCTGAAACGACTACCTTGGGAGGTTCGGGCCCCCTTGGTATCGGGCCGAACCACTTCTTTATTTCCTTGATGGTCTTCGCGGCGTCTATGTCGCCCACGACGACTATCGTCGCGTTGTTCGGCATGTAGTAATGCCTGTAATGCCGCCTTACGTCCCGGATGGTATAGTGCTTGATGTTGTCCATCCAGCCTATTATCGGCCAGTGGTACGGGGCCAGGACGAAAGCCGCTGCCTCCGTCTGCTCGCCGAGCGCGGCCTCCGGGTTGTCGTCCGTGCGCATCCGGCGCTCCTCCTCGACGACCTTCCTCTCTTTCTGGAAGGCGGAGTTCTTCAGCAGAAGCCCGTTCATCCTGTCGGACTCAAGGTCGAAGGACAGCCAGATGTAATCCGAGGCGAAGGTCTGGAAAAACGCGGTGTAATCCTGGCTGGTGAAGGCGTTGTCGCTCCCGCCGTAGCGCTGGACTATCTGCGAGAACTCCTTCGGCCCGAAGCGCTTCGAGCCGCGGAACATCATATGCTCCAGCATGTGCGATATGCCCGCCTTGTCGTACCGCTCGTAGCGCGAGCCGACCTTGTACCATATCTGGAACACGGCGTCGGGCGCCTTATGCACTTCGAGCAGCAGCACCTTCAGGCCGTTTTTGAGCGTATATTCCTTTACGTTCTCGAACCCGCTCTTTGCAAAAGCCGGGAGAGAAGCAAAGACAATGAGGAGTGTTAAAACGACCTGGATAAAATACTTCCGCATTTCAAATACCCCCTTTCGGAATTAAAATGCCGCTCTCGTGTTTCGTAATGTGTGTTCGTGAAAAGCTTCCAACGAACACGAACAACGTTTTATCTTTTCAGAGAAGCGTTATATATTTCTGTTTTTGAAAGCCCGGTAATCTTCGCAGCCTCAGCCGAAGCCGCTTTCCTGGAAAGCCCGTTGTCGCGCATGAGACTCTCCATAATAGCAAGCGGGTCGCCTGTCTGAACAGGCGTCGGTTCGCCCATAAGTCCTTCGATAATCAAGGTGATTTCCCCGCGTATGCCGGGAGAGCGGCCCTTGGACGATGGGCCTTCGCCGCTACCCGCCGCGCCGGAGATAGACTCGACGGCTCTAATTATATCAGAAATATTGCCGCGCAGCGTATTTTCGTGAATTTTTGTCAGCTCCCGCGAAAGCGAAACGCGCCTCTCGCCCATCAACTCGCGGACGTCTATGAGCGTTTTAAGAATCTTGTGCGGGGCCTCATAGATGATTATCGTGCGGCGCTCCTGCTTAAGTGAATCCAGCTTGGAGATCCTCTGAGTGCGTTTCGGCGACAGAAAGCCCTCGAACACGAAGGCGTCCGTCGGCAGGCCGGATACGGAAAGCGCGGCTATCGCGGCTGTCGGGCCGGGTATCGGGACGACCGGGATATTTTCCTGAATCGCCTTGTTGATGAGGTAGTATCCTGGGTCGGAGATTCCCGGCGTGCCCGCGTCGGATACGAGGGCTGCGGATTGCCCCTCAAGGAGCCGGGAAATTATGACGGGGGCCTTCTCTTCCTTATTATGGTCGTGATAGCTTGTAAGCTGCTTATGGATTCCGAGATGGGAAAGCAGCTTATGCGTGTGCCTCGTGTCCTCGGCGGCGATGAAGTCCGCCTCTTTTAAAATCCGCACCGCGCGAAGGGTGATGTCTTCGAGGTTGCCGATGGGGGTGGCGACGATATATAAAGAGCCGGGCAATCAGAAACTCCTGTATCTGTTCGTTATCGGGAACCTCCTGTCGCGTCCCAGCGCGCGGGGGGTAATCTTTATTCCCGGCGGGGACTGGCGACGCTTGTATTCGCTTATGTCCACAAGGCGTATCACGCGCTTTACCGCCTCCGGGTCGAACCCGAGCTGCGCCATCTCATCCAGGTCCCTGTCCTCCTCGATATAGGCCTTCAGTATAGGGTCGAGCGTTTCGTAAGGTGGCAGGGAGTCGCTGTCCTTCTGGCCGGGTCTGAGTTCCGCGGACGGGGCCTTGGTTATTACGCGCGCGGGGATTACCTCTTTTCCGTATCGGCGGTTGACATGGCGGCAGAGCTCGAAAACCATCGTCTTCGGCACGTCCTTTATGACAGCGAAACCACCAGCCATGTCGCCGTAAAGTGTGGCGTAGCCCGTGGACATCTCGCTCTTGTTGCCTGTGGTCAGCACAAGCCAGCCGAACTTGTTAGACAGCGCCATCAGGAGGTTCCCGCGAATCCTCGCCTGAAGGTTTTCCTCCGTTACGTCCCTCTCGCGCCCGGCGAAGGCGTCTTTCAGCATCGCCTCCATGCTCTCGTAGGCCGGAGCTATGGGTATTTCGGTTATGGGAATGCCGAGGTTTGCGGCGAGGCGGTATGCGTCATCGGAGCTCTCCTTAGAGGTATATCTGAACGGAAAGAATGTCCCCTGGACGTTCTCCTTGCCGACGGCCTCCACGGCTACGACAGCGACGATTGAACTGTCTATCCCGCCGGAGAGCGAGACCACGACCTTGCTGAAGCCGTTCTTCCGGACATAATCGCGCGTTCCCAGCACCAGCGCCTGGAAAACCTCCTCCATGGCCTCAAGCGGCTCGGTCTGTTCAGGCGGCATCATATGCTCCCTCGCAGGCTGCGGGACGGCCGGCACGGAGACGAACCGTTGCCTCTTGTCCTCGTGCATGTAGCGCTCGACCCTGCTCCTGGGGTCGATCAGCCGGGCGTGGAAGACGGACTCCATGTCGAGGTCAACGACGACAAGCGCCTCCCTGAACTGCGGCCCCTGGGCGATAAGCTTTCCCTGCTCGTTCATAATCATCCCGTGGCCGTCGAACACAAGCTCGTCCTGTCCGCCGACCATGTTGTTGTACGCAATGATGGCGAGGTTGTCCGATGCGCGCGCGGTAAGCATATGGCGCCTGAACTTCCATTTACCCTTGTAATAGGGAGATGCGTTTATGTTTATTATAACCTCTGCGCCGGAGAGGGCCTGGCTCCGAAGCGGGCCGTTCGGCATCCATATATCCTCGCAGATGTTCACGCCGATCTTTATCCCGTAGAGGTCGTAGACGGGGTATCCCTTCCCGGCCTGAAAGTAGCGATATTCGTCGAAGACGCCGTAATTCGGGAGATAGGTCTTGTGATAGACGTCTATGAGCTTTCCGTCGGAGATGAAGGCGGCGGCGTTGTATATGTCTTCCAGCTTGTCCACGAAACCGACGACGGCGGCTATGCCGCGGCTCTCGGATATTATTTCGTTCAACACGGAGAGGTTGTCGTCGATAAACGAAGGCTTAAGGAGCAGGTCTTCCGGCGGATAGCCGGTTACGGCAAGCTCCGGGAAGACGACTATGTCCGCGCCCTGCTCCCTCGCGCGCCGGAGGTAGGAGACAATTTTCTTAAAGTTGCCTTCGAGGTCTCCGACTGTGCAGTTTATCTGCGCCATGGCAAGTCTTAAGCTTCGCAAAACTCACCTCCGGCTGTGTCCCAACGGGTTTTTATTTTCAAGGTCCTTTATTATCCCGTTTATCCTCTGGGCCTTGCCCGGGTCGTATTTCGCCGCGAGCCTGAGTTTCTCAATGCCTTTCTGCTTCTGGCCGAGGTCGATGAGCACAAGCCCCCAGTTCTCGTATGCCGGCGAGAAATCCGGTTTCAGGACCGTTGTCCGCCGGAATTTAGCCGAGGCATCCTTCTTGTCGCCGGCCTCCATGAGCGCCACGCCCCAGTTGTACCAGGACTTGGCAAATTTCGGGTCCATTTTCGTAGCGATCTCGAACTTCCGGTAAGACTCTTTATACCTGCCTTGCTTCGAGAGTATCACTCCCCATGCGTTGTAAGCGTCCAGGTTCTTTGGATCCAGCTTGACGGCCAGTTGAAACTGTCTGACCGCTTCCGGGAAATTATTGTTCATCGCGGCGAGGGCGCCCTTGCCGTACGCGTCTTCAGACTGCCGGTTAACTGCCGCCCAGGCGGACGGCGCGACAACAAAAGATAACGCTGCCAAGATACAGGCTAAAGTTTTCTTCATAGACGGCTCCTTTTCCGGCAGTTATTTTAGCGGAACGTGAAATCCGGTTAGAATATCCTTTAACGGCGTTTTCGTCCTGTCCGCCGCGAGCTTTGCGTCCTCGTATTCAGGCACGGCTTTCAGGATATTTCCTCCGCGCTTCCCCGTCTTCACGCGCACCTTCATACCTGAAACCTTCGCTTCAAGGAACTCCCGCGAGAGCTTATACCTGCGCCCCTCGGAGACCCTTACCCCGAAGGTCGTCGTCTCATCCATTATTATATCGACAATCGCCGATACGTTATCATGCGCGCAGAGCGCCGAGAGTGTTGCCGCAGGACGCGATTTTTTCATTATTATCGGCGTAAGCCACACGTCAAGCGCCCCGGCCCCAAGGAGTCTTCCCATGACGTATTCGTAGACGCGCGGGTCCATGTCGTCTATATTTGTCTCTACCAACGCTGCCATGTCTTCTTCATAGCCGCCCGGATTGTTTTCCCGTTCGCCGCTTCTGCCTATGAACGCCCTCAGCAGATTCGGCCTGCCGGGAAGCTCTATGTCTCCAGCGCCGGAACCTGTCGATAAAATCTCCATCATCGGCATGGGGCCGAAGCCGCCCGAAAGCGCCGCCGCCAGAGCCGCGCCGGTTGGCGTCGTCAGTTCGGCGCCCGCGTCCGACTGGTATGCGGGTATCCCCTTTATCAATTCCGCCGTTGCCGGGGCCGGGACGGGAAGGACTCCGTGAGCCGTCTTCACCTCTCCGGAGCCCAAGTTCAATGCCGAGAATAGAATTTTATCCGGGCCGAGCATATGAATCGCCAGGCAGACGCCCGCGACGTCGAGTATGGAATCTACCGCGCCGATCTCGTGGAAATGCACCTCGTCCATGCCGATACCGTGCGCCCCGGCCTCGGCCCTGGCGATTCTGTTAAAAACGCCGATGGCGCGTTCTTTAACCGCCTTTGGGAGCTTCGATTTTTTTATTATTCTTTCAATCTGCGGGAGGTTCCTGCGCGGCTGAGGCGAGCTAATGTTGACGCTGAACTTGCTCCCGGCAAGGCCGCCCCGTTTTACTTTTTTAATCGACGCGGACCAGCCTGTGAGCGGAAGGGTTTCCATAACCTCCCGCCATTTTTTAAAGTCGCACCCGGCGCCCATCAAAGAGCCAAGGAGCATGTCGCCCGATACGCCTGAGAAGCAGTCGAAGTATATAATACTATTATTCATAATTGT
The DNA here is from genome assembly GCA_021789495.1 of Nitrospirota bacterium. GTDB lineage: Bacteria > Nitrospirota > JACRHJ01 > JACRHJ01 > JACRHJ01 > JAKAHE01. The sequence continues at coordinate 46,503 of JAJYJM010000003.1, forward strand.
AGGAGCCGTATCCATGTGTCGGCCATTAATTAAAGTCGCTGGATTCCCGCTTTCGCGGGAATGACGGTTTGTTTTTACTCTCCCAGCATATTTATCCTGTGCGCCAGGAAACCGGCCCCGAAACCGTTGTCTATGTTCATCACGGCGACGCCCGGCGCGCATGAATTAAGCATAGTGAGGAGCGCGGCTATCCCGCCGAAGGACGCGCCGTATCCCACGGATGTCGGCACGGCGATTACGGGCTTGTCCACCAGCCCCCCAACGACGGAGGCGAGCGCCCCGTCCATGCCCGCAGCGACGACAATCACGCGCGCCGATACCAGGACTTCCTTCCTGCCGAGCAGCCTGTGGATGCCCGATACGCCGACGTCGTACATCGTCTCCACCGTGCTCCCCAAAGTCTGGGCTGTGACGGCGGCTTCCTCGGCGACCGGTATGTCCGTCGTCCCGGCGGTGGCGATAAGCACAAGCCCATCCGTCGGCGGGCGCTTCTTGTGCTCTATAACGACGGCGCGGGCAAGTTCGTTGTAACGCGCGCGCCTGTCGAGCGCTTTAAGGGCCTTGTATGCCTCCCTGTCCGCCCGCGTGGCAAGCACGTCGGAGCGTTTAGCCAGCATCCGCTCCGCGATAGCGCGTATCTGGGCGGGCGTCTTCCCCTCGCAGTAGATAACCTCCGGCGCGCCCTGCCGGAGGCTCCTGTGGTGGTCTACCACGGCAAACTGTATGTCCTCGAAGGGCAGGTGCCGAAGCTCCGAAAGCGCGGCATCGATATCCGTTTTTCCTTCGCGCACCTGTTCCAGAATCTCTTTAAGCCGCTCTCTCATCCTATCTCGCTCTTCAAGTCCCTTGCCATCAGGTCTGTTACGACCTTCGATGCCTCTTTCCCTTCATAAAGCAGGCTGTGCACCTGCTCCGTTATGGGCATCGGGACATTGTATTTCTTCGACAGCTGATAGGCCGCCTTGGTGGTTTTTACGCCCTCGGCGACCGTCTTCATGTCGGATAAGATGTCGGAAAGCCGCTCCCCTTTGCCGAGGCGGAAACCCACCGTACGGTTTCTCGACAGCTCGCCCGTGCATGTGAGGACAAGGTCTCCCATGCCGGAGAGCCCGGAGAACGTGAGGGGATTCGCCCCCATCGCCATGCCGAGCCGGGCGATTTCCGCAAGCCCCCTCGTAATGAGCGCGGCGCGGGTATTGTGTCCTAAGCCCAGGCCGTCCGAGCATCCGGCGGCGATGGCAATCACGTTCTTCAGCGCCCCGCCGAGCTCCACGCCCATGACGTCCGGGCTTGTGTATACCCGGAAGTATTCCGTGCTGAAGACAGACTGGATATGCCTGGCGGTCGCCGGTTCCCTGGATGCGACGGATACCGCCGTGGGCATTTTTTTGATTACTTCTTTTGCGAAACTGGGCCCGGAGAGGAAGGCGCTTTTTGTGTGGAACTCCCTGGGAATAACGTCCTCCATGACCTCGTTCATGGTCATAAGGCTCTCGTTCTCTATGCCCTTCGAGGCGCAGACGAAATACGCATCCGGGGTTACCGATTCCGCCAGGTTCTCCAGTATGCGGCGCGCAACGTGCGAGGGCGTAACGGTCAGGATGATCGACTTATCCTTTACGGCGGACACAAGTTCGGAGGTTATCTCCATCTCCGGCAGGGTATGGCCCGGCAGGTAGAGGTCGTTTACGCGGTTTTGCCGCATACGCCCGGCGAGGTCTTTCTCAAAGACCCAGAGCGATACCTCGTGGCCCTTGTCGCTAAGTAGCGCGGCCAGGGTCGTCCCCCATGCCCCAGCTCCGATTACGGCGATTCTCTCGGACATTATCCTTTTATTACCCCTATCGGCCTCAGCTTCGCCACCCGTTTGGCTATCCCCGCATTATGCACGACATCGACCACCTGGTCAATATCTTTGTAAGCCTCCGGAATTTCTTCTTTTAAGGCGTCTCTGCCTGTGTAGCGGACGATTACGCCTATGTCTTCGAGTTCCCGCTCTATCGCCCTGCCCCGGCAGGCCTTTACAGCCGCCGCGCGGGACATGACCCTTCCCGCCCCGTGGCAGGCGCTCCCGAAGGTCTCGGCCATCCCGCGCTCCGTGCCCGCGAGGATGTAGGAGTATGTCCCCATGTCCCCGGGTATGATTACCGGCTGGCCCACGTCCTTGTAGACGGCGGGTGTTTCCGGGTGCCCCGGCGGGAAGGCGCGCGTTGCGCCCTTTCTGTGGACGGCGAGGGTCATCTTCCTGCCCTCCACCTCGTGCTCCTCGAACTTTACGATATTGTGCGCCACGTCGTATATTAGAGTCATCCCAAGGTCACGAGGCGAAAGGTGGAGGACGTGTAGAAAGACCTCCCGCGCCCAGTGCATTATCATCTGCCGGTTGGTGAAGCCGAAGTTCGCAGCCGCGCGCATGGCGGCGAGATAGTCCCGCCCCTCAGGCGAGTCAATCGGCGCGCAGGCGAGCTGGCGGTCCGGCAGGCTGAAGCCGTATTTGCGCACCGACGCCTCCATGACCTTCAGATAATCCGTGCAGACCTGGTGGCCGAATCCCCGCGAGCCGGTATGAATCATCAGGGTTACCTGGCCCTCGAAGAGGCCGAACGCCGCCCCCGCCTTCTCGTCGAACACCTTCTGGACGTATTGTATCTCGGCGAAGTGGTTCCCGGAGCCGAGCGTCCCGATCTGGCCCTTGCCGCGCTCGTAGGCCTTTTCCGATACCTTGTCCGGGTCGGCGCCCTGTATGCAGCCGCCGGCCTCGATGCGCTCAAGGTCGTCGCGGCTTCCGTAGCCGTTATCGACGGCCCAGCGCGCGCCTTGAACCAGCATCCTGTCGAAGTCCGACCGGGAGAGCCGAAGCTCTCCCTTGGCGCCGACGCCGGTCGGAATACTCGCGTAAAGGCCCTCCACAAGGGCGCGGATTTTGTCCTTAACGTCCGCGCGGGAGAGGTTTGTCCTGAGCATCCGGACGCCGCAGTTTATATCGAACCCCACCCCTCCGGGCGTTATTACGCCGTCTTTTTTTGCGTCCGTAGCCACGACTCCGCCGATGGGCAGGCCATACCCGAAGTGCATGTCCGGCATGGCGAGAGACGCCTTTACTATGCCGGGGAGCGTTGCGGCGTTCGCCACCTGCTCGACGGACTCGTCCTTCTTTATGTTCTCCATCAGGGCGTCGCTCGCGTATATTATTCCCGGGACGCGCATTCCGGGCTTGTAGTCCTGCGGCAAAAGCCAGCGGTAGTCGTCGAGTTTCTGTAGTTTAGATGTCATAAACCACCTTTGTCCTATATCCCTTTTTTGTCTTCTCCACCTTAATCATGTGATAAGTGACCGCCTTTACCGGAGTCTTTATTACGTGCCGGGATGTGTCTATTTTCTCGCCCCTGGCTGCCGCTTTCAACCTCCCGCCGCGTATTTCCGACACCTTAAATTCACGAAACAAGACCCCCCCGGCATCGAAAAGGAAGAGAAGCTCGTTTAGAAAAGCGACAAGGAGCGTCTCGTCGTCGTCGCCCTCGGCCTCGATTTCAAAGTCCTCGGCAGGCCGCACGCCGGGAAGTTCCGCCATAACGTCGAACATTCCCTCCGCCTGGGCCTCGAAAGCCTCGGACAGGCTGTCTCCCCAGGACTCCACGCCCACGTCGGCTGTCGTCCCGAATATTTTGTATCGCTTCGCCACAATAAAACCCATTGTTTTTCCTGTTGTTTTATTATATACCCGGCAAGGGCGGTGTCAAGGCCCCAGGCGTTTTTCCCTGTTGCCGAGGGGAAGGCGTTATGTTAATATCCAAAATTGAATTTTTTAATCCTTTTAACAAACGGGCGAAAGAGAATGACAAGATGAGAATAAAGCTGTTTTTTCTGCTTATCCTGCTGGGTATTGCCGGGTGCGCGTCTTCGGGCACGATGGTTGGCCGCGCGACTCCCGTCCCGCCGAAGGCGGTAAGGACGTACAGGTTCCCAAACGGGGTCAATCTTATCGTCAAAAAGACCGGCAAAGGCGCTCCGACGTCGATACAGGTGTGGGTGCCGGGCGGCAGCAGCGCCGACCCGCCGGGAAAGCCGGGCGTGGCCCATTTCGTCGAGCACATGATATTCTCCGGCTCCCTCCATGTTCCTCCCGGCAAGGGGGCGCTTTACGTGGAGGAGATGGGCGGGAGGCTCTCCGGCCATACGACGCGGGACTTTAACTACTACACGGTTACCGTCCCCGGAGCACAGTCCGTAAACGGCGGCTGGAAGAGGGCGGAAGACATACTCTTCGACATGGTTGCGCACCCTGCGTTCGACAAGGCGCAGATGGAGGAACAAAGACGCGTTATACTGCTTGAGATAGCCGAACGGGCGCGCGAGCCGGAAACCGCCATGGCGGATAACCTCTTCGCCACCGCTTATAAGGTCAATCCCTATAAGAACAGGATTACCGGTTCGGCTCGTGACGTAAGGTTAATCACCCGCAAGGACCTCGTGAAGTTCTACAAAGAGACATATGTCCCGTCGAACATGACGGTGGTTGTTGCGGGCGGCGTCGATGCGCAGGATGTGCGGGAAAGGATAAAGAAGACCTTCGGCACCCTTGCGCCCGCGAAATATAAATGGCCCGCGCACGGCGAGGAAAAATACCAGGTGGCGAAAAGAAGCTCCGGGCTTTTGATGCCGGTGAAGATGGCCTATGCGGAGCTTGGCTGGCACATCTGCTCGGCAAAGAACCCGGACATCTATGCGCTTTTGGTACTTGGGAATATCCTCGGCGGCGGCAGGGGGAGCAGGCTGTACATGGAAGCCCGCGAGAGAAGGGGCATCGCTTACGGTATCGACACCGAGATGTTCCCGATGCGGGAGCCGGGTATCCTTGCGGTGCGGGCGTGGATGTATCCGACAAACGTCGGCCAGTTTGAAAATGCGGTCCTAAGCGAGGTGGACAGCATCAAGGACAGGGGCGTGCCGCAGGCCGAGCTTGAAAGCGCAATCAGGACGATTGTCGCCTCCGATATGATAAACGGCGGGAGCGCCGACGGTCAGGCGTATTCGCTGGGTTACTGGGCGACGGTATACGGCGGAACAGACCAGGGAGAATATATCCGAGGTATAGAAAACGTAACGGCGCGGCAGGTCCGGCGCGCGGCGCAGAAATACCTTGGCGACGGTAACTATACGCTTTCCACAATCATGCCGGAATAATGGTTGTTAATTGAATTAATCAATAAAGGAGGTTTTATATGTCCAGGATTCAGCGCGCGCTGATAAGCGTGTCCGACAAGACGGGAATCGTCCAGTTCGCCAGGAAACTGAGGAAAAGGGGCGTCGAGATTTTATCTACCGGAGGCACGGCGAAGGCCCTGCGGGACGCGAAGATAAAGGTTACGGACGTAAGCGAGTTCACAGGGTTTCCGGAGATGCTGGGCGGGCGCGTAAAGACGCTGCACCCGAAAGTCCACGGCGGGATACTCGGCATAAGGGCCGACAAGGCTCACATTGCCCAGATGAAGGAACACGGCATCGAGCCGATAGACATGGTCGTCGTGAACCTCTATCCCTTCGAGGCGACTATAAAGAAGCCGGACACGAAATTCGAGGACGCAATCGAGAACATAGACATCGGCGGCCCGGCGATGGTGCGTTCCGCCGCGAAGAATTTTAACGACGTCGTGGTAATCGTAGACCCTGCGGACTATGACGCCGTCATAAAGGGAATGGACGAAGGCGGCGTCTCGCCCGCCACGCGCTTCATGCTCTCCGCGAAGGCATACGCGCATACCGCGAGATACGACACGATGATCTCCAGCTTCTTCATCGCCGCCGGGGCGCTCAAGACGGATTATCCGCTATTCCATAAGAAAGACCTGAAGCCCGCGCGCGGCAGGGCATACCCGGAGATGGTCCCGGAGATGTTTGCAAAGCTCGGCGCGGAGGAGAGTAAATTTCCGCTATTCTACGACCTGCCGCTCATCAAGGCGCAGGACCTAAGATACGGCGAGAACCCGCACCAGAAGGGCGCGTTCTACCGTGAACCGCTCCTGACGGAGCCCTCCGTCGCAACGGCTTGCCGCATCCAGGGCAAGGAGATGTCGTTTAATAACTTCCTCGACGCGAACTCGGCTCTCGCCCTTGCAAGGGAGTTTGAAGAGCCTGTTGCCGTAATCGTGAAGCACAACAATCCCTGCGGCGTGGCGACGGACGAGAACCTCTGGGAGGCATATGTCAAGGCGCGCGAGATAGACCCGGTGTCTGCCTTCGGAGGCGTGCTGGCGTTCAACAGAAAAGTGGACGCCGAGACCGCGCGAGAGATAACCTCGACGTTTGTCGAGGTGGTAATCGCGCCCGGCTTCGACAAAGACGCGCTGAAGCTCTTCAAGAAGAAAGAGGCGATACGCCTTCTCGACATAGGCTCCTTCGAAACAGGGAGCAGACGCTCCTTCGACATGAAGCGCGTCGTCGGCGGGATGATTGTCCAGGACTGGGATTTAGGCAGAATCGAGGACATCAAAAAACTCCGCGTGGTTACCAAGAGAAAGCCGACGGAGGACGAATACAAGGGCCTCGCGTTCGCGTGGAAGGTGGCCAAGCACGTGAAGAGTAACGCCATCGTGTATTCATACGGCTCGCATGTCGTCGGCATCGGCGCGGGCCAGATGAGCCGCGTGGACAGCACCCGCCTCGGAGCCATGAAGGCGCAGTTCCCGACAAAGGGCGCGGTGCTCGCCTCGGACGCCTTCTTCCCGTTCCGGGACGGCGTGGACGAGTGCGCGAAGCACGGCGTCACGGCGATAATCGAACCGGGCGGGAGCGTCAAGGACAACGAGGTAATCAAGGCCGCGAACGAGCACGGAATCGCTATGGTCTTCACTGGCATGAGGCATTTCAGGCATTAAAAATATTGAGCCTTTTGGAGACAGAATGGAGACCAATATTATACCAGCAGAGCGAATAGAGAATTCTATTATAGTAATACGCGGCAAGAAAGTCATGCTTGATTCGGATTTAGCCAAGCTTTATGGAGTGACGACAAAGCGTCTTATCGAACAGGTCAAAAGGAATAACGATCGTTTCCCAGACGACTTTATGTTTCAGTTGACAAATCAAGAGGTTGTAATCTTGAGGTCGCAATCTGCGACCTCAAGTTGGGGCGGTAGAAGATATTTACCATATGTCTTTACTGAACACGGGGCAGTCATGCTTGCAAGCGTTCTTAATAGTCCGATTGCCATAAACACTAGCGTTCAGGTAGTTCGCGCATTCGTAAAATTGCGTCAAGTGTTATCTACTCATGTAGAACTCGCACGTAAAATTGATGCGCTTGAAAAGAAATACGATTCGCAATTTGCAGTAGTTTTTAAAGCTATTAAAGATCTGATGGAGCCGCCGATGAGAGGAAAGAAGAAAGTTATTGGTTTTCGTTTGGGAAAGACACCATAAATTGTGACAAAGGCTATCAAAAAGTGAAGTTTTAACCTTTTGCTCTCATGTTAGCAGTTAACATCTCATTAGGGTGTCTATGTTAGTTTTAGTTGGTGCGATTTTGGGAGTTTCAATATTCTGCTTTTATAAGGGTTATATAGCCATAGGATTAATATGTTTAGCGGGATTTAGTCATAAAATTGGGTTTGTTGCATTAATTCTTGCTTCCATTATGCTACTTATAAAGGGTCATTGGATTATAGGTTCAATACCTGTTTTATTAATTGCTTGGAATTTATTTGGCTTATATTTAGAACGCAAAAATGGAAATTTACCGGAGGTCCCATGAAAGTCCTTGTAATAGGCGGCGGAGGCAGAGAACACGCGATGGTCTGGAAGATCGCCCAGAGCCGCAAGGTCAGGAAGGTTTTCTGCGCGCCGGGGAACGCGGGCATTGGGAAGACAGCCGAGTGCGTGAACATAAAGGCGGACAAGATTCACGATCTGCTCAATTTCGCCAAATTCGAGGGAATCGACTTAACCGTCGTCGGGCCGGAGGCGCCGCTTACGCTCGGCATCGTTGACCTCTTCGAGAAGGAAGGGAAGAAGATATTCGGCGTATCCAAGGCCGCGGCGGAGCTTGAGGGCAGCAAGGTATTCGCCAAGGAGCTGATGAGGCGCTACAACATCCCGTCCGCCGAATACAAGGTCTTCTATTCTCCCGTCGAGGCGGAGAACTACATCCGCATGAAGGGCGCGCCGATTGTCGTGAAGGCGGACGGCCTGGCCGCGGGCAAGGGCGTCATAGTCGCCGGGACGGTCGAGGAGGCCGTGGAAGCGATAGACCTGATAATGCGCAGGAAGGCGTTCGGGGATTCCGGAAACCGCGTGGTGATAGAGGAATGCCTGAGGGGCGAGGAGGCGTCATTCATGGCGTTCACGGACGGCGAGACGGTAGTGCCGATGGCGTCTTCCCAGGATCATAAGCGCGTCTTCGACGGCGACAGAGGCCCCAATACCGGCGGCATGGGCGCATATTCTCCCGCGCCGGTGGTTACGCCTGATATGCAGGAGCGCGTCATGCAGGAGATTATGTATCCGGCTGTGCGCGGGATGAAGCAGGAGGGAATCCCGTACAGGGGGGTCCTTTATGCTGGGCTTATGATAGGCGAGGAGGGGCCGAAGGTGCTGGAATTCAACGTGCGTTTCGGAGACCCGGAGGCACAGCCGCTCCTCATGCGCCTCGATGGCGACCTGGTGGAAATAATGCTTGCCTGCGCGGAGAAGCGCCTGACTCCTGAGATGGTCGGCTGGAAACCGGAGGCGTCCGTCTGTGTCGTGGCGGCGTCGAAGGGCTATCCGGGCGAGTATCCGAAGGGCCTGCCGATACAGGGCCTCGACGAGGCCGCTAATGTGTCCGGGGCGGTGGTATTTCACGCGGGAACGGCGGACAGGGAGAACCGCGTCGTAACCAACGGCGGGCGCGTTCTCGGAGTTACTGCGATAGGGGCGGACGTTTCCGAGGCCATAGCCCGCGCATACGAGACCATATCCAGGATAAAATTCGACGGCATGCATTACCGTAAGGACATCGGCGCCAGGGCGCTGAAAAGGACGTAAAACGGCCCGGCAGGGATACGGAATACACGGCCTCCCCTTTAATGATATAATGTAAGAAAAACAAGCGCGGGAGGTATGCGATGGAAATCGAAAAAGGAATATCCTGGATAGAAGACCTTGAGGACGCCAAGAGGACGGCGAAGCGCTCCGGTAAGCCCATCCTGCTGTTTTTCCACTATAAATACTGCACCGGATGCATCAACACATTCGGCAAGGTGCTAAGCCGCGACAACGTCGCCGTGGCGATAAACGAGGGCTTTATACCGGTGCTCTTCGAGACCACCGAAAAGCCGAAAGAGGTGGAGGCATACAACATCGAGTGGACGCCGACTTTTATCGTAGCGAACGAAACCGGGCTGGAGAACGAACGGTGGGAGGGTTTCCTTCCGGAGGGTTCGTTCCTGGCGCACCTCGACATGGGCAGGGCAAGGGTCGCCCTGAAGGCGAAAGATTACACGAAGGCCGAGGAGCTTTACAACAGGGTGGAGAACAGCTCTCGGAACACCGACCAGGCGCCGAAGGCCGCCTATTATGCCGGCGTCGCCAGGTACAGGGCCACGAACGACCCCTCGAAGCTCACGGAGGCCTACGAACGCTTAAGGGGCATGTACCCGGAAAGCGCCTGGACGATTAAGGCGTCAGTATGGTCGAGGGAGAATATCGAGAGCGTGAAGATGGCGGCGTAAGCCGTATACTTTGCAGGCAACAACAAAGGCCCCGCTTTAAGGGGCCTTGTTTTTCTGGCTGGGGGACAGGGACTCGAACCCCGATAGGCAACTCCAGAGGCTGCTGTCCTACCATTAGACGATCCCCCAATATCAGGCCGATATATTACCCAGAACTGAGGCTTCCTGTCAAGGCAGAATTGTTTCCGCAAATTATTATTATAATAAATTGACCGATTCCCTTGTCTGGTATATGTTTTATTGTAAGGGGCGGCATTGGAGGCGGTATCGCCTTCCATGCAGGGGAAGACGATGCACAAAAATATGCCGCCCCTTGTTTAGATTTTTTCTATAACCTTCCTCAGCCTCTTCAGGCTCTCTTCCTTCCCCAGTATCTCCAGGGTCTCGTAAATGCCGGGGCTTACCGTCCCGCCCGTGACGGCCACACGCACCGGCTGGGCCACCTTCCCCATCTTCAAGCCCGTCTTCTCCATGACGAGATGAAATACCTTCTCCAGTTCAGCATGGTTGAAACCGGAATCCGGTATCGCCTCCAACAGTCCGATTAGCCGCTCAAGGACCGGCTTAATCTCCGGCGTCAGGAACTTCTCCGCAGCCTTCTGCTCCATCTCCGGCTCGACAAAGAAATACCTCGACAGCTCCGCCATCTCGACCAGCGTACGGCTCTTCTCGCGCTGTGCCAGGACGATTTTCTCAAGCCGCTCCAGGCTCCACAGGCCGTCTTCCGCCGGAGCCAAATCCATCTGTGCGAGCATCGGGAGAAGGAGCTTTGCAATCTCGCGCGGCGGTTTCGCGTTTATCCAGTGGTGGTTGATCCAGTTCAGTTTGTCCGGGTTGAACACCGCCGCGGCGGACGATACGCTCTCAAGCGAGAAATTTTTTATCATCTCCTCGACGGAGAATATCTCCTGGTCGCCGAAAGACCAGCCCAGGCGCACGAGGTAATTCACCATCGCCTCCGAGAGATAGCCCATCTCTTTATACTGCATGATGGACGTCGCGCCGTGGCGCTTGGAAAGGCGCGCCTTGTCAGACCCCAGTATCATGGAGAGATGCCCGAACTGCGGCATGTCGTATCCGAGGGCGTCGTACATCTGCATCTGGCGGGGCGTGTTGTTTAAGTGGTCGTCGCCCCTCAGGACGTGCGTTATCCCCATTGTCGAGTCGTCCACGACGACGGCGAAGTTATACGTCGGCCAGCCGTCCGAGCGCATGATTATAAGGTCGTCCAGGACGGAGTTTTCAAAAGTGACCTTGCCCTTGATGAGGTCGTTCACCACAGTTTGACCCTCGGTATCCGCCCTGAAGCGTATTACCGGCGTTACTCCCTCAGGCGGATTTTCGATGCCCAGACACTTCCTGTCGTACTTCGGAGGCCGGCCTTCGGCCATGGCCGCCTTTCTGCGTTCTTCCAGCCCTCCCGGCGTGCAGTAGCACTTGTATGCCCGCCCCGATTGAAGGAGCTTCTCCACGTGTTCGCGGTATATCGAAAGCCGCTCCGTCTGGCGGTATGGCCCGTGCGCGCCGTCTTTGCCCGGCCCCTCGTCCCAGTCCATGCCGCACCACTCCATCCCCTGGAGGATGGCCTGTATGGACTCGTCCGTGGAGCGGGTCTGGTCGGTGTCCTCTATGCGAAGGATGAACGTGCCGCCGTTATGCCTCGCGAAGAGCCAGTTGAAGAGCGCCGTCCTCACGCCGCCGATATGCAGGAAACCCGTAGGCGACGGGGCGAAGCGCACGCGGATATTTTGCATGTAAGATGGCCTCCGAAACAGTGTTTCATAACGCCCCCTCTGTCCCCCTCTTAATCTTAAGAGGGGGATGACGGAAGAAATCAAAGTTACCTTCACCCCTCTCTTAAGTTAAGAGAGGGGCCGGGGGTGAGTTATGTAAAACCAAAAACCCAGTATAATATAAAACGAGCGCGCGGACAAAACATTTTTTCGGCTTGACAACAAGCCCCCCGTCATGCAAAATAGCAGTTCGTTTGAGTTCGGGCCCGTAGCTCAGTTGGTAGAGCCCCCGGCTCATAACCGGATTGTCCCAGGTTCGAATCCTGGCGGGCCCACCAGTTCTTCTTGGCGGCTGCCGGTCTACCGGCCAAGGAAATGCCAAAGCTTAAAGAAATTATCAGGGATATAGAAGAGGTTTTCGACCCCGCGCTCGCCGCCCCGTGGGATAATACGGGACTCCAGCTTGGCGATCCGGATTGGGAGGCAGACAAGGTGATGGTCGCGCTGGACCCTCTCCCGGAAATTATCCGTGAGGCGGCGAAAAAGAAAACAAACCTCCTCGTCACGCACCACCCCCTCTTCTTCAATCCCGTAAAATCCCTCGACATATCACGCGGCGAAGGCCTTGTCGCCGCCGTCTGCATAAAGAATAAAATCGCCCTCTACGCCGCCCATACCAGCTTCGACAGTGCGCCAGGCGGCCTGAACGACTTCCTTGCCGAAAGGCTTGGTATTATGAACGCCGGGCCGCTTGAGCCGATGGATGATAATCCGGGGGCGGGCCGGTCGACCGGCTTCGGGAGGATAGGGAATTTAAAGAAGCCGATAACCGCGCCCGCGCTTGCGGACAGGGTAAAAAAGGCATTGTCCCTGAAGGAGGTTCGTCTCACGGGAGCGCCGGACAGGATTATAAGGACGGTTTCCGTCTGCGGCGGGAGCGGGGCGGATTTGCTTGAGGCGGCATCCCGCGCGGGTGCGGACGCGTTCATAACCGGCGACGTGAAATACCACCAGGCGCTATCGGCCCTGTCGCTCGGCATCTGCCTTATCGACGCCGGGCACCAGGGGACGGAGCTTCCTGCGATGGAGCATCTGGCCGGGAGGCTAAGGGAGAAATTCAGGGAGAAAGGGCGTAAAATATCCGTGGAGA
>JAJYJM010000003.1:59192-120025 GCA_021789495.1 Nitrospirota bacterium
GCCCTGTCGCTCGGCATCTGCCTTATCGACGCCGGGCACCAGGGGACGGAGCTTCCTGCGATGGAGCATCTGGCCGGGAGGCTAAGGGAGAAATTCAGGGAGAAAGGGCGTAAAATATCCGTGGAGACGAGCAATGTCCGGGTATCGCCCTGGACAGGCGCATAGAAGGCCGGAGGGAGAAAACCATCCGGCGTTTTTGTTTTTAAAATAAGTTATGGGGCAGGGCTTTACTAAAAAAACGGAGGTAGAGGTGTTGGAAGATCTAAGACTTTTGGTTGAACTTCAGGAAATAGACGCGCGGCTCTTTGAACTCAGGAAGGACAGGGAGAGGCTTCCGAAACTCATATCCTACGCCGGAGAGATGCTCCGGCAGATAAAGGCGGAGCTGGAGGCGGCCCAGGCGGAGCTTGACCAGGCAAACAAGGAAAAACGCGCGGCGGAGGCAGAGCTTCAGACGGAGAACGAACACCTTAATAAACTGAAGCTCCGCACGACCGAGATAAAGACGAACAAGGAATACTTCGCCCATTTAAAAGAGATAGAGGACTGCCGGAAGAAAATAGCGAAGATAGAAGAGACCGAGCTTGAGCTGATGGAAAAGGTGGAAAAGGCCGAGGCCGCCGCCTTTGAGAAAAAGGCCCTGGCCGACGACGAAGAAGAGAAGTTCAACGAACGCAAGGCCGAGATAGAGAGCCGATTCGTGGCCGGGGACGGGGAGATGGAGGAGCTTGCGAAGAAGAGGGTCGAGATATTCCCCCGGATATCCGAAACGACCGCACAATATTATTCCAGCATCCTCGTGAAGTACCCCGAATCCGCCGTCGTCGAGGCGGCGAACACCTCCTGCATGGGGTGCAGGATGATGATTCCGCCCCAGATGTTCAATAACGTGCGGAAGGGCGAGAGCATCGTAAAATGCAACAACTGCCGCCGCATACTGTATTACAGGGAGCCTGCGGCGGAGCCTTCCAAGTGAAAAAATCCGAAGCCCTGAGGCTCCTTGCCCGGACGCTCTCAGTCAGGGCCGTCCTTGTGGAGCATCCGGAGCTGGATAAGGAGACGCTCCGGGCGCTGCTCCTTGAGGCGTCGCGGACGGTTGGCGACGGCGAGGCCGGTAGAGCCGGTAAACCGGCTTCAGGCGGCAGAGCGGCCAGTCAGCCGACACAAGCACTGGGACAAGGTTTTCTGTTTGAGGCCGGTCCACCGGCTTCGCTTAGGATACATACCGACGGGGCGTCGCGCGGGAACCCCGGCGAGGCGGGCATCGGCGTATTAATTGAAGACGAATCCGGCAGGATAATCAGGGAGATACGCCGCTACATCGGCAAGGCTACGAACAACCAGGCGGAGTATACCGCATTAATCGAGGGCCTTAAGGCCGCCCGTGATATAAGTACCGGGAATGTAACGGTTTTCGCCGATTCGGAGCTTCTGGTTAAGCAGGTCAAGGGCGAATACAAGGTAAAGCATCCCCAGCTCCAGCCGCTATTCGCAGAGGCGAAAGAACTCATCTCCGGCCTCAAAAAATTCAGAATTACACACGTCCCGCGTGAAAAAAACGCACACGCCGACGCCCTCGCCAACGAGGCGATAGACAAGAAAATTACGGGGTGAATCTGTCGCCTGAGCGGGAAAAGGCGCGGGAGATGTTCCGTGGGCAGTTGAAATAAAGCGATGAATTCCTCTTCAACTATTCCTTCCCAAATCCCTTTGTATATTATATAATTTAGCTGGCCCAAAGCCGTCCGGGCGGCTGCTGTAATTTCGGTTGCAGAGGAAAGTCCGAACTCCGCAGGGCAGGGTGCTGGATAACGTCCAGGGGGGCAGACCCCACGGAAAGTGCCGCAGAGAAAAGACCGCCTGCAAGATAAGGGGCGCAGGCAAGGGTGAAACGGCGAGGTAAGAGCTCACCGCCTGGGCGGCGACGTCCAGGGCATGGCAAACCCCACCCGGAGCAAGGCCAAATAGGGGGACGACAAGGACTGCCCGTCCGATGTCCCCGGGTCAGGCCGCTTGAGGCCTGGAGTAATCCAGGTCCCAGAGGAATGGCCGCCGTCCGCGTACCCCTTGAGCCTTTGTTGAAGGCGGGGGGAGCGGATACAGAATTCGGCTTACAGGACGGCTTTGGGCTTAATTATGATTATATTTCAACGAGTTGCATGGTAAGAGGCGAGTTCTCCATCCTGCCGGGAATTATATTCTTGCGGCGTAGCTATTTGTAAAATAAAGGTAATCCGCGCCGAAAGTCCGTAAAAAACGCACCTTCCCCGCGCCCTCTTTTTGCCCCGAAAATGCCCGAAAACGGCCCATTTCAGGCCCGCTTTCGATACCGGGGGAAATTCGTGATTTTTACACGTTTTTACTTTAACAATCAGCAGGTTCTGGAATCAATCCGGAATTGCTATCGACAATGAACTTCTCCGACCGATGAGATTTACTATTGGCGCCCGGCTCGCGATTATCAGCAAATAGCATTGCAATTACCGAAACCTCTAAAGTCAACCGTGGATTCTTCGGCTGGGCCTCAGAATGACAGGCGGGTCCCTTTGTCCGTCATTCCCGAATGTCTTAATCGGGAATCCAGGGTTTGCTGCGGTTTGACAGTATCCGCGCCATAAACTATATTTATTGTAACGTCATGAAAATATCAACCGTAAAAAAGGAGGGCGCACATGTGCCAGACATGCGGATGCACGCCATGCAAGGTATGCGGGAAAGAGATTAAAAACGGCGTATGTTCGGGATGCAAGCAGCCGGCCAGCAAATGCACCTGCAAAAAATAAGAAAAGGCCCCTTCCGGTTATCGGGAGGGGCCTTTTTTATCACGCGATTATATGTCGTAATACAGGAAGAACTCGTAGGGATGCGGACGAAGCCTCAGGGCGTCCACTTCCTTGCTCCTCTTGTATGATATCCAGGTCTCGATGGCGTCGTCCGTGAAGACGTCGCCCTTCATGAGGAAGTCTTGGTCGTTCTCAAGGTTGTCAAGGGCGTCCTCAAGGGAGCCGGGCATCGACGGCACGTTGGCGAGCTCTTCCGGAGAGAGATCGTAGATGTCCTTGTCGAGCGGAGAGCCTGGGTCTATCTTGTTCTCTATGCCGTCCAGGCCCGCCATGAGCATGGCGGCGAAGGCAATGTAGGGGTTGCAGGACGGGTCCGGGAAGCGCACTTCGACGCGCTTCGCCTTCGGCGAGGGCGAGTACATCGGGATGCGTATGGACGCGCTCCTGTTCCTGCCGGAGTAAGCGAGATTGACCGGGGCCTCGAAGCCCGGAACGAGCCTCTTGTAGGAGTTCGTCGTCGGGTTCGTGAGCGCGGCCAGGGCCGGGGCGTGCTTCAGGATGCCGCCGATATACCACAGGGCCATCTTTGAAAGCCCCGCGTATTCGTTTCCGGCGAAGAGCGGCTTGCCGCCCTTCCAGAGGGACTGGTGCGTGTGCATCCCGGAGCCGTTGTCTCCGAAGAGCGGCTTCGGCATGAACGTAACCGTCCTGCCGTTTCTCTTGGCCACGTTCTTTATGATGTACTTGAAATACATGAGCTGGTCGGCCATCTTCAGCATGCTGTTGAAGCGCATGTCGATCTCGGCCTGGCCGGCGGTCGCAACCTCGTGGTGCTGGCGCTCGACGTATATGCCGACCTTCTGCATCTCCAGCACCATCTCAGTGCGGATGTCTTCCTGGGAGTCCGTCGGCGGTACGGGGAAGTAGCCCTCCTTGTGGCGCGGCTTGTAGCCTAAGTTCGGCCCTTCCTCGCGCCCGGAGTTCCAGATGCCCTCGACGGAGTCCACGAAGTAGTAGCCGGAGTTCGGGGTCTGGTCGAACATGACGTCGTCGAAGATGAAGAATTCGGCTTCCGGCCCGAAGTAGGCGGTGTCGGCGATCTTCGAGGACTTCAGGTAGGCCTCGGCCTTCTGTGCGATGTAGCGCGGGTCGCGGGTGTATTTTTCCTTCGTGATCGGGTCCACGACGTTGCAGATGAGGCTGATGGTCGGGTATTCCGTGAACGGGTCCATGACCGCGGTGTCGGCGTCCGGCACGACGAGCATGTCCGAGGTGTTTATTGACTTCCAGCCCCTTATCGAGGAGCCGTCGAAGCCCAGGCCGTCCTTGAAAATTTCCTCGGCAAGCTCGTCTATCGGGCACGAGAAATGCTGCCACAGGCCGGGAAAATCCATGAACTTCATGTCGAACATCACAGCCTTGTTCTTCTTCGCCATCTCCAGTACTTCTTTTGGTGTCATTTCTTTTCCTCCTTGTTTAATTAAATCGCCGCCTCGCCCCGCTCTCCGGTGCGTATGCGGACTACCTCAAGAACCTCGGTTACGAATATCTTGCCGTCGCCTATCCTGCCGGTCTTCGCGCTTTTCTCGATCGTCTCGATTACCTGCGGCACCAGCGCGTCCCCGACGATTATCTCAAGCTTCACCTTCGGCAGGAAATCCACGACGTATTCCGCGCCGCGGTAGAGCTCGGTATGCCCCTTCTGCCTGCCGAAGCCCTTCACCTCGCTCACGGTAATGCCCTGGATGCCGATTTCGTTAAGCGCGTCCTTTACTTCGTCGAGCTTGAACGGCTTTATGACCGCCTCAATCTTCTTCACTACCGCACCCCCTTTGCGCCAGAATTCATGCAGTTCGGATAAAAACTAACAATATCATCCGGATTTCGATATGGCAAGGATTTTCCCCCGCCCGGCTTTAGGCCTGCCCGACATGCACGCTCTCCTCCGGGTAGGCGTCTATGCTGTGAATCGCAAGGTCCGCGCCCTTCATTTCCTGCTCCTCGGAAAGCCTGAAGCCTATGGTCTTGTTGATAATGAAATACACTATCCCGCCGACGGCAAGCGCGTAGACAGCCGCTATAAGGCTACCCGCAAGCTGGGAGACGAAACTTACTCCGCCCATGCCGCCGAAGAGGCGGCTTCCGAATATGCCCGCCGCTATGCCGCCCCATGTGCCGGTAACCCCGTGAAGCGGCCATACGCCGAGCACGTCGTCGATCTTCAGTATCTCCTGCTCGATAGTAAATCCTTTTACGAATATGGCCGCCCCCACGCCTCCAGTAACGAGCGCGCCAAGAGGATGCATTATATCCGAGCCCGCGCATATGGCGATAAGTCCGGCCAGGGCGCCGTTATGCACAAAACCGGGGTCGGCCTTAGTCATTATCAGAGCCACGAGGATGCCGCCGACCATCGCCATCAGGGAGTTCAGCGCGACGAGGCCGGAGATGCCGGTAAGGGACTGCGCGCTCATCACGTTAAACCCGAACCATCCGACAGCCAGAATCCAGCTGCCGAGCGAGAGAAACGGTATGCTGCTGATGGGAATGGGATAGCTCTTGCCGCCCGCGCCGTATCGCCCAAGCCTCGGGCCGAGTATAAGTATCGCCGGAAGCGCCAGCCAGCCACCCATCGAGTGCACTACCACAGAACCCGCGTAGTCGTGAAAACCACAGCCGAATATCCCCGAGAGCCAGCCCTGGACGCATATCGCCTGGTGCGACTCATTGGCCGAAAATCTGCCCCAGATAAGAGACTCGAAAAACGGATATGCCAGCCCGACGAATATGCCGCCCGCCAGGACCTGCGGCCAGAACCTCGCCCGCTCGGCGATCCCGCCGGAGATAATCGCCGGTATGCACGCCGCGAACGTCAGCAGGAAGAAGAAGTGCACGAGGTCGAAGCCCTGCAGATGCATCAGCTCCGCCGCCGGTCTCAGGAAGCTTATTCCATAGGCGATAGGGAAACCAATCAGGAAATATACCACCGTTGATACCGCCCAGTCCGAAAGTATCTTCACAAGCGCGTTCACCTGATTCTTCTTCCTCACCGTGCCCAGCTCGAGAAATGCAAACCCCGCGTGCATGGCGAAAATCATTACCGCGCCGAGCATCATGAAGAGCACGTCGCCGCTTTGCTTCAAACTAGTGATCTGGTCCACTTTCTCCTCCCAAAGAAAGCTTGATAATAATATCAGGCAAGAAACATGCCTGCCGATTCACTGAATAAAGTTATTGAAATAGAAGGAAAGACGAGCAATTATAATCGGATTTGACTATAATTTAAACAAGATTTTGATTAAAAAAAGACATCTGAATAAAAAACCGGCAAATTACTTCTTGTTAGCGCAGTGCCCCGGTCAGTTTCTCCTCGTTCCACTCCTTCGTGATCGCAACGTCCCCAATCCGCGTCGGGAGGACGAACTTCACCCTGCCGCCTTCGGCCTTTTTGTCGTGAGCAATGGACTTTATTACGGAATCCGGAGCGAGGTTCTTCGGGAACTCCGTCGGCAGACCGAAGCGGGAAAGGAGCTTTGCCAGGCGTTCCGGGACTTCAGGGCCGCACAGGCCCTGGGCGAGCGCAAGTCTTGCCGCGACGGCCATGCCTATAGACACGGCCTCGCCGTGCCTGTATCCGGTGTAGTCCGTGAGCGATTCGACGGCGTGGCCAACGGTATGTCCGAAGTTCAGTGTCGCGCGGAGACCTCCTTCGCGTTCGTCCGCGCCCACGACCTCCGCCTTTATCCCGCAGGAGGTCTTTATCAAATGCGCCAGCGCCTTCGGCTGCATCTCCAGCACGGCCTCCGCGTTGTCCTCCAGCCACCGGAAGAACTCCGCATCGCGTATAACGCCGTATTTCACCACTTCCGCCAGCCCGGAGACGAACTCCTCCGTCGGGAGCGTATTCAGCGTATCGACGTCCGCAAGCACGAGCCTGGGCTGATGAAAGGCGCCGACCATGTTCTTGCCAAGCGGGCGGTTGACGCCGGTCTTGCCGCCGACGGAGGAATCCACCTGGGCGAGGAGCGTCGTCGGGACCTGGACGAAGTCTATCCCGCGCATGAAAGTCGCGGCGGCAAAACCCGCCATGTCTCCGATTACTCCGCCGCCGAGCGCGACGACAAAAGACTTCCTGTCGAAGCCTTCCGCAAGGAGCCAGTCGTAGATGCGCGCCATGCTCTCGATTGTCTTGAACTTCTCGCCGTCCGGCAGCGACAGCGTCGAGACCTCGTATCCCGCGCCGCGCATGGAGTCTATCGTTTGCTTTCCGTATATCGGGCCGACGGTGTCGTTGGTCAGTATCCCCGCGCGGCCATGAAGACCGGTGGACCTGATCCTCCCGCCAAGAGAGCTAAGAAGTCCCTGGCCGATGAATATGTCGTATGAACGCGGGCCTAAGTCTACTTTTACCGTTTCCAAAATCCCCCTCTCCCGGCCATCTCCCGCCAGGGGAGAGGATGCATCGATTATATTTTCCCCGTTGTGATCCTGATTATCTCTTCCGCGACGTCTTTCGGCGTCATGGCCGTGGTGTCGATGGTAAAGTCCGCCTTGCGGTAAAACTGCTCGCGCGCGGCCATAAGTTCGATAATCCTCGACATCGGGTCCGGCACGTTAAGCAGCGGCCTGCCGGCGGAATTCCCGACCCTTTTCATTACGGCGTCGGGCGTAGCCGTAAGGCATACGATAACCCCGCCGGTCTTAATAGCCTCGATGTTGCGCTCGTCGATTACCGCCCCGCCCCCGGCGGAGATTACAAGCCCCGGCCTCCGGGACAGCTCGTTAATTTTCCCCCGTTCCAGCATCCGGAAATAGCCCTCGCCAAGCTCGGAGAATATATGGGATATGGAAACGCCCTGCTCGCGCTCTATCTCTTCGTCCACGTCTATAAAACGGTATCCGAGCCTGCGGGCGAGAATCCTGCCCGCCGTCGTCTTGCCCGTCCCCATGAAGCCGACCAGAGTTATGTTGCGCATAATGAAAAGGCTGTTTACTCTTGACCGTCATTCCCGAATGATTTAATCGGGAACCCAGCGACTTTAAAGCCACTGGGCCCCCGTTAAAAAGCGTCCGGGGGTGACGGGCTTACAAATAACGAACACGTGTTCTCAGAATTTCCTCACCTGCTCCAGATATCCTTCGTAGTTCCGCATCATCTCCGCCAGGCCGTCTCCGCCGAACTTCTCGCGCATGGCCTGGGCTATAACGAATGCCGCCGCCGCCTCGCCCACAACCGCCGCCGCGGGCACGGCGCAGGTGTCCGAACGCTCCACGGACGCCTTGAACGCCCGCCGGCTCTTTATGTCCACGGAATGAAGCGGCTTGTAGAGCGTCGGTATCGGCTTCATCGCGGCCCGGATTATTATCGCCTCTCCGTTAGACATCCCGCCCTCTATGCCGCCGGCGTTGTTAGTCCTGCGGAAATACCCCTTTGGGCCGTGGAATATCTCGTCGTGCACCGCCGAGCCGGGGCGCCGGGCCGCCTGGAAACCGATGCCGATTTCGACCCCCTTTATCGCCTGAATGCTCATCAACGCCCCGGCCAGCATACCGTCCAGCGTCATATCCCTCGAAGCGAACGTCCCAAGTCCCGGCGGAACGCCGAGTGCCGTCACCTCGAATATCCCGCCCAGGGAGTCTCCGTCTTTCTTCGCCCGGTCTATAACCTCCATCATGTTCCGGGAGGCCCCTTCGTCCGGACACCTCACAGGCGAGGACTCCGCCAGCTTGAAAAGCGTATTCGGCTTTCCCTTGATTTCCGCGCGAATCCCGCCTATCTCCACTACCCAGCTTATCACGGAAATCCCGAACGGGGCGAGCAGCGCCTTCGCCGCCGCACCCACGGCGACGCGCATCGCAGTCTCCCTGGCGCTCGCACGTTCCAGGACGTTCCTCGCGTCATCATGGCCGTATTTCATCATGCCGGTAAGGTCGGCATGGCCCGGACGCGGGCGTGTAACGGCTTCGGCCTTGCCGAAGTCCGACACCTCCGGCGACATCCTCTCCTGCCAGTTCTCCCAGTCCCGGTTCGCAATGGCCAGGCCGACAGGCGCGCCGGTGGTCTTCCCCCACCTGACCCCTGAGACTATGCGGGCGGTGTCGGATTCCATCTTCATCCTGCCGCCGCGCCCGTGGCCCTTCTGCCTGCGGGCAAGCTCGCGCGATATGCTCTCTTCCGCCAGTTCGACCCCGGCGGGAAGGCCGTCGAGTATTCCAAGGAGCATAGGCCCGTGTGATTCGCCTGAAGTAAGGTAACGTAGCATATATTATCCCTTTCATAACTCCTCCATCCCCCTCTTATCTTAAGAGGGGGAGCGAGGGGGCGTTACTCATAAAAAAATGCGCCCATTAAGGGCGCATTTTAAACCGTCGCATGTTAATTTGCAAGGGCTAAAGCTCTGCGGGCTTCACCAGCTTCGGAGTAATGAATATCAGCAGTTCCGACTGCGGCTGGTTCAGTGTCTGGTCTTTGAACAGCCAGCCCAGGAGCGGTATCTTGCCAAGTATCGGGACCTCGGACACCGACCTGTCGTTGCTTTTGGTGAAAACCCCTCCCAGGACAAGCGTATCGCCGTTTTTGACTATAACGCTGGTAGTGACGGACTTTGTATCTATTGTCGCCACCGCAGTAGACCCTAGGGGCGGTTCGGAAGGGGTATTGTCCGTAGCCACTATGTCCATCGCTATGAGATTGTTGCCGGTTACTCGCGGCGTGACGGTGAGGCTCAGGTTCGCGTTCAATGGCGAAGGCGCCGTTCCCGCCGCCGATGTGGTCTGGACATACAAGGTCTCACCGGATACTATCATGGCGGGCTTGTTTTCAAGCGTCATAACCTTCGGCGCGGCGAGCGTCTCAACCTTGTTTATCGACTCCAGGGCCTGTATCGTGAGATCCAGGTTGACTCCTTTTATGAGATGGCCCCAGGCGAAACTTCCGGCGGCGCCGCCGCCGGCCAGCGCTGCAAGTTCCGACGGCAAATTCAATTGATAGGTCGTGGGGGTGCCGGTAGCCGGGGTAATCCCCATTTGTCCCGCGCTGACCCCCGTGCCGGCGGCTCCGCCGAGCATGCCGAAATTGGGGTTATTTGCTGTATTTTTCGTAAGGCCCCATGTAACGCCGAGCGACCTGGTGTACCCCACGTCCACAGTCACTATCTTGGCTTCTATCAATACCTGCTTCACTTCCTTGTCGAGTATTGTAATCAGGGACTTGGCCTTTTTCAGGTTCTGCGGTATGTCCGTCACGATAAGCTCGTTGGTGCTTTCGTTCGCTATTATGTCGCCCCTTGAAGAAAGAACCTTCTTTATCTTCGGCTCGAGATCCGACGCCTTGGAGAAATTGATCTTGAACGTCTCGGTATACAGGCTTTCCGCCTGCATCTCCAGTTTTTTCTGCTCTGCCTCCTGCTGAAGCTCGCGCCTCCTCTCCGCGTCGAGCTTAGACTTGGAGGCGACCCTCATGACGTTCCCCTGAATCTCCTTGTCGAGGTTGTAAATCCGAAGCAGCGTGTCCAGCGCCTGGTCCCACGGCACGTTGTCCAGCTTCATGGTTACCTTCCCCTTGACGTCCGAAGGATCCATTATCAGGTTCATGCCCGCTACGTCCGCCAGGAGCTTTACCACCTTGTCGAGGTCCGCGTCCTGGATGTCGAAGGAAATCTTGCCGCCGGTATATTTCTTCTTCGGCAGGCCCATGACTTCAGCACCGTCCGCCGGCACGGCATCGGCTGTCTTTCTCGATGAAATGGTAGTCTTCCCGCCCGCCCTGGAAATATATATATTGACAGGCTTCGCCTCGCTCTCCCTGGCCGGATTCGGTTTATTGACCGTCATGGGACTGGCGGCCCCGGTCTCTTCTTTGGCCTCCTGCACGGGTTTTGGGGCGGGTTTGACAACCTCCGCCTTCCGGGCCGACGGTTGAGCGGCGCCGGGCGGGAATACGCTGACGGTAAGAATCCTGCCGGCGTTTTTCACGTCGTATTCATAAGGCCCCTTGACGTCGAGCACTATCCTGACCTTGGCAGGCGGCTCCTTGTGCAGCGCCATGCGGACATCCTTGAGCACCTTGGCATTGACCTCAAAGGTTTCCTTTGATTTTATCGACCCCATGCCTGCCAGGTCAACCACGAGCCTGTCCGAGCCGAGCCTGAATATATCGGGGTTTTTCATGGCGCCGTCCCCTTCGAGGCGCACGCCGGATACATCGCCCTCTTTGAAGAAGGATAGGCTTGTCAGCGTCCTCGCCTCCGGGAGCACCGGCCTGGCGGCGGCCACGGCGGGTTTATTCGCGGCGGGGCCGGGGTTTCCCGTTACGGGTGAGGACGGTGCGGGCTGTTTTGCCGCCTTGGCCTCGGCTATTTTCTCGTCCCAGTTCTTCGCCGCCTCCGCATCCGGCTTCGCGCCCGGCAGGATATGCTTTTCGGTCTTGCTCAAGATAATATGTATGGTGGATTTATCCTGGGTTACAATATTTTCGGCGTTCGTGTTCAGGGCTATTTCCACCCTGGTTACGTTCTTCGCGTTTTTCGCCTTATGAGTAAGGATGTAAAATACAGGGCCCTTGTCCACGTCCATCCTGCGCGGCGTCGTACCGGGTTCAACCCCGGCCAGGTCTACCGTGAGTTTGGGGGGTTCCTGCTGTCTCGACATTGTAAATATCACGGGTTTGTCAGTGGTGATGACTACGTCGGTGCTCTTTTTACTGTCAACGACGTCCACCTTCTTCAGGACGGCAAGGCCCTTCCCTCCGGTTTCATACTCCCGGCCCCCAGCGCATGCCGAAAGAAACAGGGCGCAGAAAAGTAAAAATAGAAAAGATTTTTTAATTCGTCCGGCGTCCGCCATTACTCCGCCTCCTTGTGCAATGGTAAGACTACGTTATTGGTCTCCACGTCGCCAAGGATGTCCTTGATCTTTTCGGTAACGTAGACCCTGCTCTTTGTAATCCTGGCAATCCAGCCCCCCTTGTCGCCCACATGCTGGCCCGTCCTGACAGTATAGGCCCGACCGTCGGGGGTAAACATCAACGCCCTGAAGCCCTTCCTGTTCCAGAGTATGGCCTCCACCCTGATCTGCTCTACCGGCACCTTTTCGAGAGGCCCGGCATTCAGAGGTATCGGCGGATATACCTTCGGCACCTCGAACGGAGACATGAAGGGGTCTCTTTTGTTGAGCGGGAAATAGACGTAGGTCGTTGCCGGGCCTGAAAGCACTCTCGTCTTCAGGAGCTGCGCGGCCTTTCCGTAAAGGTCTACCTCCTTCTGCGCGAGGTCTGCGGCGGCGGCGTCTTTCTTGCTTTTGGCCGCATCGAGGGCTTTCCGGGCATCGCCCAGCTTAAGCTGCACGTATGCCTCGGCGTCGGTCTGGGAGAGCTTCGTGTTTTTTACGAAGTCTTCAGCCGAACCGTATTGCACTTCCTTGCCCCCCTCCACCGTCTTTATCACAGCCGGTCCCGCAGGTTTTCCCTGCGCAGGCTTCTGAGGCGCATTGGCCGGAGCCGCGGGTTTGTTCGCGGCAGCAGGCGCGGCGGCAGGTTTCTTCCGTCCATTGTTCCCTGCGCCTGTCGGCGCGCCCATCTTCATCACAATTTTGGTCTTCGGGGCATTCCGGGCCTGAAATCTCCGGTAAAGGTAGGACCCGGCGGCTGCGACAACAAGAACCGCCAGCAGAACTATAAGTATCCTGGTCCTCTTTTCCACTTATTTACCTCCGCCGGACGTATATGCCAGCACTGTGAACTTTATCGGGAGGTCCATTTTTATACCCTTTACCTTCCCGGTCGAAATGTCGAGTTCAGAAACAGTCAGCATCCTCGTCATGTTATCGAGCTGTGCCATAAATTTCCCAAGGTCGTGGTAGTCGCCCTCGACCTGCACGTTTACGGGAGTCTCGATATAGAGTCCGCCCGGCCCAGTATTGTTGGTGCCGGGCTGAACGGATTTCACGGTGAGGCCGCTGTCCATGGCCGCCTTCTTTAAGGCGTCCGGGACTCCCGCGCCTTCCGACGGCGAGGGGAGCTTGTCCGTGGCCAGTTTCAGTTCCTGCTGGAGGGTTACGTTTTCGGCCTTGAGCTCCGGAAGCTTGCTCTCCATGAGCAGGCTTTTGGATATTTCGCTATCATTCTTCTGGATGTCCGCGTTAAGATTTGATATCACCTTTTCACCCGGCAGATATACCAGGTAGGCGAACAAGCCCGCTATGACAAGAGGGATAACAAGCAGCAGGAGCGTCTGCTGTTTCGGCGGAAGCTTTTTTAATTTATCCTGGATTGCGCTCATGTTCCCTCCTACTTCTTCTTGGGCGCGGGTTTTTCCGCAGGGGCCGGTGCAGTCGCAGGCGGCAACTCCTCATACCCCGCAAGTTTGCCCGTCAGTGTGAAGGAATACCTTTCCTTTTTCTCCGTGGATATGTCCTTTACGTCTCCCAGCTTGACGTTGGAGAAAGTCGGAAGGGCCTGCAATGCGTCCGCGAACGCCTGCGCGTTCTTCCTGCTGTCGCTTGCTATGCCCTGGATGCTGAATTCCGGGCCTTTTACGGACAGCGCCGTCAGCCATACGTCCTGCGTCATTGCGGCGTTGATTCCGTTTAAAAGCGGCGTCATGGGGATTCTTCTCTTGTTTAACTCCTGGATGGTCTGCAGCTTCTGCCGAACCTCAAGCCTGCTTTTTTCGTAGCCTTCCGCTTCCGCTGCTTTTTTCTTGAGCACGGCCAGCCTTTGGCTGGTGTCAGCGACCTTCTTCGTCCGGGCCGATTTTTCTGAATATATATGTATCGTCCCATAGCCGACCCCAAGCACCGTCAGGGCGATAACGCCGATGACCATCGCCCGGAGCTTCATTACGGCCTTGTCTACCTGTTTTATCTTCTTGTGCGGCAGGAGGTTTATCTTTATCATTCTCTTAGCCTCCTCAGGGCAAGCCCGACCGCCACGGCAGCCGAGGGCGCGGAACCCTGCGCCGCTTCAGAATCCAGTTTTGCGTCGATATTGATATTCCTGAACGGATTTGCCAGTTCCACTTCCACGCCGACCCTTTCGGCCAGCTTCTCCGTAAATCCCGCCATAAGAGCGCCGCCGCCGGAGAGTATCACCCTGTCCACATTCTCTATGCCGGTAGTGGCGCGGAAGAAGTCTATGGACCTCGCGGCTTCCGCGACAATATCGTCGGTCGCCGAACTGATTAGCGTCTGCGCCCGCGAGGCGTCCACGCCGGAGGAGTCTTCGCCTTTTTTGATGCTCTCAGCCGCCGCAAAGCTTATGCCGAACTCCTTCTGGAGGGATTCGGTATACAGGTTGCAGCCGATTGAGCTGTCCCTGGTGAAGACGGACATGCCGTCTTTCAGTATGTTTATATTGGTTACCGATGCGCCGATGTTGACGAGGGCGTCCACCCTGCCGGGGACTATCTCGTAATTGACCTCGAACATGTTCTCAAGCGCGAAGGCATCCACGTCCATAATCACCGGGTTTAGCCCCGCCTCCGTAACGAGCGAGAGGTAATCGTTTATCTTGTCCTTCTTCGCGGCCACGAGGACGACGTCCATCGTGTTGGCGCCTTCCTTCGTGGAGGGCCCCAGTATCTGGAAGTCGAGGTTTACGTCGTCTATGGCGAACGGGATATACTGCTCGGCCTCCCAGTTGATAGACTCGGAAAGCTCGTCCTCGCTCATCTCCGGGATCGTTATGCGCTTGATGATTACGGAGTTCCCGGAAATGCCTATCACCGCGTCCTTTACCTTCAACTGGGTCTCGGCAAGCAGCTCGCCTATAACCCCCGCGACCTGCGAACGGTCCATAATAGCGCCGTCAACTATCGCCTCAGGGTCCAGTTCCCTGGATGCGTATTTAGTCAGAACCAGGTCTTTCCCGCGCTCCACTATCTGTGCGAGCTTCACGGTATGAGACCCTATGTCAAGCCCCACTATCTGTGTCTTTCTGCTTAGAAACACGCGCACCTCTGGTTTTGGAAGTTACTGTTTCTGCCTTATTATCCGCTCTATTTCCTTTAAATTACCCGTATGATAGAGTCGCCAGCCCCTCCAGTCCCTCTGCACGCCCGTGATGAGCCCTTCACTCTCCCACCTGAAAAGCGTGGATCTCGAGATGTCGTAGAGCTTGCAGATCTCTCTTGTCTTATAGATCTTTTTAACCGTCTCCCTTCTTATCATGCTCATATGACACCCGTTTGTAAAATTAATTTAAATTAATATTTGAAAACGTCTTGGTATACTTACTATACTCAAAATACCCGGTTGTCAAGAAAATAATTAATGCACAACACTTTGTTTTACTTGATAAAAAAAGGCGGCTGCACACTAAGGGAAGGCAACGGGAGAGGTATGCTCCACAATATTTAGCGGTTTTCGGGCAAAATAAGGGGGATAAAAAAATTTCCGGAAAATATTAAATCTGATTAACCTTTTTCAGAAGGAGCGCCTGTCGGAGAGCCTTTTGGCGGTCGTGCGGATAATCTCCGGCACGCCCTTGTTCTTTGCGACGAAGCGCAGGTCGCGGGTGAAAAGTTTCGGGAGAAAGGTCAGGCTCATCGGCACGGGCGTTTTCGGATTGTTTACAAGCGCCAGGACTACCGAATAGGATTTTATCCAGTCCTTGTTCCCGGCAATCTCGCGGAGAATCTCTTCGTTTACGTTCCTCGACGCGGCGAACATCTCGACTTCGTGGAGCGTGAGCTTCGGGTTCTGGAGCACGCCCATTGCGACGAGCTTGTTGGAGTCCCTTATCAGTATCATCCGGGTTTCCTGGTCGCCGCTCCTCGCGCATTTTGCGCGCTCACCCACGTCGAGGCGCTGGAGCTTCGCCTGCAGACCCAGCTTGTGCGCCTCGGTCTCCGACTTTCTCTCACGCTCCTCGCGGTCTTTTCTCGCGCGCATCGCGGCGACGGCAGAAGCGGACATCCTCTGACCTTCGGCCTCCGGATCGTCGTTTCCGGCAGGGTGAGTCGATCCCCCGCCTGCCGTTTCCAGCTCTTCCGGCAGGTCTGAAGCCTGCTCGTCGTCTATTCCCTTTTCCTCTATCATGCCGCACCTCGCCTTAGATAAAGCAGGTATTCGATATTTCCCTTTGCGCCCTTTATCGGCGACTCCATCCGACCGGACAGCTCAAAGCCAAGACTTTCGGCGAACTCGCATATCTCCCGCGCCGCCCTCTCTCTCGCGCCCTCGTCCTTGACTATTCCGCCCTTTCCCACGTTTTCCCGCCCGACTTCAAACTGCGGCTTGACCAGAGCGACAACCTGTCCGCCGGGCCGCAAATTCAGGCTTATCGACGGCAGGATGAGCTTAAGCGAGATGAAGGAAACGTCCACGGAAGCAAAATCGACAGGCTCGCCCATGAACCCTGCCCCGGCGTGGCGGAAGTTTACGCGCTCCATAACAATCACGCGCGGGTCTTCACGCAGTCTCTGGTCGATGAGTCCATACCCAACATCGACCGCATATACTTTCCCGGCGCCCTCTTTGAGCAGGCAGTCCGTGAAACCGCCGGTGGAGGCGCCTATGTCGGCGCATACAAGCCCGGAAACGGATATGTTGAAATTATCCAGGGCCGCCTTCAGTTTCAGCCCGCCGCGCGAGACATAGGGCAGACCTTCGATAACCTCTATCCCGGCCCCCTCTTTTACCGGCTCCCCGGCCTTTTCCGCCCGCCTTCCGTCAACCCTCACCTGCCCCGCAAGTATCAGGGCTTGAGCCTTCTGCCGGGACGGGGCCAGGCCGCGCCGGACCAATTCAACATCAAGCCTGTTTCTAACTTCTTTCAAGTCGCTGGGTTCCCGCTTCCGCGGGAATGACGTGCGTTGACATTTAGGCGGGCGCAATAAATTGCGCCCCTACATTAACATCCTTAACCCCTCGCCCCTCCGGTAGAGGGGCCGGGGGTGAGGGCTTACTCCGCCAGAACCCGCTCCGAGATGAACACCTCCGCCGCCTGAAGTATCCCTTCCGCGTCGAGGCCCAGCCTTTTCCTTATCTGCGCCTGCGTCCCCTGCTCGACATATACGTCCGGGACGCCGATGCGCTTCACCGGGACGTTCGTTATCCCCGCCTCCTCCAGCACCTCCAGCACGGCGCTCCCGAAACCGCCGGACAGGACGTTTTCTTCGACGGTAAGAATACGCCGGGACGAAGACGCGGCGGCGATTATGGCGTCTCTGTCTATAGGCTTTATGAACCGGGCGTTCATCACGCCGACGGAATATCCGGACCCGGACAACGTGTCCGCCGCCCGGAGCGCAGGATTTACGGTATTTCCTACGGCGATTATGCAGAGGTCGGAGCCTTCGGAAATTATCTCCGCCCTGCCCACGGCAAGCTCTTCAAATTCCTTATCGAGCGGCACGCCGACGCCCTTTCCTCGCGGGTAGCGGAGCGCGACGGGGCAGTTCAGTTTCAGGGCCGTATGCAGCATGTGCCTGAGTTCGTTTTCGTCCTTCGGGGCCATGAAGACGAGGTTCGGCACGTTTCGCATAAAGGATATGTCGAAGAGTCCCTGGTGGGTCTCGCCGTCCTCGCCCACAACGCCCGCCCTGTCCATCGCTATGACGACCGGCAGATTCTGCATGCACAGGTCGTGCACGACCTGGTCGTAGGCGCGCTGCATGAAGGTGGAATAGACCGCGGCGACCGGCTTCTTCCCGCACGCCGCCAGGCCGCAGGAGAACGTCAGGGCGTGCTGCTCGGCGATGCCGACATCGAAGAACCTCCCCGGGAACTCCTTCGCGAATTTAGTAAGGCCCGTGCCTTCCGGCATCGCGGCGGTTACGGCTATTATGGACGGGTCTTTTCCGGCAAGCTCGACCAAGGCATCCCCGAATACGCCGGTATACGACACCCCGCCGCCGCCCGCCGTCTCGCCCGATTCCACATTGAAAGGCGGCGTGCCGTGGAATGCGGTTGGGTCGTTCTCGGCATATTCGTAGCCCTTGCCCTTCGTGGTCATAACGTGCACGAGCACAGGGCCTTTCCTCTCCCGCGCGTCGCCCAGCGCCTCGGTCAGCATCCTTATGTCGTGGCCGTCAATCGGCCCCATGTAGGAAAAACCCATCTCCTCGAAGAGCATACCCGGCGTAAGAAGCCCCTTCACACGCTCTCCGGTCTTCGAGGCGACCTTAAGCACCTGTTCGCCCACCTTCGGGAGCTTTTTTAAGAACTGCTCCGTCTCGCGCCTTAGCTTCTCCGCCTTGACGCCCGTTATAATGCGGCTTAAGTAGTTCGAGAGAGCGCCGACGTTCGTGGAGATGGACATCTCGTTGTCGTTCAGCACGACGACGAGGTCGCGGCCCAAGTGCCCGGCCTGGTTCATCCCCTCGAACGCAAGGCCCGCGGTCATGGAGCCGTCGCCTATTACGGCGGCGATTTTATAAGCCTCTCCTTCCATGTCGCGGGCGACGGCCATGCCGAGCGCGGCGGAAATTGACGTGCTCGAGTGGCCGACGTCGAACGGGTCGCAGGGGCTTTCCGAGCGCTTCGGGAATCCGCTTATGCCACCCTCGCGCCGGAGCGTCCCGAACCTCTCCCGTCTGCCGGTGATGAGCTTGTGCGCGTACGCCTGATGGCCTACGTCCCAGATTATTTTATCCTTCGGCGCGTCGTAGATATAGTGCAGCGCGATGGCGAGCTCGACTACGCCAAGGGACGAGGCAAGGTGGCCCCCGTTTAAGGAGACGACGGCTATTATTTCCTCCCTTATCTCCTCGGCCAGGAGCGGCAGGTCCTTAAGTTTCAGCGTCTTTAAATCAGAAGGCGACCCGATGCCGTCAAGATATGCCATTTAACCAGCCTCCCTTCCGGGCAAATCAGTTCTTCCTTGATACTATGTACCGCGCAATCTCCCTGAGCGGCTCGGCGCCGTCCCCGAAAATCGAGAGCGCCTCCACCGCCGAGGCCTGAAGCTCCATGGCGCGGCTTTTGGACTGCTCCAGGCCGAACATCGCGGGATACGTCTTCTTCCCCTTTTCGATGTCGCTGCCGACATCCTTGCCTGTCTCTTCCTTCGTCCCGGTAATATCCAGTATATCATCGGCTATCTGGAACGAAAGGCCCGCCTCTTCGCCGTAGCGTGTAACGGCTTTCAGCTGCTCATCGCTCGCGCCGGCGGCTATTGCGCCCATTCGCACAGACGCGCGGATAAGCGCCCCGGTCTTCCTCGTATGGATATATTCGAGCGTGACAAAATCTATTTCCCTGCCCTCGGACTCCATATCGACGGCCTGCCCTCCCACCATGCCCATGCTCCCGGAGGCGTACGCCAGCTCGTGGATTATCTTAATCCGCCTCGCCGCGTCCATGCCGTCCGTATACTCCGGGGACGACAGAAGCTCGAATGCGAAAGTCAAAAGGGCGTCTCCGGCAAGTATGGCGGCGGCCTCTCCGAATACCTTGTGGTTGGTAGGCTTGCCGCGGCGGAAGTCGTCGTTGTCCATCGCCGGGAGGTCGTCGTGTATAAGCGAATACGTGTGGATGAACTCAAGGGAAGATGCAACAGCGAGGAGTCCCGGTATGCCGACTGCCTCCCCTCCCGCTACGGCCTCGGCGGCGGCAATGGCCAGGATGGGCCTGACGCGCTTCCCGCCGGCCTCAAGGCTGTATCTCATGGCGGAGTGAAGCGCCTGCGGCATCGCGTCCGCTTTCGGAGCCGCGCGGTCGATAAACTCCTCCACAAGCCGCCGCCTGTCGTTTATATATTTCTTTAAGTCGAAAATCATTCCCCCTCTTCCGGTTCAAAAGGCACCGTTTTTGCGCCGAGGGAGTTGTCTTTCACAAGTATTTCGACCCGCCTCTCGGCCTCTTCGAGCTGTTTCGACAGCGAGCGCGTAAGCTTTATTCCCTCTTCGAAGAGCCTCACGGACTCCTCCAGTGGCAGCTCGCCCTTCTCCATCCTGCTTACAATATCTTCAAGCCGCTTAAGCGACTCCTCAAATCTCTCTTTGGCCATAAGACCTCAAGTAAAAAGTAACTGTAAATTATACACCAGGGGGGGCTTCCGTCAAGGTTTTTCTGGCAGAGAAACCCCTGAGCTGCCCGCACGCGGCGAGGATGTCCGCCCCGCGGCTTTCGCGTATGAACGCAGTGTAGTTCATCGAATGCAGCCTCTCCTGGAACGCAAGCACGGATGCCTCTTCCGGCCTCTTGAATTCGCTCCCTCCATGCTCGTTGAAGGGTATCAGGTTTATTTTGCACCTGAGGCCCCGCAGGAGCCTGCCGAGTTCCGCCGCGTGCTCCACCTTATCGTTAATGCCCTTCAACATGACATATTCGACGGTTATACGCCGTCTTGGAGCGAGCGGATAGTCCTTGAGCGCCTTCACAAGCGCCTTTAACGGATATTTCTTGTTAACCGGCATTATCCTGTCGCGGATTTCGTCGTTCGGCGCGTTTATCGAAACGGCGAGGTTCACGTCGAGGCCGCTCTCCCCCAGGGCCTTGATTCCGGGAACAATCCCCGCCGTGCTGAGCGTAATCCGCCTGGGGGATATATTGAACATTTTAGGGGATATAAGCCTCCTGAGCGCCTCGAAGACGTTTTCCGTATTTAAAAGCGGCTCTCCCATGCCCATCAGGACAATATTGGTAATCTTACACCCTTTCCCAGCCGTCGCTGAAGCCGGTCGACCGGCCTCGGCAACAAGCGCCTGGCCCGTTATTTCGTGCGGCAGGAGGTTCCTTCTTATCCCGCCCGCGCCCGTCAGGCAGAACCGGCATCCGAGGGCGCACCCCGCCTGAGAGGATATGCAGAGTGTTAACCGGCCCTCGTCCGGTATGAGGACGGACTCAACCTTCTCCCCGTCCTGTAACGCAAAAAGATGTTTTTCCGTCTCATCATCCGAAACAAGGCGCTCCGACAGCTCCGGCGGGCGTATCTCTGCGGCTTCACTCAGCTTTTCCCGGTCGGATTTCGATATGTCCGTCATGGCGAAAAATGATTCCACGCCCTCGGAGTAGATCCATCGGCATATCTGGGCGGCGCGGTAAGGCTTCATGCCGAGTCTCTCGACTACTGTCCTGAGGTCTTCGGCGCTGAACTCAAGCAGGTTTATTTTGTTGTCTTTTTCCTTAATATCCATTAATCTTTAACCTTGCAACGTCATTAATATAATCAGGATGCATGGGTAAAATGGGACGGCTCAGAATGACACCAAAGACCACAACGCCATAAAGCAAACCGGGGGGTTGCCGGCGGCCCGGGGTTTTCCTTTTGATATAAAGTTCTATTATGCTATAATTCCCATGCGAATAAAAGGTTTTTTCGATGAATAAAGGTCTTTTCTACCACTGCCTCATCATATCGCTGATTCTTCATCTTGCGGTAGTGCTTATGGTAAAGCTTGAAAAACCAATGGGGAAAAAGCGCGAGGAGCCGATAGCCATCGACCTGCTTGGGCCGGTCAGGGAGGGGGTAAAAACCGTCCTGCCCCCGAAACCGAAATACAGGCCCCATATCCAGTTTCCGCAGAGGATGGCGGCGGCTTCGGCGCCTGGGAATGTGCCGGAAAGGGCCTTCCCGCAGCGGCATTTTTTGCCCTCCTTCCCCGCCCCGGCGCCCTCGAAAACGGCCCCGGCGAGACCGGCCAACCCGCCCGCCCGCGGAAATGCGAATGTCCCGGCGTCCGCGTCTTCCGGCAGGCAGGGGACGCCGTCAGCGCAGTCGGCAGGTTCGGAAGGCAGGGAACAGGTGATTCCACGTAAGCTTAAGCTCCCGACGATGAAGGACCTCGAACGCTACGCGGAGGTGGACAAGGAGATAGAGCGCAAAAGGGACCCGAACGCGGTAACGCTCGACACGACCGACTTCCGCTACTGGTCATACCTCCAGGGCCTCAAAAACCGGATAGAGTATATATGGAAATATCCGGAGGAGGCGCGGCGGGAGGGAATCGAGGGAGAGCTTCTGATGAAGTTCACGATTGAGAAATCCGGGAAGGTGACGGACGTGAAGGTGCTGAGATCCTCCGGCTACCCGATGCTCGACGACGCGGCGAAAAAGGCCCTGTACGACGCAAGCCCTGTCAATCCCCTTCCGGACAACTGGAAAAAGAACTCGTTTACCATTACCGGCAATTTCGTATACAGGCTCTACAGCATGAGACCTTTCGTAGAGTAAAAGATGGCTCCAAGGCTGAACAAGATGCTTGCGATATGGTGGCTGCTAGCGCTCATCGGCGTGATACTGGCACACCTTGTAATGGACTATTTCGGCATAAACGGCCTTACGAAGGAAGCCATAGAGGCGCTCGTAATCGCAAGCCTGCTTCTCGTCCCGTTTTTCCTCGTGCGCCATACGGTGCTTCGCCCGCTCGGCATGATACGCGAGGCGGCGCGCAGGATAATATCCGGAGACCTCTCCGCCCGCGCCGCCATTACGGGCCAGCCGGAGCTCAAGGAACTCTCCGAGACGATAAACGCGATGGTCGCCAAGCTCGACCATGCCTATCGTCGGCTCATCGAGGCCAACGAGAGCCTGGAGAGGACGGTGGCCGAGCGGACGCGGGAGTTGACCGTGGAGCACGGGAAGCTCTCCGCGATATTCAAGAACATCCCTGACGGCGTCATCTTCGTCTCCATGTCGGGCGAGATAATCGAGGTAAACCCCATGATGAGCGTGATATGGGGCGTCCCGGCGGAAGACCTCAAAGGAAAGACGGTAACCGAACTGCCCGAAGGCCCCGTAAAGGAGTCCCTGATATTCCGGTGCGACGGCTCCAGGGGCGGGAAGAGGTGCTGGGAGGCGTTCAACTGCATCCACAAGAACTGCCCGGCCTACATGTCGGACGACATGCGCTGCTGGCTTATATCCGGGACGTACTGCCACTCCGAAGTCCAGGTAAGCGTGAAGCGCAAGCTGGAGGACGTTTGCAGCAGCTGCGAGGTATACAAGGACATCATAGAAAGATACGGCCAGACGACCGAGGCGGAGATAAACGGGCGGCAGTTCAAAATAGGCAGTTCGCTGGTGCTGGACGAGAAGAACAAGATAATAGGCGAGATAAAGACGTTCTACGACGTTACGGAACAGAAGCTCCTTGAAAAAAGGAAGGCGGATTTCATCTCGCTCCTCACGCACGACCTGAAAAGCCCGCTCACCAGCATACTGGGCTATTCCGACCTTTTCACCCAGACCGCCTTTGCAAAGCTGGACACCGACGAAAAAGATTATATAAGCGCCATAAAGGCAAACGGCGCAAGGCTTCTGGAGATGGTGGAAGAGTATCTCGACATTACAAAAATCGAGGCCGGGATGCTAACCCTCAGGCCGGAGGACACCGACATCGCGGCGCTCATGGCGGAGGCCGTCTCCGGCCTGGACGTTCAGGCGATGGAGAAAAACATAAAGATAGATTTATACGCTCCGGAGGGGCTGCCGAGAATCAGCCTGGACAAGGAAAAGATATTCCGGGTTATTACGAACCTTTTGTCCAACGCAATCAAATATACCCCGAAGGACGGCAGGATAGACGTCCGCGCGGAGGCGGCGCCCGGCAGAAGCCCGGAAACAGACCGCCCGAAAACCGGTTTCCCGGCGTCACTGGAGATTACGGTCGAGGACAACGGATACGGTATCTCGGCTAAGGACCTGCCGCACGTATTCGACCGCTACTGGCGCTCGAAGTCCGCTTCCGGGATACGCGGCACGGGCCTTGGGCTTGCGGTGGTGAAGTCCCTCGTGGATGCACACGGGGGCGAGGTGGTCGTAACGAGCGATCCGGGCAAGGGCAGCAGGTTTACGGTGCGGATACCGCTTAAGACCGCTCCGGTGCCGTAAGATATTCCATATCCCGGAGGTCCCATTCTTGATTATCGACACGCACGCGCATCTCGACATGGAGCAGTTCAGGGAAGACCTGCCTTCGGTTCTCGCCCGCGCGATGGACGCCGGAATAAGATATATCATAACCATAGGCTCGGACATAGGGTCCAGCCGCGCCGCAAGGGACCTGGCCGCCGCGCACGAAGGGGTATTCTTCGCCGCCGGATTCCATCCGCACGACGTAAAGAACGCAACCGAAGCCGACTACGCGGAACTAAAAGAACTCCTTAAAGACCCGAAGGCCGTGGCGGTGGGCGAGATCGGCCTCGACTATCACTACGACCACTCCCCAAGGGATACGCAGAGGGAGCATTTTAAAAGACAGCTTGAGATTGCGAGAGAGATAAACAAGCCGGTAATAATCCATTCCCGCGAGGCCGAAGCCGACACGATGGACATTATCGCGTCCGCCGGGCTTCCAGAGTCGGGCGGAACGCTCCACTGCTTCTCCGGCGGGCCGGAAACGGCAAAGCGGGCGCTTGAGATGGGCATGTGCCTGTCCGTCGGCGGGACGCTCACGTTCAATAACTCCGGTGCGTTACGGGACGTTATAAAGACCGTGCCAGTCGAGAAGCTTCTCCTTGAGACGGACTGCCCCTATCTTGCCCCGAAGCCGCTCAGGGGCAAACGAAACGAGCCGTCATACCTTAAATACGTCGTGGAGACGCTCGCCGGGCTGAAGGGCCTCTCGCCTGAGGACGTCATGCGCATAACCAGCCTAAATGCGTCTCTCCTCTTCGGAATATGCGAGCCGCCGAAAGGCGGCGCAATCGTGTATCCCATACGCGACTCGCTCTACCTGAACATCACGAACCGCTGCACGAACGCCTGCGTGTTCTGCGTAAGGAACTCCACCGACTTCGTAAAAGGCCATAATCTCCGCATTAAAACCGAGCCGACCGCGCAGGAGATAATATCCGCGATGGAACGGGCGGATTTCACGCGCTACAGGGAGGTCGTTTTTTGCGGGTATGGAGAGCCTTTTCTGCGGCTGGACGTCATAAAAGAGGTGGCCAGGGCGGTAAAAAATCGCGGCGTTAAGGTGCGCATAAACACGAACGGCCACGCCCTGCTCATAAACGGCGAAAAATTCCTGCCGGAGCTTAAAGGGCTTGTAGACGCCGTCAGCGTCAGTCTGAACTTTCCGACGGAAGCGGAATATAAAAGATATTGCAGGCCGAAGAAGCAGGGCGCTTATAACTCCCTGAAAGAGTTCGTAAAGCAGGCAAAGGAATACATCCCTGAGGTAGGCGTTACGGCCCTGGCCATGCCGGGGGTGGACATTGAGGAATGCCGAAGAATTGCCGAGGACGAGCTTGGGGTAAGTTTAAGAGTCAGGAAATACGATGAGGTCGGATAGAAATATGAGACAGACTTACCTTTTTATGATATAATGACGTAGAGCTTCATTGTCATTCTGCACGCTTCGGAATGACGTCTGCGAGGTTTCAGCCGGAGATGTGAGTTGTGAAGGACAAGGACTCTATAGATGACCTGAAGAGGGCCAACAGGGACCTCCTGGCGCTATACGACATCAACCGCCTGCTTCAGACCCAGCTTCCTACCGAAGAAAAGCTTTATATAATCCTTACATCCCTGACCGCAGACGACGCCTTCGGCTACTCCCGCGCATATCTTCTGCTCGTGAACGACCAGCAGAACACGCTCGAAGGCTGGCTTGGCGTCGGGGCGCTCAAGGGAGACGAAGCCAGAGAGATATGGGAGGGCGTAACCGCCATCGAGGAGGAGGACACCGACCCGGGGCGCAGAAATATCGCCGAACTCCTGGAGCGCGCGCCGTTCGACATAAAAGTCCGTTCTTTCGTGGTTCCAATATCAAGGGGGCAGGGGCATCCGGTACAGACGGTCATAAACCGTCGTCCAAAGCTTATAAAGGACATAAAAAGCGGAAAGGAACCCCTGCACCCGGATTTTTTGAAGCTCCTCTCTTCCAGCGAGGCGGCCACCATCCCCATGCTCTCGAAAAATCGTGTCATGGGCGTGATAGTCGTGGAATCTCCCGGCGGGAAGCGCTCCATAGACGAACAACGCCTTCGGACCCTGACGATTTTCGGGAACCTGGCGGCTATCGCCCTGGAGAACTCCAAGCTCTACCACGTCCTGGAGGAGAAGGTCTCGACGCTTGAGAAGGTCAACCGCGACCTCCAGGAGGCCCAGGCGAAGATAATGCAGCTCGACCGCCTCGCCTCAATGGGCGCGATAGCAGCCGGGGTCGCGCACGAGATAAAGAACCCGCTTAACTCCCTTTTTATAAACCTGCACCTCCTCAAGGATGAACTGAAACGTCCGGAGGCCCTGAAGCTGATGGAGGTGGTGGAAAACGAGACGGAACGCCTAAGCGATACGGTCATCGAGTTCCTGAACTACTCCAAGCTCCCAAAGCCTTCCCTGGCCCCGGCGCACCCGCACAGGGTGCTCGACTCCGTCCTGGAGATGGTGGAGTTCCAGGGGATAAGCATGGGTATCAACATAGCGAGGGAATACGACCAGAAGTTAAGCGAGGTGCTCATAGACGAGAAGAGGATGAAACAGGCCTTTTTGAATATCATAATAAACGCCCTCCAGGCGATGCCGGAAGGAGGCGTCCTGACCGTAAAGACCGGGATAAGAAATGAAACGGAAAAACCCCACTGCTTCTATATCCAGTTCAAGGACACGGGCTATGGCATACCAAGGGACTGCATGGACAGGCTCTTCGACCCGTTCTTTACGACAAAAGAGGAGGGCACCGGCATGGGCCTGCCGATAGTGGACTCCATCCTGCGCTCCCACGGCGGGCGGGTAAACATAGAAAGCGCCCCCGGAAAAGGCACTACCGTGACGCTCAGAATTCCCCTGACAGGCGCGCCGCCAGGCGCATAATTCCAATTCAAAAACGCCCCCTGTTAATCTTAAGACGGGGGGGGCGAACGGATTTTTTTAATAAAACTCGCTTCCACTATTGACCCGCCGGTTTGCTCCTGTTAATATAAAAAAATGACTCACAGCGTCCTCACTATGATAATGGCCGGGGGGAAAGGGGAAAGACTCTATCCCCTCACGCTGCACCGCGCTAAGCCCGCCGTGCCGTTCGGCGGCCAGTACCGCATCATCGACTTCACGCTCTCCAACTGCATAAACTCCAAGCTCCGGAAGATAATCGTCCTGACGCAGTATAAATCCCACTCCCTGGAACGACACATAAACCTCGGCTGGAATTTCCTGAACCCGGAGATGGACGAGTATATAATGACGCTCCCGCCCCAGCAGAGAATAGACGAGCACTGGTATCAGGGGACTGCGGACGCGATATACCAGAATATCTATACCATCGAAAAAGAGCGCCCGACGGAGCTTATCGTTCTTTCCGGAGACCACGTCTACAAGATGGACTACACAAAGATGCTCGCCTACCACAGGCGCAAAAAAGCCGAGGCCACGGTAAGCGCGATAGAGGTGCGGGCGGAAGAGGCGTCGGATTTCGGGATAATAGAGGTGGACAAGGAATACAACATCGTCGGCTTCGAGGAGAAGCCCAAGTCCAACCCGAAAACCATACCGGGCAAAAAGGACAAGTGTTTCGCCTCGATGGGTATATACATATTCAATACCGAGAGCATCATCCAGATGCTAAGGGAAGACGCCGAGAAAGCTACATCTCATGATTTCGGCAAAGACATCATCCCGACGATGTTCAAACGCTGCCGCGTCTTTACGTACAACTTCATAGACGAAAACAAGAAGCGCTCCAAATATTGGCGCGACGTCGGGACCATAGACGCATACTGGGAAGCAAACATGGACTTAAGGTCAACCCTGCCGTTCTTCAACCTCTACGACCAGCGCTGGCCTTTAAGGACTTACGAGAGGCAGTATCCCCCGGCAAAGTTCGTGTTCGCGCAGGAGCGCAAGGGCGGCAGACTCGGCCTCGCGCTCGACTCGATAGTGTCCTCCGGCTGCATCATCTCCGGCGGCAGGATTCAGGATTCCGTCCTCTCGCACGCCGTCAGGGTAAACAGCTACGCGGAGGTGCGAGAGTCCATAATCATGGAGCGGGTGGAAATAGGCCGGCACTGCAGGATAAGGAAGGCCATCATAGACAAGGACGTCAAGCTCCCGGCGGGCACTACCATCGGCTATGACCCCGTGGAGGACAGGCGGCGATTCACGGTGTCCCCCGGCGGCGTAGTGGTCGTGGCCAAGGGGCAGAAAATCGGGTAAAGGAGCATAATGCAATATCGCAACGGTAGCATGGGGCGCGTATTCATACTGAAATACGAAGACGGGGACAGTCTTCTCGACGGCATCATAAAAGTGGCGCGGGAGGAAAAGGTATCCACGGGCTTCTTCTTCCTCCTGGGCGGTATGCGAGCGGCCTCGATGGTCTGCGGGCCGAAGGAGCCTGTGCTCCCGCCTGAGCCCGTATGGCAGAGTTTTACTGACGGACGCGAGATAGCCGGAATCGGTTCCGTTTTCCTCAAAGACGGCGAACCGGCCATACACCTGCACGGAACCGTAGGAAAGGGAGACGGCGCCCTTACCGGATGCGTCCGCAAGGACGACGAGGTCTTTCTTGTCGTGGAGGCAATGCTCGTCGAAGTAACGGGCGTAAGGGCCGAGAAAAAAATCAGCGAGCGCACGGGTATCGCAATGCTCGAATTCGATTGAAGCCTGAGGATATGAAGAAGAGTTCTCTGGTTCTACTTGTCCTTACCTGCCTGTCGTTTCTTATTTACGCGAGGACGCTGAATTATCCCTTCGTATTCGACGACCATCACGTCATTACGGAAAATTCCATTATCCGGAACCTTGCGAATGTGCCGCCCCTGTTTGTCTCGGCGCACATGGAGCCGAGAGAAAAAACGTCAACCTCTTATCGCCCGTTCCTCTACGCGACCTACGCCCTGAACTACGCCGTCTCAGGGATTAATCCCTGGTCGTACAGGCTCTTCGACATACTTTCTCATGCGCTCTGCTCATTTCTGGTATACCTCATTTCGCTGATAATCATAAAAGAGCGCGGCGACGGAAATACCTGGCCCGCCGCGGCTATGGCAGTCCTTTTCTGCGTGCATCCCGCGCAGACGGAATCCGTAATATACGTATCCGCAAGGAGCGCAGAGCTTGTATGCGCGCTCTTTCTGGCGTCGGTATATTTCTACCTCGCGGCCCGCACCCGGCCAGGAAGTGTCTTGCGCGAGCGCGGCCTTATCGCCATTTCGCTCCTTGCGCTCGCGTCGGCGCTCCTCACCAAGGAGACTGCGGCGGCCCTTCTGCCCTTCTTTTTCGTCCTCGAATATTACTTCCGGAAGAAAAAAAACGCCCGCATCTCCTGGGCCTTCCCTGTCCTGGCAACTCTGATGACTGTTGTATATACGGTCTACCGGTTCTATCTGATTTTCGGAAGCGACAATGGAGTTAAATCGGATTATATCGGCCATTGGGCCCGATGGATAAGCCGTTTCCCAAGCTACATACGGCTTCTCGTCATACCCTTCAGCCAAAGCATAGAACATCCGGAAGCCGACAAAATAATAAACATCTATTTATTCATCGGTATGGCCGTCATCGCCATTTCTATTTTCCTGATTCTCAGACAGTTCAGGCGAAAGAATTACCTGATAGCCGCTTTCCTGCTCCTGGCCGCCCTGTCGTTCCTGCCGGAGTTTTGCTTCCCTATATGGGATCTGGTGGTGGACTATCGCCTATACCTGCCGCTTGCGGCATTCTGCATCGCAGGCGCGGCGGCCCTTGCGCGAATATCCGCCCCTCGTGCCGTTATGACCGCAAAATATGGAGTCGTCGCGGCATCCGCGATATTCCTTGCCCTCTCTTTTTTCAGGGCGGGGGCGTGGGCCTCGGAGAAGAGCCTCTGGGGAGACGCGGAAGCGAAATATCCGACACTCGTCAGGCCGCATAACGAGCTGGGGATATACTACCTGAAGCGTGGCCGGTTCGACAAGGCGCGGATGGAGTTTGAGATCGTGCTCTCACTCGACCCATCATTCGTAAAGGCCTACGACAATCTTGGCGCGGATTATATACGGATGGGGAATTTTCCAAAGGCGCGGACCGCGCTTTTAAGGGGCCTGACGCTTGTCAACCTATACTCCATGCGGTTCAACCTGGAGACTGTCTACATAAAAGAGGGGGACGACAAGGCGGCCATGCGGAATTTCGCGGCGACGCGGGACGGCTTCCCGACTCACAACGTATTGCGAGACTTCGCTGATATAGCCGTCAGATTGCACAGGCCGGACCTGGCGCATGCCTTTGCTGAAGCAGCCGCCGGGCAAAGAAATCCCTGACGGCCTCCTCGAATTCAACCGCCGTCCCGACATGATTGATAACCCGCCGAAACTCCGCCGCTCCTTTTATATCATGCGAATACCATGCAGCGTGCTTACGCATCAGCTTAACGGCGGTCGTCTCGCTCATCCGCGCAAGCTGCATCGAGAGATGCCTTGTCAGCATCGCTCCTCTCTCCTCAAGCGCCGCCGCCTCCTGGATGCTGCCATTATATAAATATGAATTTATCTCTCTGAATATCCACGGGTTGCCGAGCGCTCCCCTGCCAAGCATTACGAAATCGCACCCCGTCTCGTGCAGCATCCTGGCGGCGTCATGGGCCGAGCAGACGTCGCCGTTGCCGATAACGGGGATATTCACGTCCTGTTTCACCCTTGCTATCACAGCCCAGTCCGCCTTCCCTGAAAAACCCTGTTTTGCCGTCCTTCCGTGTACGGCGACAGCAGCCGCTCCTGAGGCCTCTGCGGCCTTCGCAAGCTCCACGGCCACGCCCGGCCTGTCCCAGCCTGTGCGAATCTTCACGCTCACCGGAACGCTCGATGCCAATACCACCGCCTTTATGATTTCCTCTGCGTGAGAGATGTCCTTGAGAAGCGCCGCCCCTGAACCGCCCTTCACGACCTTCTTCACCGGGCATCCCATGTTGATGTCTATGATGTCCGCGATTTCCGAAAGCCGTCTTGCTGCCTCGGCCATCGCCTCCGGTCTTCGTCCGAATATCTGGAATGCGATGGGCCGCTCCTCCGGGCAAGTTTCCACGAGAGACACCGTCGCCTTCTGCCCGCGGACAAGCCCTTCGGCGCTTATCATCTCCGTATATACCAGCGCCGCGCCCATCTCCCTGCATATCAGGCGAAACGGCATGTCCGTTATTCCCGCGAGCGGCGCGAGGACTACGCGGCCTGCCATGTCAATGTTCCCGATTTTCATAAATGCAATTTTACCAAACAGTCGGTCAGGTAATTAATGTGGCCTTCTATCAGCCCCCTGCCTTCATTTTTTCCATCGGCAGGTTGGCCTGCGGGTTCAAGTCAAGCCCCGACGCCGCTCCAAGTTTAAATAAGCGATACCCCGACGCGGCGACCATCGCGGCGTTGTCCGTGCAGAATCCGGGCCGTGGAATGACGAGGCGGAAGTCGTTCTCCCGCGAGGCATCGAGAAGCGCGCTCCTCAGCGCCGAGTTGGACGCGACTCCTCCTGCCGCGACAAGGATTCCGGCATCCTTGTTTCTCATCGCCTGCACGGATTTTTTAACCAGCACCTCCACCGCCGCATCCTGAAACTCCCGGCACACAAGCCCAACGGTTTCATCCGACATATCCCGTCCCCGGACGTAATTCAGGACGGCGGTCTTCAACCCCGAAAAAGAAAAATCGAGCGAACCGGCCTCAAGATATGCGCGTGGAAATTTCGGCACTCCGTTCACAGGCGCACTAACGTATTCGCCCGCTATCCGGTCTATAACAGGCCCGCCGGGATATGGAAGACCCATGAGCTTCGCCACCTTGTCGTAGGCCTCGCCCGCCGCGTCGTCTCTTGTCTGCCCAAGTTTTTCGTAATCTCGGAAACCGCGCACGTAATACAGGTGCGTATGCCCTCCGGAGACAACGAGCATAACAAACGGCATCGATATATCCGGCGCCTCAAGCAACGCCGCGCCCATATGTCCTTCGATATGGTTCACACCGACAAGCGGGATATGGGCGGAATACGCAAGCGCCTTCGCCGCAGACACTCCGACGAGCAGCGCGCCGATAAGCCCAGGGCCTACGGTCACGGCAATCGCGCCCATGTCGGAAAGCCTCTTCCCGGAAGCGCTTAAGGCCTCGTGCAGAACGGGCATGATGTTCTCCATGTGTGCGCGCGAAGCAATCTCCGGGACTATCCCGCCCCATTTCCTGTGCAGCTCTATCTGGGACGAAACGACGTTAGACAGGACAACAGCGCCGTCT
The DNA here is from genome assembly GCA_021789495.1 of Nitrospirota bacterium. Taxonomy (GTDB): domain Bacteria; phylum Nitrospirota; class JACRHJ01; order JACRHJ01; family JACRHJ01; genus JAKAHE01. The sequence continues at coordinate 91,055 of JAJYJM010000003.1, forward strand.
TTCACCACCGCCGCCGCGGTCTCGTCGCATGATGTCTCGATACCGAGAATGTACATAAATCTCCGTTTATCTATGATGACCTGTGCTTACTGATCCCGCATCGGGACCATCAGCCTTCAACGCCTCTGAAACTCCAGCAAGACGCACGCCCCGCTTCGGGAGATCCGGAATCTCCTCTCCGAGCACCTTCAGCGTCATTGGTCTCGGATGGCCTATCGCCACGGCTATTCCTCGTTTTTTCGCAACGGCGACCAGCCGCTCAAACTGCGCCGTTATATACGTCTCGTCCGATAAATCATCCAGGAACACGTCCCTGCGCGCAAACGGCACGCCTGCTTTTTTCGCCATGCGCCAGGCTGCGCTGCCGGAGGTGGTGAGGCTGTCCACGAAGAAGAGCTTCCGGGATTTAATATCGGCCATCAGCGCGCCCATCGCCGCCGGGTCTTCCGTGAGGAGTGAACCCATGTGGTTGTTAACCCCTTCCGCACCGGGCACGCTCGCCAGATCTTTTGATAAAGTATCATTTATATCTTCCTGACTCATGCCGGATATAAGCGCGCCAGGCCCAAGGCCTTTTGGGTTCCCTTTCGGCTGCATCGGCAGGTGCAGGAGAACGGTCAGCCCCACGGCCTCTGCCCTCTTTGCCGTCTCTTTAGAATACCGGAGAAGCGGGAGCACAGCCACGGCCACCGGCCCCGGCAGAGCAAGGACATCGTCGATCTCTTTTGGATTATTTCCCATGTCGTCTATGATGATTACTATTGCCGCTTCTTTCACCGGGGCGGGCGGGGCGCTCTTCAGGGCTGGTTTTGCGGCTGTCTTTGGAGGCGCGGCAGGCCGGATTTTCCTTCCCGCTTCCTCACGCTTCCCGCAAGACGTTATAAAAACCGCAAGCACGAGCAGGGCCGCAAGCGTTGAAAGTTTCCTGGTCATTAAAGCTCCCCTGAAAGAAAATGTATTGTAAGCCGGAGCGGTTTTTAAGTCAAGACTTCAAAACCGGTCAAAATACAGTTGACACGGTCATGCGGATGCAGGATAATTAATCCGGAATTGATTTTTAAGGCCCGCCCCCTATGAAGTTGTTTTTTTTCTCATTATTCCTTTTTGCGTCCGCAGTCCTTGCGCAAGCCGCTCCAGGTGCGCCGACAGGCTCGCCCCCGGCGCCGATGCAGGCTCATTCCATTCCGCCCCCGATTCCGTTTGGGGGCTATTCCATCCTTACGCCGGACGAACGGCCTGCATTTCATTTCGACGTTCACAGAAAATCGCGCAAGAACGAGGGCGCCGCCGATAAGTTCGAGTCGGCTCTTGAGCTTTTCCAAAGAGGGGATTACTCCGTGGCCGCAGAGGCGGCCAGGAAAATCTACCGTAATTACTCCGGCACCGCATGGGAAGGCCGCAGTCTTTTCCTGACCGCCCGCGCCTATGGCGCCGTGGGGGACCTGAACAAAGCCGCCAAATATTTCAAAATGTCCAAACAGAAACTGCCAACTCTATCCGGATATGCAGACTTCCTGCTTGCGGAGCGGCTCAGGCATACCGGGGATTACCACGATGCGCTCGGGCTGTATCTTGGCGCGGCGGATAGGGCCAGGGCGATTTCCGTCGATTGCATCCTCCATGCGGGCGACATATGCCTGTTGCTCGGCAGGTATCCGGAGGCGGCAGAACTGATGGGACGTCTGCCGATGAAACGGCTTTCCGGCGGGAATGAGGCCAGAGCGGATTATATCATGGCCCTGGGCTATGCCGGGTCCGGCAAATCAAGGCAGGCGGTTAAATACTACGGCATCCTGTGGCGAAAATATCCGGGGCTTTCGTTCGGGCCAAGGGCTGAAAAGCGGCTCCGGGCGCTTGGCATAAGCATTAAGAAATTCAGCGCAGCTGATTACATGCAGAGAGCGACATCATTTATGAGATGGGGCATGTACGATGATGCGCTTAAGACGTACAAGGAGGCTTTTAAGCTTAAGGAAGCGTCCGATTTCCGCTCTGAAGTCCTGCTGGGCGAGGGGGAGTGCTGCTTCCTCCTGAAAGACGACGCCAACTCCATAAAGGCCGTGCGCGCGGCCCTGGCAGAGGAGATTCCGGATTGCAGGGCTTCAGAGGCGTATCTCCTGCTTGCAAGGGTTTATCTCCGCGAGGGCGACACGGCTAAGTTCACAAACACGGTAAACCGATGCTTCAGAAAATATCCGCATGAAGCGGACAGCGCCGAAGCCATCTACCTTCTCGGCACGGCGCTCTCCGAGGAGGGAGACTACGACGGCGCGCTTGACGCGCTTGGCCGGCTTGTCAAAGCTTTCCCCAATTGGCCCAGGATGGACGAGGCGCTCTGGCAGGCTGGATGGGCGCATTACAAAAAACAGGACTATGCAAGCGCCCAGGAAAGTTTCCACGCGCTTTACTCCGGCTATCCGGACTCTTCCCTTGCCCCACAGGCGCTCTACTGGCGCGCGAAGGCGCTGGGGCTTGCGGGCGTTAAAAAGGACTCCTCGCGCCTCATCAACCGGCTTGAGGCGTCTTATCCATACTCCTTTTACGGACTCATCGCGTCCCAGCCGCCCCGGATATTTTCGGACAGCGCAGAGCAAGACAACCTGCCGGACCCGCAGGATATTAACGACGGGCCGGATGCGCTTCCGGCAACGCCTGACGCAAGGCTCACTGCGGCCTACGAGCTCGGTCTCCAGGGTCTGGACAGCCTCGCGCTTAAGGAACTCCGGCACGACGAGGCTTTGTTTAATATCCCGAAAGAATCGGACAAACTGACCGACGCATACCATTTCATCGGGGAGTACAGAAGACCTCTGGAACTGCTCACTTCCGCATACGCCAAGAGCTTCCATGCCGGAAAGGCGGACATTCCGTCTGAAGCCCTGCGGGATCTCTTTCCGCTTCCATACTGGGACGCCGTATATCTCGAAGCCGAGGGTTACGGCCTGGATCCGTGGCTCATATGCGCCGTAATCCGCGAGGAGTCCCACTGCTCACCCGATGCGGTATCGCCTGTGGGAGCAGTCGGGCTTATGCAGCTTATGAAGGGGACGGCAGACATCGTGTGCCGTAAGATGAACGTTGACAGGCCGGAGAAGGGAGACCTTAAAAACTACTGCTTCAATATACCCATAGGTTCCTATTATCTCCGCCAGCTTTTAAAGAAACATAACGGGCGGCTTGCATACGTCCTCGCAGAATATAACGCCGGGTCAGCAGCGCTGGCGAGGTGGACTTCCGGCAAAGACATGCCGGACGACTACTTCATCGAGAACATCGATTACCCGGAGACCCGCGGATACGTGAAGAAGGTGCTCAGGAACTACTTCATGTATAAGAAGCTGTATTCCAGGTAAGACGCGGGAATGTCGGAAAAAAGTTGCATTAATCCCTGTTTCCGGATATTATTTTCAAATGCAAAGGCGGCGCTGGCAGATAAAATTCGGCATAATCCTGCTGTTCCTTTCTTCGGCCTTATACTTCCTGCACTACCTCATATTCCATGATCTCCACGATCTCTTTATTCATTTGGTGGGCGAAATCGCCTTCCTGCCGGTAGAGGTATTGATTGTCACGTTGATAATCCACAAATTGCTCGACAGGAAAGAACGGGAACTGCGGCTCGACAAGATGAACATGGTAATCGGGGTCTTCTTCAGCGAAATCGGCAGGGACATGCTGAAGGAATTTCAGGGGTTCGACCAGAACAGAGAGGAGCTTTCAAGGATTTACAATCCGTCTTCCGACTGGAACCCGGATGATTTCAAAACTCTTTCCGGGAAAATTTCCGCACATGCCCTCGATATAAATTACAACCTTGGAGACCTCGAAAGACTGAAATCCATACTTTTACAGAAAAGAGAGTTCCTTCTCGGTCTTCTGGAAAATCAGAACCTCCTTGAGCATGAAACGTTTACCGACCTGCTCTGGGCGGTTTTTCATCTAATGGAAGAGCTCGCGCGAAGGGAGAATCTTCACGATATTCCGATAATGGACGGCGAACATCTGGCGGGAGACATAACGAGGGCATACAGACTCCTGCTAATCGAATGGATTTCGTATATAAAGCACCTGAAGGAGCAATACCCCTATCTCTTCTCCCTTGAGTTCAGGACAAATCCATTTGACGAAAACGCCAAGGCCACAGTAAGCGCATAATGGGAAAGTTTGTAACTTTTGTCACAGACACTCCGGCGCGTCATGTATAGAATACGGCATCTGAACCGGAGGAAATAATGCTTAAGGAAAGTCCGATAATATTAGGAAAGAAAGAATTAAAATACGAATTCCTGGAAAAATTCCCGGCCTTCGGCAAGATGCCGGATCCGCTTGTAGATAAAATACTTGCAAATGCGCGCCGCCAGGTTATACCGAAGGGCCGATATGTATGCAGGGAGGGCGAATTCAGCCAGACGTTCGCGTTCCTTATGTCGGGCGAAGTGCGGGTTTTCAAGGATGGAATAGACGGAAGGGAGATTACTCTTTATGAAGTCGGGCCGGGCGAGACCTGCATCATAAACGCGCTCTGCATACTTGCCAAGATACCTGCGCCCGCCAACGGCATAGCCCAGACCGCCTGCGACACTATCCTTCTGCCGGCCCAGATGTTCAGGTGCCTTGCCGAGAAGCACGGCATAGTGAGGGAATATGTCTTTGGAGTGCTGTCCAAAAAATTTGTAGATATAATAGCATTGGTCGAGGAAATTGCATTTGAACATATAGATGAACGACTTATAGAATACCTCGTTGAGAAATCGGAGGACGGAGTCCTGCACTCCACGCACAGAAAAATAGCGAGCGACCTCGGCACGTCGAGAGAAGTCATAAGCAGGCTTCTGAAGGACTTTGAAAGAAAGGGCCGGCTCGTCCTTTCAAGGAACTTTATCCGCCTCATAGACCCCGGCAATCTTCCCACTCCTTGTTTGTGACTTTAATCACATAAAGTTTGTGATATGCATTACAGACACCTTCATATCATTGTGTATACTGGTGACTAAAGTCACAGAGCGTGCGGACGCTCGCTTAAATCACCATTATTCATGGATGGAGGTAAACAAAATGTCTGTAGCTGTTGACAGCACGATAGACGCGCGCGGTTCTGCATGTCCCGGTCCTACGATGGAACTCATTAAGGCTATGAAATCGTCCGCAGTCGGGACGGTGGTGGAAGTCCTCTCGTCCGACAAGATGACCACCGTCGATGGAGCGGCATGGCTGAAGAAGGTGGGGCAGGAGCTGGTTGAGACGAGCGACAAGGGCGGCTATTGGAGCATAATCGCAAAAAAAATCAAATAGGGAAAAAATAAATGCCAAAGAGAATAGTAATCATCGGAGGAGGTGCGGGAGGGACCATAACCGCAAACCTCTTAGCACGAAATCTGTATCGACAGTTGGTCAGCGGTCATGTTGTCATCAACATGATCACCGATAAGGCAGAGCATGTATATCAGCCGGGGTTTCTCTATGTAGTCTTCGACAAGGTGCGCCCGGACGAGATTGTAAGAAAGCAGAAAGATCTCCTCGACCAGCACATCAATCTTTTTGTCGACCCCGCGGTAAAAATCGACAAGGAAAACAAGATTGTGCGTACCCAGAGCGGCAAGGAATTTCCGTACGATTACCTTGTCATAGCCACGGGTTCCAGGATTGTGCCTGAGGACATTCCCGGTCTTAAAGAAGGCGGGCACTGGTTCTACGACATGGAAGGCGCCAAGAAACTCCGCCAGGCTCTGAAGGATTTCTCCGGCGGCAGAATCGCCATCACGGTCGGAGTGCCGCACAAATGTCCGGTGGCCCCCCTTGAGATGACCTTCATGCTTTACGATTATTTCAAGCAGAAGGAGATGCTCGACAAGGTTGAGCTTTTCTATACCTACCCCATCAACAGGCTGCATTCTCTCGAGCCCGTTGCCAACTGGGCGGTGCCGGAGTTCGAGAAGAAGGGTATAAAGTCCGAGACGTTCTTCAACATGGAAGAGATTGACGCGGAAAAGAAGGTCGTGCGCTCTATGGAAGGGAGCGAACTGAATTACGACCTTTTAATAGCCGTCCCGCCGCACAAGGGCGCCCCGGTCGTCGCCGAATCCGGGCTTGGGAAGGACGGCTGGATCGCGACTGACAAGAAGACGCTTCACAACGAAGGCTCCGACAACGTGTATGTCGTGGGAGACACGACCAACCTCCCCATTAGCAAGGCCGGCTCGACAGCACATTTCGAGTCGCACATAGTCGCCGAGAGGCTCTCCTCGGAGATAACGGAAGGCTACAGCGAAACGCTGTACGACGGCAAGGTCATATGTTTTGTGGAGACTTCTTTTGACGAAGCGACATACATCTGGTTCAACTATAAAACTCCGCCTACGCCTGCTCCTCCGTCGAAAATGGTCCACTGGATGAAGCTGGGTTATAACCGTCTCTATTGGCTTTCCGCGAAGGGTATACTATAATGGACAACGCTGCCGCTACATTAACGGAAAAACTCTCCCAGCCTAATACGGCGGAAGCTCTGCTTCAGGCTGTAGACGCCCTGACTAAGCTTCACGAGTCCGGTGCGCTGGAATTGCTCGCACAGGCCGCCAAGGCGATTCCTGGAACTAATGCAGGCGTGCCGGCGGAAGATGCCGCCATTGCGGACATAAAGAACGTAATTTCCCTCATGTCCAATTCCGTCACGGAAAAGATGGTAGAGCATAACGCGATTATGATGGGCGAATTACTGGCCATCGCCGACGAAGCTGCGGACCCCTGCATGCTCGATGCCGTAAGGGAACTGAAACGGCTCCAGAAGTCCGGCAACCTCAAGACGCTTTCAGAGGCTTCCGATATGCTTGCCGTAATATCCACGGCCATTACGGATACCATGGTCCAACGGATGGCAAGCCTTATAGCCGCGTTCGTAGAAGAACTGGCCTCGCCGCATATCCTCGACAGCATGAAGGGCATGACGACCTGCCTGTCCAAGACCATCAATGAGTTCGCGACGAATCCCCCCAAACCCGGCATAAAAAGCCTCGTGTCCCTGATGAGGGAACCGGATGTTCAGATGGGGATGATGTTCATGGCCACTCTTGCGAAGAATATGCGCAACTGCATGATAAATACATATTCAGGCGATTGAACGTCAATCAGCGTTATAGGTGCCGCATGATCGCGAAACAGGTTATGGGCAAAGTCAAGGCGCCCAGGAAAGATGCAAAATGCAGGGACGTTGCGCGGTACATGATCAGCGAGGACTATGGCCACATGCCCGTGGTTGACGATTCAGAGAAGATTATCGGAATAATCTCTGAATTCGACCTCTTAAAGGCCGTCAGGATGGGCAAGGACCTGGACGCTGTCACAGTCGGCGAGTTGATGAGTCCGAAGGTGGTAACTGTGAATCACGACGATTCCATGGAAGAAGTTATGGACATCATGACGAAGTATTACGTCGTCTCGCTGCCCGTAATCAAGTACGACAAAGTCGTCGGTATAATCAACCGCAGGAACGTTCTTCACAGCATTGTCGACCATGAATACATCGAGTATTTCATGACAATACGCTAAATCGCCAAGTATAAGTTCTACATCAAACACGCAATGCATCGTCTTAAGCATTGCGTGTTTTTTTATATTTTTAGCATATCAATCCGGAAGCCCGACTGTAGACAAAGGCGCAAACCGCCCTCGAGGCCCCGCATACGACATCGGCGCCTACGAATACCCGAACCAAGAACGAATACCTGACAAAATAAAAATGGTTGGAAATCCTCCAGCCCTTTTTTATCGCCTATGCCGTAAATCCCAATGATATTGTGAGATATTATCGATTTGACAAAATTAATATATTTTGATATGCATTATAATATCAAGTTTTTTAGCAATCCCGGAAATACCTTCCGAGTTTTAAGAACTCAGAAATTCCTTTGTTTTCTATCTACAATTAAGATACCAGGAAAACCCGCTCACCCCGGACAAGGAGGAGCCAAATGCATGGGAGGATGAGCTTTTACAAGGTTATTGTCGAGGCCGCCGTAATATTTTTACTGGCTGCGTCCGTCGTTTATGCGGAAAACGGCGGCACCGCCGGAAGTGCCGGTGAAAACGGATACGCAGGCTCCAAGGTCTGCGCAGGCTGCCATAAATATGAAGCGGCAAGCTTCCAGACCAACCCGCACATGCAGGCCGGGAAGCTGTTTACGGAGTTCCAGGGCTGCGAGACCTGCCACGGCCCCGGCGCGCTGCACGCAAAGACGCAGAACCCGGCGGACATCCGCGACCCAAGGAAGATGGAGCCTTCGGCAGTCAATGCGATATGTCTGGGCTGCCATGACAGGGGCAAGCAGGCCCTGTGGATGGGCAGCACGCACGAGACCAGGAGCCTTGCCTGCACGACCTGCCATTCCATACACCACGGCTACAGGCATCTGCTTGTCAAGGAAGATGAGAAGGACGTCTGCTTTCAATGCCATCAGGACGTTCGTGCCCAGCTCTGGCGCCAGAGCCATCATCCCATACGCGAAGGGAAGCTCTCCTGCACGTCATGCCATAACCCGCACGGGACGATTGCGCCCTATCTTATCGACGCCCTAACGGTAAACGACAAGTGCTTTGAATGTCATCCGGAGAAACGCGGGCCATACCTCTTCGAGCACAAGCCGGTGGTGGAGAACTGCCTGAACTGCCACACCCCGCACGGCTCGAATCACAACAAACTGCTTGCCAGGAAGAGCCTCTACCTCTGCCAGTCGTGCCACTCAGGCGAGTTCCATCCCGGCACGATGTATGCCATGGGAGCCTCGACCAACGTGCCCGGAAACCCGTTCAGGAGCCTTGGCGTCCAGGGCGTTTACAGGGACTGCCTGAACTGCCATGCGAATATACACGGATCAAACAGCCCGTCCGGCGAATTCTTCCTGCGCTAATGAAAGGAGAGAGAGGCTATGAGAAAATTTCTGCTGATAACGACAAGCCTGCTGCTCCTTGCGGGTTTGAACGGAATAGCAACGGCCCAGGATAATACATCCACGTCTGCCGCGCCGGATTCATCCGCTCCGGCGGCAACCACACCCTCGACCGATGCCTCGTCCTCTCAGGATACGTCGGCCTCCGATACCGGGGACGGTCTCACAGCGTTGCACAACGGCCCGGGCGGGTGGACCATGCACGGGAGTCTGACCGGCGGGCTCGAATACTTCCGGGAGGATAGCGGCAACGCCAAGTTCAATGAATACCGCTATAAGCAGTCGGAACCTTGGGGCGGGTATGCGGGGATTGAAAAATACGCAATATCCCCGGACGGCTCACACAGGATAGATTTCAGCGCATTCTGGAGAAGCCCGCAGGACATAAACATCGGCCTCGAAAGCCAGGCCTACGGAAAATACAGGTTCGACTTCGGCTACCAGAGGTTCGGGCACGTTTTCGCCTATGACGTAAAGACCGTTTATAACGGCCTTGGCACGGGGAACCTCACGATAAACCCGGCCACAAAGGCCGCTATTATGGCCGGAGTCGCTCCGCCACAGACCACGGCCGGCCTTCAGACCCTTGCAGGCAACCTCAATTCCGTCCTTGCCACGGACGCGAACACCGCGGACATAGAGCTGCGGCGGGACAGGATAAACACCGACCTCGACCTGACTCTCCTCTGGCCGGTGGACGTTGACCTCGGCTTCAACTACGAAAGCCGCACCGGAGACCGCCCCTATGGCGGCACGTTCGGCTTCGGAAACGCCCTTGAGATAGCCGAGCCGATAAATTACGATACCTACGACGCCAACACCGGACTGGAATATGCCGACAAGACCTTCTACGCGAACCTGAAATACTACCACTCAAGCTTTTTCAACCATATCCAGTCCCTGACATACGAAAACCCGTTCATATTCACCGATTCCACCGGCGGCGAAGGCTCGACATACGGAGCCGGTTCGGTTTTCGGGCAGAACGCCCTGCCGCCCAGCAACTACTACGACAATTTGAACGGAGCGTTTGCGGTAAACCTTCCGCTCGACAGCCGGGCGCTCTTCATAGGGAGCTATGCCTGGTCTCACCAGAACTCGCCGCTTATAGACCCGACAGTGAACACGGCCACTACGGGGCTTATCGCCATGCCCAGGACAAGGGCCGATGCAGAGGTAGAGTCAAAACAGTTCGAGATGAGGCTTACATCCCAGCCGATAAAAAAGCTCTCCCTGAAGGCGGATTTAAGATACTTCGACCACATAAACAATACCCCGGTAGAGACGTTCCCCGCCGTCGTGGTGGACTCCGGGACGGCCTCTACGTCCACGCCGGAATACAACAGCTGGATTACGCGCTCCGTAGAGGCGGAGGCGTCATACGAGTTCCTGCCCCGGACAAACTTCGGCGTCAACTACGAATACGACGGCGATACATATTTCTACGACTTCTCCAGGACACTGACCCAGAACACCTGGAAGTTCTTTCTCGACACCAGGAACCTCGACTGGCTCACTGCAAAGCTCGATTTCCAATATGAGAACAGGGAATCGAATTACCCCGATGAAGATTTTACAGCCGGACAGCCGCCGCTCATGAGGAAGTTCCACATGGCGGACAGGGACCGCTACATGGCCGACGCTATCGTTACAGTCACGCCCACAGACCCGCTTTCTTTCTCGCTGGAGTACAACTACGGGATGGACCGCTACGACATATCCTTCTTCGGCCTCCAACTGAGCAAGTTCCAGACGGCCTCCGCAGACATGGACTACGACCTCGCAAGATGGCTGTCCGTAAACGCATTCTACTCCTTTGAATACAACAGTCAGAGCCAGGAGGACAGGCAGTCTAATCCCGCCACCGGCGCGGGGCTGCCGTTGACGGACACTTACAATCCCAGCAACTGGAACCTGCGCACACGGACGGAAATCCATACCGTCGGCCTGGGGGCGAACGCAACGATTATACCGGATTTCCTGAAATTCAAGACGGAGGGGACGTTCTCCAAGGTTCACGGCAAGGCATTCTTCGCAAGCACAGTCGGCCCTGCGACCGCAGACGCCAACCCGTTCGTCCCACAGGGCTTCAACAACCTCGACTCCAACGAGTTCTGGAAGGTGCTGGCGGAATTCAAGGTAAAGCTCACAAAGAGACTCCAGGCCTCGCTCGGATACCAGTACGAAAGGTGGACTGTGAGCGACTACGAGCGCCAGGGCCTGACATACGTAAAGACGAATAACGTCGGCGCATACAACGGCCTGCTCGATATGAACACGCTATACCAGCCATACGAGGTTCACTCCGTGTTCACAGCGCTCACGTATTTCTTCTAAGCAGCAGGTCGAGCTGTAAGTACTCTGCCGGGGGGGCTTTTTAAGCCCCCCGGTCTTTTTATAACCCGGCCCTCTCGAATGCGGGGCACAGGCCGCCCGCGTTGCCCGTCTCCCCTGCGATGAGAATTTCCGCAGGGCTCAAGTTTTTGCCGTAATACGTCCGGTTGTAATCCTTGTTGATAGTAACTACCGTGCCTTCAAACGTCAGGCCGCCATATACGCCTTTGTTCCTTGAGAATACGATAAACGACGACGCCGGAAGGCTTGCCTGCGCAGCCGCGCCCTTACCCATCAAGCCGAGCGCGGCAGAGGCGTCCGCGCCCAGCTTGAACTGCGGCGATAGCATCGCATTTACCGCCGTGTCGTCCATCGCAAAAATCACAACCGCCGCCTTCTCGAAACCCGCCTGAAGCCCGACCGTAAAGGAACCCATGTTGTAGAACGCCGGGCCTTTGCAAAGACCGCTCGCCGGGTCCTTCATAAAAAATACCCCGGCGCCGCCGGAGCCGCCAAGCATAAACCCTACCTTTACGAGATCCGGGACAACCAGCACCCCCTTGGAATTCTTCATGGCCCTGCGGAACCAGCTCATGTCCGGGTCATTCCGGAAATCATTTAACGTCAGTTTTGCCTGGTACACAAGTATTTGGGCCTGCGATGGCGTAACGGCATATGCCTTGAGCGGCATACTGAGACCAAACGCCGCAACACTAAGGAAACAGGCTGCTACGAGCACAATTGTTTTCATGTCTCACCTCCTGTATTTCCGCCAATAAGCGATAGTGATAATTATAGCCCCGGCCAGGGATTATGGCAAAGAGGCAAAATACCCCAAACCGCGCACTTTTCTTGACATCGTGCCCCTCCGGATGTTAACTTTATCTACCTTGAGCAGGACCTGGAAAAGCATCGTAAGGAAAACCGGCAGGGCCATAGGCGACTTCGGCCTTATAGCGGACGGGGATAGGGTCGTGGTCGCCCTGTCGGGCGGGAAGGACTCCTGGACGCTTCTGCACGTTCTCGACGAACTGAGAAGGAAGGCGCCTGTAGATTTCTCATTGCTGGCGGTATGCATAAACCCCGGTTTTCCGGGATTTTCGTCCGATGTGGTCGAGGAAAGGCTGTCGTCTCTGGGCTTTGAATACCATATTGAAAAGTCAAATATTTTCAAGGTAATACAGGATAAAAAAGGCAGCCTGGAGGACACCTACTGCTCGTTTTGCGCAAGGCTCAGGCGAGGAGTGCTCTACCGGATCGCCCGCGAGAAGGGCTGCACGAAAATCGCCCTCGGACACCATGCGGACGACTTAATGGAGACTCTCCTGATGAGCGCATTCTATAACGGGGAGCTTCGTTCCATGCCGCCGAAACTTCTGGCGGAAGACGGGGTTAACGTGGTTATCAGGCCGCTCTGCTATGTCTTTGAGGAGGAGACGGCGGCGTTTGCCGATGAGGCGGAAATACCGTTAATCGGCTGCGGCTGTCCCGTGTGCAAAGGCTCCGGCCAGAGGAGATATAAAATAAAATCGCTCCTTGGCGACCTGGAAGAAATGGAGCCGGGCTTAAAGGACAACCTCCTGGCGGCGCTGGGGAACCTGAAACCGAAGTATTTAATGGACAAGAGGTTCTGGTAAATTATGCGCGCAGTAGTCCAGAGGGTAAAAGAATCGAGTGTCAGGGTAAATTCCGAGGTTGCCGGCGAGACCGGGGCGGGGCTTCTCGTGTTCCTTGGCATAGGCAAAGGCGACACGGAAAAAGACGCCGATTATCTCCTTGAAAAAATTATAAATTTAAGGATATTCGAGGACGCGGAAGGTAAATTTATCCAAAGCCTGCTGGACTTGAAGGGCGAGCTTATGGTAATATCGCAGTTCACGCTGTACGGCGACGCGAGAAAAGGCCGCAGGCCTTCATTTTCGGAGGCCGCAAAAGGGGAGCGGGCGGAGGAGCTTTACGAGTATTTCATTTACAGGGCAAAGGACCTGAGAATACCCGTCTCGCAGGGGCGGTTCGGGGAACATATGGAAGTGAGGCTGATTAACGACGGGCCGGTAACAATACTCTTCGACAGCGGGAGGCTTTTTTAAAGGGAAAATGTTGCCAAGGGATTAAGAAAGCGCGGGGATTAGGCAGGAAAGAACAACAATTTGGAGGTATTTTAGTGCCTAAAGTCCTTATTGTAGAAGACGAAGAGAGCGTAAGGCAGGCGCTTGTCAAGATCCTCGAGAATTTCGGCCATAAGGTTCTGGCGGCGGCTGACGCTAATGAAGGGCTTGAGAAATTTAAAGATGGAGCTGACATAGTATTCACGGACCTGGGGCTGCCCGGCCCGTCGGGCTGGGACCTGGCGCGGGCCATCAAGGAAAAGGATCCGAAGGTTCCGGTGGTCCTGCTTTCGGGATGGGATGTTGAGACCGAAGATAACTCTTTGAAATTACTCGTGGAAAAAGTGTTGCCAAAGCCAGTTAAAATAAAAGAAATGCTCGATACGATAGACCAACTTGCAATAAAACCGGAGGCTAAAGTTTGAGTGAACAGAATAGCGACGTTCTTCAGTTATTCAGACAGAAAGGCGCCCTCCTTGAGGGACATTTCCTGCTCTCTTCGGGCCTGCACAGCCCCACGTATCTCCAGTGCGCCTTGGTGCTTCAGTACCCTGATATAGCGACGGAGCTTTGTTTCAAGCTGGGGAGCAACTTCCGTTCCGAGAAAATAGACTTTGTAATCGCACCCGCGCTTGGCGGTATAATCGTCGCGCAGGAGGTGGCCAAATCCCTTGGCGTGCGGGCTATTTTCGCCGAAAGAGTAGAGGGAAAGCTTACCCTGCGGCGCGGTTTTTCCATATCCGAAGGCGAGCGGGCTCTTGTTGTGGAAGATGTTATAACGACTGGCGGCTCTACCCGTGAAACAATGCGCGTGGTCAGGGAATCCGGCGGCATAGTCGCCGCGGCAGGGGCCATTATAGACAGAAGCGGCGGCAGCGTGGAGCTCGACGTCCCGTACAAGGCCCTTGTAACCCTCGCCATCGAAACATACCAGCCAAAGGACTGCCCGCTCTGCGCACAGGGACTCCAGACCGTGAAACCCGGGAGCAGGGACTTCAAAAAAAGCAAATTATGAACCTCCCGCCCAAAGACGAATTCCTTAAAAACACGGACAAGGGGCTTTTAAAGCCCCTTTATTTTATGAGGGAGATGCCGGATTTCAACCCCGCCCGCGCTTTTGCCGCATTGCTCGAAGACAGAGACCCTTTCCTGCTTGAATCCGCGCGCGTAAACCCGGTCACGGGCAGATACTCCTTCATGGGGTCTGAGCCTTTTATGTCATTAAAATACAAGGGAAATCAGGTCGAAATAACCAGGGACGGCAAGAGGTCGGTCGCCTCGCGCCCGCCGCTCGTAAAGCTCCGGGAGATTGTAACCTCTTGTCGTGTCAAAAGAATTCCCGGATTGCCGCCGTTTACCGGCGGGTGCGTGGGTTATATATCTTATGACTTTGTGCGAAATTTCGAGCAAATTCCGGCACTTGCGAAGGACGACCTGGGCATTCCCGACGCCCGTTTCATTTTTGTAGACCTGGTCTTAGCCTTTGATAACATTGAGAAAAAACTCTTTGTAATCGGGACGCCGGGAGTAGCGGAGACGGGCCTGGGGTTTTCTGCGCCTGAGAGCGATAAGTGGCCGGAATTATACGATAAAGTGGTCGAGCGGATGCGCGCGCTGGAGGAAAAAATCCTCTCCCGCGAAGGCGGTGGGAAATGCGATAATTCCGCCCCGGGCGCGGTAAAAGCGTCTGATAATCGTCCCGCCGATTTTCGCCACGGCGCGAGACCCGCAGCCGGTCTACCGGTCGCTGCCGGTCTACCGGTCGCTGCCGGTCTACCGGTCGCCGTGCCGCTCATGTCGAAAGATGACTACGAACGAATGGTAAAGCGTGCCAAGGAGTATATCGCCGCCGGGGACATCTTTCAGGCGAACCTCTCCCAGCGTCTGATGGCCGACGTGAGCGGCATCCACCCGTACGACATATACCGGGTGCTGCGGGAAGTCAACCCCTCGCCCTTCGCCTGCTATCTGGATTTCCCGGATGTAAAGATTATAAGCTCGTCCCCGGAGCGGCTCGTTCGTCTGGAGAATGGCCGCGTAGATACCCGCCCAATCGCCGGGACAAGGCCAAGAGGGAAAGACGAAAGCGGGGACAACGCCATGCGCTCGGAGCTTCTTTTGAACGAGAAAGAGCGCGCGGAGCATATAATGTTAATCGACCTTGAGCGAAACGACATAGGCCGGGTGTGCGATTACGGGAGCGTCCACGTTGACGAGCTGATGGTTACGGAGGACTACTCGCACGTAATCCATATCGTCTCGAACATCACCGGGAAGCTGGCGGAGGGCAAGGACGCCTTCGACGTGATACGCGCGACGTTCCCCGGCGGGACGATTACGGGCGTGCCGAAGGTTCGGTGCATGGAGATAATAGACGAGCTTGAGCCGGTGGCGCGCGGGCCGTATACCGGCTCCGTCGGCTACATCGGCTACAACGGCAACATGGATTTTAATATCATAATCCGCACGTTTGTGATAAAAGACAACAAGGCATACGTACAGGTCGGCGCGGGGATAGTGGCGGACAGTGACCCGGAGCGCGAATATTACGAAACGCTGCACAAGGCCGAGGCGCTGATAAAGACGCTGGAGAGGCTGTAATGAATCTGTTGATAACAAATTACCATCCGCACGGCGGGGGTGGGCATACTACATATATACTCTCCCTCGCGAGGAACCTGCAAAGATACGATATAAACCCAATAGTGGCATGCCCGGCCGGAAGCAGGTTATACGATTCTTTGACACGCGACGGGAATATAAAGGTAATCGCAAACGATTTTCCAAATAGCATAAAAGAAATAAGAGGCGTTTTCCGTTCCGTGTCAAAACTGAGAACAATCGTAAAGGAAAATAATATTGATGTTATACATGTCAACGGCTCGCCAGACCACTGGCTTGCGGTCTATTACAAGACGTTTTTCAGATCTGATATACCGGTTGTAAGGACGCGGCACGGCATGCAACCCGTCAAGGATCGACTACCTGCTAAACTCCTGAACAACCGGACCTCGGCCACCATTTTGGTCTGCGCCGCCCAACAAAAACTATGTTCAGGAAAACGAGCTTTTGAGGGGCATCAGATATTCGTGATACCAAATGGCGTAGACCATGAACATTTCTCGCCACGGCCAAAGAGCGTGGAAATAAGAGAACAATATGGGTTAAAGAACGGCGACGTGGTGATAGGCTCAACCGCCGGCTTAGGATCATATAAGGGCATCCCGGAGTTTCTGACCGCCGCCGCCCCTGTAATAAAGGAAAAGCAAAACATAAAGATTCTGCTGGTAGGAGCAGTAAACCGCGACAACCCTTACCGCACGCTGGCCGAGAAGCTCGGCATTTCGGGAAACGTTATTTTCACTGGGTTCCAGGCAGATACCAGGGAGTATGCGTCGGTATTTGATTTCGGTTTCGTGTTTTCCAAGGCCATAGAAACCATCTCCTTTGCCGCAAGGGAGATGATGATGATGGGCAAGCCTGTTATAGTATCGGATTTCGGGGGTCTTGCCGAAAATGTAATAGACGGCGTGAACGGATTTGTCATAAAACAGCATTCCGCCGTGGCGCTTCAAGAAGTGCTTGGTAGAATCGCACGGGACAAAGAGCTCGCCTCAAGGATGGGGGCGAAGGCCGGTGAAAAGGCGGGCCGGGACTTCAGGCTTGAAGGCTTTCTGAAAAAAACATCCGATGTGTATAAAATCATACGGGGTATTTAGATGCAAATCTACATTAACGGCACGTTCTATCCGAAGGAAGAGGCGAAGGTCTCCGTATTCGACCACGGGTATCTATACGGCGACGGGATATACGAGACGCTCAGGGCGTACGACGGATACGTGTTCCACCTGGACGAACATATCGAAAGGCTTGAACATTCCGCGAAACTTATGGAGATGGCCCTGCCCCTGGACGATGACGGGATAAGCCAGGCGATACACGACACCCTGTCCCGAAACGGCCTCAAGGACGCATACATCCGCGTCAGCGTGTCGCGCGGCACGGGAGAAATCGGCCTGGACCCTGAGCTCTGCCCCGTCCCGACGTTTGTGATAATCGCAAAACCGTTCGTCGATTACCCCACAGAGCTATACGAAAAGGGCATAAAAATCGCCATAGTTGAGATAAGGAGGAACCACCCGGAGACCTTGAATCCGGCCATAAAATCGACGAATTTCTTAAATAACATATTTGCCAAGATGGAGGCCAAACGCGCCGGGGCGTTCGAGGGGATAATGCTTAACCACGGGCATTTCGTCGCCGAGGGCACTATTTCCAATATATTCATGGTGAAAAACGGCGAGCTTGCCACCCCGCCGCTCATCGCCGGGATACTCGAAGGCGTAACGCGCGGCCTGGTCATAGAACTGGCGGAGAAGCTCGAAATAAAGGTCTACGAAGAGATGTTCACCGAGGCGGCGCTAAAGGACGCGGACGAGGTCTTCATAACGAACACGACGATGGAGATAATGCCCGTCCGGGAGGTGGACGACAAGTCAATCGGCGCTCCGGGAAGGCTGACTAAGATACTCGCGGAGGCGTACAGGCATGAGGTGCAAAGATACCTGAAAGCGAGAAAGCGAGCGGATTAAGTACGTTTCCGACCGAACCGTGTGTTATAATTGAAGAAGACTAAGAGAAGATATTATGGCTGAGGCCGGGAAAACATATAAATACGGGATATGCGGGCAGGTTGTGCAGGTCGTGAAAAGCGGGGCCGGAGAGATTGTGTGCTGCGGACGGCCAATGTAAAAACTAATTAAAAACAGGAGAGTTCGATGAAAGAGAAAGTGGAAGCGGTGCTCGATAAAATAAGACCTTTCCTACAGGCGGACGGCGGGAGCGTGGAGCTTGTCGGCATCGAAGGGAGCGTTGTCAAGGTGCGCCTTATGGGGGCGTGCGGGAGCTGCCCGATGTCCCAGATGACGCTCAAGATGGGCGTCGAGCGCGCCATAAAGGAAGAGGTGCCGGAGGTAACCGAGGTCATAAACGTCTGACTGCGGTTTTATATAAAGGAGGCGGGTTATGCTTGCGATAGCGAATAACCTGAACTTTAACAACCGTGAATTTCTTTCCGCCGTCAGGACCGGGAACCAGGAGTGGATTGTCAGGCAGGCCCTGGCGCTTAAGGCAGCAGGAGCGGACATGCTTGCCATAAGCCTGAGCCTCGACGGCGACGGGGACGAAAAATACATCAAAACCGCCGTCCTTGGCGCGCGCGAGGCGGGCCTTATGCTCTCGATAGACAGCAGGAACCCCCGCGCCCAGGAAATCGCCGCGGAGGCCGCCGGAAGGAAGATTATAGTGAACTACCTCTCCGCCGATTATCAGCGCGAAAAGGAGATGGCGGGAATCTTAAGCGCCGCTGCAAATGCGGGTGCGGACCTCGTCATCTACCCGCTGCGCAAGGGCATACCGGCTGACGCCGACGAGCGGCTTGGTATAATCGAAGACCTGATAGAAAAGGCAAATTCAGCCGGGATACCTAACGACCGGCTGATTGTAGACCTCATGGTCCTGCACATGGCCGGGAACGTCCGGGGGCAGGAGCAGGCCGTCGCGGTGCAGGAGACGCTTTACGGTCTTACGGAGCTTATCGAGCCACCCATCAGGACGACATGCTGGCTTGCGAACATCTCCGCCGGTTCGGCAATGGACATCCGGGCCGCGATTAACGGCACGTACCTCGCCATGCTCGCGGGGCTGGGGCTATGGTCTGCATACATGGACGTCCTGGACAAGAAAACGATGCGCACGGTGCGCCTTATAAGGGCGTTTAAAAACGAGAGCGTATATTCGCAGGCAGACGCCGCATGACGGGTTTGAGTCTTTCGCTTTCAGGCAGAAGGGCCGCGGTTTCCGGCTCATCACGGGGTGTGGGTTTTGCGATCGCAAAGGCTCTGGCTGACGCCGGGGCGGACGTGGCCATAAATTACCTTGCAAACGACAAAAGGGCGCAGACCGCACTCGATGCGCTGAAGGAAATAAATCCCTCTTCCATCTCCGTAAAGGCGGACGTGTCTACCCCGGAAGGGGCCGAGCGGCTCGTATCCGAGGCGGAAGAGGCCTTTGGGGGCGTGGATATTCTGATAAACAACGCCCACGGGCGCATAATCCGGAACATGTTTCAAAGGTCGGGGTGGGAAGAACACCAGACCCATATCGACAGCATACTGCGCCCTGCGTTCTATCTATCAAGGAGAGTAATCGACGGCATGAAATCCGGAAACTGGGGCAGGATTGTAAATATCGGGAACAACATGCTCATCCAACCCGTGAAGGGCTACAGCGCCCTCACCTCCGCAATGGGCGGGCTGCTTGGCTTTACGAGAAACCTTGCCGCAGAGGCGGGGCCCTGGGGAATTACCGTGAACATGGTCTCACCAGGTTTTGTCCTTACGGAGGAAGCCCCGAACACAAACGAGTCCGTGCGCCAGGCGATATGCGATTCCACGCCCCTCGGCAGGCTCGCCATGCCTGAGGACGCGGCGGGAGTCGTCCTCTTTTTCTGTTCGGAGGCGGGCCGATTTGTTACCGGCGCGAACCTCTCAGTGGACGGCGGACGGATAATGGGATAATGGCGCGGACGGGAGGCCCCTCGCATGAAACAGGCTTCTCTGTGGGAGCCGCTTGAGGATAAAAAAGTATACTGCTTCCTGTGCGGGCACAGGTGCAGAATCAAAGACGGCATGAGGGGCGTCTGCCGGGTCCGTGAAAACAAGGGCGGGGTCTTATACAGCCTCGTCTACGACAAGATCATCGCCCGACATATCGACCCCATAGAAAAAAAGCCGCTTTTCCACTTTCTCCCTGGTTCCAGTTCTTATTCCATAGCCGCGCCCGGCTGCAACTTCAAATGCCTCTTCTGCCAGAACGCCGACATCGCGCAGATGCCGAGGGACGCAAAATACATCGTCGGAGAGCCGTTTGCGCCTGAGTTTATAGTAAAAGAGGCGTTGAAAAACGGCTGCGGCAGCATCTCCTATACCTACACCGAACCGACCATATTCTTCGAACTTGCGTTCGATACGGCGAAGCTCGCGCACGAGGCCGGGATTAAAAACGTCTTCGTAACCAACGGCTATATTACGCCCGAAGCCCTGGGAACTATAGCCCCTTATCTCGATGCGGCAAATATAGACCTGAAAGGCTTTAATGCGGATTTTTATCTCAAGGTCTGCGGAGCGAAGCTCGAACTCGTCCTTGAGGCCATACGGAACTACTATGAAGCCGGGATATGGATAGAACTTACGACGCTCATAATCCCGAACCATAACGACTCCGAAGACAAGCTTCGCGGCATCGCCCGGTTCATAGCCTCTCTGAGTCCTGAGATTCCCTGGCACGTATCGCGCTTCTATCCGACATACAGGCTCATGGATCAGCCCCCTACCCCGCTTTCGACTTTATCCCTTGCGCGGCAGACAGGTATCGAGGAAGGCCTGGAATACGTCTACGAAGGCAACGCGCCGGGACATGGCGGCGAGGATACGATATGCCCTGCGTGCGGCAGCGTTCTCATCGCCAGACGCGGCAACACGATGACTGGCAATTACTTGAAAAACGGCGCATGCGAATGCGGCCGGGTTATCCCCGGAGTGGGGCTTTGAGCGCTCATGGGAATCGAACTTACTGAAAACGCGCTCCGCGTGCTGGAGAGAAGATATTTAAGGAAAGACCGCAAAGGGCGCATTATCGAGACCCCTGAAGGCCTCTTCAGGAGGGTGGCAAAGACAATCGCCTCCGCAGACGAGAAATACTCTCCCGGCACGGGGGCCGGGCGCGAGGAAGTATATTACCGGATGATGTCGGAACTTAAATTCCTGCCCAACTCCCCCACGCTTATGAACGCCGGCACGAGGATTAAACAGTATTCCGCCTGCTTCGTGATACCCGTCGAAGACAGTGTAGAAAAGATATTCGGCGCGCTTTCGGCCATGGCCCGAATTCACCAGTCCGGCGGCGGGACGGGGTTCTCATTCTCGCGCCTCAGGCCCAGGGACGACATCGTAAAGTCCATCGGCTCCGCGGCGTCCGGGCCGGTTTCGTTCATGAGGATATTCGACCAGGCTACGGATGTCATAAAGCAGGGCGGCAGGCGGCGCGGGGCGAACATGGGGATGCTGCGCGCCGACCACCCGGACGTTATAGAGTTCATCCGGGCGAAGGAAAACGGCTCGTTCAGGAACTTCAATCTCTCCGTGAGCATCCCGGATTCGTTCATGCATGCGCTGGACGAAGGGTCGGATTTCGCGCTCAGAAACCCCAGGGACGGGCGAATAGTGAAGAAAATCCCTGCGCGGGAGATATGGGATTTGATAGCCCATGCGGCCTGGAAGACGGGCGACCCCGGAGTAGTCTTCATAGACAGGATAAACGCGGCAAACCCTACGCCAGAGGCCGGAACTATAGAGGCGACTAACCCCTGCGGAGAGCAGCCTCTTCTGCCGTACGAGTCATGCAACCTGGGCTCAATCAACTTAAGCCGGTTCGTTTTAAATAAACGCAGCCGCTCCGCCGGCATGGACTGGGACGGCCTTCGGGATACCGTCGGCGACGGCGTGCAGTTCCTCGATAACGTAATCGACGCGAGCGTCTATCCGCTCCCGGAGATAACGGGGATAACCCGCGCGAACAGGAAAATCGGCCTTGGCGTAATGGGTTTTGCGGATATGCTGGTCATGCTCGGCATCCCCTACGCCTCGGACGAGGCCGTTAAGCTCGGCGGAGAAGTCATGCGCTTCATAAGCGAAGAGGCGGTGAAGAAGTCCTCCGAACTTGGGGAAAAACGCGGTAACTTCCCGAACTTCCAGGAAAGCGCATGGGAGAAAAAGGGCCTCGAACACATGCGGAACGCCACCGTTACGACCGTAGCGCCAACGGGCACCATCAGCATCATCGCCGGGACGTCGAGCGGAATCGAGCCGCTCTTCGCGCTCTCGTTCGTCAGGCGGGTACTGGACGGCTCGGAGCTTCGGGAGGTCAACCGCGTCTTCCTTGAAACGGCAAAAAAAGAAGGGTTTTATTCCGAAGGCCTGCTCCGGGAGATTGACGCGAAGGGTGGTGTGTCGGGGCTTTCAGGCGTACCGGAGGCGGCGAAAGAGGTCTTCCGGACAGCCCTTGAAATTCCGCCGGAGCGGCACGTAATAATGCAGGCGGAGTTCCAGAAATACACGGACAACGCGGTCTCCAAGACGATTAACCTTCCGGAGGAGGCGACTCCGGACGACGTGGATAGGATTTACTCGCTCGCATACAGGCTCGGCTGTAAGGGCATAACCGTTTACCGCTACGGCAGCAAGGAGCAGGTGCTCGCGCGCGCGGTCCAGCCGCCTGCGTGCCGGGTATGTTTAACATAAACTTTTCTGGGCTCGTAGGCTTGTTTTGCGGGAAATTATTATTCGCAATAACGTGGATACGGCAAATTTCTTTTTTACGCTCAAGATAATTTCCCTCAAACAATGCCTCCTCCGCCGCTTGCCTGACATGATATACTTTAACTAAGACATCCAAAGGAGAAATAGCAAATGGCGAAAATACCTGTCGTTGACAAAAGGCTGTGTTCGAGTTGCGGGCTTTGCACGGAGATCGCCCCGAATACCATAAAGCTGGACAAGGACGACTTAGCAGAGATATACAACCCGAAGGGCGACCCGGAGGACGTGATACAGGAGGCCATAGACTCCTGTCCGATGGAGGCAATCTCATGGAAGGAGGAATGAGATGGTAAAAATCAAGACTTTCGGCCAGGTTCTAAAGATATTCGAGACCCAGCGCGAGCTGTATTCCCTTGACGAGGATGTGAACAGGTTCATCCGGGAAAATAAAATAAGCAGGATTATATCCGTAAGCGATGCCGTCCTGACCGCCGGGAAAGGCGAGACGCAGGGAATAATACGGGTCGTAGCTTACGAAGAATAATGCGACACTTGGTTAATCTCCCGCGACGAAGTCCACGCTCTTTTTCTCAGTCCGGGCGATAAGGCAGACCTCTTTGAGTCTGCCTATGAAGTTACGGCATTTCTCCCCGACTTCGGGCGACATCATCTTCTCGCCCTTGAGATAATTCTCAAGCCTCTCGACTTCCAGTATGAGTGCCGGGACATCCTCCTGCGCGAATATTACGTCTTCCTTGTCGTCCGCGGCCTTGCCAAGGTTCGGGTAGTCGGCGGGATTTATTATCCTGCGCCAGAGCGCCCCGTGGACGCCCGGGTCGAGGTGAAGCTCCTTTATGAATTTGTATTTATCGTCGAACACAACAATATCGAACGGCATTTGACAAGTTCCTTTCTATAATGTCCTTTTGAATGTAACGACGGCCAACGTCATCATAACGGCAAGAAAACACACCAGAAACACGATGTCTCCGTATATGGCCCAGAGTGGGTTGCCTTTGAATATTATGCTCTTAAGCGCATGGACGGCGTAGTATTCCGGGTTCACCTTCGAGAACGCCCGAAGCCACCGAGGGAATCCTTCAACCGGATATACCGCGCCGGAAGGGAAGAAGAATATCACGTTCATAAACCCCTGGAACACCCCAACTATTCTGGGATGGTTCGCCCGGCCAAGCATCAGGAATATCATGCTGAGAAGCCCCATCGTCGTCAGGGCAAGGACGACGAGTATGCCCAGGAACCTTGATACGGAGCCGAAAACCGCTATGCCGGTTATCAGCGCGCTCACGATATAGACGATCGTAGCCATTAACATGGTGATTATGAATCCGGAGACTACAAGCCCGCCGACAATATCCATCTTTGTAACCGGCGTCATAAGAATAGCCTCGTCCACTCCCAGGAAACGATCCATCACGAGATTAAATACGCCCGTTATCATTGTGCCTATAAAAATCGCCATCACGACGACGCCCGGCACAAGCGCCTGGTCGTAATCGACCGTCCTGTAAAGCTCCACCCTCCGGGCCTGCGCGACAGTCCTGTCCGGGCGCACCGGCACGGACACCTCGCGTATCGAGTTCACCGCGTCCGTCAAAGCGCCGGTCAGGGCTCCTTCGGAAATCTGGTCGGTGTTGTCAACAAATATCCCGACCTCCGGGTTTATCCCAAGCGCCATCCTGCGCGAGAAATCCGGCGGTATGATTACCGCGCCCTTGAATTTCCCGTCCCGCACGCCTTCGACAGCCTTTCCCTGGTCGGACATATACGTAAGCTTTACGGTCTTCGGCCCGATTGCCACCGCCTTCAGGCGCTCGTCAAGCCTCCTGCCCCAGTAGCCGTCGTCCTGGTTCACAACGGCCACCGGCAGACCCTTCAGCTTGCCCTGGAAAGAGTTGCCGAGGATTATGAGATAGACTATAGGCATGACCACGGCCATCACCATGATGACCGGGTTTCGGGAGAACTTGCGCACGTCGCGCTCTATCACCGCGTAAAGCCTGCGCATCGCTACCTCCCCAGCTTTGCAGGAACGCCCGCGCCCAGGAACATGCTCACCCTCTTCGTCTCTTCCTCGCGTATCGAGCGTCCGGTGTAATGTATAAAGACGTCTTCGAGGGAGAGCTTCTGTATGGACACGGCCCGCACCTCCGCGCCCGCGTCCGTGGCAAGCTTCATAAGCCTCGGCGCGTCCTCGCTGCCGTTATTAACGTAGCACCTCAAGTCTCCGTTTTCGAGCTGCGCCTTGTGCACGTATCCTTCCGCCGCCGCCAGGTTCCGCGCGTTTTCCTGTTCCCTGGACAGGGTAAGTATAACAATATCGTTGCCCGGTATGCCAGATTTCAGTTCGTCCGGCGTCCCCATCGCAATTACGCTTCCGTGGTCTATTATGGCGACCCTCGTGCAGAGCGCCTCCGCCTCTTCCATGTAATGCGTGGTCAGGAAGATGGTCATGTTGTAGTCCTTCATAAAGCTCTGGAGCATGTCCCAGACGACCCTGCGGCTCTGGGGATCAAGGCCGGAAGTCGGCTCGTCGAGGAAGAGTATCTCCGGCTTGTGCACCAGGACGCGCGCAATATCGAGCCTTCGGCGCATCCCGCCGGAGAACGTCGCGGCAAGCTCGTCCGCCTTTTTAGAAAGCCCCACCCTTTCCAGGAGCTCCGCGACGCGTTCCTGCCGGACCTTCTTCGGGACCTCGTAGAACTTCCCGAAGATATCCATGTTCTCGCGGGCGGTGAGGTCCAAGTCGGACGCCATGTTCTGCGTGACGACGCCGATGGAGCGGCGCACCTCATCCGGCTCCTTCGTTATGTCGTATCCCCCCACTCTTGCCGTGCCGGAGGTAGGCCGAAGCACCGTCGTCAGCATACGTATGAGAGTACTTTTCCCGGCACCATTAGGCCCAAGGAAGCCAAAAAATTCTCCCTCGTTAATCTGTATGCTGATGTCCTTGACCGCCGTCAGCTCGCCGAAGGTTTTTCGTATGTCGAAGGTTTCAACCGCTGAAGGCATAGATTACGGTATCCCCACAAGCACGGTCATGCCGGGCTTGAGTATCCCGCGGGGGTTGTTTATTTTTATGCGCGTGCGGAAGGTCTTGATGTCCTGTCGGCCACGGGTAACGTCTCTCTCCACCGCGAACTCGCCCTCACGCCCGATGTCGAAGACCTCGCCCGTGAATATCGTCTCCGGGTGATGCTCAAGCCATATGCGGGCCTTCGTCCCGATATGCACTTGCGTAATGAACCTCTGCCCAAGGTCTATCCGCGCCCAGAGCGTGGCCGGGTTCACGATGGTCATTATGCTCATGCCGGGAGAGACGACCTCGCCCGCCTCCACGGAACGATACTCCACAACGCCGTCCGACGACGCGTATATGTCGGAATATGAAAGCTGGGCCTGGCTGAACTTCACGCCGTCCCGCGCCTGTTTTACGCGGGCGCCCTGGGTAGCCAGGTCGTCTCTCGATTTCTTAAGCGCCGCTTTCGCCGCGGAGAGCCGGGACTCTGCCAGGTTTATCCCCGCGCCCGCGGCCTCGAAATCCGCCTTTGCGGAATCCCTTTTCGTTTGGGCGCTATCGAGGTCGGCCTTTGCGACTATGCCGCGCTTATAAAGCGCCTTCTCGCGGAACAGATCCAGTTCCGCCTGGGCAAGCTGGGCCTGCGCACGGCGCGCCTGGGCCTCCTGGCCGGCAGCGTCCGCCCGCTCCACCCGCACCTGGTCGGCGGCGCTCGCAATAACCTGTTTTAGCGATGTCCGGGTAAGCTCCTCGGCCTTAAGCGCGGCCCTGGACTGCCCCAGTGCGGCCTCCAGATCTTTATTCTCCATGCGGGCTATAAGCTCCCCCTTGCTGACCGCATCCCCTGCCCGGACTGCGATAAACGTAACCCTTCCGGGTATTTTCGAGGATATGTTCGTCTCTATCCCCTCCACGACGCCGGTAGTCCGGACAGGTGTGGTCCCCGTATTGCGCCCGGCATAAAAGTGCATATACGCCCACACGCCTGCGGCGGCGATTACCATCAATGCGAGTATCTTTATTTTTCTTTTCATGCGAGCCTTTAAAGTTTATGACGGCGAGGGACATGCGTCAGGTTACAAATTATTATTATCCAATCAGAAGGACTTTTTGTCAATGGTATAAGTCCCTATCGCAAAAGAAATTTATTGACAAATCAGAGAGTCAAGATTATCTTTATGCGATATGTTCCGGCCAATCGCATTCCTTGCGTGTTTTGTGCTTTTAACGGCCCTCGGCGCATGCGGCAAGCCGGCCCCGGTAGCGCCGGCAAGCTTAAGCGCCATAAAAGCCGTGCCGTCCGAGGCGGTGTCCGGCAAGGTGATGACGGCCGGGAAGAAGGGCGAAGGGCTTAAAATAAAGCTGAAAAGGGACAAAAACGGCGCATATGCCTGGGAAATAGACGGCGGCAGGGTATACGATATACTAAAAGCGGACAGACTCCTTGAAAGGAGACTGCCCGTCCGAAAGTCGGATACGGGTAAAACGGCAGAATAGCTATGAAATATCTCGATATAATAAAGGAAGGCTTCCGTGTAGCGAACAGGAACCTGGCCGTGCTCCTGACGCAGGTGCTGGCCGGGGTTGTCATGCTGTTCTTTTTCCTGCTGCTCACGGTAATATTCGTTTTTATAGCCGTAGGTTCCATCCCCAGCCTGAACCTTCAGACGCTCTCCACGGACAACCTCTCCGGCCTTGTGCAGACTTCCCTGACGCTCGTTGCTACAGGGGTGCTGTTTATTATAATCTTTGCCCTTATCGCCGCGTTCATTACCGCATTCGTCCATTCCGGGAACCTCGGCTGCATGCTCAAAACGGCGCGGAAAAAAGCTCGAGGGTTTACGACCGGGGAGTTTTTCGCCTCCGGGGGCCGCTCCGTATGGGCCATGCTGGGCCTTTACATAATCTGGGGAATCGTAACCCTTTTCGCGGCATTTATTTTCGGCGCCGTAGGCACCGTGGGATACCAGGCTGTGCTAAGCCCTCTTATGGACGCGGGCAGGCGCGTCATGGCCTTTGCGCTCGGCGTGCCGTTTATCCTCTCGCTCATCCTGGGGGGCCTGTTGTTCCTGTTTTTTGTGTATGCAGGGTGGACATTCTCCGCGATAATCCTCGTCGGGGAAGGCTATGGCGCGGCCTCGTCACTCGGCGCATCCTATCGTTTTATAAAGAAAAATTTCTGGGATGCGCTACTTTTTGCGCTCCTTATGTTCGCGCTGGTGTTTTTTGCGAATATCCTGTGGAATATCGCGACGATGCCTTTCCATATCACTAAAGATACGGACCCTTCGGTTGCTGCCGGCCTTCTGCCGGTTGTCCTTTTCGGGCTTCTTCTCCAGATGTATATCGGCCTTATCGCCCGTTCCGGTTTCGTAGTCTTCTATATCGACAGAACGCTGCCCCCGGCGCCCGCCGATGCAGGCTTTTCGGCCCCTTCCGGCGCAATATCCGGCCCGGTTGACGTCCCGGAATCACCTTCGGACACCAGGCCGCCCCAGGAAAATCCGCCGGAATCTTGACTATGACACCCGCTTCGCGCTACAATTTACCAAGTAAAACTATTCGAGGCATCCTATGAGAAAAGTCTTTGCAGGCATGGCCCTGGCTATAGCCGTGGCGTTTATTCTCACGGCCTGCGCGACCCAGCGCGAGGCCGGGTATACCGCGACGGGCGCAGGCATCGGAGCAATAACCGGCGCGGTGCTTGGAGCGGCCTTGGGGAGCGTCGGCGGACACGCGGGAGCGGGCGCGGTAATCGGCAGCGTTTTCGGGGGCCTGGCGGGCGCGTCCATAGGCAACAACGAATATCACCTCCAGCGTTCCGAGGAGTTCGCTGCAAGGCAGTATAGTTATAACGAAACGCGCGCGCGGCGGGATTTTGTCCATATCGAGGACGCTTACGCCTCTCCGAAGACCGTTGCTCCCGGGGACACGGTAGACCTTATCTCCAGGTATACCCTGCTCACGCCATACAGGCGCCCTGCCCTGGTTCACGAGGTGCGGGAGGTGCAGGACGACTCAGGCAGTATCATCGGCAGGCCGGAGATTACGCTTAGGCGGGAAGGCGGGACATGGACAAGCTCCATGCCCCTGACAATCCCGGAGGACGCCCGCCCCGGCAGGTACAGGGTCAGGACTATAGTCGAGACGGACAGCGCCGGAGATACGAGGGA
>JAJYJM010000025.1 GCA_021789495.1 Nitrospirota bacterium
AGCTCGCGGCACGCAAGCATCTCGCCCTTGCCCGGCTCGAACGCGGGGATGACCTCGGGCGCGAGGTCTGTCGAGACGATTTTCTTGTTGAATATGCTTACCTCTTCCCAGGGCACGCGATACAGCCCGCCCTTGCGGCTGACAAGCAGGCCGGATACGCGCGGGAAGAGCTCGCCGATCGTAATGATGAAATCGTCCAGCCGCCCGGACTCCTCGCCCGTCGGGTCCAGGACCTGTTTTTTCAGGATTTCGCTGACGTAAACGTCGCCGATGTAATGCATTTGCCGTCTCCGAACGGGTTGGCAGCCTGACGGTTCTTGTTTCTTAAAACCTTAGAGGAGCGGAGACCGGGAGGAAAAACGGGGTGAGGCGATTAAACCGAAAAAATCCGGGCGGTCAATCCGCGCATATATTTAGCGAACAAATCTTCCATTCGACTATTGCCTGGGCCGGCATCCATGCGAGGACCACCACCTTTCGATTTTTTATCGGGATTCGCTTGAACCTTAAACGAGCTTCGTTGATTTGTCAAGAAAAATAAAAGCCCCGCCCGAATGGGGCGGGACTTTTATAAGGCCGGCCGCGGTCATGTCATACGCGCAAGGTTCTTTGCATTATTGCGTCTCGCCGCCGGGATTTGTCTCTGCGCCAGGATCTGTCCCGGTTGCCGGGTTCTGCGTGCCGTGGTATGTGCCGGACACGCCAGTGTTGTTCTCATAGGCTGCGGAGCCCGTCTCCGATGGCTGGTCTGTCATGGCCTTGAAACTGCCGGGGTCGCTGCCCGGCGCGCCGCCGGACGGGTCGGCGCTACGGATCTTCTGCATGCGGCTTCCCCCGGACATGCCGGTGTAGGTCTCGCAGGCATTGCCGCCGATGGCCGCGAAGGCCGGGATGGCGGCAATAATCGCCGCGCCCGCAAATAGCATGACAATCTTTTTTTTCATGGTCTGTTACCCTCCGTTATGTTGCCCCTGAAATTAAAAAAGCAGTCCGTAATATACCGCCCGGACCGCTTCCTTATTAACGTATGACTCAAAAGGTTTCCTTATAGCTTCATAAGCAAAGATAACAGGGGAAATTTTAGTTGTCAACTCGATGAAAAGTATAAATTTTCCAATAAATTTAAGATAAGTGGCGATTAAAAGATTTAATACGGTTTCTCCTTGACAATCTTCCGTTTGGCGTGATAACTTGCCAACCGGTTTTAAGCGCCTGGGACATTAAAAGCCGTCCTGTCTCGTTATTTTATTTTCGGAGAGAAGAAATGGTTACCGTAATTCCGAACGCTACCTTGTTGCTGGTTCAGCTCGCCAGTTTCATCGTGCTCATAATCATCCTGAACGCGCTTTTGTTCAAGCCGGTGCTGAAGCACCTCTCCGAGCGGGACGCGAAGATTGCCGGTCAGCACGAAGACGCGTCAGGCTATGCGGATAAGGCCCAGGCCATGTTCCATGACTTCGAGCGCGAGCTTGCGGACGCGAGGGTGAAGGCGAACCAGTCGTATCACTCGCTCCAGCAGGAGGGCATGTCCCGGCAGAGAGAGAGACTCTCCCAGGCCAAGGCGGAGGCCCAGTCTATGATGGAAAAGGCCAGGGCGCAGGTCTCGGCGGAATCGGGCAGGGCCAGGGAGACGCTTGAAAAGGAAATGGCAAAGCTTCCGGGAGAGATAGCATCCAAGCTCCTGGGCAGGCCGGTATAAATAAAGAGGAAAGAGATGGAAACGGGGAACCGGAAAATCAAGAGATATATCGGTATCGGTTTGACGGCGCTTGCGATGGTCGCGGTCTTTGCGGCTGCCGCCTTCGCCGCGGGCGGCGGCGAAGAAGCGACGAAGCCGATGGACTGGGGATGGCGCATTTTAAACTCCGGGATTATTATTGCCGTCCTCGTCTGGGTATGGATAAAATTCGGTAAGCCCGCCCTGCTCGGCAGGATAGCAAAGATAGAGGCCTCCCTCGAAGAGGCCGGGAAGGCGCGCGAGGAGGCGCTTGCGAAGCTCTCCGCCGTCGAGGCGAAGCTCAGGAACAAGGACGCCGAGCTTAAGAATATCCTCGATGTCGCCAAAGCCAACGGAGAAAAAGAAAAAGAGATGCTCGTCAAAGAGGCGGAGAAGATGGTCGCCGACATCGCCGTCTCGACGAAGGAACTTATAGACGCCGAACTGGTCAAGGCCAAGGAGGCGATAAGGCGCGAGGCCGCGCTAAAGGCGGTCGAGCTTGCCGAGAAGATGATAAGGGAAAACGTGAAGAAGGAAGACCAGACCAGGATGCTCCGGGAATACCTGGAGAAGGTCGGGAGATAATATGATTAAAGACATAATCGCAAAGAGATACGCAAAGGCGCTCCTTTCGCTCTCTTCCAAATCCGGCGACGCGGACGCCGTGAAGAAGGACCTCGCGCAGGTGGCCGAGGTATACAGGACGTCCAAGGGCCTCCAGAGCGTATTCATGAACCCGGTGTTCTCTCTCAGGGACAAAATAAAGGTCATGAACGGCCTCGCCAAAGAGCTTGGGGTAAATCCCCTGACGCTTCGTTTCCTCGACCTTCTGGCCAGGAAGCGCCGGTTCAGGTATATACGCGAGGTCTCGGCGGCATATTCCGACCTCCTTGACATTGCGCAGGGCAGGGTAAAGGCGTCAGTCGCCACCGCGGCCCCGCTCTCGGACGCCGAGGCCGGGATGATCAAGGCGAAGATTAGCGGCATGGTGGGGAAGGACGTGGAGTTGACGATGGAGGTGGATCCGAGTCTCATCGGCGGGGTGCGCACGAGAATCGGCAGCACGGTTTACGACGGAAGCCTCTCCAACCAGGTGCGCCTGGTGCGGGCGGCTCTCCTTAAATAGGAAGCCGGTCGACCGGCTACGGAAGGGGGATTTATGCAGATCAAGGCGGAAGAGATCAGCGAGCTGATAAAGCGGCAGATCGCCGAATTCGAGAAGGGCGTGGACGTGATGGAGGTCGGCACCGTTATTACGGTCGGCGACGGCATCGCGAAGATATACGGCCTGGAGAAGTGCATGCAGGGCGAGCTCCTGGAGTTTCCGGGCAACGTCATGGGCATGGCGCTTAACCTCGAAGACGACAACGTCGGCTCTGTCCTTTTCGGCGACGATACGCTGATTAAGGAAGGCGACATAGTAAAGCGCACGGGGCGCATCATGGAAGTCCCCGTCGGAGACGCCGTCATAGGGCGCGTCGTTGACGGCATAGGCATGCCGCTCGACGGCAAAGGGCCTATCGCGTCAACCGAGTCCAGGCGCGTCGAGGTCATAGCGCCCGGCATAGTCAAGCGCCAGCCGGTCCGGGAGCCTCTCCAGACGGGCATCAAGGCGATAGACGCCCTTATCCCCATTGGCCGCGGGCAGCGCGAGCTTATAATCGGAGACCGACAGACGGGCAAGACCGCCGTCGCGATTGACACCATAATCAACCAGAAGGGCAAGGACGTCGTCTGCATATACGTCGCCGTCGGCCAGAAACGCTCCACAGTCGCCCGCGTCATGAAGACCCTCGAAGAGCACGGCGCGATGGACTACACAGTCGTTGTCTCGGCGTCGGCGTCGGACGCGGCCTCGCTCCAGTTCATCGCCCCCTATACCGGCTGCACCATTGGCGAGTACTTCCGCGACAACGGCAAGCATGCCCTCATAATATACGATGACCTCTCCAAGCAGGCGGTGGCTTACAGACAGCTCTCTCTCCTGCTCAGGCGCCCGCCGGGCCGCGAGGCGTATCCGGGCGACGTCTTCTACCTGCACTCCAGGCTCCTTGAGCGCGCGGCGAAGCTCTCCGACGAGCTCGGCGGCGGCTCTCTTACGGCGCTTCCGATAATCGAGACGCAGGCGGGCGACGTCTCCGCGTACATACCGACGAACGTCATATCCATCACGGACGGCCAGATATTCCTTGAATCCGACCTCTTCTATTCAGGCGTCCGGCCCGCGCTGAACGTGGGCCTCTCCGTCTCCCGCGTCGGCGGCTCCGCCCAGATAAAGGCGATGAAGCAGGTCGCGGGATCGCTTAAGCTCGACCTCGCCCAGTTCCGCGAGCTTGCGGCGTTCGCACAGTTTGGCGCCGACCTCGACAAGGCCACGCAGAACCAGCTGGCCCGAGGCCAGAGGATGGTGGAGATACTGAAGCAGAACCAGTATTCCGCCATGAGCGTGGCAAACCAGATACTCATAATCTTCACCGCGACAAACGGCTATGTTGATGACATACCTATCGGCTCGATAAGAAAGTTCGAGGCCGACCTTTTGAAGTTCCTCGAACTCCAGCGCCCGGAAATAGCGAAGGAGATAGGGGAGAAAAAGGCGATAAGCGACGAGCTTAAAGAGAAGATGAAAGCGGCAATCGAAGAGTTCAAGAAGACGTTCGCGGTCTAAGGGGGGTCGATGGCTGGCTCAAGGGATATATTAAGAAGGATCCGCAGCGTAAAGAACACGCAGCAGATCACAAAGGCAATGAAGGCGGTCTCGGCCTCGAAGCTCAAAAAAGCGCAGGCCGCGATGCTCGCCACCCGCCCCTACGCGAACATGCTGGTCTCCGTCCTCGGGAACCTCGCGGCAAGGGCGCCGAGGGAATACCACCCGCTGCTCGCGCACAGGGGATGCCGCCGCATCGAGTTCCTGATTGTCACCTCCGACCGCGGCCTGTGCGGCGCGTTCAACACTAATATAATGAAACGCGCGGTGGCGCTCTACCACGAGAAAAAAGTAAACGGATGCGACCTCACGTTAAACGTCGTTGGCCGTAAAGGCAGAGACTACTTAACGCGCAGGGATTACGCCATCAGGAAGGACTGGACGGGCATCTCCGGCCACCTGAACTACTCCCACGCGCAGACTATCGCCTCCGAGATTATCGAGAACTACATAAACGCCGAGGTGGACGAGGTCTACGTCATCTACAACGAGTTCAAGACCGCGCTCTCCCAGACGGTAATAGCCGAGAAGATACTGCCCATAGAGCCGCCGAAGACGGACGTGGAAATCTCTTCCGGAGACTACATATACGAGCCCGGGCCGGAAGCCGTGCTCGACACTCTCCTGCCGAAGCACGTGGAATTTCAGGTCTACAGGGCGCTTCGGGAGTCCGAGGCCTCCGAACTCGGTGCCAGGATGACGGCGATGGACTCGGCAAGCAACAACGCCAAGGAGATGATAGGCAAGCTTACGCTCAAATATAACAAGGCGCGCCAGGCCGCCATCACGAAAGAGCTGATGGAGATAATCGGCGGCGCCGAGGCGCTGAAATAGGGGGTAACTATAATGAATGAAGGGACGATAGTACAGGTTATTGGCCCGGTCGTGGACATCGAGTTCACGGAAAGCCTGCCGGCCATTTACAACGCCATACTCATCCGGCAGGACGCCGACGCCGCGGCCGGCACTCCGGCTTTCAACCTCACGCTGGAGGTCGCCATGCACCTTGGCGAGTCCCGCGTGCGCACCGTCGCCATGTCCTCGACGGACGGCCTGGTGCGCGGCATGAAGGCCGCGGACACGGGCAAGCCCATCACGATGCCCTGCGGTCGCGAGACACTTGGCAGGATAATGAACGTCGTCGGCGACCCGGTCGATGAAAAGGGGCCGATACACGCCAAGAACTTTCTCCCGATTCACCGCCCCGCGCCCTCCTTCGAGGATCAGTCCACGTCCACGGAGATGTTCGTCACGGGACTTAAGGTCATCGACCTCCTCGCGCCTTACACGAAGGGCGGCAAGACCGGCCTCTTCGGCGGCGCGGGCGTCGGCAAGACGGTTCTCATCATGGAGCTTATACGAAACGTCGCCCAGGAGCACGGAGGCTTCTCCGTGTTCGCCGGCGTTGGAGAACGCACGCGTGAGGGCAACGACCTCTGGCTCGAAATGAAGGAGTCCGGCGTTATCGACAAGACCGCGCTCATCTACGGACAGATGAACGAGCCGCCGGGCGCGAGGCTCAGGATCGGTCTCTCCGCCCTTACCGCCGCCGAATACTTCCGCGACGCCGAGGGCCAGGACGTGCTCCTGTTCGTTGACAACATATTCCGTTTCACGCAGGCAGGCTCCGAGGTCTCGGCGCTTCTTGGCCGTATGCCTTCCGCCGTTGGTTACCAGCCGACGCTCTCCACGGAGATGGGCGCGCTCCAGGAGCGCATCACTTCCACGAAGAAAGGCTCCATCACCTCCGTCCAGGCCATATACGTCCCGGCGGATGACCTGACAGACCCTGCTCCGGCGACGGCATTCGCTCACCTGGACGCCACGACGGTTCTTTCCAGGCAGATTGCCGAGCTCGGCATATACCCGGCGGTCGATCCGCTCGACTCCACCTCCAGGATCCTCGACCCGCGCATCGTCGGCGATGAGCACTACACCGTCGCCAGGAAGGTCCAAGCCGTTCTCCAGAGGTACAAGGAGCTCCAGGACATCATCGCCATCCTCGGCATGGAAGAGCTCTCGGAAGACGACAAGCTGGTCGTCAACCGCGCAAGGAAGATACAGAGGTTCCTCTCCCAGCCGTTCTTCGTGGCGGAGGCCTTCACCGGCACCCCCGGCCAGTACGTGCGCCTTGAGGATACCGTCAAGGGCTTCAAGGAAGTCGTCGACGGGAAGTATGACCACATCCCGGAGCAGGCGTTCTACATGACCGGCGGAATAGCGGGAGTGCTGGAGAAGGCGGAAAAGCTCGGCGTGAAGGTGTAAAGAGGGCCAGGCCGGTTCCCGACGCGGTTAAAAGGTTGGATGGAACGGTCGAGGCGGTCCGGGGCGGGGACGATAGAGAATACTTGTAGGCGTAAAAGACGCCTTTCGGAAAGTTGGGTGCAATGATGGACAAGCTGACGCTCGAAATAGTCACGCCGGAGAAGAGGGTCGTCCGCGAGGAAGTGGACGAGGTCGTCTGCCCCGGAATAGAGGGGGAGTTCGGAGTCCTGCCCGGCCACACGCCGTTTCTGACCGCGCTCAGGATAGGCGAACTCAGCTACCGCATGGGCGACACACGCAAGTATATCGCCGTCACCTGGGGCTATGCGCAGGTTGACGGGGACAAGATGGAGGTTCTCGCGGACATGGCCGAGACCGCCGAGGAGATAGACCTCCGCCGCGCGGAAGAAGAGAAATCAAGGGCCGAGGCCATCCTCCGGGGCCAGCCCGCAGAAGTCGAGTTCGAGAAGGGTCAGGTCTCCCTGGAGAAGGCGATCATCAGGATACAGGTTGCCGGCAAGAAATAACCGACAGGCGGCCTGTGGGCAGGCGGGGCCGGCGTAAGGCGGCAAATGACGCAGGGTCGGCGGGGATGTTGCGGGCCTTGCAGGGGCTGTTTTATACCTCGTTGGACAGCGTCGCTCAGCTCTATAAAATACAAACCGGCATCCGCTTCGGATGCCGGTTTTTTTATTCGCTCGGCTATTATTCGTCTCCAGTAATGGGGCGAGGATACAGGTTTGTAAGGGCGCAATTTATTGCGCCTGACCTCGTTTGCCATTCCCGTCCTGCCACCAGCGCTCTTTAAGTATGCCGAGCCTGAAGAGGTACTTGAGGCGCGCCTTGGCGAGTGGAGCGGCCTTCGGGCCGGCAGGGGAGATGAGCGTCGCATCCGGGTAGAGAAGGCAAAGCTCGCGGTAGGAGCTTGCGGCGTCCGTCCAGAGGCCAGTCTTCTCATAGGCTTCCGCCATGCGGTATAGCGCCGTTCCCCTGCATATGCCGCTCCTGGCCTGGGATGCCGCCCTCCTGTATGCCCCCAGCGCGTCCGTATAATCGCCCGTCCGGAAGTAAGCGTTTCCGAGCGTAATCAGATCCCCGCAGCCGGGGTGTCCCTTTTCGGGTATGCGAGTAAGGGCAAGGTTGAAGAGATAGCCGCCGTCTCCGGGCGCGGCCTCCGCCTCGGAAGGCTTGCCGGACGAAGGCGTGTCCTGGGTATCCCATTGACCGACGAATTTTTTCAGTCCTGCCGCAAGGTCGCCCTCGCTTTTGCAGGGGATGTCGAATATGTCCGGGATGTCCGAGCGCGCGCTGTAAAGCGCGAGGGACACGATATTCACGCCGCCCGCCTGTCTTTCGGAGACGGAAAGGGCAAGTTGTGCGCGTTTCTGTTCGAGAAGGCTCGACAGGACTGCGGAATCCTCAAGGTCTAATCTTCTTTTTCCGGATTTGAGGAATTCAATCGACGACGGGTCAAGCTCCCTTGAGCGCAGAATGTCCTGAAGCTTCCCGATGCTTGTCGGGATGATATGAACGCCGTCAATACCTTCAAGCGCCGCCTGAACCTCCTGCGCGGCGGAAGGCGGGACGTTCAACGCCCCCGCCGCAATGAAAAGAAGGCGCCTCTTAAGCCGGACGCAGACAGTCCTGCCGTTTCCCGCCTTGAGCGCCTCCCGTATCTCCTCCGGCTCGAAATATTCCTTTGTCAGCGCTATCCGGTGCGTCCCGCCGGACACCTGCGAGAGGATAGCCGGCGTAACCCCGGATTCCACGCCGTCGAGATATACCGCCGCGCCACGGGGATAGGACTGCACCGTTATGCTCCCGCGCGCCGGAGCCAGCTTCTCGTCGATCGTCAGGGTCACGTCTTTTTTAATCGTTATTCTTTCCGTGGAATCTTCGTAACCGCGCTTCCTGAATACCACGGAATATGCCCCGGTTTTTATGTGATCCTTCCGGAGCGGCGCCTCGCCAAGCGATACGCCGCCCAGAAAGACGTTCGCGCCGGCCGGGTCGCTGCTGCACGCGAGAACCCCTTCGCCCGCCGTCCCGGAAGCCTCGGCAAAGGCCGTGACAGATGACAGAAGGAGCAGAATGCAGGCGGCGATTGCCGGGAGTTTCTTCATGGGGCGGCCTTTATACTTGCGGAATCTTTCGCAACGGGGCCGGGTTTCCCCGCGTTCTCGATTAGTCCTATCTCCGCTTTTGCCCTGTCGGAATAAAGTCCCGCCGGATAACGGGCCAGCATTGTTTTGAACGCCGAAAGCGCATCTGTTGCGCTCCCCTGTGCGAGGTTTGCCATGCCGAGGCAGTACAGCGCCGGGGCGGCATAGGGAGAGCCGGGGAAATCTCTGTATACGCGCGTGAAGATTTCACTGGCCTTAGCGTAGTCCTTCATGTCCATCCGGCATTTTGCGGCATAATAAAGCGCCTGCGGGATTGCCGTCCGACCCGCGCCCGAAGTCTTTTCGCTCTTGCCGTCTGCGGCAAAAATGGCCGGGATTTTCATGAACTCATTGAAGGCCGCGTTTAAGTCCCGTTTCGGGTTGTCGGGGCGGTAGAGGCAATACGCAAGTTCGAAGTGGATGGATGCGGCGATGCCGTCGGTCGGGAAGTTCCCGGCAGCGCGGCGCAGAAGTATCCCGGCTTCGTCGTACCGGCCTTTCATCTCCTGGTATTTGGCGAGCCAGTAGAGCGAATCGTTCGCGCGCAGACCATCAGGAAACTCCTTCAGGTATTCCTCGAACGCATCCTTTGCCGCGGAAACCGAGCCGCTCATGTACAGATTCAGGGCGTTTTTAAACCGCGCATCCCCGCTCATGCATTTCGGCGGCGAAGAGGATATTCCCGCCGCAAGCGACGGCGCGGAAAACACGAGGAGCATGACGAAAGACACCAGGATGCGTTTTATCATTTTGAAGACGCCGCCAACCGGTTGCCCGCGAATTCCGGGAAGCCGGAAATGTCGTTCAGCATGTCGTAGATTTTTCCGGCGAGGGTGTGGAGGTTCTCCGTGTCCTCGCGGTTATACGCGACGAGCGTATCAAGGGCCTCCTTGCGCCCCCGCAGATACGCCTGCCAGAGGAGCACGGCCTGGTAGCCGCCTATACCCTCAACCTCGCCCGCGCGGGCGATTCCTACAAGCTTCTCCACCTTCTTGAGGCCCCCCTTAAGCCCCGCCCTGTGCCCCGCCGGGCAGAGGTCGAGGTGCGGCACGTCCACCCTGAGCTCCGGGTAGAATGCCTTCAGGTATGGTATGTCGAAGGTGCTGCCCGCGAAGGTCACGAGGAGCCGCGCGTCCTCTATCTCCCTCTGGACGCCGTCCTGGGTAAGGTTATTGCCGCAGATGTATGGCCGGTATTCGCCGTTTGAGTGGAAGCCGGCCACCGTTACCGCGCCGGTTTCCGGGCTTCTTCCGTCCGTTTCTATGTCCATGCAGACGGCGTCCGGCCCTAAGCTGTCCCACAGCCTCCAGAAACCGCCGGAGCCGAGGAGCGGCTGGAAATAAAGTATGTTTCCCGCCCGAAGAGCGCTCATGGCGTCTATGACGTAGCCGTCCAGGAGCAGTTTTCGCCAGCGGGAGAATCCGGGGATTTTTTCTGCGGAAAGGAAGTCTTCCCAGGTAAGAACGCCCGTGCGCCAGAGGTATCTCTCAAGGCGCGGGCCAATTCCTGGAAATATGGAAAACGTGCTGCTTAACATTAAGCCGGACTACTGGATAACTATCCCAGGCTGTGGCCGGAAATCGTGGGGTTGTCCCGGCCCGTTTGTAATTGCCCAATTTATTGAGCGTTTTTAAAACCGCCTGATGAATCAGGCAATTACCGTCAACCGGCTTCCCCTTTGCCGCCTGTCTTGAGGGCCGAGACCCCCGCGAATACGTTCGCGACGACCACGACGGTAAATCCGAACGCAAGACCAAGCAGGTTCGTGAGTTTATATACCACGAGAAGGTATAAAATGGCAAGCAAAATCAGAAATTTTACGAGGTGTACTACGACGGAGAGCATCTTCGCGGCCTTCTTCACGCGCCTGTCGGACATCGCCGCCCCGGCAAGGGCCTCGACAAGCGTTATAATCGAGTAGATGTTGAAGACGGAGATTGCGGCGCCGGTGAGTATGCTCGCGGCAACCAGGGGCGGAAACTTAAGGAGGCTTCCCGCCGCGAGTATCGCCGACATGCCGACGCCCCAGAGGGCGGCTTTTTTAAAATGCTGTTTGTTTGCAGGCAGCATAGAGCGCGTTTATTTATTCTTGTCCTTGTCCCTGAAGTCGCCTTTTTTCCCGCCGGGTTCGTCGGGCATGTCCGTTTTCGTCTTTGCCATATGGAACATGTTCTTGAACCCCGCGATTATCCCGAACAGCAGGAATATCATCGTGAACCAGGGCGAGGTATGCCAGTTTAACTTGGGAGTAAGCCAGTTGTCAATGGCCCAGCCCATGAAAAGGCCGATGAATGTGGCCGCGACGAGGTTTATGCCCATCGCGGCAAGCTGATACATGTTGCGCCAGAACTCCTTGTCCCGTTCTTCCATGCGCTTTCCTGTCCGTTCCCGCGCCTGTCGCGATGCTATATCATAATCATAGCAGGAAATCCGCCGGATTGACAGGCCCGTGACATTTTGTGCACTTCGCCGACCGGCCCACGGCCTTTGTCACCCTCCAGAAGTGCGGCTTGTGGCAGTCGAGGCATTTCAGGCCCATCCCCAGGTGCAGGGCGTGCTTCCCGGTATTGGGCACGGTGCTGTGGCAGGCCAGGCAGTCCTTTTCCACAACGGGCATGAGCCGGCTGTGCGGTTTGTGGCACTGGTAGCAGTTGAACCTCATCGGCCCGTCGTCCGGGAAGGTGGTGAGGCTTGAGGCTATGAGTATCTCGTCCTTCGATGGATGGAAATGCCTGGTATCCACCGTCTTCGGCATGGCTGCGATCCTCGCCCTCTGACTCGCGTTTCCGTGGCATGTCAGGCACTTGTTGCGGGTTGGCAGCAGGTTGCTCGACTCGTCGGTATGGCAGGCGAGGCAGGCGAAGTCCTCCATGCCGTGCACCTCGGCGTTCTTCGGATGGCACTTCACGCAGAACCTGGGTTCCACGGTAAATTCATGCAGCCTGTAGCCGTGGCAGCTTGAGCATTGAATCTGCTGCTCGAAGAAGTGCCTGGCGTGGATTGGAGAATCACTCACGTTGCGGGCGCCCGGATACATCGGATCCGTTTCCCAGTGGCATTTCACGCAGTATTTCCAGGGCACGAGGACCTTGCCGTGCGTGGGCGGAATTACCTTGGGGTTGTGAAGGACAAGGGAGATAAGGAGCTTGTTCTGCTCCATGAGGGAAAGGTGATGGCATTGATGGCAGTTTATTCCCTTGTGCTCGGATACGGACCACTTGTCGAAGGCCGTCTGCATGAGATGACAACCCATGCAGAAGTTCGGGTTGTTCTCCTTGTAGTCCCAGAGCCTGTACGCCCCGTAACCCGCCGTGGAAATAAGGACAAGGATAATAACGGTAAGCCAGGCCAATGACCTTGCGGTCATTCCTTCCTTGAACATCGCTCCACCTCCCCCGGATGTGGCGCTTTCAGATGTTTTTCAGCACCGTGCGCGCTGCGGCTGAAGTCCTCCTTATATCCGTATCGCTATGGGCGAGGGACATGAAAGCCGCCTCGAACTGCGACGGCGCCATGCTCACCCCGCCTGAGAGCATACCCCTGAAGAATCTTGAAAACCTCGCGGTATCCGAAGACTTGGCAATAGTATAGTTCTCAACCTTCCTGTCCGTAAAGAACACCGTGAACATCGAACCCACGCGGTTAAAGCTTGCCTTTACGCCCGCTTTTTTGAACTCTTCTTTCAATAAATCCGTCAAAAGCGCGCTCTTTCTCTCCAACTCCTTGTATACTCCCGGCTGCTTAAGAAGTCTTAACGTCTCTATGCCCGCGGTCATGGCAAGCGGATTGCCGGAGAGCGTCCCGGCCTGGTATACCGGGCCGTCCGGGGATATATGCTTCATTATCTCCGCCCTGCCGCCGTAT
This sequence comes from Nitrospirota bacterium, assembly GCA_021789495.1. Classification (GTDB taxonomy): domain Bacteria; phylum Nitrospirota; class JACRHJ01; order JACRHJ01; family JACRHJ01; genus JAKAHE01. The sequence goes on from JAJYJM010000025.1 coordinate 12,716, forward strand.
GCGCCCACTGGCAGCCCGCCGCCGATTACCTTGCCCAGGCATGTGATGTCCGGTTTTACCTTGTAGAGCGACTGCGCGCCCCCGTAGGCTACGCGGAAACCGGTCATTACTTCGTCGAGTATCAGGAGCGCGCCGTAGTCGTCGCAAAGCTCACGAAGACCGGGCAGGAACTCGTCCACGGGCGGCACGCAGCCCATGTTGCCCGCCACTGGCTCGACAATCACGCAGGCTATGTTTCTGCCGTCCTTCTCAAAAATCTTCCTGACGGCGGCAAGGTCGTTGTACGGGCAGGTGATGGTCAGGCCCGCAAGCGCCGAGGGCACGCCCGGAGAGTCCGGCACGCCGAACGTCGCCGCGCCGCTCCCCGCCTTCACGAGCAGGCTGTCCGCGTGTCCGTGATAGCCGCCCTCGAATTTTATTATTTTATCCCGCCCTGTAAAACCCCGCGCCAGCCGGATGGCCGACATAGTGGCCTCCGTACCGGAGCTTACCATCCTTACCATCTCGATGGACTTCACCGCGTCCTTTACCAGCCTGGCAAGCTCTACCTCAAGGCCCGTGGGCGCGCCGTAGCTCGTGCCGCGCGAGACGGCGCTTTTGAGGGCCTTCACAACCAATGGGTGCGCATGGCCCAGGATCATCGGCCCCCAGGACAGGACGTAATCGATATATGCGTTGCCGTCCACGTCGAATATCTTCGAGCCCTTAGCCCTCTCGACGAAAAACGGCTCCGTCCCGACGCTCCTGAACGCCCTGACGGGCGAATTTACGCCCCCCGGCATGAGTTTCCCGGCCTGCCTGAAAAGTGATGCGGATTTCTTGTTCGGCACGATATTTCTCCTTAAAATAATTTCTTTTTATTGTTTATGATACCGGCATGAGCATAATAGCACTTCGGCTTCCCGGTATGTCAAGATAAATTCCTTTTAAGGCCGGAAACCTCAAAAAAACCGCTCAAATGCAAAATCAGATTTTTTATGCGGCATAAAACTGTAATTGTGTTAAAATTAAAACCAGTTGTTACATTTAAGATTATACCATGCGGAAATAAAAGAGCCTCATTTTTCCAAATCCGGGGGAGATTAAAAGATGAAGACTCAGGAGATGCTCGATATTGCCATAAAGATGGAAGAGGATGGCTACGATTTCTACAAGCAGGCCGAGAGCCGGACTAAAGACAAGTTCGGGAAGGCGATGTTCTCTTTCCTGGCGGAGTACGAGGTGCACCACAAGGCCCTGCTGGAGCGCCTGAAAAAGAATATCCTGCCCGTTACGGCCGACCTCGACATCCCGCTGCCGAAAGAGAGGCTGAAATCCGTCTTCGCGGATGTCAGAGCTAATATAGGCGAGCATGTCCCCCCGACCGCGGACGACATAAATGCCTTGAGTTTCGGCATGGAGAAGGAAAAGGAGAGCTTCCGGATGTACGAGAGCGCGGCGAAAGACGCCGCCGACCCCGCCGTGAAGGCGATGTTCCTGCGCATGGCCAGGGAGGAGGAAGAGCATTACGACATCCTTGAGAAGAGCCGCTATTACCTGGAAGAGTTCGCCAACTGGAGCCTCTGGGTCGATGGCGGCCCGATAGAAGGGGGATGAAAAGCTTTACGAAAGATCTGTAATTAAATATTATTATAAACCTATAAAAAAAACCTTTTCCGCCCAGTCAATTTTTGCCTTGACTTTACCCGCCGATTTGTTCATTATCATTACGCCTCAAGCTGTGCAGGATATTCCGATTGGTTGAGTCTTGTTTCGTCAATGCCCATATGAATGGGTTGTATGGGTCCCGGAGTTAAACCAAAACAGTTTCAAGGAGTGCGCGAATGAGTTATGTATGGCGGCCTCTCTGGGTGGTGATTATCCTCGTAGCCGGGGTTCTCACCTTCCGGCATTTTTACGTCCCGAAGGATTTCGGGATACAGGAACAGGGCTACATGTACGGTTTCCATCGCCTGGGCAACGAGAAAGACTGGATTAATTTCCCAATCAGCTATAAGTTTTCCAAAGACGACAGCTACTGCCAGCAGTGCCATCCGGGCCACGTCAAGAGCCTGCTCGCCTCTCCTCACGCCATAATCCCCTGCGAGGACTGCCACGGCCCGGCCCTGAACCACCCGGACAACCCGCCCAAGCTCCAGATAGACAAGAGGAGGGCGCTCTGTCTGCGGTGTCATGCCAACCTTCCGTATCCGGGGGCCGGCAGGAACGTCGTGCCGGGCATAGACCCCGTAACGCATAACCCCGGGCAGGAGTGTGTGGAGTGTCACAACCCTCATAACGTGATGGAGGGACTTCAATAATGGAAAGAAGGAACTTTATAAAGGGCGCTATCATGGTTGTGGCCGGGGCGGCGGTGCCGATGGCGGCGCTGGAGATTCTCGACCCCAAGGATGTTCTGGCCGCAAATCCGGACTTGAAATGGGCATTCCTCGTCGATACAACTAAGTGCGTGGGATGCGGCATGTGCGTCAAGGCGTGCAAGACGGAGAATGACATACCCTGGACGGCCAACGTCTCCCGCACCTGGGTTGAAAGATACGTTGTTACGAAGGAAGGCAAGGTCTGGGCCGACTGCCCCAAGCAGGCAAGGGACGGCTATACTTCTCCCCTGCTCGACGAAAACGCGGCGGGCAAGATTTCCGTCGATCCTAACGACATAGCCAAGGGATTCTTCGTTCCGAAGCTCTGCAACCAGTGTGACAACCCGCCATGCGCCCAGGTCTGCCCCGTCGGGGCCACCTACAAGACGCCGGACGGCCCGATACTGGTTGACAGGACCTGGTGCATCGGCTGCGGCTACTGCATTCAGTCCTGCCCGTACGGCGCGCGCTTCTTCCACCCCGTCCTGCACGTGGCGGACAAGTGCACCTGGTGCTACCACCGCCTTCACCACGGCATGAAGACCGCATGTGTCGGCGCATGTCCCTTCGGCGCGAGACAGATAGGTAACTTAAGGGACCCCAACGACCCGGTTACTCTGGCCGTGCTTGACGACCGCATCGGAATCCTGAAACCCGAATACGGCACGAATCCGCAGGCATTCTATATCGGCTTAAGCAAGGAGGTAGATTAGATGCTGGTACATGGCGAGATCTGGACGACGAAGGAATACTTCGTCTATCCGAATGAATACGTGACATGGGCGATTCAGATTGTCATGTACCCGTACATGACCGGTCTGGTCGCGGGCGCGTTCGTGTTGTCGTCTCTATATCACGTCTTCGGCGTAAAGCAGCTTAAGGATATAGCCCGGTTCGCGCTTGTCTTTTCGTTTGCGCTCCTCCCGGTCGCGATGATGCCGCTTATGCTGCACCTCCAGCAGCCCTTCCGCGGTATAGAAGTCATGATGACCCCGCACTTTACATCCGCCATCGCGGCGTTCGGCATAGTCTTCTCGACTTATGCCGCAATCGTGGCCACGGAGATATGGTTCGTCTACAGGAAGTATTTCGTCGAGACAGCCCTGGCCCTCAAGAACAAGCCGAACAAGGGAATGATTGACGGCATCCGTCAGCTTATTTTCAGCGCCCTTACGCTCGGCGCATGGGACATAAGCAATGAGGCTATGGAGAAAGACCATAAAGCCATAGGCATTATGGCCGGCATAGGCATACCGGTCGCCTGCTTCCTTCACGGCTATGCCGGTTTTATCTTTGGCTCGGTCAAGGCGAATGCCCTGTGGATGACGCCTCTTATGCCTGTCATATTTATAATGTCCGCCGTAGTTTCCGGTATCGCGCTCTGCCTGCTGGTCTATACCATCGTTATGGAGGGGCGCAAGAGGCTGGCAAGGCTCAAGAAGCCGGGAAGCTATGGCTATCAGGACTTAAAGCACATAAGGGGCGTGGAAGACCACGAGGTAAAGCTCACCGCAAAATTCCTCAAGATATTTATGATATTGGCTTTCACCCTGGAACTCCTGGACTTGGTCTTCAGGGGATACACCGCTATGAAGTCCTGGGATGCGCTCCGGGCGGTAATTTACCAGAGGGATGCCTTCAAGGTCTTCGTCCTCCAGTACGCCATCGGGAACGTCTTGCCGTTCATTATGCTTCTCTGGCCGCGCCTTACGGTCAAAAGGGCGGCGATAGCATCTGTCTTCGTCCTGTTCGGCGTGTTCATGATGAGGTGGAATGTCGTCATTGGAGGCCAGGCGTTCTCGTCTACCTTCCACGGCTTCATGGAATACCACTTCCCCTGGGTCCCGGTCAACGCCGAGACGTTCAAGGAAGGTTGGCCGGGTGTGCTTCTCGTTGCGGTTACGCCGTTCGTCCTCTTCTACATACTGAACAAGTTCGTGCCTGTGTTCCTTATGGAGAAGGAGAAGGATGCATAACTCCTGATTTGCTTGCAATATCACTGAAATTAAAATAAAATAATAGCCCGGCGGATAGCTTCGCCGGGCTATTTCTATTGCAACGCCTTTAGAAACAATCGAAAAAGCATTGGCAATATTAAAACTTTAAAATGCTTCTAAGGGGGAATTACAACCAACCGCCGCCGCACTTTCTACGCCACTTTTTGCCCCTAATGATATGGGAAAATAATAGGGGCTGAAATTGAATAAAATTTGGTTGACTCCAATATATTGTGGTGTATAATAATAGCGCTACAAAATAATACGTAAAATCTTTATCCGCTTTATCCGTCAGAACCAGTTCCCGGTGCGTTTTTATTTGTTTTTTAATAAGTTATGCTTATTAATCGGAGGCGGCATATGGCACTTGGTGAGGCCGGCGATGAGGCGGCGGAAGGCCGCAGGAGGGACAGGCAGAACGACTTCTTTAACCAGACGGCCCGGCATCAACCTACAGAGCCGGAGCGCCAGGACAAGCCGGTTAACAGGCAGGCGGCGCGGCGACCGGTAGCGTCGTTCGCCCCGCAGTTCTCAGACGCCGGGGCTGCGCCGGGTTTTGTTTTGAATGGAGATGCGGATTATGAAAGGAAACCGGTCTTGACCAGTAATGCGATAAAGGTCCTTGAGAGGAGATACCTTAAAAAGGGCGAGGACGGAAATCCCGTCGAGACGCCGGAGGAGATGTTCCGCCGCGTCGCGGAGAATATCGCCCAGGCGGAGACGAACTACGGCATGTCGAAAGAAGATGCGGAGGCCGTAGCGCGCGGGTTCTACGACATTATGGCGGGTCTGGATTTCCTGCCGAACTCGCCTACGCTGATGAACGCGGGACGGGAGCTTCAGCAGCTCTCCGCATGTTTCGTCCTGCCCGTCGAAGACACGATGGAGAGCATATTCTCCACCATCAAGAAGACCGCGCTCATCCACCAGTCCGGCGGCGGGACGGGTTTTTCGTTCTCGCGCCTTCGGCCCGCGAACGACAAGGTCGCATCCACCGGCGGAGTCGCCTCCGGCCCGGTCTCCTTCATGCGCGTCTTCAACGCGGCGACGGAGGCCGTAAAGCAGGGCGGCACAAGGCGCGGCGCGAACATGGGCATCCTGAGAGTAGACCACCCCGACATCCTGGAGTTCATAAACTGCAAGGACTCCTCCGGCGAATACAACAACTTCAACATTTCCGTCGGCATAACCGAGAAATTCATGGACGCCGTGGACAAGGGCCTGGACTACGATCTCGTAAGCCCGCGTTCGGGCGAGCCGGTTAAAAAACTCCCCGCCAGGATGGTTTTCGGCCAGATTGTGGAGCTTGCCTGGAGGACGGGAGACCCCGGCATAGTCTTCCTCGACAGGCTGAACCGGGACAACCCCACCCCTCGCATGGGCGAGATAGAATCTACAAATCCTTGCGGAGAACAGCCGCTCCTGCCCCACGAGTCCTGCAACCTGGGCTCCATAAACCTCTCCAACATGATCCGGGACAACGCCATTGACTGGAAGAGGCTTGAGGCGACGGTGAAAACCGCTGTCCGTTTCCTCGACGACGTCATAGACATGAACCACTACCCCCTGCCGGAAATATCCGAGATGACAAGGGGCAACAGAAAGATAGGGCTTGGCATCATGGGCTTTGCCGACATGCTAATCAAGCTCGGCATCTCTTACAATTCCGACGAGGCCGTCTCCCTTGGCCGAAGCGTAATGAAGTTCATAGACGAAGAGGCGAAGGCCGCTTCCGAAGAGCTTGCAAGCGAGCGCGGGGTATTCCCGAACTGGGGGGGCAGCGTGTACGACGAAGAAGGCAGGCGAAAGATGCGCAACGCCACCGTAACGACCATCGCCCCGACCGGCACGCTCTCTATAATCGCCGGGTGCAGCAGCGGCATCGAGCCGCTGTTTGCCGTGTCTTATATCCGCACCGTCATGGACAAGGACGAACTGATAGAGGTGAACCCTTATTTCGCGGCGATCGCAAATGAACGCGGCTTTTACTCAGACGCGCTTATGAAGAAGATTGCGCATCACGGCTCCGTGGCCGACATAAAGGAAGTGCCGGAGGACATGCGCAGGCTCTTCGTCACGGCGCACGACATAGAGCCCGCTTGGCACGTGAAGATGCAGGCGGCCTTCCAGGAATATACGGACAACGCCGTCTCGAAGACGGTCAATTTCTCTCACGACGCGACCGTTGCGGACGTTGAGGAAGTCTATCGCCTGGCATACAGCCTCGGCTGCAAGGGTGTTACGATATACCGGGACGGCTCCAAGGACGAGCAGGTGCTCTCGACCGGCAGGACGAAGGAGGCGAAGGAAAAAGAACAGGCGCCGCCTTCCGAGAAGATCGGGCACGAGCCGGGCAAGATAATGCCCCGCCCCAGGCCGTACATAACGAAGGGATACACGAGGCAGGTCAATACCGGGTGCGGCAGGCTCTATGTAACAATAAACGAAGACGAAAAGGGCCTGTGCGAGCTCTTTGCCATGATGGGCAAGTCAGGCGGCTGCGCAACTTCCCAGACGGAGGCCACCGGCAGGCTCGTCTCTTTGGCTCTTCGCTCCGGTGTGGACCCGGCTTCCATCATCGACCAGTTGAAGGGTATTCGCTGCCCGTCTCCGGCATGGGTCTCCGGCTCCACGATATACTCCTGCGCGGACGCCATCGCCACGGTGCTGGAGGAATACCTGCTGGAGAAGAAGCAGGGGACTGCGGAAGGCAAGAACCTTACGGAAGACAACCTCATGAACCACTGTCCGCAGTGCCCGGAGTGCGGCTCGATGGTCTCGTTCGCGGAAGGGTGCGTGGTGTGCAGTTCCTGCGGCTACTCCAAATGCGGCTGACCGGGGCCGGGGAGGGCATAGAGGGCGGCGGGAGATGCTTGAGGGGCCGGTATATTATTTGTTACGGGCTCTTTGATGCGGGGATAGAGCGGGCGAGGCGGCCTTTTTAACGCTGATTGAGTAACGGGAGCGCGGCATGAAATACAGCATAAAGGCGTTTATAAAGCGTGACGGCATGGGCGGCTATTTCGCGGAATGCCTGGAGGTTGACGTCGTGGCGCGGGGGGAGACGCTCGACGAGACCGTCTGCAAGCTGCGGAGAGAGATATGCGGCTACCTTCGCGGCAGGGATATGGCCGAGTTCGGGCTGGTGGACGAGCCGACGCTGTTTATGACCTTCGAGGATGAGCCGATAATCCCAAGCCCGGTTCAGTGCAGCATGGAGCTCGAGGGCAACGCATGATGACCGATGAGCAGAAAGAAAAAATCCGCGAGACGGCGGCGGAGCACGGCGGCAAACTCCCCTGCGCGGTCGCCTTAGCCCTGTCCAGGGAACTCGGAGCCTCACTGAAGGAAATCGGCGAGTTCTGCAACAAAGAAAACATCCGCATCAAGAACTGTCAGCTCGGATGCTTCCAGTAGATTAAAAACCATTAACTTGACTTCCCGCCTCCCGTCCGGCTTAATATATTGCAGGAAAATAAAACCTTAACCTCCCGCCGCCATGCAGTATACTCTGCATGGCCCGGGGGATGTTCCGCAGTTAAATCCCTTATTTGTCTTGAAATCGGCTCCGGAAATATCGTAAAATCAAACCGCCTGTTCCTCCGGCAGGAGACTTAAGGGATTTCCCCATGTCCGATACAATCGACAACAGCCCCGAAAGCGGCTCAGCCGTAGCGCAGGCGGATGCCGCCATGCCGTCCGAGCTTTACGCCGAGGGCGCCCGGCGTCTCAAGGCCAGGGAATACGCCTCCGCGCAGGCCTGCTTTGAAAAATACCTGGAGCAGAAGCCGGACGACCCCGCCGCGCTGCACCTGCTCTCAAGGTCGCTCTATCACCAGAACAAGGACCAGGACAAGGCAAGGGAATACCTCGAAAAAGCAGCCCGGCTCGATCCCGGCTCCCTGACCAGTTATCTCGAAACGCAGGGCATCCTGCTTATCCAGCAGGCCAGGTATAAAGAGGCGATGGAGGTGTTCGAGCGCGCCCTCTCGGAGGACAAAAAAACCGATGCGCGTCACACCGCCGCCCTGAAGTTCTACCTCGACCTTGTAAAAAAGAAGGGCGCGGTAAAAGGCGCCGCAACCCGCGCGCATCCCGAAAGTCCGCGCGGCTTCTTCTTCACCGCCGAATACGGCCACAGGAAGATGAAGGCCCCGTATTTCGTAATCCCCTCGCTCATCGTCCACGCGCTCGTCCTTATACTCGTGAGCTACCTCTCGACGCACCACATGCCGTTCAAAAAACCGGAAACGCATACGGACTTTACGTACGTGCAGCTCTCCCAGCCGTCCGGCGGAGAGGCCTCACAGGCGGCGGGAGGCGGAGGGAGCGCGACAGGTCGGGCCGCCCGGGCATCTGCGCCGCCGCTCCCGGCAGGCCGGTCCGAGGCCGGCGGGCAGGCTCCGGCCCCGCCGAAGATGGCAAAAGTCGAGATGAAAAACACACCTGCCACGGCATCGCCGGAGATAAAGGAAGCAAGCCCCGGCTCTCCGGGCGCCATAAGCGCGAAGAATATCGCGGCGGCTATGAAAACGGGCGGGATTGCGGCTGTAAGTGCAATGCCTGCCGGGAAGGAAGCTGACCTGAAGGCCGTAAGGCAGAAATTTGCCGAAGCGAATGCGGAGATTTCGATAAAAAGCCTCTCGGCACCGTCGAAAAGGGCGGAAGGACTCCTGAATAGAAACTACCGTGCGGCGAAGCTGAACCATAAGGCGTCCGCCGTTGCCGGAGGGTCGATTGACTTTGCCGCCGGCAGAGCTGGAAAAGGCGGGCCGAAATGGAACATGGAAAAGATGGCCGGACTTCAGGGGCGGGATTTCAGGAGCGCCATCCCGGAGGAGCTTGCGCGTGAGAAGACAATTGCCATGTCCGCCCCGTCGTTTCGCCCAACGGGGGACGAGCTTAAAAGCCTCACGGCAAGACCGCTCGGAATCAGTGCGGGCGGCTCCCGGCAGGTCGCCAACCCGGCCCGGTTCGCGGGCGTAAAGTCCCTGACCGGCATGAGAGAGGACATATCGGCTTACGACAGCCTGCAAGGAGAGATGGGGATTCCCGTATACTCACAGGGCGCGGGTGGCGGGGCCGTGGCATCGAAGGAACGCGCGAACCTGGGAGAGGGGACGCCGAACGGCCAGACGCAGGCGCTGCCTGGAGGAGGAAGGATGGTCGCCTCACTTGACAGGCTGGCGGGCAGGATGTTCGCCTCGTCTGCGGTTTCGCCGGGCAGGAAAACGCTTGAAATGCCGGGCGCCAGGGCAGGAAGACGGGCCTCCGGGAGCGGCAGCCGGAGCGTGAAAATAAGGACTTTAAACATGAAATCAGCCTTCCCGGCGGGCTATGCGTCCCCCGGAATCGGTTCGCCGGGCGCGGCCTCAAGGGGCGGCACGGGCGGCGTATCTGCCGGAATTTCCAAGGGAATAAGCCGTAGCGCGCTTGGGCAATCCGGGAGCGGGGGCACTCTTGGCGGCCTGCTGGAGAGCGCGTCGGAGAAAATCTCCGGCATACTCGGGCTGCGCGGCAGACCCGCCGGCCCTTCCGGCCCGTCCGCCGTGGAATTTAAAAGGGGCGGGGTGGCGGGCCTTGCGGCGGGCTTGAGGCCGGGCGCTGAAAACGGCGGAGGCCGGGGCGGTTACGGCTCTTACGGCAGGGGCGCGGGCGGAAACGGCGTGCAGGGCGGGAAGGCGGGCAGGCAGTCTTCCTGGGTCTCGGCGGCAGGCCCGCAAAAACAGTCTTCCTGGGTGTCGGCAAGGTCGCTGTCAGGCGGATACAGGGCGGCGCAGCCGGGCGGAATCGCCGGGGGCAAGCTCTTTGTCGGGAACGCGCTGGGGACGCCGGGGGGAAGACGCTATGCCTCCGCCTCTCGCGCGGGAGTGACGCCCGTGTCCGTCGGCAGGAGCGCTGTAATCTCCAGCGGCATGCTTGTCGCCGAGAATAAAATCGGCCCGAAGGTGCGCATACTCTCGCCCGGCTCCGGCTCGACGGACAGGCTCTCGCAGACGATAAAGGGCGTTGTCTCGGATACCCGGGTAGGGAATGCGACTCTTACCGTAAACAACAATTCCCAGGTCATATCCGTGGAGAACGGCAGGTTTGAGGCGACGTTCTCGCTTTCCAGGGGGAGGAATACTGTAACCGTGATGGCCTTCGATCCCGACGGCAACGTCGGGAAGGACAGCATAACGCTGGACTACTCCGGGTCTTCGGAAGGAGCCCCGGTAAATGTCATATATCCAAAGGACGGTCAGGTCTTCGACGTCTCGGAGAATTGTGTGATTACCGTAAAGGGAACCATCGGAGACCCGGACGTAAGCCGCGCGAAGCTGATACTTAACGGAAACCCTATGGACATCGTGGTAAACAGGGGATACTTCGAGCAGAAGGTCGCGCTTATGGAGGAACAGAACACGATACAGATCGAGGCCGTGAACAGCCGGGGCCAGACGACGCACAGCCCCGTGGTGAACGTGGGCACCGTAAACGTGAAGCCGAAGGACATATTGATAATACTCACGTGGGACAAGCCGCACGCGGATTTCGACCTGCACGTCTACAGCCCCTCCGGCGGCCATACATTCTACAAGCAGCCGAACATCTACGAGTCGAGAAACGCCATACCGGGAGGCAGGCTGGAACAGGACGCCAAGGGCAATTTCGGACCGGAGGTGTTCGACCAGGGACACGCCGAGCGCGGGATTTATACCGTAAGGTCCAACTACTTCTACTCCGGCGGCGACGGCGACGCCCATTCAAAGATTACGATAATTCTGTACGGCGACAACCCCTCCCGCAGGATCGTGCGCGTATTCGGCCCGTACCTCCAGAGGGATACAAAGGACGGCTCGGACTGGGGGCCGGCGATAAAATTCAAGATGCCCGAAGGAATATTCCTTGATGAGTAGAGGTTTATCATGAAAAAACTGATTGCGATTGCGGCTGTTTTTATTTCACTGATTCCGGCGGTCTCCTTTGCCGATACGCCGGACGAGATTATGAAGACGGCGGTCCAGCTCTATCAGAACGCGGACTACGACCTGGCGGCGGAGCAGTTCAAGAAATACATTACGTCTTTCCCTGACGACCCTCATGCGGACGAGGCGATGTACGGGCTTGCGGAATCCTATTTCGCAGGCGGCTCCGTAAGACCGTCGCTCGAGACGTTCAGGAAGCTTCTGGCTAAATATCCGTCGTCGAAGAAGGCGCCGGACGCGAAGATGAGACTTGGGGACTGCCACTACATCCTCAAGGAATACCATAAGGCGGTGAAGGACTACAAGGCGTTCCTTGGCGCCTATCCGGCGAGCAAGTCTGACGCGGACGCGCTTTACATGACCGGGCACAGCTACCTTAAGCTTGGAGACTTCGATAAGGCGGGAGCGGCGTTCGGAGAAGTGGCGTCGAAGTTCCCGGACAGCCCGAAGGCCGTGGAGTCCGGCTTCATGGCTGGCGAGAGCGCGGCGCAAAAGGGGGACTATGCGAAGGCTAAGGCGTATTACAAGGCGGCGCTCGCGAAAGACCCGAACGGAGAATACGGCAGGAAGGCCGCGTTCAGGATTGCCGAGGCGGATTTTCTGGGGGGGGATTATGACAAGGCCAAGAAGTCCCTTGACGATTTTCTGAAGAAGTTCCCGGGTTCGGAAGATGCCCCTGTCGCAACGCTCGACCTTGGCGACTCATATTTCAAGACGGGTCTTTACGAGAACGCGATTATCGAATACGAGACATTCGTAAAGGATTACAGCAGGAGCGATCTCCTCCCCGAGGCGGAGTTCCGCCTGGCGGAGAGTTATTACCAGGAGAAAGACTACGAAAAGGCCAGAGATAAATACATCGCCATCCTCGGAACATACCCGGAGGCAAAGGGCCGCGACCGTTTCCTCTACGGCTTAGGCTGGTCTTACTTCAAGCTTGGGGAAATGAAAAAGGCCGCGGACAATTTTGAAAGGCTGACGCACGATTATCCGGATTCAGGACTTTTTGTGACGGCCTGCCTTCAGCTTGGCGAGGCGAGGGCTGCGATGAAGGAATACAGGCGGGCCGCAGAGGCGTATAACCAGGCGCTCCTGAAGGCCAAGGACTCCTCGGACGCAAAGACCGCGAGATACGATATGGCCTGGGCTTATTACCAGGCGAAGATGTTCAAGGAGGCGGCGGACGCCCTTGAGGGGACGCTCGCAAACCGCAAGGACACGAACTCGCCCGAATATATCGAGGCGAAAAACCTGCTGGCCAGGTGCAGGCTCTACCTGGGCGATTACCCGCACGCCATAGAGGGCTTCAAAGCGATAGCGGACAATTATCCCTCGAACCCCCTGGCCCAGGACGCGCTCATGGGACTTGCCGAGGCCTACGAGCGTCACAGCGAGCTCTACAAGGCCGTGGACACCTACAAAAGGCTCCTTAAGAACTATTCGAGCAGCCCGATGAAGGCGGAGGCGCTTTTCGGGATAGGACGAAATTTCCTCGAACAGGAAAATTTCCCGCAGGCCGCCGAGGGCTTCAAGGCGCTTCTCTCTCAGGAGCCGTCCTCGGCATATACCGAGAAGGGCATCTTCGGCCTTGCGGAGGCGTTCTACGGAGAGAAGGACTACCCGGACGCCAAGGATAATTACGCAAAATACCTTAAGCAGTTCCCGAACGGGAAGCGCAAAGACCAGGCCCTCTACGGCCTGGCGTGGTCTCAGCTTGGACTTAAGGATTATCAGGACTCTTACTCGTCGTTTATGAAGCTCTCGGCGGAAGCGAAGGACAGCACGCTTGTCCCGGAGGCCCTGCTCGACGCAGGCGAGGCGCTCTACGACCAGGGCAGGTATGCCGATGCGGAAAAACAATACAAGGACGTCCTGGCGAAATTCCCCGATACCAAACAGGCGAAGAAGGCGGTATACGCGCTCGCATGGACGGAGCTCAAACTGAATAACCTCAAAGACGCCGCATCCGGGTTCAAGGTGTTCTCGGAGGCGAACCCCAAAGACCCGTTATCGAAGGAGGCGGACTACCAGCGGGCACTTATAATTATCCAGCAGGGGGACGCGGCCAGGGGGACGGCCCTTCTGAAGTCCGTCGCCGACAGGGACCCTTCCGGCGACGTCGGGAACCGGGCGAGGCTTGCGCTTGCGAAGGCCTTGACGGCGCAGGGCAACCAGGCCCAGGCGCAGACAGTCTTAAGCCAGCTTGAAAAAGAGGGGTCATCCGGCCTCGTCCAGGAGGCCGTGTTCCAGCAGGCGTTCCTTAAGTTCAAGCAGCAGGATTTCGCGGGCGCAAGGAAACTCTTCAGGCAGTTTGCCCGGAAATATCCCGGAAGCAGCTATGAGCCGAAGGCGATTTATTTCGCTGCGCTCTCCGCGATAAACCTCAAGGACTACCAGGCGGCGGCGGACGGACTTAAAAAAGTGGCCGGCATGTCGGACGAGGAGATAAAGCCCGGCGCGCTCTACTGGTATGCGGACAGCTGCTATAACCTCAACAAATATCAGGACGCCCTGGGCGCGTATACCTCCTTTATCGGCACATACAAGACCAATAAGCTCCTGCCGGAGGCGGAATACGGGCGGGCATGGGCGCTCGACAAACTGAACCGGGAAACGGATGCGGAAGCGGCGTTCAAAGACCTGGCGCAGAAATATCCGGACGGCCCCCATGCGTCGGAGGCGTGGTACGATGTGGGCGGGTATGCGCTGGCCGCGAAGGATTATGCGGACGCCTCGGATGCCTTTTCCAATTTTCTGAAACTGAAGCCGGACAGCCCGCTTAAAGGGGACGCGAGCTTCCAGCTCGGAGAGGCCCTCGAAGCGCAGAAAAAGAACGACGATGCGGCGAAGGCGTATCTCGACGCAGAAGCGGCAGGCGGAAGTCTTAAGTCGCCTTCGGCCCTGCGCGCGGGAAAGCTCCTGGCCGGTGCCGGAAAATACGCGCCCGCTTGCGCCGAATTCGACACCGCCGCACTCGACCCGGGCCTCGCCGGAGAAGCGCTTGTGGAAAAAGGAAAGGCCCTCTTTGCGCAGAAGAATTATGACGATGCCGTAGCCGCTCTCAGGAAGGCGGCGGATTACAGCCAGGCGCTGGATGTCCGGGCGGACGGCTATTACACCGCCGGGGAATGTTTTTCGGCAAAATCGGACTATAAGGACGCGATAATCGAGTACACGAAATGCGTCGTGCTCGGCGAGAACCCGTTCAGGGCGGACTCCATGCTCAATATCGCCGAGAGCTACGTGAGCCTGGGGGAGAAGGACAAGGCTGCGCTGGCATACAAGGACTATCTGGGGGCATACCCGGACGGGCCGAATGCGCCCAAGGCGAAAGAGGCCCTTAAAAAACTGGAGGGGTGATTATGCGGCTCAGGCTATGGATGGCGGTCTTTCTCATGCTCCTTGTCTTCAATACGGCATATGCGGGACAGGGCGGGATTCATGCCGCAGTGAAGCTGACCGGCCTGACACACGCCCTGCATGACCCTGACCCTGCCGTGCGCGTGGCGGCGGCAAGAAGACTGGGCGACATTAAAGAGAAATCGGCTGTCCCGGCCCTGATGAATATGCTTGTCAAAGACAACGACAAAGGCGCGAGGCTTGCCGCGCTCGGCGCGCTCAGCGTCATATCGGACAGGCAGGCATTGCCTGCATATCTTCTGGCGCTCAAGGACGAAGACGCCCGGATACGGCAGAGCGCGGCGGATGCGATGAGCGGCCTGTGGGACGAAAAGGGGAAGGAAGCACTCATAGGCGCCATGCTGAAAGACCCCTCGCCGGACGTGCGGCGTAGCGCGGCGCTTTCCCTGGGAACGCCGGGAGATGCGGGGAAGCAGGATACCGGCGGACAGGAGCGGAACCAGGACGCCGAGGGAGCGCTTATACAGGTTCTGGTAAACGATAAAAGCTATGAGGTTCGCGCGGCGGCGGCGAGTGTGCTGGGCAAAATAAAGGGGAAGGATTCGCTCGGCCCGCTCATCGACGCCATGTCCAAGGACAAAAACGCCTCGGTGCGCGCGGCGGCTGTAAAGGCTGTGGGGAAATTCCAGGACAACGGGGCGGTAGAGCCGCTTATAAAGGTTCTTTACTTTGAGAAAAACGAAGATGTCATCGTAAATGCCATAAAGGCCCTCAGATACTCCTCCGACCCAAGGATTGCGGACCCGCTTGTCGCGGAGCTCGATTCCGGCAGCGACAGGGTGTTGTGGCAGGCGATAGACCTCGTCGAGCGCATTAAACCTCCAGAGGCTGTAGACAAGCTTAAAAGCATATCCGAGGACAATTACGAATCCGAAGGCGTGAGGGAAAAGGCGAAGGAGGCCCTCGAACTCATGGGCGGGGATTGATTATGCCGGGAGAGATCATAGAGCGTTTCAGAAAGATTTTCAGGGCCAACTTAGGCGTCCGTCCAGGCGAGAAGGTATTGGTCTTTACGGACACTGTCGCGGAAGACGAAAAGACCGACGAGGCGGGATTACGCAGGAGAAAAGGGCTTCTAAAGCTCGCGCGCGCCGCCGAAGAGGCCTCCAGGGGACTTGGTTTCGAGACCTTCTATTCCGAATTTCCCGCACTGGGGAGCCACGGCTCCGAGCCTGGGGAAGCGCTCTGGAGGCTTGCCTTCGGGGAGGAAACCGCCAGGGCGCTGGGCCAAAAAGGGCTTCTCGGCAGGATAAGGTCTAAAATCGCATCGAAAGACGATATCCGGGAGGCAAAAGAGATTGTTTTGGCCGGGAGAGGCTCCGCAGTCTCTGTCGTTGTCGCCCTTTCCAACTACTCTACAAGCCATACCCGTTTCCGGGACATCCTCACTTCAGCCGCGAAAGCGAGATATGCCAGCATGCCCCTTTTCGAGGAGGACATGCTGTTCGGCTCTATGGAGGCGGACTGGGAAGAGGTCGAGGCCCGGTCGCGCCGCATCGCGGACGCAATCGACGGGGCCAATACCGTGAGGATAACCACCCCGGAGGGCACGGACATAACCTTCGGTATCAAGGGGAGAAAGCCCATGATCGACACCGGCATCCTCCATGAACCGGGTTCGTTTTCCAACCTGCCGGCGGGCGAGGTCTACCTGGCCCCGGTGGAAGGGACGGGGAATGGAATTCTGGTGCTTCTGTGGGCGCCGAACCGAAAGCTGGAAAAACCGGTAACTGTAAAGGTTCATAAGGGAATGGCGGCTGAGGTCGAAGGAGACGAGCCGTTCGCGCGGGAGTTCCGCGAAGCGCTGGACAGGGCGCCGGGCAACAGGAACCTTGCCGAACTGGGCATAGGCACCAACGACAAGGCTACAAAGCCGGATAACGTGCTGGAATCCGAAAAAATCTTCGGAACGATTCACCTGGCCTTCGGCGATAACAGCTCCTTCGGCGGAACAGTCAGCGCACCGTTCCACCAGGATTTCGTGTTCTTCCGCCCCACCCTTTCCATCTCAGGAAGCGATAAATCTGAGACAATAATTATGGATTCCGGGAGACTCGTAATCTGAAGAGGCAGCAGGGCAATGGAAGAAAAGGTGAAGATTCTTATTGTGGACGACCATGCGATTGTCAGGCAGGGGCTTCGCGCCCTGCTGGAGGCGCAGGACGGCCTTGAAGTTATCGCGGAGGCCGAAAACGGGCGCGATGCGGTAAAAAAAGTGCACGACCTTGCCCCTGACGTCGTGATAATGGATATCGCCATGCCGATATTGAACGGTCTCGAGGCGACAAGACAGATAAAAAGGCTAAAGCCCGGCATTAAGGTGCTCGCCCTTACGATGTATAACGATGAAAACTATATTTTTCAGATACTTAAGTCCGGCGCCTCAGGATATTTGACGAAAGAGTGTTCCGCAGGCGAACTGATAACGGCGATAAGGTCTGTCCATGGCGGCAGTCCCTACTTCTCTCCGGCAATCTCAAGGAAGATAATGGACAGCTATCTTCGTGAAGACAGCGAGAAAAATGCCGGCAGAGAGCCGGACAAGCTGACAAACCGGGAGAAGGAAGTGCTTCAACTAATTGCCGAGGGCTATACAAATAGTGAAATAGGCGGTTTTATGAAAATAAGCGTAAAGACGGTTGAAACCCACAGGGCGCATATAATGAACAAGCTTGACTTACACGACGTGGCCGGGCTTATAAAATACGCAATAAAGAAAGGGATCGTCGTGCTCGACAACACACGTTGAGCCGGGAATCATTAAAAAAGAAACTCGAACAGGCAGCATGAGCGTATTTGCTCAAGGGTCGCATCCGTGTTTGCGCGAAAAGAAGCTTTGTTGCACCCCGGTAAACTTTTCAGGGGTTTTTTTTATGGTCTTTGCCTTGATTTTGACGGTCAAAAGCAAAAAAATTTAAAATAATCACGCCGCCCGGAGTTTTTTTATTAAAAATTTCCATTATATTCCTTGATGTTAGCAGAAAACACACCCTGATGCGTCTCTTGCCGGGCTTGAAAATAGCCCGGAAGGTATGTATGTTGCAAATCTATTTTTCTGAAGTGTAAGGTCTTTCTGTATCTTGTAATAAGGTGTTTATTTTTAATCCATACATTAAACACCTGATTTGCGTAAGGGATACCGGAACCGGACTTGATAAAAAAACAAGTATTTTTATGCATTTATGTTTATAAGGAATTAACTCTTACAAAAGGCGGTGTGGAAATGAAAAGGAGCTTAATTACAGTGGTGGTAGCGCTTGTGGTATTGGCAGGCGCATATGGCCTTGCCAGGGCGGATACGGATCCGCCGCATTCCGACTATCGCCCCGGCTACACTGGTATAGGATGTGCTCCTGGGACGGGTGCCTGCCACGACGTAAACAAGGGCACATTTCTGCCGAACAGCTTTAATC
>JAJYJM010000026.1 GCA_021789495.1 Nitrospirota bacterium
GTTTCAATCCTCACCCGGTGCAAAGACCGGGTGCAACTCACTACTTTTTTTCTGCTTAAATACCAAATACTTAAACAATGCTTTCCGCGAACCCATCGTTTGATGGCAGACTATTTTAATTGTCAAAGACCGAGACGTCGTTTAACTAATCGAAAACTAAGGACAAAGTTATGCTGTCGAAACCCCCGGCATTTTCGCGCACGCACCACTTTCGCGGTCAAAGAATCATAGGGTCGCTAAAGTCGATTGTCCGATTCACGCCGAACTCAAGGACATGCCTGTCCCTCGGTTCATGTATTCGATAAAATCGCAGGCTATCTTCGGACTCTTTATACTCCTTGAGCAGTTTTCGGATAAGCTCTTCGTACTGCATCTCGTTTACCGAGCATTCGAATACCGATTTCTGCACCCTTTGGCCGTAGTTCTTGCATGCCTGCGCAACCCGCCTCAGCCTCCTGCGCCCCTCCTTGGTGTCCGTCGTTACATCGTACGAAACTACAACCCACATAGCCGCACCTCATGTCATAAGGAATGGCGGATAACCCTCAATATCGCCGCGAATGTGCCGGGCAAGGAGGCGTGCCTGCACATGCGGCAAGAGGCCAACCGGCACGTTCTCATTGAACAGCGGATGGCGCAGTTCTTCCTGTTTCCTCTTCTGATAAGCGACAGCTACCGTCTTCCTGCCGCTGTCGTCCAGATATACCGCCATGCCCTCCTTGTATACAAAATCATCGATGGTCAACTGCCCCCTGTTTACAAGCGTCAGTGCCAGCCGGTCGGCAATTATGGACCTGAACTCCTCCATCAGGTCGAGACCGAGCGACGGCCTGCCCGGACGGACGGTATGGAGAAAACCGGCCTGCGGGTCGAGTCCCACTCCTTCAAGCGCGGATATGCAGTCATGGAGGAGCATGGAATACAGGTAGGACAGAAGCGCATTCATAGGGTCGAGCGGCGGCCTCCGATTCCTGGATGTCAGCGCGAAGTTCCTCGGGTCTTTAAGCACCATATGTTTGAAAGCTCCGAAATATGCGTGCGCGGACTCTCCTTCCAACCCTCTTGTCTCGTCAAGACCCGCCTTTTCGAGATTGAACAAAGCGTCGCCTATAATCGAAGCGGCGTCTCTTAGACTCTTCGCATCATCCATAGCCTGTGCGTCTCTTGCCGACCTCAATAATACGTACCTGCTATTGCGCAATTTGCCCGCGACAAAGTTCCTCGCAATGGACATTGCCCTTGTTTCGTATTTTAGCGTCTCGTATTGCGCCTGCCTGAGCAGTATGTTGCCCCGTGTACTGCCGACCATGCGGGCCTTGAATTTCCCGTTTCTGTCAAGGAGGACGACGCTTCGCCCGTCTTCCGCGCACCTATGTATCAAGAACGGCGTCATCATGACGTTGCCGAAGCAGACTATCCCGCCGATATGGTGCAGCGGCATCTGGTTTTTGTTCCCGTCTACCTCGACTTTCAGGGTGTCATGGTCAAGCGAAAGATAGCTCCCTTGCGTCATCACGTAAAGCGTGTTAAGAAGCTGTTTCATGGCGCTCCTCCATCGTCGTCGGGTGCATAGAGCGCATCAAGGGCTTGCCTGACGGACCTCTTGTTTGCCACGACGGACGGCATACACGACTCGTTAAGCGAGCAGTTTGGACACCGGTCGTCATTGACGGGCGGCGGCATCTCATTGCGCGACAGCATCTTCCGTACTGCTTCGGTCGCAGTCTCAACCCTCCGTCTCAGGTCATCGGTAAATGCCACCTCGACCCGTTCCCGCGATCCATGAAAAAACAACGCGCCCTTTGGAACGGGAACGCTAAACATTTCCTCAAGACATAACGCCTGGCCGCAAAGCTGGACGGCCTCCGGCGTCCTCCTGCCCTTTTTCCCGGACTTGTAGTCAACCGGATACGGAACACTGTCCCGAAACTCCACCACATCGGCCTTGCCGGTCAGCCCGAGCCTTTTCGACCATAGCGGCATAGCGCGCTCCACTCTAACATAGCCCTCCTGCCGGCTCGATTCTATGTCCACATTCTCATGCACTGCGCGCCCGCGCATGGTGTAGATGTTCTCAGTAAATTCTTGCTCCAAGTTGACTAATGCGCAACGCCTGGGACAGTATACGTAATGAGTTAAGGCGGACAGCATGACCCACCCGTCTTCCTCGCAGTCCATATTCGCCTCCGCACACTTATATGCAACATCCTCCACGCATAAGCCCACTGACCTTGAGGACTCCAGCCATATACCCGATGAAATCATCGTAATCCAATGTCCAAGCATACAGATCATTGAATCCCTGTATAGGCGCAACCCCGTAAGTCTCAGCCTTGTTGCTATAAATATTGACTGTCTTTTGCTGTAATTCCGAGGGTCTAATCTTCTCGTTATTTTCGAGCCGCCTCCGCATGTCCTCATCAATTACAACGGCAATAGTATTGGAGGATATGACCTTGAATAACTCATCTACTTCAGGAAATTTCCTGTTCATCTCCGCACGTACAATCGGGTCATTTTCAAGTCTACCCTGGTTTCGCTCGCGTATTTCTCTGCGCATAGCCTCCTTACAAAATTCAGGGCCAATCTTGTTCTCCCGATAAAAGTCTGCTAATATCCGGGCGGAGGTCTTGAACGAAGGATTTTCTCCCAGCAATTCTCCGTGTTTGGTTCTGAAATTCCAGAGCTCGACCGAATCGTATTCTCCCGATCTGTTAGCGCGGCCGGCGGTCTGTATTGTACTTATCATGCTACACATTTCCCGCGCGGCAGAACGGAATGAGAAGTCAACTCCCGCTTCCACGCATGATGTCGCGACGAGGGTCCAGTCGGTATCGTCCTTGTTGTTGAGGCGGCCCCTTATCTGTTCAATGGTTGCCCTACGATGGAATGGCGCCAACGCGGTCGAGAGGTGCTCTACTTTGCATCTGCCGTATCGATTGGCCATCTCCTTTGCGATTACGGCAGCGGACTGTACAGTATTAAGGATAACCAGGCGTGGGCCAGGCAGCTGTATTATCCAATCGCGCAACTCCTCCAAAGGCAGTGGTTCTTCTTTAAGTCTATATGCGATGCGCGAATTTTCGGCTTTAATTGCCACAGAGCGGATATCATGTTCCACAAGTTCAGGGATCT
The DNA here is from genome assembly GCA_021789495.1 of Nitrospirota bacterium. GTDB lineage: Bacteria > Nitrospirota > JACRHJ01 > JACRHJ01 > JACRHJ01 > JAKAHE01. The sequence continues at coordinate 3,136 of JAJYJM010000026.1, forward strand.
GCATCTCGGGCACGGCAAATTCAGGCAGTTCCCAGAAGCGTGTTAAAGAGCCAGAGGCCATAACTATATAGCAGCCCCAATCTCGTGCAAGCTCCTGGAGCCATTTCCACGCCTGCGGCCAGAGATGAGCAGGAAGGGCGGCATGTGCCTCATCGAGGAAAATAGCGGACCCTACAAGCTGGTGAAGCTTGCGTAAAGTAGCCGGGTGGTTGCCGGCAAGGGTCTCAAAAAACTGCACTGCGGTAGTCACGGTAATCGGTGCATTCCACAAGAATGAATAAGCTCTTGTTTTTTCATCGTCAAACTCTGCCTTGTGATGATGGGCAGCCACGACTTTTTGTGGTTCCTCCCCATTTAAGACCAGCGCTTTCCGATATACCTCGACGGACTGGTCGATGATATTGGTAAAAGGCAGCACCACAAAGACGCGCCTGAGACCTCTTTGTTCGGCCACATTGAGTAAATGCGCCATGATCGCCGTCGTCTTGCCGGTTCCGACCGGGCTGTCGCATGCAATCAGACCACATTCAGCAGGCTCAGCCCAACGGCAGGCATCGTACACCTTCTGTCGCAGTTCGTTGCGCTCCAGTTTCCCCTTATCTACAGACTCCAAGGTGGCAACATAATTGTCGAGAGCGGAAATACGTCGTTCAGCATCAAGCGGCATGGTTCCTTCCGGCACGGCATTGCCGTAATGTCGCGCCGTGTCTGTATGGTCGGCATCTACGAGACATGATAGAGCTATCCGCATAAAGAGCGGTGTTGAAGATTTCCCTTTCCAATCGTCTTCCGAGACACCACATTTGCCCAACTCCGCCGCATGGATTTCGATATATCTTGAGAGCCAAGCTTCCGTATTTTCCCGAGCGGAGGGATCGCGAAACATTCCCGAGCCTTTGACCTGCTCGTCGTACACCGAGGGTAAATCTTTATGATGATACGCCACGAGAAAAGCCGCAATCAGATTTGCCAAGCGCTTGCTATAGGCCAATAGATGCGCCGTACCAGCATCCCAATGCTTCACGGGCAGGTTTCCCTTGTTACCGGCTCGCAGAACCTTCTGGTTCTCATCGTCAAGTTTTCCCAGGTCGTGGTATGTAGCGGCATACTCAACCACCTCCCGCAATAACGGGCCGTAAGATGAATATACCGCAACGCGTTCCGCATTCACGCGCGCCATACGCAAGACTTCCAAGATGTGCGTTCTGTAAGTCTGCCCTGGAATCCCATCCTTGGCGCTGTGTGAAAGGTATTCGCTCATTCAAAACTCCATCAAATCCCTTAATGGAGCTACTTTTGTCTGAAGGTCGGCCGGCAGCTCCTTCGGGATGTCATACTCGCTTCTGTTTTTCGATGCGCTGTCAGGCTGTTCCCTTTTCATCGGCGTCAGTGCATCAATGAGCTTGAAATCAGAACAGGAGCCAATTGGTGACTTATGCTCCACATACCAGGCGTGCAGAATCTCCACGTTTGGCCGGACATACGAACGGGAATGCGCATAGGCATGGGGAATCAAGGCCAGGAGCAACTCGATATCCTTTACTGTGCAGCCAGATTTGTGAGCCGCGCTGGGGTTCACGAAGAACGGCATGCAGTAGATGCCGTGCTGGACAATTCGGTAGGCCATAGGCGCCATACCTACTGATTTACCCTCCTGCACGGAAGGATTAGTCGTCGTGAGCCGTTGAATCTCTATCGGTGCCACCGATACGCCAAGGCCAAACTGTACCACCCCTGTCTTTACCGGCAATTTACGTCCTTTCTCAAGCTCCGTATTCCCAAAGACCCTGCCATCCCAATATCTCTTGATAAATTCTTTCTCGTCAAGGTCACGAATCTCTTTTAAGGTTGATGCCCTACTCTCCAGTATTCCAAATTCCTCAGGTGTAAGTGAAAGCTCACTGGCTAATGTCATCCAAACCGGCCCTTCCTTGTCTTCAACAAGGTCGCGCAGTTTCCGTTTAAAAGATACGGGGGAGATTTCGCCCAGTCCGTCGGGCCGTTGTCGAGGGTCGCTTTCACGGTCGGGGTCACCGTTAGGGTTGGAATTGATAACCTCGATAACGAGCCGGCCGGTTGCGCGCATGATCTGTTTCGGTTCGCTGGACATTTTATTTTCTCCTTTTCTTATGTGGTGGTTCAATTCTTTTCCGATTCTACGCGGGCAAGGTATCCGAGAAGCATCTGTGTTTTGTCCGCATCCGTGCAACGTTTCGGCAATTCGGTATCCTTCAACTGGCTACTTACATCAGACAACTGTTTCAAAAAATATTTCACGAGGCCTACCCCTTCTCCATCCTTGAGAGATTGTGCCCAGGCATGATAAGGTTTGATTCGGCCCCATAGAACCGCCAGTGCTTTGGTGGGTTCCTCTTGCGCAGTGGCCATGAGCGCGTTCCCCACAAGTTGCGGAGGAACCGAATTGTCGCGAACGTGCTTACAGTATTCGAGGTGCAGGCTGTCGGCGATGTTAAACATTCTGCCGACAAGAAATGTCGATGACGCCATAATCTCTCCTTTCGTATAACCGAGTTTATGTAACAACAAACCTATTATTGATGGCAAAAGCAATGCCTGCTTTGCATATTTCGCACTTTTTTTATCAATCTCATGAACGCCCTTTCGCACGCGCTCTAAAGCGTTTGCCTGCCCAAGCGCCAACAATAAGGATGAGCTGTTGCGGAGTACCGTGCCCAGCGCCCTAGTTGCAACCTGCCGGAGTTCTAACCCATCTCCCAGCAAGAGACACAGGCCATCGTTGACACTGAAGCCATGCCCACCTTCCGCATGAGTACCTTGGCGCATCCAGACTGTGTTCAGACACCAGACAACCTCTGCTGGATATAGTATCAGCGGTTCAGCCCAGACGCTCTTATCGCCTTTCTCTTTACCGAAACACCGTACCCTGATATTGGGAATATTTTGGTTTCCCTCCTGCCAACGCCTGGCCGAGCGTATGACATGTTCGGGGGAATATCTGCCGCTCGCAAGAACTTTAGTACGCGCCTTGTCCATCTTTGCAAGGACAAAGACGCGGACTTCTGAGTCAACCGTTTCCTTTATCCTGCCACGCAAGGCGATGGTAACCTTCTCAGCAAGAGCGGAAAACCGGACGTCGTTATTCTCGGTTCCTTCCTCTTCGGAGTCGCTCATCATTCTGGCTAAGTCCGGTAGGTTATCTGGTATCTCGGATGGATAGGCGAAAAGCAACATTGGCCTATCCATTGGGCGCGACAGGTCGCACCAGGTCTTGCCTTTTAGTTTTTCTGCCCCAAGCCATTCGAGGGCGCCTTTCATCCCTTTCCTCGCGTCGGTCCCGGCTGGGAATGAATGATGGTCTATCATTCCGTAACGGGACTGGCAAGGAGACTCTTGATTCATAGCGCGAATTATGACATTGCCAAGAACAGGTAATCTAACCTGAGGGTATTTTTCGTCCTCGCCGGATGCATTGCACCCGAATGCATCCAAGTCCGTTCGGTCGTTAGTAAATGACGACATGAACCTGGCATTCATCCAACGCTGAACTTCCTGGTGGGTTGCTGGGTATTCAAAATCACCCCTGTCGGCGAGTTCGAGAATGACCTGAAAGTTCTTCGGAGATTTTCCGCTGTAGTAAAACAGGGAATCTATCAAATCCACGTTGGAAACATCTTGAACGCTTTGAATAAATGCCTCGATAAGCTGTTCTCTGAAAGACGCCGCCTTGATTAGCCGTGTTCTCTGGCATAAGTGCACGAGAGATTCATATCTATCTGGAGTATCCCCGAATAATCCTGTTATATCGGCTATGGGATTCGTCAAGCAATCGGTAAGTTTTTTAATTATTTTTACATCCCACAAAGACTCACAGGCGTTTATCACTGCCAAAAGATCATTCGGCGCTATATGATTTCCCTTCTCAACCGTCTTTCTCAGATCTTTGATCCGCTCTTTTAATTCTTGCGGCTCTGCCTTGAGGGGCGGGGGAAGGTTAAAGGCAGGGAAAGAGACCCCATTCGCTCTTTCCCACTTTCTTACAAGCGCGATCTGTTCCGCTGGAACAGGAGCAATCCCGGTAATATTCCCTTGTTTGTCCACATAGGCCCAATAGGTTAAATAGCCCCTTGGACAAGATTTGAAATTTGGATGCAAATCCTCGACTTCTATTTTGGCTTTTTCGAGACTGATAGCAAGTTCTCGAAGTTCATTAAGCATATTCCAACCTCCCATTCAGGATTTTTTGGTCCTGCTTGTATACTGGCTGCCTGCCTCCTGACGGTTCAAACACCGAAAAAAGGAAACTTTGGAGGTCAAGCTTGATGCTCTCATGTACCCTTGTGGTCTCACGAAACGGCCCCAAATAGTCCGGCACAAATTCTCGCCAGCCGAGGAAAGGAGTGTCGTACCATTGTCCTTTCTCTAAACGCCGAATAAACATATCTTGGCAGGCGTGCAGTGCATTCAATCCCCTGCCTGCCTGTAAACGTGCCTTTTCGGACAAAGGCCGGTTAAACTTGGCTGGCCTGATGTCGGCATAAAGACGGTAGCATACATTGATAAGAACCGTTGCCAGCAATTGATAGCTACCATACGGCATAATCGATGTCTTCCGCAATGGCCCTCCGTAATTTGTAGCATAGTTGTGATAGACTATTGGCGAACATATCTCCACAGTGGTTGGCACAATATCCACAGTTTCAATTCTCACGATTGATTCAAAGATCCCTTTTGCAGCTGAGTAGGTCGGCACTGGATAACTAACCGGTGTATCGCCCGTATCCGGTCGAGTCCACATAGCTGTCGGACCTGATATTTCAAGCGAAACATTATATTGTTTCATAAGTACCCCCGTTTAACCTACTAAATAAAACCCATCTCTGGCTTCCAGAGATGGGGTAAAATCCAAGCCTTCCCTAAAGCCTCATCGAAATCGTTGCAGCTTCATGATAAAAACTTGCTTCTTAAGTGCAATGCTAGCTTAAATCCGACTCCTCTTTGCCAAATGGACATGTCGTCGCTATCCGTCGCACAACCTTATTGAAACGCTATTGATGGCTCGGTTTATACTTGTTGGCTTTAGGGTCTTGCCGACCTCATTAAAAAGATTGGACAAAGCAGGATAGGAAGTCTCTTTGACGCTCGCGCCGGTTGAACGGATGTCTCTTAAATCTTTTATGTAAGTTTCCAGAAGAGACATGGGCTTGGGCCTCGGGTATTCCGGCAAAAAGATATGTTTGTAATACTATATAAACCAGGAGCTTATGTCAATTTAAATTCTTATATGCCAATGAGTTAACACAAAAGGAGGAGCCGAAGACCCCTTCTGCGAATATGCCAATTTTCTTGATTAGGAAATTTGATACAAGGTGGCTAAACAGCGTGGCTTGAGAGATGGTTGCTTCAATTGGACTTGTTAAGCGATGTGGTTCCTTTTTCCGCCGAAGCTAAATCGGGGCCGTTCCACCAGCCGCCGCCAAGGGCCATGAACAGTGCCGCGGTATCGGAGAAACGGTTCGCTTTGGCCTGGACGAGGTTGATCTCCGCCTGCTGATAGGCTTGTTCAGCGGAAAGAAGTGATAGATAATTGACATAGCCGAGTTCGAACTGCTTGCGAGCAAGGTCGAGGCTTCGCTTGGAGGCCTGCTCGAAGACCGCCGCCGCCTTCAGGGTATCGGCGTCGGACTTAAGCGCATGAAGCGTGTCCGCCACGTTCTGGAAGGCGGCAAGGACGGTGCTTTTATACTGCGCCTCGGCCTCGGCCAGTCCGGCCTCTGCGGCGCGCTGCCGGTGCTTCAGGGTGCCGCCTTCGAAAATCGGCTGGACGATGCCCCCGGCCAATGACCAAAATCCGGTGCCCGAAGAGAACAACTTGCCTATTTCGAGGGCGGTGGCGCCCAGGTTTGCGCTGATTGGAAAACTCGGAAGCCTTGCCGCGATAGCGACGCCAACCTGCGCACAGGCGGAATGCATTTCTTCCTCTGCGGCGCGCACGTCAGGCCGCTGCTCCACAAGCTTAGATGGAAGGCTTAGCGGCAGATCCTGCGGGAGGGTTAATTCGGCAAGCTCGAACTTCTCCTCCAGTTCTTCGTTTGGAAAACGGCCTGCCAGCGCCTTCAGCTGGTCGCGGGTTATAGCCAACTGCTGCTCAAGCGGCGGCAGTGTCTGCTGAACCTGGGCGAGCGCCGCCTCCTGCGCGGCAACGTCCAGTCCATCGGCATAGCCGAGTTTTAACTGTCTGCGCAGTTGGTCGAGCATCTTCGTCTCGATCTTGATAATCTTTTGCATCGCGGAAATCTGCGAGCGAAGCGACGCTTCCTGGATTGCAGTGGCTACTACGTTCGAGGTAAGTGTCAGATAAGCCGCATCAAGCTGGAAACGCTGGAAATCTTCCTGGGCTTTGAGGGACTCCACCTGCCGCCGGTTGCCGCCGAAAACGTCCGGCGTGAAGCTTACGTTTACCTGGGCGGTATGAAGGGAATAAGGTTCCGCATTATTACTCGGCACAGGTGAAACGGCCCCCGAGTCTTTCGCGCGCGTGGTCGAAAAAGACGCCTGGATTGTGGGATAGTAGTAGCCTTTCTGGGCCAGGACGTCCTCATGGGCGATATGCAGGGCCGCCTTTGCCGCGCCGATTGTCGGGTTGGCCTTGACGGATTTTTCTATCAGCGCATTGAGCGGCTTCGACTTGAAGAGCGCCCACCATTCTCGCGGAATGTCCTTGCCCGTGATAAAGCGCTGTCCCTCGCCGCCGGCAACGTCTGCCGTTGACGCCGTCGTAAACAGAGGCTTTGCCGTATAACCCGCCGTGGCGGGCAGGGTGGGACGGTGGAAATCGGGACCCACGGCGCAGCCCGAAAGCAAGGCTACTACCGCAATTGCGATTAATGGAAAATGCTTCCCCATGCTATCTCCTGATGCGATGGATTCCTGTCCCATTAATGCCCGAACTGCGAATCCCTGCTCTGTTAATGCGTGAGCCGTGAAACCCTGTTCCGTCGATGCGCGGGCTTTTCCTTCCGGCTCCGGGAGCGATATATGAACTGTTTTTTCCGGTTACCGGGATAATTAATCCGGGCCTGCCGGATTTTTGGATTACAACGGTTCTGTTAACAGGTTTGTCAAAGGAGACGCTTGCCGCCGACAGCCCCATGACCATTAAAAGAGCGCAGATACTCGCTTTCATATCGTCTCCTCCGGCATCGACTTCTCCGATTTATCCTTCTTTTCCAGGAACAGCATGCAGAGCGGCGGGACGACGAGCAGCAGCATAATCGGGCCGATGAACATGCCGCCGACGATTACCGTGGCCAGAGGACGCTGAACCTGGCTTCCTATGCCGGTCGATATTGCCGCCGGGAAAAGTCCGATGCAGGCGGAAAGGCTCGTCATAAGAAGCGGCCGCATGCGGGCCGATGCGGCGTGGAACATGGAATCGACCGGCGTGCCTCCCCGAATCCTTACCTGGTTGTAATATGTAAGTATCAGGATCCCGTTCATGACCGAGACGCCGAAGAGCGATATAAATCCTACGGCGGCGGAGATGCTGAAATTGAGTCCGGAAACATACAGAGCCAGGATGCCTCCGACGATAGCGAAGGGTATACCGATCAGCACCAGCAGACTGTCGCGCAGGTTATTGAACATGGCATAGAGAAGCCCCAGGATGAGAATGAGGCTTATCGGCACGATTATTTCCAGACGTTTCTTTGCCTGCTGGAGGTCTCCGAACTCGCCCGCCCAGATGAGTCGATAGCCGTTCGGGAGCTTGACGTTCTTGGCGATGCGCCTCTGCGCTTCGGCGACAGTACTGTCGAGATCTCGTCCCCGTACGCTGAACTTGACCGGTATAAATCGTTGGTTGCTCTCGTGATATATCCATGAGGCCCCCGTATCCAGGGTTATTGTCGCCAACTCTTTGAGCGGTATGTAAGCATTCTCGCCGCTTGGGGTCTGATAGGCCACCTTGATGTTCTTGATTTTTTCGATGCTATTTCTGTATTTGCGCGGGTAGCGGACAGATACGTCGAACTGCCTGTCTCCTTCCAAAACCGTGGTTGCATTTGCTCCGCCCAGCGCAGCCTGAATAACCGTATTTATATCGCCGGTATTAAGGCCGTAACGGGCCGCCCTTGCGCGGTCTATCGTGATATTCAGGTTCGGCTGGCCAAGGACCGGGAAGATGCCGAGGTCTTTTATCCCTCGAACCTTTCGCATCTCGTCCTTCACTTCTCCGGCAAGCTTGGTCAACATTTCGAGGTTCGGGCCGACGATCTTGACGGAGTTTTCGCCTTTGACGCCTGAGATACCCTCCTCGATATTATCCTGGATATATTGTGAAAAATTGAAGACTACACCCGGTAGTTCGCGTTTGAGGTCGGCGTCGACGAGCTTTGTAAGCTTTGCCTTTGTCATCCCCTTGGGCCATTGGTCTTGGGGCTTAAGCGGCGCGAACAGCTCGCAGTTGGAGAACGGCGAAGCGTCGCTGCCGTCGTCCGGTCTGCCAAGCTGGGACGTAACGGTAATGACTTCCGGATATTTCAGCAGTATTAGACGCATCTTCCTGGCCGCAGCCTCGCCGTCCTGCAGCGAGAGTGTCGTCGGCATCGATGCTCGTATCCAGAAATTGCCCTCTTCCAGGTGCGGGAGGAACTCGCTCCCGAGCCTTGTCGCCACAAACGCGCCGAGGGCGAGAAATGCAGCCCCTATTATAACCATGGCGAAACGGCGGTTAAGCGCGAAACGGAGCGCGGGCTTGTAAACTTTGTGCAGGGCGCGGACGATAAACGTCTCTGTCTCCTTCACATGCTTTTGAAGCAACAGGTACGACAGCACGGGCGTGACGGTGAATGTCGCGATTAACGCTCCCGTCAGGGCATAGCCGTATGTGCGGGCCATCGGGCCGAATATCGCTCCCTCGACGCCCTGCATGGTGAAAAGCGGCACGAATGCCGCTACGGTTACAAGGGTCGAAAAGAGCACGGCTTTATCGATCTGCATCGCGCTGACCAGTATCAGCCTCAGGCGGTCAGTCCATCCGCGCACAGGCACGCCGATATGCGGGACTATCGTCGGGTCCGGCCCCCAATAGCCGTCGGCAAGGCGCCCAAGGAGTCCAAGCCTCTCCTTTTCCGGCATTTGAAAATTCCGGAAGATATTCTCAACGAGAATAACCGCAGAGTCCACGATTATCCCGAAGTCAACCGCGCCTACGGAGAGCAGGTTGGCGCTCTCACCGGTAAGCACCAGGAGTATTACGGCGAAGAACAGCGCAAACGGGATATTGATCCCTACGATGAGCGCGCTCCTTAAGTTGCCGAGGAAAATCCATTGAATCAGGAAGACGAGGAGGCAGCCGAAAATAAGGTTATGCAGGACGGTATGAGTTGTGACATTAATCAGGGAGCCGCGGTCGTAAAATGTAACGATTTTTACGCCCGGCGGCAGGCTCCCGTCGTGGTTCATCTGGTGGATTGCCGCCCTGACCTTCGGCAGCATGTCATGGGTGCGCTCCGTGCGGCTCATAACCACTATCCCGGCAACGGCATCGTCTTCCCTGTCGTGGCCCCAGATGCCGAGCCTCGGCACATTGCCAACGTACACCTTTGCGACATCCTTCACCAGCACGGGCACTCCGTTCGTCTCGGTCAGGACGACATTTTTAATGTCGTCCACGTTATAGCCCTTGGTCAAGTCGTCGTCCCCGCCGTCGTTTATAAGCCCGATGCCTCTGATGTCGATCGACTGCTGCCCGATACGTATCTCTCGCCCGCCGACGTTGATATTAGAATTGCCGAGCGCCGTCAGAATCTGCGGGATTGTTATATTGTATGCTTCGAGTTTATGTGGGTCTACCTCGACCTCGAATTGTTTGGTCGGGCCGCCCCAACTGTTTACGGCAACGATGCCGGGAATGGTCAGAAGCCGGCGCGAAACAATCCAGTCCTCAACCGTCCGGAGGTTGGCTATACCGAAATGTTTCGGGCCGACCACCTGGTAACGAAGAATCTCCCCGGTCCCGCTGTTCTGCTGTATCTGGGGTATCTGGCCGCCTGGAAGGCTGACGTTCTGCTGCAAGGTGGTGGCCGCCTGGCTGTATGCGAAGTGATAATCCACTCCATACTTGAAGACGACGCGGACAAATGACAAACCATAAAACGAGGTCGAGCGGATAACTTTGATGCCCGGTACTGTATACAGGCCGAGTTCAATCGGGCGCGTGTAGTAACGCTCCATCTCCTCGGCGGAAAGACCCGGCGCCTGCGCTGTGATTTCAAGGATGACAGGCGTCGGATTGGGATACGCTTCGATGTTGAGCTTTCTATAAGCGAAAAACCCGGCACAAACGAACATCAACAATCCGAATACGACAATCGCGCGGCGGGAAAGGACGAAAGCGATGATAGACTTCAGCACGAAAATACCTTTCTTTATACTCTGTATGCCGGTTAGTCGGCTTCGTTCTCCAGGATTCCATCCAGGAACACCGCCCCGTCGGTGGCGACCGTCTCTCCCGGCTTCAGGCCGTCAGTAATCTGATGGTAGCCATCCTGCTGTAGACCAAGCTTAACGGTGCGTCTGGTAAAAGTGTGCCCGTCCGCGGTTACAAAGACCGTCATCGTGCCGTCGCCTTGCCGGACTACGGCATCTACCGGGACCGCGACGGAACGTAACGGCGCGCCCGTGCGGATGGTGAAGGCCGCAAGCATTCCCGGCTTCAGTTCATGCCTCGGATCGCGGATAACCGAGCGCACCATGAGCCGGTGTGTGTTCGGGTCCACGGCGGAGCCGATGGTTGTGATCCTCCCTTTGAACGTCCTGCCGGGAAAGGCCATTAATTTAACGCTGACATCCTGCCCTGTATGAAAGAGCGGGCTGTCGCTTTCGAGGACGTACGCCACCATCCAGACGGTCGAGATGTCGGATACCGTAAAGGGGGCGGGCGGGTTGCCCGGCTGAGCCAGAATGCCGGGGGCGGCGTTGCGCGCCGTTATGTAACCCGCTATAGGGCTTCGCACGACCATTACCGGGTCAATCCGGCGCTTAGCCACAATTCGGTCTATCTCGGCATCGGTCTTACCGAAGATGCGGACGGCGTCCTTGGCCGCATTGAATGCGCCTTCCGCGCTCTGCTGGTCGGAAGCCGCTTGCTGAAGGTCTTTCTGCGCAATCCCTTGAGTCTCGTAGAGTTTCTTTGCGCGCTCCAGTGTCTTGGTGGTAAGGTCGAGGACGCCCGCCGAAGCGATCAGGGTAGACTCTGCCTGCACCAGGTCGGGGCTGTTAATCGTGTAGAGCTTCCGGCCTCTTCTCACGTTATCGCCGAGATCTGCGAACAGGTTTATAATCTTTCCCTGATACGACGGATACACCTGAACCGACCTGTCGTCGTTGAAGGCTATATTGCCTACCGCCTCATGTTCCATCTTAAAGAGATGCCAGCCAACCGGCCCGACCTTAATCGACTTAAGCTGCGTATCATCCAACTTCACGGTATATTCCGATTGAGGGCCGCTCTGCGTCTGGACCGACGCCTGGGCTTTCGAGGTTCCCCGGCTGCACCCGAACCCGGAAATGACGAACAGGGAAAGCGCACAGAAAATTAAGATCAGCTTAATATGCCGCCATATGAGCAAGTCATTCATAATATATTCTTCCTATTGAAAAGATTAAGCAGGGCAATTCCCCATACCCCATAAGTATTACAAAAAGGATGCCAGAACCAACTAATTGATTTTACGAGATTCTAATTGGAAGACACTTGGATGTGCGCAAAGATTGTATACAAGAAAGTAATTAAATAACTGAATTCCAGTTGCCTGCGCCTCGACCGGAGGTGCCTCCACATTTTTTCTTGACATCGCCGGTGCAGTTATGATATAAGCTGCTTCTTTTGAAGGGAGGATTATATTGAAAGTTTTAAAAGGATTTTGTCTGACAGCTTTTTTTGCCGTGATGGCGGCTTTTCCCGCATACGCCGACATGACTGTTGCCGCCAAGCAGCTGCCGCATACCGCAAGCAATCTCTCTCCTCAGGCCGTCGCTCCATCCGACGCGCCTGCCGATCCCTGCTCGCTATCAAACCCCGAAATCTTGCTCTCCCTTCCGGACGGTCCGACCGTCTCAGACAGCCCCTGCGTCGTCCCGAAAGGCCACGTCCTCTTGGAGCTTCAATATCAGCACGTGGATTTAAGGGGCAAGGGAGACGCCGATGCCGACGTATATATGCAGGCCACAGAAGTCAGATTAGGACTGCCGGGCAGAAACGAGTTTAAAGTCCTTACGCCCAGCTACACGAGCGAGAAGGCGTCCTCGGGCTGGTCCGCCACCGGCATCGGTTTTAAACACGAGGTGGGTTATAACAGCAAATGGGTCGGCTCGGTCGAGACCATCCTTACCCTGCCGTCGGGGAACGACGCCTTCGGAAGCGCGGGGCTTGGCGCCGCATTCAACGGTATAACCGGATATTCCCTGACCGATAACATAGGGCTTGGCCTTCAGCTCGGCGTAAGCACCCAGACCGACCCGGCTCTCGCGGGAGGCAAACGCTTCACAAGCTTTAATCCAATACTCGTTGCTACCTGGCATCCCGTGAATCGGCTCCAATTCTACGGCGAGGTCTACGGCCAGACAAAGACCTCGCACAATGAGGGTGCGGGATTTGATTTCGACGGCGGCGTGCAATATATTGTCTATCGCCGGCTGGAGGTCGATCTGGCGGAAGGCGTGCGCCTTACCGGCAACCTCGGCGGCTTCACACATTTCTTCCAGGCAGGCACGAAAATTCTGTTTTAAAGCCCGTATTTCTCTAATTTGTAGTGCAGAGTTCGGACGGATATGCCAAGCATTTTCGCGGCCTCGGTCTTGTTTCCGCTGGTCGATGATAGGGCGGACTCTATATATTTTTTTTCCAGATGCTCGACGGCATCCTCAAGTGGGGCGGAAAACATTGTCCCATTGATTTCAGACGAAGAATTGTCTGACTCAAGATTTAGGAAAGCCTCGTCTATGTCGATTATATCCGTCATGGACATGGCGACAGCCCGGTTAATGCACCATTTAAGCTCCCTTATGTTCCCAGGCCAGTTGTATTTCATGATCCGTTTCATCGTCTCCGGTGTTAAACCAGCTACATTCTTTTTATACGTATTGTTCGCTTCGTTAATAAACTCGGGTACAAGCAGTGAAATGTCTTCTCTGCGTTCTCTGAGGGGCGGGAGGTCGAAGGTTATCCCGTTTATCCTGTAGTAAAGGTCTTCCCGGAATGCCGCTTTCGCAAGGTCCTTGTTGGTGGCGGATATGAGCCTGAACCTGGCCCGGTATTCCTTTGTGGAACCAAGCTTGTAATAAACCCCGGACTCCAGCACGCGCAGAAGCTTTGCCTGAACCTGGTCGGAGAGTTCGCCTATTTCGTCGAGAAACAATGCCCCGCCGTCGGCCTTTTCGATAAGACCTTCTTTATACGATGAAGCGCCGGAGAACGCCCCCTTTGTATAGCCGAAGAGCTCGCTTTCGAGAATGTCTCTGGGAAGGGCGGCGCAGTTTATGGCGACCATCTCACCCTCGCGCCCGGAAAGTGAATGTATCCAGTTGGCCAGCTTCTCCTTGCCCGTCCCGGTCTCGCCCTTTATAAGCACGGGTATGTCGAGCGGCGCGACCATCAGGGCCTTGTCCACAATCTCCTTCATCTTACCCGTCCCCGAAGTCGTGAATGGCGGGGCTATTTTTTTTATCTCCCGACCGAGGGCGATAATCTTTTTGTGAAGCTGCTTATTTTCAAGATATAAGTTAAGTTCGCGTTTGAGCTTTTCGATGTCGAGCGGTTTTGTGAAATAATCAACCGCCCCCTCCTTGACGGCCTTGACGGCGTTTTCCACGGTAGCATAAGCAGTCATTATGATTGCAACCGGCATCGGATTTAAATCTTTCAAATCCTGAAGCAACTCCGTGCCTTCTCCGTCCGGGAGTTTCAGGTCAACGAGTACCGCTTCAGGAAGGTTTTCTTTAAAATAATCCCGCGCGCCCTGTACTGTCTGTACCAAAGATATAGAGAAGGAATCTTCGAGGGCCATCTGAAGGGACTCGCTGAAATTCGGCTCATCGTCAACGATAAGCAGAGCGGGCTTGGGTTTTTTAACCTTCATTTATCCTGACCTCGCCCTGCGATATGATTATTCTGATTCCAGCCCCGTTTGCGGGCCGGAAAAGCTGTATTTTCCAGCCGTGCGCGGCGCCGATTTTCTTTACCAGATAAAGCCCAAGACCTGCCCCGCTCGAACGCATTGTGATAAAGGGGTTCAAAAGCTGCTCAAGGTCTGTATCAGCCGGGAACCCCGCTCCATCGTCCTCAAACGACATCTCAACCATCCCGCCCTTGTCGGAATTCAGGCTTACATTAACCCCCGTGGCTTTTGCGGCACGGCTGTTCCTAAGCAGGTTCTCAAGCAGAAGACCCATGTAAAATTTGTCGCACAGAAGGTTCACATCGGAACACCCGCTTATTATTAGACCGTCCCTTTCCGCGAGGTCTCCTATAAAAGGTTTTAAATGTATCCATTCGCGGCCAGCAACGCCTATCTCCTTCCCGTAAACGAGCAGGTTGTCGATAAGTTGCTGGGTGCGTTTTAATTCTTCTCCCGTTATGGCAATAAACCGGTCGGTAAATTTTTCGTCCTTTATTCGCGCGGGCAGCACCTGCACCATGTTCGATATTGTAGCCACAGGCGTCTTAAGCTCGTGTGCCAGCGTCGCGGACATCCGCCCAAGCAGGGCAAGGGTCTCCTGTTCTTTCAAGATCTTCCTGAACTCCTCGTGTTTTATCTCCATTTGTATCCGCATCTCCCGCCGTTGCCTCTTCTTCTCCGAATAAAGGACCATTATGGTGAATATCGCCACTATAGTCATGAGACCCAGGACAAGCTCATGGTTTTCGAGTATGCCCAACTCGCCTTGCAGGTAGGCGTTTATTATGTAGAAGTCTACACGCCGGCCCCCGTCCTTAAAGGTAAAAAGATATTTAAACTTGTCTTTGTCGGGGATTTTGTCTTCCGAGTCTACCGCGATTACCCTGTCCTGCATGCTGGAGACTGAAAACTTTTTGATGAATTTGATAGACTCTTCCGGGGCATGGTTATTGGAATAACTGTTGAAAGAGGATACGGCCCCCCTCAGCTCCGATTCCAAATCCTTTCTTACCTTCTTCTCTACGGCGATGTTCTCGAAGTGGTCGATTGTAAGGGTAACCGCTATCCCGATTAATATGGAGATGATAAGGTAGAATACGAATCTTAATGTCTGTTTAAACACGGCAGTAAAAACCCAGCCTGCATGGTAACGCCTGAATATTTCGGCATTATTTTATATTAAATATATTCCTTGGGTCAACTTAAAACGAAGGCCCGGCGACGGGGCCTTACGGTCAGGCTATTTTAATTCCTCTAAAAATTGGCCTTAAGGCGATATCCCACACCAGGCTCTGTCAGGATATAGCGGGGGCGGTCCGGCTCAGGTTCGAGCTTATGGCGGAGGTTGCTGATGGTAACGCGCAGGATATGCGGCTGTTCAAGGTAGGTCGGCCCCCATATTTGGCTCAGCATATGCCTGTGGGTTAGAACCTTCCCGGCATGAGTGACCAACAGCTTCAACACGTCATATTCCGTCGGCGTAAGCTGAACTTCTTTACCTCCGAAAAGCACCCTGCGCCTCGGTAGGTCCACTTCAAGCTCATCTATTTTATATACAGGCTCCGGGGCTTCCTGAACGGAACGCCTCAGGGCGACGCGCATTCTCGCCAGAAGTTCCCCGATACCGAAGGGCTTTGTTACGTAGTCATCAGCCCCGGCATCGAGGGCGGAAATTTTATCGCCTTCCCGTTCCCGGACTGAAAGCACGATAACAGGAATATTAGTCCACTCTCGCAGACGGCGTATCACCTCTACCCCGTCCATGTCCGGAAGCCCGAGGTCGAGGATAATCAGGTCTGGCCGAAGCTGTGTTGCCGCCGCGAGAGCCTCCTGTCCGGTCCCAGCCTCGTAAATAGTAAATTCTCCGCCGGAGAGGGCACTTTTAAGAAACCTCTGGATGGCCTTCTCGTCATCTACTATAAGTATTTTCTGGAGGTTCTTATTCAAGCGGTTTTCGCCTCTTTTTCAGCCAGCGGTAGCGCGACTACGAACTTAGCCCCGCCGCCTTCCCTGTTCTCCGCCCTTATCAGCCCACCGTGCGCTTCCACTATGCCCTTGCAGATCGAAAGCCCAAGCCCCGTCCCGCTGACTCCCTCCGGCCTTTGAACCCGATAGAACTTATCAAAGACCCTCTGTAAATCTTCCGGCGGAATACCGGGGCCGCGGTCCGCTACCTCTATCTCAAACATTTCTCCTCTTATCGTAGCAGCTATCTCTACCTCGGTGTCCGCCGGAGAATATTTCAGCGCATTGTCGATCAGGTTTACGAGTACCTGCGTAATGAGCAGGAAGTCCATCGGCACAAAAGGCAGGCTCCCCGGAATATTGGTTTTGACCTTGGTGCTTGTCAAAAGCCCCAGGTTGGAAAGGGCAGAGCTGACCAGGTCCTGGACATCGTTCACTTCTTTATTGACTTTAAGCGCACCGGACTCGATGCGCGTCATGTCGAGCAGATTCCTGACAAAGCGATTAAGGCGGCTTGCCTCGCCAAGCGCGGTATCGATAAGCTCCCTTTTAGCGCCAGACTCCAGGCGGCTCCCTTCCTCTTTCAGGCTGCTTAAGGCCCCGGTTATCGAGGCAAGGGGTGTGCGCAGGTCATGCGATATGGAATTCAACAGAGCCTTTTCCAACTGTTCCGTGGCATGGGCCACCTGTTCCTGCCCGGATTTCTGGACGATCCTGCCGCGTTCGACCGCTACGGCAGCCTGGTTTGAAAGAGCCAGAAGCAGCTGCCAATTATCAGCAGAGAGGCTGTCTGTCCCAGGGATGTCAACCCCTACTATACCCACGACGCTGCCTGCCGTCTTGAGTGGCATATATAACGCCTTTGATGACCTGAGCGTATCGGTAAATCGGCCAGCCGCCTGCCCATGCTCATATGCCCAGATGGCAACCGACTTCTCGTTCGCGTCCAATGACATGCCAGGACTTGCCGCCTTTATTTCCAACCCCCTTTTTCCTAGAAGCAGAACCGCCGTCAAAGCATTCAGGTTGCCGCTGATATGGCGGATTATTACGTCCAATATTTCGTTAAGTTCAGTTGCGGCGGCCAGGTCACGGCTCAAAGCGTAGATGTTGGCGGTCTGCGCTTCCCTCACGCGGAGGGCTTCGGCCTGCTTATTTGCCCTGGAAACAAGGGTACTGATGACCGCGCCTACGACGAAAAGAGCCGCGAATGTAATAAAATATTCCGTGTCATAGACGGTAAATGTGTATTTAGGTGGGATAAAAAAGAAATCAAATGCAACCACGCCAAAAAGCGCATTAATGATTGCGGGCATAAAGCCGTAGCGCACAGCCGCAAGCACGACTGTCAACAGGTATAACATAACAAGGTTCGTCGGGGCCAGGAACCGGCTCACCACTTCTCCTACGAGCGTAGCGCCCGCAACCAGCGCAAGACTTCTCGCATAATCCAGCCACGGCCTTTGCTCCCGGACGTCCTCTTTGCCCGGTCTTCCTTTCTTTTCGGCGAGAGTGGCGCTTACCACAAAGACATCAATCGGCCCGCTCTGGCGGATAACCTGGTCCACGACGGCGCCGCGCAAAATTTCCTGCCACCGGGGTCGTATTGGCCTACCCATTACTATTTTGGTTATGTTGTTCTTTTTTGCATAATTTACGATCTCGTCCGATATTGAGACCCCTGTAAGTGTAGCCGTCTTCCCTCCGATACTCTCGGCAAGCCTTAAGTAATGCCAAACCCGTTCGCGGTTCTCCTGGACAAATTTCTCACGTCCAGGCGTTTCCACATAAACCGCCACCCATTCGGCCTTCAGGTCATCCGCGAGTCTGCGCGTCGTCCTGATGAGCTTTTCGCTGAACGGGCTGCCGCTGACAAGGACAAGTAGCCTGTCTTTAGCAGGCCAGGGGCCGGGTATGGACAGGGTCTCCATGTAGGCCCGCATCTGCTCGTCCACGCGGTCCGCGGTTCGCCTGAGCGATATTTCCCGGAGGGCGATAAGGTTCCCCTTCTTGAAGAATTTGTCGATAGCCCTGGCCGCCTGTTCGGAGACATATACCTTGCCTTCCCGCAGACGCTGAAGAAGGTCTTCGGGCGCGATGTCCACGAGCGCAATCTCCGAAGCCTCATCGAGCACCCGGTCAGGGACGGTCTCCCTGACGGTGACCTCGGTTATCTGCGCAACGACATCGTTCAGGCTTTCGAGGTGCTGCACGTTAAGCGTCGTATAAACGTCGATCCCGGCGGCGAGCAGTTCCTCCACATCCTGGTAACGCTTCAAATGGCGGGAACCGGGGGCATTGGTATGGGCAAGCTCGTCAACGAGCGCTATTTTCGCTTTTCGGGCAAGGACGGCGTCGGTATCAAGTTCGGGCAGGGTTACACTTTTGTACGCTATCTGTTTTCTGGGAATTATCTCCAGGCCCTGAATAAGGGCTTCCGTCTCCATTCTGCCATGTGTTTCAACATACGCCACGACTATGTCGATTCCCTCGGCCTTCCGGCGTCTGGCGGCCTCAAGCATCGCGTAGGTCTTCCCCACGCCTGCGGCATAACCGAAAAATATCTTGAGCTTCCCTTTTTCTTTGCCCTGCTCTTCGGCTTCCACGCGGGCAAGCAGGGCGTCTGGGTCAGGGCGTTCTTTTTCTATCATCGTTATCCTCTAATAATTATAATAACATATGAATGCCTTACCGCCCTATTGTATCCAACTCAAGGTTCAGTTTCAGTACGTTTACACGTTCCTCGCCGAGTAATCCGAGCCATCTTTCTTCGGTGTTTCTCGAAATAAGCTCCTTTACTTTATCCTCCGATAGCCCTCTTAGCCTTGCGACACGACCGGCCTGATACATTGCCGCGGCAGGGCTTATATGAGGGTCAAGCCCACTGCCGGAGGCGGTTAAAAGGTCAACAGGTACAGGCAGTCTGTTTCCAGGGTCGGCTGCAATCAATGCTGCGGCGCGGGCCTTGACAGCATCCGCGAGCGCGGGGTTCGTCGGGCCAAGATTAGAGCCGCCGGAGGCCATGGCGTTATCCGGGAAACCGGTGGTAGCCGAGGGGCGTCCCCAGAAATATTTCGGGTCGGTGAAGGACTGGCCTATAAGTTCCGAGCCGACAGCACGCCCGTCTTTAACCACTATGCTGCCGTTCGCCTTAGAGGGGAAGGCGACCTGCGCGATACCGGTTACGACGAGCGGGTAAATGATGCCCGTCAGGATGCTGAGCAGGGTGAATATAATAACTGCGGGTTTTAACATATCAATCATTTTTTTCCGCTCCCTTTTTGTCACCCCCGTGAAAACGGGGCCCAGTGACTTTAAAGTCTCTGGATTCCCGCCTTCGCGGGAATGACGCACTATGACTAAACAAGCCCCACCGCCGTCAAAGCCATATCTATCAGCTTTATCCCTATAAACGGCGCAAGAAGCCCGCCGACACCGTAAATCAGGAGGTTATTCCTTAAAAGGAGCGCGGCGGAGAGCGGCCTGTATTTTACGCCCTTGAGGGCCACGGGTATCAATATCACGATTATTATCGCGTTGAATATCACCGCCGAGAGAATCGCGGCGTTTAAGTGCATGAAGTTCAGAATTCCGAGCGCCGGATACGTGGAGGCGAACGCCGCGGGGATAATAGCGAAATACTTCGCCACGTCGTTGGATATGCTGAAAGTCGTAAGCGCGCCGCGCGTCATGAGGAGCTGTTTCCCTATCTCGACAATCTCTATTAGCTTTGTCGGGTTGCTGTCCAAGTCAACCATGTTCGCGGCTTCACGCGCGGGCTGCGTGCCCGTGTTCATCGCGACGGCTACATCCGCCTGAGCAAGCGCGGGCGCATCGTTTGTCCCGTCCCCCGTCATGGCGACGAGCCTGCCCCCGGCCTGATATTCGCGTATAAGCTTCAGCTTTGCTTCGGGAGTAGCCTCGGCAAGGAAATCGTCAACCCCTGCCTCCGCAGCGATAGCGGCGGCGGTAACGGGGTTGTCCCCTGTTATCATTACCGTCTTTATGCCCATTCGGTGCATCTCCGCGAACCTCTCTTTGATGCCGCCCTTCACCACATCCTTTAAGTGCACGACGCCCACGGCACGGCCGTTTTTTGCAACAACGAGCGGCGTGCCGCCGGAGCGGGCGATTTTGTCCACGGCGGTATGCACTCCATCCGATACCTTATTCCCCAGGCCCTCGACGTATAAGATAATCGCGTCCGGCGCGCCTTTCCTGATGATAGTATCCTCGGAGCCGTGGATGTCCACGCCGCTCATCCTGGTCTGGGCTGTAAACGGTATGAAGTGCATTGAATGGTCGCCGGAGGCATGCACCGTTTCTCCACGGAGCCCGTATTTCTCTTTGGCGAGCACGACGATGCTCCTCCCCTCCGGCGTCTCGTCCGCGAGGGAAGAAAGTTGCGTCGCCTCCGCAAGCTCCACAGGGTCGATACCTCCCGCCGGGATGAACTCCACCGCCTGTCGGTTGCCGAGCGTAATCGTGCCGGTCTTATCGAGAAGAAGGACGTCCACATCCCCCGCAGCCTCGACCGCCCTGCCCGACATCGCGATCACGTTCCTCCGTATCATCCTGTCCATCCCCGCGATGCCTATTGCAGAGAGGAGTCCGCCGATGGTCGTGGGTATCAGGCAGACAAGGAGCGCGACCAAGACCGTGATGGTTATAGGCGTGCCGGTGCCGGCGGAATGGGCGCTGTAAAGCGAATACGGCAGGAGCGTCGCGCAGACCACGAGGAATATGATGGTGAACCCGGAGAGCAGGATTCCCAAGGCGATCTCGTTCGGCGTCTTCTTGCGCTTGGCCCCTTCCACGAGGCCTATCATGCGATCTATGAAGCCTTCGCCCGGGTCCGCGGTTACCTTCACGATAATCCAGTCCGAGAGCACGGTCGTGCCGCCGGTTACCGCGCTCCTGTCCCCGCCCGACTCGCGTATGACCGGTGCGCTCTCACCCGTGACGGCGCTTTCGTTCACGGACGCCACGCCCTCGACTATCTCGCCGTCCGACGGAATCAGGTCGCCAGCCTCGGCAAGAAAGACATCGCCTTTACGAAGCTCCGTGGAAGAGACAACTTTTATACATCTCTCCTCCGGCCTCACGCCTCCGCCTATGCAGAAACTCTTCTCTATCCTCTTGGCCGTAGTCTCCTTGCGCATCTTCCTGAGCGACTCCGCCTGCGCCTTTCCCCTGCCTTCGGCAAGCGCCTCGGCGAAGTTCGCAAACAGAACGGTAAACCATAGCCAGAGCGTGATGTTGCCTATGAACCAGGCCGGGGCCTCACCGTGTCCCAAAAGAGCTTGAAACCACAGTGCGGTAGTCAGTACGCTCACGACCTCGACTACGAACATCACCGGGTTCTTTACCATTTTCCGCGGGTCGAGTTTTACGAAAGATTCTATAATTGCCTGCCTGTAAAGCCCCTTTAATGCGGCAGGCTTCCTTTTTGCTGCTTCCATTAAAATTCTCCTTACATCATCAGATGTTCAACAATCGGCCCCAGCGCCAGCGCGGGGAAGAAGCTCAGCGCCGCGACTATCAGTATCACCGAGATCAGCCAACCTATAAATAGCGGCGTATGAGTCGGGAGCGTGCCCGCGCTTACCGGCACCTTCTTCTTCCCGGCCAGGTTGCCCGCAATGGCGAGGATGGGGATCGCTATGAAATACCTGCCGAAGTACATAATTATGCCGCCCGCTGTGTTGTAAAAAGGCGTGTCCGCGTTTATCCCTGCGAACGCGCTCCCATTGTTGCCGCCAAATGAAGAGAACGCGTAGAGTATCTCGCTGTATCCGTGAGGGCCCGGGTTTGACGCGCCCGCAATCCCGGCCGGAGTTACCACGGCTATCGCCGTCCCGACGAGTATGATGAACACCGGTATCAGTATCACGAGCGAGGCCATCTTCATCTCGAGCGCCTCGACTTTTTTGCCAAGGTATTCCGGCGTTCTGCCGACCATCAGCCCCGCGACGAACACCGCTATAATCACAAAGACCAGCATCCCATATAGGCCGGAGCCCACACCACCGAAGACGACTTCGCCCAAGTGGATAAGGAGTAGCGGAGCAAGCCCCCCAAGCGGCATGAAGGAGTCGTGCATAGAGTTGACGGAACCGTTAGACGTGGCGGTCGTCGCTGTGGCCCATAGCGCGGAGTTCGTGATGCCGAATCGGACCTCCTTGCCTTCCATGTTCCCGGCCGGTAGACCGGCGGCGGACGATAAACCCGCCACTGTCTGCCCGGCCTCCGCCGCTCCCCTGGCCACCATCGGATTGTTTTGATGCTCGGCCCACTCGGTAACCGCAAGGAACATAACCAGTATGATCGTCATGGCGGCGAGTATTGCCCAGCCCTGGCGTTTGTCCCCCACCATTACGCCGAACGTGTAACAGAGCCCACCGGGTATGAGAAGTATTGCAAGCATCTCAAGGAAGTCCGTTAGCGGCGTCGGGTTTTCGAACGGGTGCGCCGAATTGGCGTTGAAGAATCCTCCGCCGTTCGTGCCGAGCTGTTTTATGGCTATCTGCGAGGCCACCGGCCCTACGGGGATTACCTGCTCGGTTACCGTATTCCCTTTGTCGTCCTTGGTCGTCTGGACAAGCGTTGCGGTCTTCGGTTTGGAGAACGTTTGCACAACGCCCTGCGAGACCAGGACTATGGAAAAGACGAGCGAGAGCGGGATAAGTATATAGAGCGTGGTCTTTACCATGTCGGTCCAGAAATTGCCGATATTTTTAGTGCTATGCCGGGCGAACCCCCTTATGAGCGCGACAAGCGCCGCCATGCCGGTCGCCGCCGAAAGGAAGTTCTGCACTGTTAGCCCCAGCATCTGGGTGAGGTAGCTCATGGTGCTCTCGCCGGAGTAGCCCTGCCAGTTGGTATTGGTGATAAAGCTCATAGCGGTATTGAAGGAAGAATCCGGGGAGACTGCGCTCATGCCCGCCGGATTAAGCGGCAGGTGGGCCTGAAAACGCTGAAGGCCGTATACCGCGAGAAAACCGAGGAAATTGAATACCAGGAGCACCTTGGCGTAGCGCTTCCAATCCATCTCTTCTTCTGCGTTAATTCCCGCCAGGAGATATATCAGTTTTTCTACTGGCGATATAACGGGCGTGAGAAAATTCCTCTCGCCCTGGTATACCCTCGCCATATATGCGCCCAGGGGCTTGATTAGCGCAAAGAGGACAATAAAATATAAACC
The DNA here is from genome assembly GCA_021789495.1 of Nitrospirota bacterium. Lineage (GTDB taxonomy): Bacteria > Nitrospirota > JACRHJ01 > JACRHJ01 > JACRHJ01 > JAKAHE01. The sequence goes on from JAJYJM010000026.1 coordinate 26,464, forward strand.
GATCTGAATCCAGCCCTGTCCGCTCATTAAAACGCCTCCGGTTTCAAGAGCGCCCATCCCAGATATACGAGAAGCCCCAGGGCAATCAGCCCGGAGATGAGATAAAATACGTTCACTTCTGCCTCCTCAAAATATCGCATCCGTCCACGAACCAGATACCGGACATAAATAGCGCCAAAGTTACCACAAGAAATACCAAATCGCCCATAGCACCCCTCCGTTTCATCACTATCAGTTTAGCTCGGAGAATGTCAAACGGGGGTCAATATATATGTGTTTGATGTCAATAATTAGTCAAAAAGGGAAGAGGGCTACCAATTGCTTCTGCTTCTGGCCGGTTGATAAAGGCCCCGTTGCCGGGGTCTTCGAGTCAGGCGGTCTTTTCGAGCAGTGCTTCCTGTTGGAGGGAGTCGATGACGAGCGCCTTGCGGATTTTCTGGAGGTGCTGGATTATCAGGTCTACTTTGGCGATGTTCTCTGCCCGGTTGCTGGCGAGGACCTTCTTGAGTATCAGGAGTTCGTTGTCCTTGAATGAGCGGTTGAGGAAGGCCGTAATTTTGTCCATTGCGCTCTCGTAGCTCGTCAATACGGCCCTTTCCTTCTCGGTCAGGGGTTGGATATCAAAAAGCGCACCCTCCGCGGTCGTGTCAAGGAGGCCGTCCACAAAGGCCCGGAGCTTCACGTAGGTATTGAGCGTCCCGTCCCTGATTTTCCTGAACACGACAAGCTGGTCGTTGCCGCTCACCCGGCTCATCTCGAACGCCTGGGAAGCTGAAATATGCCCCTTGACGACCATACTTTGGAAATCGTCGGCCAGCCTCAGTAGCGATGTCCGCTCGGTGATGCGCCACGACTGCTTGAAGCCGAGCTTTCCGGCCAATTCCTCCACCGCGAGCCCGCGGTCAAGGAGCCGCTGGTATGCCTTTGCCTCCTCAATGATATTGAGATTCTCTCGCTGGATGTTCTCGATAAGCGCCAGCTCCTCCACTTGGTCGTCGTCGAGGTCTTCGACAATGGCAGGTATCGTCTCCAATCCGGCGAGCTTCGAGGCCCTGTACCGGCGCTCGCCCATGACTATCATATAGCGCCCGCCTCTGGGCTTTACTTTTATAGGCTCCTGCACCCCGTAAGTCTTGATGCTCTCGGCAAGCTCCGCAAGCTTTATAGGGTCGAAGTCCTTGCGCGGCTGGTCCGGGTTCGGAAATATCTCCGACAGCCGAAGCGTCCTCAGCTCAGCCACTTTATGCCTCCTTCCCTGATAGGCACTTTATTCGCCGGGAATTCCTGTAGGTTCACGATATGGACGGCAATTACGCCGTAATCGACCAGCCGGGAAGCGATTTCGTAATGCCGGTGGCACCGCGCCGGGTCCTTCTCGGAGCACATGAGAAGGATGGTATTGCCCTTGTTCCGTTTTGCCAACGCCGCGATCTCGCTTTCGTCTATCGGGTTGAAACCGCCGAGCCGGTCCCCGGCCCACTCGTACCGCTCGCCCAGGGACTTCCTAAGCGTGCTTCCCTTGAAGTGGTTGCACCAGGCGGTCGGCTTGCTCCGCACGTCCACGAGCTTCCCGATTTTCTTCCTGTCCATGATGTC
>JAJYJM010000004.1:0-39638 GCA_021789495.1 Nitrospirota bacterium
TGCCGGGCAGCGCGTTTTCTATGCAATCGGTTGGGCAGGCCATCGCAACGAGCAGCTGTACAAGGATCTGTACAGGGAGCCCGTGGGGTCTCATCCTAATATGCGGTTGTACGAGGTGGACTCAGCGGCGCTGCGTGTTGTGCGCTCCCTCGGCTTGCCGGGAGGCTTCGGGTTTCACTCATCAGGGATGCTTGCTCCGGAAGGCGCAATTGTCATAAGCGATGGAAATTGGGGGCCCTCCACTGTGATGCGTGTCTCGGCGCCCGCACTAACGGTCCAGTCCGTGATGAAGATAGACGAATACCCGGGTGTCAACTGCATGGAGCACACCTTTGTCCAGCCCGTAACCGGATTGGCATACTTTTCCTGTGATACCGGAAGCGATACGAGCGGGCTTCTCGCCGTCGATACGGTCAGGAAGAAGGTGGTGGCTGATATTCGCGCGGCTGGCGGCCCGCCATTGGCGTACGACCGCAGGCGTCAGCGGCTATACGTTGGCGTGACCGGGGCCATCACAATTGTTAGCCCGCGGAACCGTGTTCTGAGCTATATTGAGGGACCGACGGCCCGTGCCGGCAAGCACCGCATCGGTTCATACATCCGGGGTGCAGCCTTGCTGCCGGACGGCAACCTGGTGCTTATAACTAATTTCGGTAGGAGTGCGCTCACCTTTCAGATTTACGACCCCGACAACAAAAAGGTATTGCGCTCCCGGACGGAGAAGGAGACTTTTAAAGTCGTTGAAGATGCCGGTCTCTCAAAGGATGGGGCGCGCCTGTTCGTCGACTTGTTTGTCAATATTAAAGAGAGCGATCGCGCAATACTCTTCGATACGGCTACGCTTAAACCTCTGCGGCGCTGGATACTTCCCGAACAAGGCCGCCCCTGGCCAGAAAAATGTTTTGTTCCGGCCCCGGACAAGCTTGGCGGGATGTGGTTTTTCGGCAGAAGCGGCAAAATCTATCGTCTTGACGACCACGGCGGCAAACTTCTGGGAGAGGTTAAGTTGCCCTTTCATCTTATCTCTCTGATTCGGGAAAAATAGGTATCTGATAAACGCAATCAACATGCTGAAAAAAATTCTCTCCGCCGATATAAGCAGCATCCGTCTGGATATGGACAAACTCCTTAACTCTTAAAGGGGTCGCTGTGAAGCCTCGGCTGACAAGGAACCATACGAATCCTCCTTGTGTATCCCTTTTAAATATTCGTTTGTTGCTGGGGGCACAATTTGGGGCACAGTGAACGAAAAAGGGGCTACGGGAAACCCGTAACCCCTTGATGTTGCTGGTGAGCCGCCCGGGATTCGAACCCGGCACACCCGCCTTAAAAGGGCGGTGCTCTACCGAATGAGCTAGCGGCCCGCTGTCGAAATCAGGCGGCAAAAATACCAGAGGAGCGCCCGAAAGTCAAGCCAATTCCCTTTAAAATCTATCGGCTTGCCTGAAGGCGTTCCGCAGGTCTGCTCCCGTGTCGCCAAGAGAACGGGTTCTCAAGCATTATCGTTTCATCCCTGTCCGGGCCGGTCGAAATAATCGAGAAAGGCGCCCCCGAAAGCTCTTCAAGCCTGTTTAGATAGCCCCTCGCGGGAGCCGGAAGGTCGCTAAAGTCCCTGATGCCGGCCGTGGAGCTTTTCCAGCCTTCCATCTCCTCGTAGACCGGCTCGCATTCCGAAAATATATCAAGTTCCGTCGGCATGTCCTTGAGCAGGCTGCCCTTATACCTGTAGGCGGAGCATACATATATTTTGTCGCAGGCGTCAAGCACGTCGAGCTTGGTGAGGCAGAATCCCGTTACGCCGTTTATCCTTACGGCATAGCGCGCCACGACTGAGTCGAACCATCCGCACCGCCTCCGCCTGCCGGTTGTGGCCCCGAACTCCCTGCCCCTTTCCTGGATGAGGTCGCCGGTTTTGTCCAGAAGCTCCGTCGGGAACGGCCCCGCGCCTACTCTTGTGGTATAAGCCTTTATGACTCCAAGGACGCCGTCTATGGCCGTCGGCGGGACCCCCGTGCCTGTGCATGCGCCGCCGGCGGTGGAATTAGATGATGTTACAAAGGGATAAGTACCGTGGTCAATGTCGAGCATAGTACCCTGAGCGCCCTCGAAAAGCACGTTTTTACCGCCGCTTATCGCTTCACCGAGGAACAGCGAGGCGTCTCCCGCAAAGTCCTTGAGCCTCTGCCCGTAACCCTTGTATTCTTCAAAGATTTCCCCTGCGTCAAAGCCTTCGGCGCCGAAGACGCATTTAAGCAGAAGGTTCGCATCCTCAGTGTTTTTATAGATTTTTTCTCTGAGCAGCCCATCGTCCAGGAGGTCTGAAATTCTGACTCCCGTGCGGGCCATTTTTTCGCTGTAACATGGCCCTATGCCCCTGCCCGTGGTGCCAATCTTTGCCCCGCCTTTTTTGCCTTCGTTCGCGCCATCCAGCGCCTTGTGCCAGGGCATGATGACCTGCGCGCGTTTGCTGATAAGGAGATTGCCGCCGGGGTTAACGCCGTTCTTTGCCAGGTCGTCAAGCTCTTCGAGTATCGCAGCCGGGTCTATGACGACGCCGTTGCCTATAACGCACTTCTTGTCATTGTGTAATATCCCGGACGGGATGAGATGCAGGATATGCTGTTTTCCGTCTATAACAACGGTATGTCCGGCGTTGTTGCCGCCCTGGTAGCGGGCTACAACATCCGCCTCGGAAGTCAGAAGGTCTACAATCTTGCCCTTGCCTTCGTCTCCCCACTGCGACCCGACCACTACTATGTTAGCCATCTTGAAATCCTCTATTATATCTTCACGTGCTTCACGGACATCACGTTCGGGAGCTTGTTGAGCTGGTCGATTACTTTCTTGGACGGCGCGGCGTCTATGGATATGACGGATATGGCCTTCCCGCCCTCCTCTTCGCGCCCGAACTGCATTCGGGCGATGTTTATCCCGTTCTTGCCAAGTGTCGTGCCCAGGTCTCCGATGACGCCGGGGCGGTCGTGGTTGGTGGTATAGAGCATATCGCCTTCCGGCACGACCTCCACCCGGAAATTGTCCACCATGACAATCCTGGGGTCTTTCTTGAAATACAGCGCGCCTGCAACCAGAAAAGATTTTTTACCGGAAGATGCGGTTACCTTGATCAGGCTCGGATATTCCTTGTCGTCGGAGGACTTTATCTCCTTGACCTCTATCCCCCTGTCCTTGGCGATGAAGGGCGCATTGACGTAATTCACGGCCTCTTCGAGTATCGGGTTTAAAAGACCCTTTAAAACCGCCGTGGTTATCGGGGCAGGGTCGAGCTCGGCAACCTCGCCGCTGTATTCTATCGTAACGGACACCAGCGCGCCCTCGTATATCTGGGCCAGGAACGAACCCATCTTCTCGGCCAGGCCCAAGTATGGCTGGACCTTCGGCAGGACGTCCGGCGGGACAAACGGCACGTTGACGGCGTTTCTCGCCACGCCCTTCACGAGATAGTCCACAAGCTGCTCTGCCACCGCCCTGGCGACGTTAAGCTGGGCCTCTTCCGTGCTTGCGCCAAGGTGCGGCGTGCAGATGAAGTTGTCGAGCGTGAGGAGCGGGTTATTCTCCGGCGGTTCCTTTGCAAATACGTCGAGTGCGGCCCCGGCGACCTTGCCGGATTTCAGGGCCTCGTAAAGCGCGCCTTCGTCCACGATTCCGCCGCGTGCGCAGTTGATTATACGGACGCCGTCTTTCATCTTGGCGATAGTCTTTTCGTTTATCATCCCGCGCGTCTCGTCCGTCAGGGGCGAATGGATTGTAATGAAGTCCGAACGGGAGTATATGCAGTCGAGGTCGCATACCTCCACGCCAAGCGCCTGCGCCCTCTCCGGAGAGAGATACGGGTCGAAAGCCAGGACGGACATCCCAAGGGCCTGCGCCCTCTTTGCAATCTGGGAGCCTATGGCGCCCATGCCTATGACGCCAAGCGCCTTCTGGAAAAGCTCGACGCCCTGGAACTTCTTTTTCTCCCACTTCCCGGCCTTCAATGACGCCGTAGCCTGCGGGATATTGCGGGCGAGCGACATCATCATGGACATGGCGTGCTCGGCTGTAGTTACGGTATTGCCGCCGGGGGTATTCATCACGACTATGCCGCGCTTGCTGGCCGCGACCTTATCCACATTATCAAGCCCGGAGCCGGCCCTGCCTATGACCTTGAGGTTCTTCGCCGCTGCTATAACATCCGCCGTTACCTTTGTCGCGCTCCTTATCACGAGGCCGTCGAACCCGCCGATTACGCTCTTAAGTTCGTCCGGGGTCATGCCGGTCTTTACTGTTACGTCCAGGCCGCCTTTTTTAAGTATCTCGACGCCTTCGGAAGAAAGGCTGTCGCTTATCAGGACCTTCATATCGAAATTCCTCCCGCTTTAAAATTTTAGAAGTATCTCTTCCGCCGCCGCCACGCCCTTGCCGAGCGTTATATTCGCGCCCATTTCCTTTAAGGCCATCTCGGCGCAGGAAATCCCGATAATAATATCGAACGTATTGAAATAGCCCAGGTGCGCTATGCGGAATATCTTGCCCTTTAACTGCGCCTGGCCGCCCGCGACTGTTACACCGTATTTGTCCCGCATTATCTTGGTAAGCTTCCCACCGTCAATCCCTTCCGGAACCTCGATGGCCGTAAGCGCAAGGCTTGGAGACTCCTTTGCAAAGAGCTTCAGGCCCATAGCCTTGACCGCGGCCCGCGTGGCGTTTGCCAGCCGCTCGTGCCTTTTGAATATATTCTCCAGGCCCTCGGCCTTCATCATGGAGAGCGCGGAGTTCAAGCCCACAACGAGGGATGACGCGGTGGTGAAGTTCGTCTGGTTCTTCTCCAGGTTCTTGCGCTCCTTTTTAAAATTAAAATAGAACCTGTTGCACTTCGCGCTCTCGTTCGCCTTCCAGGCCTTCTCGCTTACGGAGACGAACGCCAGGCCCGGCGGGAGCATTAGAGCCTTCTGGGAGCCGGTTATGCAGACGTCTATGCCCCACTTGTCCACCGGCATGTCGATTACGCCCATAGCCGTAATCGCGTCCACTATAAACAGGCAGTTCGGATATTTCTTTACTATCTCGCCGATTTCTCTGGTCGGATGCAGGACGCCTGTCGAGGTCTCGGAGGCCTGTATCATCACGGCCTTTATGGACGGGTCTTTCTTTAATTCCGCCTCCACCTGCGAAGGCTTTACGGCGTATCCCCACTCGACGTCGATATTAATCGGGAGGACGCCGAAGGCCTCGCAAATCTCGCTCCACCTCTCGCCGAATTTTCCGCCCCGCACCACAACTGCCTTGTCGCCCGGAGAGAGAAAGTTGTTCACGGCGCCGACCATGCCGCCTGTCCCGGTGGATGCAAGGATGAGAACGACGTTATCCGTCTGGAAGAGCCATTTCAGGCCGTTCTTGGCAGACTCCAGTATGGGTATGAAGTCCGGGGAACGGTGGTGGATAATCGGCATGGACATCGCCGTAAGCGCCTCTGGTGGAACAGGCGTCGGGCCGGGTGCAAGGAGATAGGTCTTTTTCATGGCGGAATCCTCCTTTTAAGGGCGAGTCGGTAGACCGGCTTCAGATTAAAAACCGGTAGACCGGACCGGTAAAGCCTTAAGACCGGCTTCAAACTACCGGCAACCCGACCTCAGTTAAAAGTGAGTAATAATGAAAATATAGGACGCTGGATTTCCGGGAACCCGTTGCCCCGGAAAATAAGACGAAACGATTCTTGTCAAACAACAGGCTGACCGCCGGTAGACCGGATTCAAATTGAAATGGACCTAAGAAGGCCTTATGCCCCTTTGACGAGGCGTCTGAAAATTAGCATAAAGGCTGGAGACTGTCAAGAATATTTTATTTTATAATGGCATAACAACACTACCGCACTTCCCTTATGCCCTTTAGCTGCGCGCCCTCGATTGTAAAATCCCTGTCGAGGCCTTCAGGGTTTACGATATATTTATCGAAATCCACGGTCAGCAGCATGTCGTGCGCGACGTCCCTGGCCGTAAGCCGCGCCGGAAGCGCCGCCGGTGGAACGCCTGCCGATCCCACCGGCAGAACCTCTTTTGCCTTCCCGGACATCGTAACATACAGATACGGGCGGGCAAGGCTGTCGTAGAATATCTTCTCTTTGAGGTTCAGCCCGGTGTCGTACTGCGCCTTCATGCGCGGCAGAAGGATACCGGGGGCGACCCGCGCCTGGTAAATATCATAGCCGTCGTCCGTCTTTTCCGCAAGGAACTCATCCCCTTCCTTTTTCTCCATGAATAGTGCCCGCCCGATTATCTCCGGGTCCGCCTGGATGCCGTTTTTTGCAAGGAATTTTTTAAACGACTCCCTTGGGCCGGTATACAGCCAGCCCTCGGAGGGCCTGTAGAAATAAAACTTGTCGCTCGTCAGCACAAGGTCGAAGACCGTAAAACCCATGAACGCAAGGCCCGTGAACCGGAACCTGTCCGGCTTTTCAAAATAAAGAACGCCGTCCATGCTTTGAGGGCCTTTACCCTTCGCCTGCGCCGTAACCTTGACGAACGCCTTGAAACCCTTGATGTTTTCCGTATCGGCTGAGGCCATTTTTATAATCCGGTACGGCGGCGTGTCGGCAGGGATAGGCTTTACGGCCACCCTCGGCGCGCAGGAAGAAAGCATCAGCATTGCCGCAATTAATGCAAGTTTTGATTTTTTCATTTTCTAAATATATTTCTTTCTTCTTTTTTAATCAACCCGAATCTTTTCGTTGACATGCCGTTTTTTTTATGATATTGATAATCATCTTCAATTCAAGCAGAACCGCGACGGGCCACTTCGCGCCGGTAAACCGGCTTCGGACTCGAACCGCAAACAACGGGGCCATTATGAACAAAAGAATAGCCGACTTAAACAAATATCTCGCCGACAAGGGCCTTAAAATCACGCGCCAGCGTGAGGCCGTGGCCCAGGTCTTTTTCGACACCGACGGACATATCAGTGCCGAAGAGCTTTACACAAAGGTGTCCCGTTCCTACCCCGGGGTCGGACTCACCACCGTCTACCGCACCTTGAAGCTCCTCAAGGAGGCCGGCCTGGCCAAGGAGCGCCGGTTCGCCGAAGACTCGCAGGGAGTATTTGAAAAAGAAGATACGGCACGGCATCACGATCATCTAATCTGCACCCGTTGCGGAAAGATAGTGGAATTCAAGGAGCCGCTTATCGAGAAACTCCAGGAGGAGGTGGCCCAGAGGCACGGCTTCTCCGTGGAAGACCACAAAATGGAGCTTTACGGCCTTTGCAGTGCATGCCGTACCGCCTGATTCGACAGCTTTTTTATTGCCCGACAACTGAAATTGATTATCATGTTCTCTAATATCGAAAGGACTGGTTTTACTTAAATGACAGCGAAAGGTCTTAAAAAACTTCTGCTCGTCGGCAACCCCAATGTCGGCAAGAGCGTTATCTTCGGCAACCTCACCGGCAAATACGCCACGGTGTCCAATTATCCCGGAACTACGGTAGAGGTATCCACCGGCAATGCGACAATCAAGGGGATTCCGTATGTCGTCACGGACACGCCGGGGGTAAACAGTCTTCTTCCCATGTCGGAAGACGAGCAGGTAACCCGCGACATCCTGCTGCATGAGGATTTCGATACGGTAATACAGGTGGCGGACGTGAAAAACCTCCGCCGCTCGCTGCTCATCAGCCTCCAACTCTCCGAGATGGGTGTGCCGTTTGTGATGGCCCTGAACATGGCGGACGAGGCAGAGAACCTGGGAATAACGACAGACCTGGCCGCGCTGTCCGGAAGCATCGGCGTCGATACCGTCAGCACCGTCGCCACAAGGAAAAAGGGCGTATCGAAGCTGAAGGAGGTATGCCGGACGCCAAGGCATTCCACGCTCTCGATTACATATGGAGAAAGGGTGGAGAACGCGATAAAGGCTATGGAGCCGCTCCTCCCCGAAGCGAAAATATCGAAACGCTCGCTGGCCCTCATGCTCATAGGCGGGGACTCAAGCCTCAGGATCTGGCTGCACAGCCTCATCCCGGACGCCTCCATAGACGCCCTGGAAGAGATTGTAAACAATCTCCAGGCGCAGTATCCTGAGCCCCTGGGATATTATATAAACAGGAAGCGGCTCCTGGCGGTGGACAAGATAGTGAAGTCCTGCCAGTCCCGCGTGAAGGGCGCCAGGAAGGGATTCAGACAGTGGCTCGGCGCCATCACTATGCACCCGCTATGGGGCCTGCCGGTTCTGCTCGTCGTGCTTTATATCATGTACGAATTCGTCGGGGTTTTCGGTGCGGGAACACTGGTGGATTTCATGGAAAACACGGTCTTCAATAAAGGTATAAATCCGTTTGTTATCCGACTGTTCGACTACGTGCCGGCACAGTTTTTGAGGGAACTCTTCGTGGGCCAGTACGGTATTGTAACGATGGCGGTCACATACTCCATAGCGATAGTCCTGCCCATAACCACGACGTTTTTCATGGCCTTCGGGATACTTGAAGACTCCGGATACCTGCCGCGCCTGGCGATAATGGTAAACCGCGTCTTCCGGCTTATAGGCCTGAACGGCAAGGCCGTCCTTCCGATGGTGCTTGGGCTTGGATGCTGCACCATGGCCACGCTGACTACGAGGATACTGGAGACGAAAAAAGAGCGCGTCATAGTAACGCTCCTGCTGGCGCTGGCCATACCCTGCTCCGCGCAGCTCGGAGTGATTATGGGAATGCTTGCCGGCATATCCGGCGAGGCGACGATAATCTGGGCGCTTGTGCTTCTTTCCGTCCTCTTCCTGATAGGCTGGCTCTCGTCGAAGATTATCAAGGGCGAGCCGTCGGACTTCATACTGGAACTGCCGCCGATGCGCGTCCCTAAACTGAAGAACATAGTAAACAAGACCATCGGCAGGATAGAGTGGTATCTGAAAGAGGCCGTGCCGTTGTTTATCCTGGGAACCCTGATACTCTTTACCGCAGACAAGCTTATGCTCCTGGGTCTTGCGGAGAAAATCGCATCCCCCGTCATAGTGGGGCTTCTGGGCCTTCCTGAAAAGACGACGACTGCTTTCATCATCGGCTTTCTCCGCCGGGATTACGGGGCCGCCGGGCTTTATGCAATGCAGAAGGCCGGAGAGCTCACTCCGGTGCAGGTGCTGGTAAGCGTCGTAACGATTACGCTCTTCGTGCCCTGTATCGCCCAGTTCTTCATTACCGCAAAAGAGCGCGGCATGAAAACCGCCGTGGCGATGATGGCGTTTATCTTTCCGTTTGCAATACTTGTAGGCTCGGCGCTTAATTTCAGTCTTAGGTTCCTGGGAGCAACGCTAAAATAGCAAAGGGTAAAAGGAGAATTATATGCCGCATAAAAAGGAAGCCGGTGCGGGTTTTACCGTAACCGGAGAGATAAGAGACGAATTTCTGGAATCCCTATGGCTTCTGGAAGAGACGGGCAATGGGAAAAAGACCGATAAGCAATCGGTGTTCACCCTTGCAGTGCAGGAGGGCTATATCGAAGATAATGCCGGCGTGGAGGCGGTTATAAACGACATGGCGGCTAAAGGGGATATACTCCTCGACGACGATTATGTGTCCTTAAGCGAGCGCGGGAGGGATACCGCAAGGAACATAATACGAAGGAAACGGCTCGCGGAAACGCTGCTCTCGGAGGTCTTCGCGCTTGGGCCAATGGAGATGAAAAACGCCGCCTGCCGGTTCGAGCATATCCTGAGTCCGGAGGTTACGGACTCGGTGTGCTCGTTCCTTGGACACCCGCCTTCCTGCCCTCACGGAAAGCCTATCCCCCGCGGGAATTGCTGCAAAAAGCTCGCGCACCACATCCGCCCGCTCGTTATGCCGATGAAGGACCTGGAGCCTGGAAACCGCGCCCGCATAACGTTCATCTCGCCCAGGGACCACGGCAGGATGGACAGGCTCTCCACGCTGGGAATCGTGCCGGGCACGGATATTGTCCTGCACCAGAAGAAACCGGCGTTCGTTATCAGGGCCGGAGAGACGGAGCTTGCCCTCGACCTGGACATCGCGGCTGAGATTTACGTAAAAATCATCAGCTGAACAAAACCGATTCCAAATCCGAGGTTTACAGAGACGGGTTATCCAAGGCCGACTTTCCGGTTCAGTTTGGAAATATCGGCTTCATGTACAAGAAGCCGCCTCTCAATACCTTTATGCTCCTGCTGGTGTTCTTCTTTCTCTCTGGAAAGTTTCTCGTCAATGGTCTGAATCCCTTCAGCCAAAATCTCAAATTTATGCTGAGCGTCTTCCATCAAAATTCCTGTATACCTGGCAAATTCTTTCTTGAGATCTTCTTTTACGCCGGCAACTTCTTCCTTTACGCCGGCAACTTCTTCCTTTACGCCGGCAACTTCTTCCTTTACGCCGGCAACTTCTTCCTTTAATTCTTTTTTTACAACGGCAACTTCTTCTTTTACAAAAGATTTTAATCTTTCCTCAAAATTTTCAAGATATTTTATCAGTTCCTTATTCTCGGCCATCGCAAGATTCTCCCTTAAAATATAAAACAGTTACTCAACTATAAAACAGGTAATTACAGTTGTCAATAAGATGTTTAACCTATAAACCGTAGCAGCCAGCCTTCGGCTATGTCTATTGCGCCGTACGGGCAGATTTCCTGGCAGCAGAAGCACCTGATGCACTGGCGGTAGTTAATCTCGATCCCCGCGCCAGGCCCTTTCATGGCCTTTGCAGGGCACATGTCGGCGCACATCATGCACAACTTGCATCTACCCTTGTCCACCCTGGGCTTTGTGGTCAGGGCGTCTTTAAGGAACCTCCTGACCGTCTCCGGGATCGTCCATTCGAGATGCGTCCCCGGCGGGAGCCTGAAATCCCTGATTCCGGCATACCCGGGCGCATTGAAGTCGCCAAGCAGGTCTATTTCGGGCGTCTCCGGGAAAAGCCCCTTTTCACGCGCGGCCTTGAGCGTCGGAAGCCTGAAAGGTTCAACCCCCAGGAACCTGCAAAGCATAAAGTCCACGGCAAAGGCGTCTTCTCCGGCCATTATAAAGCCTGTTTCGCGCGGCCTGCCGCTGCCGGGGCCGTTCCCTTCCATGCTGACGACGGCGTCCACAATCGAAAGCCTCGGCCTTATCAAACCGTGCAGTTCGACGAGCATTGCGGCAAAGGCGCCAATATCCACGCCCGCATTCAGATGCCACTGGACTTTCCGCCTGCCGGGGATACATCCGAAAAGATTCTTCACCGCGAGCGTAAGGAGCATCTGGCCGTGAGTTTTGAGTTTGGGAAGGTTTATTACCGCATCCGCATGAAGGGCTTCACTGGAAATCTCGAAATGCCTGAACGTGCCCGTGCCCGCTACGTCCTCGGCTTCGGACAGTTCGATTAAATCGGCCCCCTCAGCCTGCGCGACCTCTGCGATACCTGTGACCTCGGCAATTTTTTTAAACGAGCCTATAGCGCCGGAGTCGCCTATAAACGGGATTCCCCCGGCATCTTTGACCATCCGGACGACCGCGCGCACCACCTCCGGATGGGTCGTAACAGCCTTGTCAGGAGCCTTGGCCGCCAGCATGTTGGGTTTTATCAGGACACGCTCGCCGGGACGGACAAACTTCTCCATCCCGCCCAGCAGGCCTACGGCCTTTCTTATGGCGCTGTCAACAAGATTTCTTTCGTAAGACGGGCACTGAAGAGCGCTTACGGGATTCAATGGATTACAGCTTCAGGAGATACATGCAGGCCTGTCCGTCAATCTTTTCGTCAACTTCTTCCTTCGAGAATTTTATCCTCGACATGCCTTCGTTGGCGTAGACCACCTTGCCGCTTACGGACCTGCACGCTATCTGATAGATTGCGACGGACTTGCCGCCTACCCTCGTATGTTCGCCGATGACGGAGCGGATTACCTGGTGCACTATGCAGAACGGATGGAGTATGGCGCCCTTGTTCTTGTATATATCCTTGTACTTCTCTTCAACTTTTCGGAAATGCTCAGGAAGCTTCCCGTCCGGGCCCTGGAGAGAGCCGAGAAGTTTAAGGAGAGGGCAATTGTGAAGGACGACAATTTCGCCCTCGATTGTGGATTTGCCTTCAAGCCTGGCAAAAGATGTCCTGCCTGCCGCATGTTCTTTCAGGAAATCGTCGAGGCTTTTGTAATCCTTGCCGTCGATCTCCACCGCTATCTCCCGGCCCTTTTCCTGTAGGTCGAAAATGATAGCGCTTATAAGCCTACTCTTTTCCGGAATAACCTGTTTGGCCCACTCCTTGGTCAGCTTCTTCTCCAGATAAGACATATCGCACCTCTCATCCGCCGCTGTTTATCCCCTCGCTTTAAAATAAAAATACCTACGCCCATCATCCGACTCCGGCTGGAACGCAGGTATTTTGAGTAATCCTGTAAAGTATATTCAGGAGGCTTTAGCGTATTCCTTCGCGCTCCGGGCGACCTTCGTAAACCCGGCAGGGTCGGACACCGCCATCTCGGCCAATACCTTGCGGTCCAGCTCTATTCCGGCGAGCTTCAGACCGTGCATCAGTTGGCTGTACGAAATGTCGTTCATCCTTGCCGCCGCGTTTATGCGCGCTATCCAGATACCGCGGAACGTCCTTTTCTTTGCGCGCCTGTCCCTGTAAGCGTATTTAAGGCCGCGGTCAACCGCCTCCGTGGCCGTCCTGAAAAGGCGGCTCCTGCCGCCGTAATAACCTTTCGCCAGCTTGAGGACCTTGCTTCTTCGCCTCCTGGCCTTAAATCCCCTTTTTACCCTCGGCATTGCAAATCTCCTAACATTGAAAGTCTCTGGATTCCCGCTTTCACGGGAATGACGGTCGAGGCGGCATTGCCTTGGCCGCCGGCCCGTCGGCTATTTAAAAGGAAGAAGCCTCTTCAACATCGTTTCGTTGGTTTTGTCCGCATAGGAGACCTTGGACAGCTTGCGCATTCTGCCCGCGGATTTGGAAGTCAGGAGATGGCTTCCGAAGGCCATGTCCCTCTTCACCTTGCCCTTGGCGGTAAAATTAAACCTCTTCGCCGCGCCCCTGTGCGTCTTAAGTTTATAGCCGGCCATTATACCCCCTCGTCGTCTTTTATGTAATAAGGCCACCACGCCGGATAAGGAAAATTGATCCCGTCCGGCTTGCTGAGAGTGAGCAGGTTACACTATTAATAAGCCTTTGTCAAGAAGACTTTGGGGCGACTACCATCGAAAGCGCCCTGCCCTCCTGTTTCGGCATCTGCTCTATGTTCGCGGCATCCTGCATATCCGCCACCACCTTGTCCAGAAGAACTCTTCCAAGCTCGGTATGCGCCATTTCCCTGCCCCGGAACACCACCGTTACCTTCACCTTGTTGCCCTCGCCAAGAAATCTCTTGGCGTTATTGAGCTTGAAGTTATAGTCGTGCACGTCCGTGCCGGGACGCATTTTGACTTCCTTTAACTGTATTATCTTCTGGTGTTTCTTGCTCTCGTGGGCCTTCTTGGCCTGTTCATACTTATACTTGCCGAAGTCCATAATCTTGCAGACCGGCGGTTCCGCCTGCGGGGCCACCTCCACCAAATCCAGCCCGCGCTCCTCCGCAGCCCGGATAGCCTCGAATACCGGCAGTATCCCAAGCTGCGCGCCGTCGTCCGCTATAACCCTTACCTCCCGCACGCGAATCTCGCGGTTAATCCTCGTCGTAGGTTTTCCTATGACCTATCACCCCCTGTCGGTTTTTGTGTTGTTTTCAATTAAAACTCTCTCCATGAAGTCCGCCTTCGTCATCGGCCCTAAATCTTTTCCGTCCCGGAGCCGCACGGCCACCGTGCCCTTTTCCTGTTCCTTGTCTCCAGCGACAAGTATATACGGTATTTTCCGGAGGGTCGCCTCGCGGATTTTAAACCCTATTTTCTCGTTTCGGATATCCGCCTCCGCGCGCACCCCGGCGGCCTTAAGCTCATCCGCGGCCTGCTTTGCGTATGCCTCCTGCCTGTCCGTAATCGTGCAGACTACGGCCTGAACGGGCGAGAGCCACACAGGAAACGCACCGGCGTAATGCTCAATAAGGACGCCGAAGAATCTCTCAAGAGAACCCATCAGCGCGCGGTGCACCATTATCGGCTGGTGGGCGTTTCCGTCTTCTCCGATATACTCTACCCCGAAGCGCTCAGGGAGGTTGAAGTCCACCTGGACTGTCGTGCATTGCCAGGAGCGGCCAAGCACGTCTTTTATCTTGATGTCTATCTTGGGGCCGTAGAAAACTCCTTCGCCTGGGTCAATGGAGTAGTTAAGACCCTTTTTCTCCAATGCACTCTTCAGGGCTTCCGTCGCCCGGTCCCAGTTCTCCTGAGCGCCGACGGACTTCTCCGGCTGGGTCGAGAGATATATGTCGTAATCGGAAAATCCGAACGTCTTCAGCACGAAAAGCGTGAAATCCAGTACCCTGAATATCTCGTCCTGGAGCTGGTCCGGCGTGCAGAATATGTGCGCGTCGTCCTGTGTAAAGCCCCTGACGCGCATAAGCCCGTGCAACGTGCCGGAGCGCTCGAAGCGATAAACCGTCCCAAGCTCGGCCCAGCGTATAGGAAGCTCCCTGTAGCTGCGCATCTTCGATTTGTATATCGCTATGTGGAACGGGCAGTTCATGGGCTTTATCTCGTACTCCTGCCCTTCCACCTCCATCGGAGAATACATGCTCTCGCGGTAGAAATCCCAGTGTCCGCTTTTTTTCCAGAGGTCGAGCTTCGCCATGTGCGGCGTATATACAAGCTCGTAACCGCTTTTTACGTGTTCAGCTTTCCAGAAATCCTCTATCACCCGACGCACTACCGCGCCTTTCGGGTGCCAGAGTATGAGGCCGGGGCCGGTTTCCTCTTCATAAGAGAAAAGTTCAAGCTCTTTCCCAAGCTTCCGGTGGTCGCGCCTCTTTATCTCCTCAAGGCGGTCGAGATAGGCTTTGAGCTGCGATTTGTCCGCCCAGGCAGTGCCGTAAATGCGCTGGAGCATCCGGTTATGCTCGTCCCCGCGCCAGTACGCGCCTGCGGAACTGAGGAGCCTGAATGCCTTTATATAGCCGGTTGACGGGACGTGCGGGCCGCGGCAGAGGTCTATAAAGCCGTCCTGGTCGTAAAGAGAGACAGGATCGGTTTCCAGCCCGTTTATGATTTCCACCTTGTAGGGCTCGCCCATCTCCTGAAAAAATTTTATCGCGGCGGATTTGGACATTTCTTTACGCACGAACGGCTTGTTGGCCTTCACAATCTCGACCATCCGCTTCTCGATTTTTGCGAGGTCATCCGGCGTAAAGCCTCTCTCGTAGTCGAAGTCGTAGTAGAAACCGTCTTCGATTGCGGGGCCTATCGTTGCCTTCGCGCCCGGGAACAGGTCTTTAACCGCCTGGGCCATGATGTGCGACGCGCTGTGGCGGTAGATTTCTTTGCCTTCGGGAGAATCTAAGGTTATTTCTTTTTCCGTGCCGTCCGGCAGAATAATCCGCATTCTTGTAGAGTCGCTCTCCGAAATTAAAAAAGGCATCAATAGAAGGAATATCCTTCAATGACGCCCCGGCGAAATTACGAGTTTTACAACTGAAAGTGTCCCAAAGTCAATAGAATAAATCCCCCTCCTGCTACTGCAACCATTCTCCAACATTACCAGCAAACTATGGACTTTGTCAAGCCTTTTCGTGCAGTTAATGGTAGGCGCGGGCGGTTTCGAACCGCCGACCTCTTGCGTGTCAAGCAAGCGCTCTCCCCCTGAGCTACGCGCCTTCAATGTCCGTGCAGGAGCAGATTGTAAATTCAAGCAGACTTTTTGTCAAGCCATAAAAGGGACGGCGGGACGAAAACATACCCAAACCGCTTTCATTATAAGAAGGGCCGACACATGGTCGGCCCTTCTTAAATCTCGGCAATCCGGATGCGCGCAGCCTACTTTATTGCGTCCTTGAGGCCCTTGCCCGCGCTGAACCTTGGCACCTTGGCGGCGGCGATCTTTATTGTCTCGCCAGTCTTGGGGTTCCTGCCCTTCCTTGCCTTCCTCTTGGTTACGGAGAAAGTGCCGAATCCGACAAGGGATACCTTCTGGCCTTTCTTGAGCGACGCCTTTACGGAGTCAAGACATGCCGCAAGGGCTTTACCGGCAGCCGCCTTACTGATGTCGGCTGAGTCTGCCATTTTCTCGATTATTTCCGCTTTCGTCATTTAACGTATCCTCCTTTCTTATGGAAATCGGATTACTGGATTTAGTGCCTGAAAAATGATGAAGAAGTATCTCTTACGGATGCCCGATTGTCAAGGGTTTTTTTTATTCGGTATGCGCAGCTCGAATATTTTCTTACGAAGGGTGTTCCGGTTTATGCCGAGCAGGTCTGCGGCCTTAAGCTGGTTATAGTTGGTTTCGGAAAGCGCGCTTATTATAAGCGGCCTTTCGACGAGCGCGATTACGGAGTCGTAAAGATCGCTTTTCCCAAGCTTCTTGGTCTTCTTCAGGAACGAGTGTATCCGCTCTTCGAGCAGGCCCTCGAACGTTATTCCGCCGCTAATCCTGATTCCCTCCTTCTCGCCTTTCATCAGGACTTCAAGGTCTTCAGGCAGTATGGCCATCGAACTCGAAAGCACGACCGCGCGCTTTATGCAGTTCTCAAGTTCCCGGACGTTTCCCGGCCAGTCGTATTCCATCAGGCGCTTCAGGGCCTTTGGCGTTATCTGCTTTTTCGGAGCGCCGAGTTCCTGCGCTGTCTTCTCGATGAAGTGTTCCGCAAGCGCGGGGACGTCCTCCTTTCTCATCCTCAATGGCGGGAGGTGCAGACTCACCACGTTAAGGCGATAGAAGAGGTCTTCGCGGAATTTCCCTTCGGCCACCGCCTCTTCAAGCTCCCTGTGAGTTGCCGCGATTATCCGCACGTCGGCCTTGAGCGTCACGGTAGAGCCGACGCGCTCGAACTCCCTCTCCTGCAACGCCCGAAGGAGTTTCGCCTGGAGGTTTAGGTCCATATCACCTATTTCGTCAAGGAAAAGCGTCCCACCCGACGCCTGCTCGAACTTGCCCGTTTTCCTTGCCGTCGCGCCTGTAAAAGCCCCCTTTTCGTGCCCGAAGAGCTCCGACTCCATAAGCTCCCTGGGTATCGCCGCCGAGTTCACGACGACGAACGGCCCCGCGACGCGCTTGCTGTGCGCGTGAATCGCCCGCGCTATAAGCTCCTTGCCCGTGCCGGACTCGCCCGTAACGAGCACTGTAACATCCGTGCCCGCGACGCGGCCTACGTCCTTGAATATCTCCCGCATCGAGGGCGCCTGGCCGATAATCTGGCCGACTTCGTATCGCTCTCTGAGCGACGCCTTGAGGTTCTCCACCTCCGCCGCCATCGCCCGGTTGTCCATTGCGCGCGCTGCGAGGAGCTTCACTTCCTCCACGTCGAAAGGCTTGGTGATATAGTCAAACGCGCCGAGTTTCATGGCCTCGATTGCGGTGCTCATAGTGCCCTGTGCGGTCATCATAATCACGCATGTGTCGATTTCCGCCTCCTTCATCTGCTTGAGCACCGAAAGTCCGTCCAGCCCCGGCATCCTTATGTCCATGAACGCAAGGGGATATTCTCCCTTTTTCAGGAGGGTCAAGCCGGTATTGCCCTCCCTCGCCTCCTGGACTTCGTAGCCCTCTTTCGTGAAGGTCTTGTTCAGGACAAAGCGGATAGAATCGTCGTCGTCGATTATCAGGATTTTCTGCATTTAAGCATCTTATTTTTTTATCCCAATCCTGTCAAGTCAATTTTGCACATTTTTTAGGCAATTTTTATCTTGGCATACCGCCTCTTTATTCTTGCATATGAATCGCTGAAAATGGTAAATTATACTGTTTTGTTTTGAGCCAAGTAATTTTCGGAGGTTTGCAGCCCCGTGGACGAAAAATACAACCCCAAGACCGTAGAAGCGAAATGGCAGAAGCGCTGGGAAGAAAACCAGTCGTTCAAGGTCTCCGAAGACCCGGATAAAGAGAAATATTACGTGCTGGAGATGTTCCCCTACCCGTCCGGGAAGATCCACATGGGACATGTCCGGAACTATTCCATTGGAGACGTTGTCGCGCGCTACAAAAGAATGCGCGGCTACAACGTCCTGCACCCGATGGGTTGGGATTCCTTTGGCCTCCCCGCCGAGAACGCCGCAATCAAGCACGGAATCCACCCGCACAAATGGACTATCGACAACATCGCCTACATGCGAGATCAGCTCAAGAAAATGGGCCTCAGCTATGACTGGTCGCGCGAGGTAACGACATGCCTTCCGGAGTATTACAGGTGGAACCAGCTTTTCTTTCTGAGGATGCTGGAAAAAGGTCTGGCATACAAGAAACTCGGAAGCGTGAACTGGTGTCCGTCCTGCAATACCGTGCTTGCGAACGAGCAGGTGGAAGACGGAAAGTGCTGGCGGTGCGAATCGGAAGTCCAACAGAAAGAGCTTCCGCAGTGGTTCTTCAAGATTACCGCATACGCCGAGGAACTGCTCGAATGCCTCGACAAGCTTCCGGGATGGCCGGAGCGCGTCCTGACGATGCAGAGGAACTGGATAGGCAAGTCCGTCGGATGCGGGATTGATTTCAGAGTCGAAAACGTGCCCGGGGTCGATAAAATCACCGTGTTTACCACGCGCGCGGATACCCTTTTCGGCGCTACTTTCATGTCGATCGCGCCTGAACACCCGCTTTTGCCCAGGCTTATAAAAGGAAAACCGCAGGAAGCTGAAGTAATTGAATTTATAGAAAAAGTCAAAAGAACCAGCAAGATAGAGAGAACCGCCGAAACCGGCGTGAAAGAGGGAATCTTCACCGGCGCATACGCAATAAACCCTGTAACGGATGAACCCATACCCGTCTGGGCTGCAAATTTTGTGCTGGCAGAATACGGCACCGGCGCGGTAATGGCAGTCCCGGCGCATGACGAGCGGGATTTCCAGTTCGCAAAAAAATACGGCCTGCCGATAAAAGTCGTAATCCAGCCGAAGGACGAAAGGCTCGATCCCGCAACGATGCAGGCGGCATATGTTGACGAAGGGATAATGACGTCATCAGGCCGGTTCGACGGCACGCAAAATGTCGAAGGGAAGGAAAAGGTTGCGGACTATCTCCAATCCAAAGGCATAGGGGAAAAAACCGTAAACTACCGCCTGCGGGACTGGGGAATCTCGCGCCAACGCTACTGGGGTACGCCGATACCGGTTGTTTACTGCGACAAATGCGGGACAGTGCCGGTTCCGGAAGAAGACCTGCCGGTGCTTCTCCCGACGGACGTGAAATTCACAGGCAAGGGCGCATCGCCTCTTACGACTTCCTGGGGCTTCCTGAATGTGAAATGCCCCAGGTGCGGGGCCGACGCCAGGCGCGAGACAGACACGATGGATACCTTCGTGGATTCCTCGTGGTATTTCCTGCGCTATACAGGCTGGGGCGACAATTCGCCGTTCAGGAAAGATAACGCGAGTTACTGGATGTCCGGCGACGGCGTTGACCAGTACATCGGCGGGATCGAACACGCGGTGCTGCACCTTTTGTATTCGAGGTTCTTCACCAAGGTTCTTCGGGATCTCGGCCTGTCAGAGGCGGACGAGCCGTTCAGGAACCTTCTAACCCAAGGAATGGTTATAAAAGACGGGGCGAAAATGTCCAAGTCCAAGGACAACGTGGTGGACCCGGACGAGCTGATACGCGAATATGGCGCGGACACGGCAAGGCTCTTTTCCCTGTTCGCGTCGCCGCCGGAGAAGGACCTGGAGTGGTCCGACCAGGGGGTCGAGGGCTCGTTTCGATTTCTGTCGCGGATTTTTCGCTTTGTTAATGAGAATCTGGACGTTATAAAGTCAGCCGGAACGCCGTCGGGGAATGCCTCCGCAAACGCAAAAGACCTGCGCCGCGCTACTCACAAAACCATAAAAAAGGTTACCGACGACATGGAAGACCGGTTCCATTTCAATACCGCCATCGCCTCCGTAATGGAGCTTGTGAACGCGCTCTACCAGTTTGAGCCGGGCAAAGATACTCCGGAAGATAAAGCCGCTCTGCGCGAGGCCGTGGAGGTCTTAATTCTGCTTATCTCGCCCTTTGCCCCACATATAGCGTCCGAGCTTTGGGAGGCCCTGGACAAGGACATTGCCATCGAGAACGTCCCGTGGCCGGTATTCGGCCCTGATCTGATAAAAGCGGACGAAGTCCTCATCGTCGTCCAGGTAAATGGAAAGGTGCGGGACAGGATAACGGTTCCGGCAGAGTCCCCGGACGAATACGTGAAACAGGCCGCGCTTTCCCAGGAGAAAGTAAAGCAATTCCTGGGCGGCAAGGAGCCGAAGAAAGTAATATACGTGAAATCCAAGCTCGTGAACATCGTGGTGTAGCATGTTTGTCACCCCCGTGAAAACGGGGGCCCAGTGGCTTTGTTAAACGATATGAAGAAAATAATTTCCATATTCCTTCTTCTTGTCTTCCTGCCCGCCTGCGGCTATCAGCTTGCAGGCAGAGGCGCGGGCACGGGCAACACCGCCGGGAAATACAAGGTCTTCGTCCGGATGTTCCGGAACGATTCGTGGGAGCCTTTGGTGGAGAAGGACGTGACGGCGGCATTGAAGGATGAAATCGCCATCGACGGGCGCTGGATGCTTACGGATAAAGACGACGCGGACATACTCGTAAGCGGCAAGGTAAAGAAAGTTGAACTAGAGCCCCTCTCTTACGACCCGCAGGAGAGGATTCTTGAGTACAGGCTTATAATGCACATGGATGTAAAGGTCTCTGATATAAAAACAAAAAAGGTAATCTGGAAGAAAAGCGACTTCACTTCGTTCGCCGATTACCGGGTTACCGTGGACGTCACCAAAAGCAAGATCCGCAGGGAAGAGGCTATAAAATACGCCTCAAAACGCTTTGCGGAGGAATTTATAATAAGGGTGCTGGATACGTTCTGATGAAAAAATCTATTACCCACAAGGCCCTTTTCGACCACATAGACAGATGCCGGTCTAACGGACTGGCCCCGGTATATCTCTTTACCGGCGAGGAGCAATACTTCGCCGACAGGGCACTCGCTGTCATCACGGAAAAGGCCCTTGCGGGCGCGCCGAGGGATTTCAATCTCGACGTCTTCTACGGCAAGGACGCAAAGGCGGCGGATGTGGCGGCGCAGGCATCCACGCTGCCGATGATGGCGGAGAGGCGCCTTGTAATTCTCAAGGAAGCGGACAAGCTCCGGGACTTGAAGGAGATAAAGGAATATCTTAAGGCGCCGTCTCCGGACTGCGTTTTAATTCTTCTCGCAATGGGGGCGGACCGCTCGAAGGAACGCGCGCTCTCGGATATGCTCCCGGAGAGCGCAGTTTTTGCGCATTTCTGGCGGCCACGGGATTACGAAATACCGGATATTGTCCAGAAACTCGTCCGGGCGTCGGGTTTTACCATAGACCGTGGCGCCGTGGCATACATTTCCGAGACCCTGTCCGGGAACATAGCCCTGATTGAGGCGGAGCTTAACAAGGTATTCAATCTCCTTGGCGAGAGACGGCACGTAAAGGAGGAAGACGTCCGGGAGTCGGTGGGGGATTTCGGCCTGCCCGCGGTGTTCGAGCTTTCGGACGCGGCGGCGGCAGGAAACGCATCGAAGGCCGTCGAGACGCTGGAGAAGCTTCTCCGGGACGGCGAGGAACCGCTGAAACTCCTTGCGATACTCTCCGGGAACTGGCGGAAGATGGCGGCGGGAGAAAAGCCAGCCGGCGGCTGGGGCGGTAATAAATCTCCTGCAAGGAAAATGTCGGACGGAGAAATCGCCCGCGCCTTCGGCTCCCTTATGAAGGCGGACAGGGAGCTTAAAGGTTCCCCCGTGCCGCCGAGGCTTGTCATGGAGCGGCTTGTGCTGGAGCTTTCAGGGGCTGTCTAAGCCCCCTGGGCGGTTGACGACTTATGCAGTCGTTTGGAAAGGCGGGAAATCTTGCGGGAAGCGGCGTTTTTATGGATTATGCCTTTGGATGCGGCCTTCGCTATGGCGGGGACGGCGGATGCCAGCAGTTCCTTCGCGGCTTCCGGCTCCTTGTCCACGGTTGCGGCAAATTTCTTGACGAGCGTCCTGAGAGCGGCTTTCGCCTGGCGGTTCTTCTCCCTGCGCACCAGGGACTGTTTGTTTCTTTTCAGGGCTGACTTATGGTTTGCCAAATCGACCTCCGGATTTAAAATTGCAGCTGCCCCGTTTACGGGAGCTGTTGTAAAGATAGATTATTTATCACAACAAACGGTTCAAGTCAAGGGTTAATTTATGACAAGCAGAGTCCAAAAGAGCCTGAAGGCAAAGCTTTTCCTGATATTTTTCATACTGGGCCTCTCGGTCATACTCCTGGTCGGGGTTATCTCCTACCAGTCCAAGAAGGACGCGCTGAAACGCCAGGCCGAGAAAAGCCTTTCCATTATGGCCTCGGAGCTTGCCGACAAAGTAGACCGCTACTTAAACGACAAACTCGAAGACACGCGCGCGATTGCACTGCACTATTCGCTCTACGGGCTTAAGACAACCACCAGCAGCCAGAACGCGATACTGTCCAAGTATCTGAAAATATATCCCTATTTCGATCACATCAGCGTTATAAACGTGGAGGACATCAAAAAACCGGAGAAACCGACTTACAGCAATTCGTGGTATCTCCCGGCCCTCTCCGGCCAGGTTACCTCCTCGGACATGTATATCTCGCCTATAACCGACAAGCCGACGATGGCATTCGCCGCGCCTGTATACGACAAGGCGGGGAATATCGTAAGCGTTCTGACAACCAACCTGAAGCTTGAA
Organism: Nitrospirota bacterium; assembly: GCA_021789495.1. Taxonomy (GTDB): domain Bacteria; phylum Nitrospirota; class JACRHJ01; order JACRHJ01; family JACRHJ01; genus JAKAHE01. The sequence goes on from JAJYJM010000004.1 coordinate 22,760, forward strand.
TATCTCTGGGAGATAATCGACGCCGTCCAAAGAGAAAACATGGCATCCGGGCACAGCGGTTATGCATTCCTCGTAAACCGCAACGGCATCCTTATCGGCTATCCGGACAGGAGTAAAATTTTACACGGCAACAGGCTCCCCAAGCCTCCCGACATGGCGAAAATGCTCCGGGAAATGACGAGCAAAAAGACAGGCACGGCCTATTATACTTCCAGGACGACCGGCGTCAAAAAACTTGCCGGTTTCGCGCCGCTCATAGGCTTCGGCGATTACCACGGGCACGGCTGGTCGGTAGGTGTCAACGAGAACTATTCGGAACTGCTCGAACCGATGAACCACCTGCTGAAGATGTATTTCGTGCTCTTCCTTGTCGTATCCCTGGTTGCGCTTGTGGTATCCAGGTACCTCGCCGAATATATTGTAAGGCCGGTCAATCATCTCCGGGAAGGAGCCTCAAAGATCGGCGCGGGCAATTTCGACCTGAGGATTCCCCGGATGCATGAGGACGAAATAGGAGAGCTGGCCAACTCGTTCAACAGCATGGCCGACGCCCTCCAGGAGAGAGACCGGAAAATAAACGAGTATATGGAGTCTCTTAAAAACGCCAACCGCGAGCTTGAAAGGACAAACGACGAGCTTGTGCGGCTGGAAAAAGAGAAGACCGATTTCAACGCCATGATAACGCACGACATAAAGTCTCCGCTCTCCACGATTCTCGCATATGCCGAGATGATACAGGACGGCTCGCTCTCCAGGCAGGAAGAAATCGAAAAAGCCATGTCGAGCGTGTATACGAGCGGCAAAAAGATACTGACCCTCGTGGACAATTTTCTCATATCGGCGGCAATCGAAGCCGGAAAGCTGAAGCTTAACCTCCAGCCCCTCGACATAAACAACCTTGTCGAGGATTCCATGGGGGCCTTCATACCGCAGGCAGAACGAAGGAACGTGACCATATCCCTCGTAAAAGAGACAGCCCTCCCCCATATCACGGGGGACAAGGTTCAGCTTGACCGTGTAATCTGCAATATCCTCGGCAATGCGCTCAAATACATCCCGCCGGGGGCGTCGGTTACCGTAACCACGCGCTTGGCCTTAGACTCCGTTGAGATAGACATCTCGGATACGGGAGGCGGCATACCGGAAAAGGACGTGGATACGATGTTCCAGAAGTTCAGGCGCTCCAGCGCCACCGGGAAGATAGACGGAATGGGGCTGGGCCTCTATATTTCCAAGGCAGTGGCAGAGGCGCACGGCGGAAGCGTTTCCCTTAAAAGCAAACTGGGCGAAGGCGCCACCTTCACCGTCCGGATTCCCGTGATAACCAAGTCCGGCGGTAACCACACTTTATGAGCGAGCAGGCAAGCGTCACACGCGCCGCCTGGTCAATGAGCGTCGTAACCGCCGTCTCCCGCGTCCTCGGCTTCCTGCGGCTTATGGTAATCGCCAGGATTTTCGGCGCGGGGATGGTAACGGACGCCTTCTTCCAGGCGTTCAGGATAAGCAACATCCTCCGCCAGCTCCTTGCCGAAGGCTCGATGTCCGCGGCCTTCATCCCGGTCTTCACGGAATACTTCCATACAAAATCCAAAGAGCAGGCAAAGGAACTGGCGAGCACCGTATTCTACCTCCTTCTGTTCATCTGCCTGGGAGTGGTGGCGCTGGGCATTGCCTTCTCTCCGGAGGTCGTAAGCGCAATCGCGCACGGCTGGGTCGATAACCCGGAAAAGTTCGCCCTGACCGTCCGGCTAACCAGGATAATGTTCCCGTATATCCTGTTCGTCGGCCTCTCCGCGGTCATAATGGGCGTTTTAAACTCGCTCGGCTCCTTCGCCGCCCCCGCAGCCGCTCCTATAATGCTGAACCTCTCCATGATAGGCTTTGCGCTCTGGGTCTGCCCTCACATGAATACGCCCATAGCAGGACTGGCCTTGGGCGTGATATTCGGGGGCATTCTTCAGATGCTGATCCAGATTCCGCCGCTTAAGAAACGAGGGATGCTCTTTAATTTCGTGATGCGCCCGCGCGACCCCGGCGTCAAGAAAATAGGCCGTCTCACGGTCCCCGTTATAGGCAGCCAGGCAGCCACGCAGATAAACATTTTCATAAGCAGCCTGATAGCGACATACCTCCCGCAGGGAAGCGTTTCATACCTTTTGTATGCGACGCAGCTCTTTCAGTTCCCGCACGGGATTTTCGGGATTTCAATCGCCACGGCGGTACTTCCCAGCATGTCGCGCCAGGCCGCCGCAGGCGACCGGGACGGCCTCAAGGAGACGCTCTCCTTCGGGCTCGGGTATATACTGTTTATTATGATTCCCTCGATGGTCGGGCTTATAGTCCTGCGCGTCCCAATCACAAGCCTTCTATTCCAGAGAGGCACGTTTACCTACGCCGACACGCTCAATGTCGCCTACGCGCTTATGTTCTACTCCACGGGCCTCTGGGCATATTCCGGGGTAAGGATTCTTAACGCCGCGTTCTATTCGCTCCACGACACGAAGACGCCGCTTATGGGGGCATTCGCCGCCGTATTTGTCAACGCGGCCCTAAGCCTTCTCTTGATGGGCCCGCTCAGGCACGGTGGCCTCGCGCTCGCCACCGCGATAGCTTCCATGGTGAATATGTTCCTGCTTTTGTTCCTCTTCAGGAAAAGAATGGGCCGGATAGGGGCGCGGAAGATATTAAAATCCGGGATCAAGACCGCCTTCGCCTCCGCCGTCATGGGAGTCGTCTGCTATTTTATCGCACGGGGCAATCTCTGGGCCATGAGCGGCCATATACTACAAAAAGCCGGAATAGTTTTCGCGGCCATAGCCGCCGGGCTTGCGGTTTATTTTATTATACTATACCTGCTGAAAAGCGACGAGCTGTCGTTCATAATCAACACTTACAAACGGAAGGTAAAGGCGAAATGATTTTTAAGACTCTCGTTGTCGGCCCGCTCGCCGTGAACTGCTATATATTGGCCTCCGATAAGACGCATGAGGCGGTGATAATAGACCCCGGCGACGATGCCGAAAAAATAACCGCAGCGCTGCGAAAAGACAACCTGAAACTCAAATATATAATCCTGACTCACGCGCATTTCGACCATGCCGGCGCGGCCAGAGAGCTTCAGGACGAGACCGGCGCGCAGGTCATGGCGCACGAAAAGGACGCGCTCCTCCTGAAAAATACTGCCGCTCAGGCCGCGCTTTTCGGGATGCAGACGGCCAGGCCGCCTAAGCCGGATTATTTTTTGAAAGGCGGGGACAGGATAAAAACCGGGGACGTGGAGATGGAGGTTATCGAGACGCCGGGACACACGCCCGGCGGCATAAGCCTGTATGTGAAAGACGTCAAGGTTGTATTCACCGGCGACACGCTCTTCTGGGGTTCAATCGGCAGGACGGACCTTCCCGGCGGAGACTTCGACACGATTATTCACTCACTGAAGGATAAACTCGGCAGGCTCCCGGACGACACAAAAGTCTATTCCGGCCACGGAGACGATACGACGATAGGACTGGAGAAACGGCAGAACCCGTATTTCGAGTAATCAGCGCCCCGCTCTCAGGATTCCTTCCTTTAATTCCATTGCAAATTTCGCGGCCTTCTGCACCGCATCTTCCGGGCCGGCCGCCTGCTCTATTCTTCCGACTATCGCGCTGCCGACGATTACGCCGTCGGCTATCTTTGCCATTTCACCGGCCTGCTCAGGGGTCGATATTCCGAAGCCCACGCAGACGGGCCTGCCGCTCATGCGCCTGATTTTCCTGACCGCCATCTCCACGCCTGCGGCTATGCTCTCCCGCGCGCCGGTAACGCCTGTAAGCGAAACGTAATAGATGAACCCGCCCCCGCTTTTCGACACCAGCTTTATCCTGTCGTTATCCGAAGTCGGCGCAAGGAGAAATATGAGGTCAAGTTCGCGGCTTCGGCAATGTTCCGCGAGGGATTTTCCCTCCTCAGGCGGCAGATCGGGCACGATAAAGCCGTCCACGCCGGCCTTTGCAGAGTCGCCCGCAAACCTCTCCTCGCCGTATTTATGAATCAAGTTGTAATACAGCATCAGGATAATCGGGATTTCAGACGACTTCCGGATTTCATTTACCAGGGCGAATACCTTTTTCAGGTTGGTCTTCTGCCTGAGCGCGCGTATGGCCGCGCGCTGGATTGTCGGGCCGTCGGCGAGCGGGTCGGAAAAAGGGACGCCGAGTTCGATTATGTCCGCCCCGGATTTTTCAAGCTCCAGGACAATCTTTCCGGTAGTTTCGATGTCCGGGGCTCCGGCCATTACGTACGGGATGAACGCGGAGCGGCGCTTGTCTTTCAGTTCCGCAAACTTATTCTCTATCCGGGTCATAGTTTGACCCCCCTTATCTCGGCAACCTGGTTCACGTCCTTGTCTCCCCTGCCGGACAGGTTCACGATTATCACCTGGGACTTCCTCATCTTCGGCGCGCGCTTCACCGCCTCCGCCACGGCATGGGAGGACTCAAGCGCCGGGATTATCCCTTCGGTCCGGGAGAGCAGGTCGAATGAGGCCAGCGCTTCGTCGTCCGTGGCGTAGGTGTATTCTATCCTGCCCTTGTCGCGGTAGAAGCTGTGCTCAGGGCCTACGGAGGCGTAGTCCAGCCCGGCAGACACCGAATGCGTCTCCAGTATCTGGCCCTCATCGTCCTGGAGGAGCCAGCTTTTAGTCCCCTGGAGGACGCCGAGCGACCCGCCTGCATAACGCGCGGCGTGTTTGCCGGACTCGATGCCCATGCCGCCCGCCTCGACTCCGACCATCTTCACCTTATCTTTCATAAAGCGGAAGAAAAGCCCCATCGCATTGCTCCCGCCGCCGACACATGCAATAAGCAAATCCGGGAGCTTCCCTTCAGCCTTCAGTATCTGCCTGTATGCCTCTTTCCCGATGACCGACTGAAAATCCCGCACCATCGCCGGATACGGATGCGGGCCGAAGACAGTGCCCATGATGTAATGCGTTGTGCGGACGTTCGTCGTCCAATCGCGCAGGGCCTCGGATATGGCGTCCTTGAGCGTGCGGCTGCCGATGTCTACCGGAACGACCTTCGCTCCAAGAAGCTTCATGCGGAAGACGTTTAATGCCTGCCGCCGTATGTCTTCAGTGCCCATGTATACCTCGCACTCAAGGCCGAGGAGCGCCGCCGCGGTCGCCGTGGCGACACCATGCTGGCCCGCGCCGGTCTCGGCAATGATGCGCTTCTTCCCAATGCGCACGGCAAGGAGCGCCTGCGCCAGCGCGTTGTTTATCTTGTGCGCCCCGGTATGCGCCAGGTCTTCGCGCTTGAGATATATCTTCGCCCCGCCGAGCTTCTTCGTAAGCCTGGCGGCATGGAAAAGCGGCGTGGGCCTTCCGACGAAATTGGCGAGATAATAATCCAGTTCCCGCCTGAAGGCCTTGTCCTTCCTGGCCTTGTTATATTCCCTTTCCAGTTCGAGCAGCGCGGGCATGAGCGTCTCCGGCACATACCTCCCGCCATAAGTCCCGAAATGCCCGCTTTTATCAGGAAGCACTTATAACCTCCGAAATAAATCTCCGTATCTTCTCGTAGTCCTTCTTGCCTTTCGCCGCCTCGACGCCGGAGGACACGTCCACGGCATACGGCCTGACTTTACGTATCGCCTCCGCCACGTTGTCCTGCGTCAGGCCACCGGCGAGTATTATTTTCCAGCCTGTAGACCGGCTTCGAACTGCGGCTTCAGCTATATCCCAGTTGAAAGATGTTCCCGTCCCGCCCGGCTCGTCATCGGAATAAGTGTCCAGCAAAAATGCCGCCGCGTATTTATATTCATTCAGCGCGCCCAGGCTCTCCATATCCTTTACACGGAAGGCCTTCACATACGGCATACCGAAGGAGGCGCAGTAATCCGGGGTTTCCGAGCCGTGGAACTGCAATATCCCCACACCGCTTTCATTGACGGCGTACTTGAGGAAGTTCTCATCGGCATCGACAAATACGCCGACCGTGCTTATAAACGGCGGCAGGACGTCCATTATTTCTCCGGCCTTGACGGGGTCAATATAGCGCGGGCTCTCCTCGAAGAAGACGAACCCCAGCGCGTCCGCCCCGGCGTCGGCGGCGGCCATCGCGTCTTCCATATTAGTGATGCCGCAGATTTTAATCTTAACCATTTTCCCCCTCTCCCTTTATCCCTCTCCCACAATGGGGCGAGGTGATAAGGTTGAGGAAAATTATAACGCCGCCTGAAGGCTCGTAAGTTCCCGCAGTTTCTTACCGAAATCCTTCTCACGCATAAGCGCCTCGCCTATGAGCGCCGCGTCCGCGCCGACGGATTTCAGGAACTTCAAATCATCCCTCGTCGAGATCCCGGATTCGCTTACAACAACCCTGTCCATCGGTATCTCCTCTATCAGGTATTCGGTGTTTTTTATGTCAACGTCGAAGGTCTTAAGGTCCCGGTTGTTTATCCCGATTATTTTAAACGTCAAATCGAGAACCTTGTCAAGGTCGCCCTCGTCGTGCGTCTCGGCCAGCGCCTCCATTCCAAGCTCTTTCCCAAGGAGGTAGAGGTCCTCCATCCGGCCCTGTTCAAGGATGGATGCGATGAGCAGGAATGCATCCGCGCCGTTTGCGCGCGCCTCGTAGACCTGATATTCGTCGAATATGAAGTCCTTGCGGAGCACCGGGATTCCTATGCTGCCGGAAATCCATTTGAGGTAGCCGATGTCGCCCCGGAAATATTTTTTCTCGGTCAGGACCGAGACGGCGCGCGCGCCGTTTTCTTCGTACGTGCGGGCTATGGAAACGGGGTCGAAGTCCGGACGGATAAGGCCCTTCGAGGGCGACGCCTTTTTCACCTCGGCGATTATGGAGACCGCGTCCTTGTCTATCAGCGCGGCGGCGAAATCCATTGCAGGGCGCGCATCCGCCGCCATCGCCTTAATCTCGGAAAACGGCAGGCGGGCCTTCACGTCCTTAAGCTCCTCTCTCTTGTCCGCGACAATCCTCTGGAGAATCACCTGTAAGCCTCGCGCCGGTGCTTGATGCGCATAACTCTGATTTCTTTTTCGTTCTCTCTTATTTCATAAACTATTCTATAATCTCCTACCCGGACTCTCCAATCGGACATTGAACCAACAATTTTCCTGCTACCTCTCGGCCTTGGATTTTCGGCAAGACTTTTTAGCTCTTTTGTTACTCTCGTGAAAAGGCTTTTAGGAAGCTTATCCAAATCCTTTTCGGCCGCTGGTGCAAGAAGGACCTCATGCACTTTTTTCTCTATCCTTTAAATAATCATCTAAACTGCGAAACTTAACCGGTTTTTTTCTCATCTCCTGGAGTTCTTTCAAATCTTCAATATCTTCAAGCTTCTCCAGCATTTTTTCATACCGGTCTATATCAAGGATAACCGATACCGGTTTGCCTCCTCGATAGACCATCTCCGGTTTTTTCTTTGCGTTGCTTCTCATTAATTGCCTCCCGCTTTCTTGCTTAATTTCCAACGCCGATAATCCGCTCAAGTTTATTATGCGCCGCGCCGGAATCAATCGACTCCGCCGCCTTTGCCATGCCGTCTTTTATCGACGATGCCATGCCGCCGATATAAATCGCCGCACCGGAATTCAGAAGGACAATGTCGCGCCTCGGGCCTTTCTCGCCTTTCAGGACGGCGCGTATAATCTCCGCGTTCTTTTTTGCATCCCCGCCGCGAAGCCCGTCGGCTGAGGAAATCTCTATACCGTAATCGCGCGGGTCGAGAATAAACGTATGCACGGCAGCGTCCTTAACCTCCGAAATCCGGCTCTCGCGCGTAACGGTTATCTCGTCAAGGCCGTCCATGCCGTGCACTACCATCGCCCGCTTCGTTCCGAGATTAAGCAGAACGTGCGCGAGCTTGTCCGTCAGGTCGGCCTCGTAGACACCCATCACCTGGGCGTTCGCGCCCGCCGGGTTGGAAAGAGGGCCAAGCAGGTTGAATATCGTCCTGATGCCTATCTCGCGCCGTGGAATAAGGGCGTGTTTCATGGCGGAGTGCAGAAGCGGCGCGTAAAGGAAACCGATTCCTATCTCGTCCACGCACCGCCCGACTTCTTCCGGCGTCATGTCGAGATTCACGCCAAGCTCGCCCAGGACGTCCGCGCTCCCGCAACACGAAGACACGGCGCGGTTCCCGTGCTTGGCCACCTTTATCCCCGCGCCCGCCGCGACGAACGCGCAGGTGGTGGAAATGTTGAACGTGCCGGTAGAGTCTCCGCCCGTGCCGCAGGTATCGAGTATCGTCTCAAGGTCGAGGTTTATGTCGTCGTGGTCTATCGACACGGGACGCGATTTAATCGGTATGCGGGTGGCTTTCTTTCGCATGACGCGCGCCGCGCCGGTTATCTCGTCTATCGTCTCGCCCTTCATCCGGAGCGCGGTGATGAAAGAGGCGATAAGCGCATGGGAGGCCTCGCCCTCCATTATCTCGCGCATCGCGGATTCCATCTCCTCTTGGGAGAGGTTCCGGCGCTCGACAACTTTTAATATAGCGTCCTTTATCATTCTTTATCCTTAACCCCCTCGCCCTCCGGGAGAGGGGCAGGGGGTGAGGGCTATCCCCTCATCAGCCGCAGGAAATTTCTGAGTATATCTTTCCCCGGCGCAGTCAGGATGGACTCCGGATGGAACTGCACGCCCTCCACAAAAAACTCCCTGTGCCGAAGCGCCATTATCTCGCCCTGGTCAGTCCACGCCGATACCTCCAGACAATCCGGAAGCGTCTCGCGCTTTACAATAAGCGAGTGGTAGCGCGTGGCCTCGAACGGGTTCGGGATGCCCTTGAATATGCTCCTGCCGTCGTGGTGGAGCATGGAGGTCTTGCCGTGCATGAGCCTCGCGGCCCGGACGACGTCCCCGCCGAACGCCTCGCCTATGGACTGGTGCCCCAGGCAGACGCCGAGTATGGGAATCTTGCCCGCGAAGCGCTTTATCGCGTCAACCGAGATGCCTGCTTCCTTCGGCGTGCAGGGGCCGGGGGATATGACAATTCCTTCGGGCCGAAGGCGCTCTATCTCGTCCAGCGTAATTTTGTCGTTTCTGTATACGTTCAATTCCTCGCCGAGCTCGCCGAAATACTGGACGAGGTTATAGGTGAAGGAGTCGTAGTTGTCTATCATCAAAAGCATAATTATAACCCTTTTCCCGCCATCTCGAGCGCCTTCATCATCGCGGCGGCCTTGTTCACGGTCTCGGCATACTCGGCTTGAGGCACGGAGTCCGCGACCAATCCCGCTCCCGCCTGCACGTAGACCTTGCCGTCCTTGAAGAGGAGCGTCCGTATAGTAATGCAGGTATCCATGTTGCCCGTGAAGCTGAAATACCCTACAGCGCCGGCATACGGCCCGCGCCTTGTCGGCTCCAGGTCCTCGATTATCTGCATGGCGCGGATCTTCGGCGCGCCGGAGACCGTGCCGGCGGGGAAACACGCCTTCATAACGTCGTATGCGTCCCGGCTTTCGTCCAACTCGCCCCGGACGTTCGAGACTATGTGCATGACATGGGAATATTTCTCGATGACCATAAGCTCGTTCACGGCGACACGGCCCGGCTTCGATACCCTGCCCACGTCGTTTCGCCCCAGGTCGACCAGCATTATATGCTCGGCGCGTTCCTTGGGGTCGGCCAGGAGTTCCTTTATAAGGGATTCGTCCTCATCTTCGCTCGCACCTCTTTTCCTGGTTCCGGCGATGGGCCGCAGGTCGATGCGCGAGCCTTCCAGCCGCACCATAACCTCCGGAGACGAGCCGGTAAGGACAAATCCGCCGCAGTTCAAGTAGAACATGTAGGGCGAGGGATTTATCACCCGGAGCGCGCGGTAGACGTCGAACGGATCCAGCTTTGCCCTTTCCTCGAACCTCTGGGAGAGGACTACCTGGAATATGTCGCCGGCCTTTATATATTCCTTAGCCTTGACTACCGACTTCTCGAAAGCCTTTTTCGTGAAATTGGACTTCAGCCGACCGGCAATCTTTGCCTTCGGTTTTTTCCTTTTCGGCGGTTTCGCCTTCAGGGTATCGACAAGGGCGTCGATTTTATTTACCGCCTTAGCGTATGCCGCATCGACGCCGTCGCCGTCGATATATGCGTTTGCCACGACCTTTATCTTCTGGGCGATGTTGTCGAAGATGAGCAGCGTGTCCGTCAGCATGAAGAGGATATCCGGGCAGCCGAGACCGGGTTTTTCCCTTGTCCCGGTATCCTCCAGGAAACCGACTATATCGTAACCGGAATATCCGACCGCCCCGCCGAAAAACCGAGGCAGACCCTCAACCGGGACCGGACGGTATTGCCTCATGGCCTGCTTCAGGAACTCTATCGGGTCGCCGGACAGATCACTTTCTTCCGTTTCGCCGTTTCTTTCGATATAACCTTTTTTCCCCTCAGTCCGGATTATAACGGAGGGATTGGCGGCGAGGAATGAATACCTGGCCCATTTTTCGCCGCCCTCGACGCTTTCGAGCAGGAAGGAGTATTTCCCCGTGTCGATTTTGAGGAACGCCGAGACCGGGGTAAGCATGTCCGCGAGCAGCTCGCAGTATACCGGGATTAGATTCCCACGCCTGGCCTTTTCCCTGAATTCCTCTATGCCGGGATAGACCGGCTTGACAAATTTATTTTCCATTGCTTAACTATAATATATAAAATTTATTTTAATATAACCCGCTCAACTGTCTGGCAAGTTAACACGTTTGAGTTTAAGTGTCAAGGAGTTAAAGCTTTTTGCCGCATGAAGGGAGGGAGAGAATGAGAACAAATTATATCGGTAAGGCGTTTCAGGCGAAGACGGCGCTTAACACCGGTATTATGATCATGGCTTCAGCCGCGGTCTTGAGCGCAGCAATATACATGTTTCTCAATGAAGACATAAGCGGCGGATTCTCCGAAGCCCTCCAGACCATAGAAACCCTGAGGTTCAGCCTGCCTTTCGCAATCGGCCTGTCCGAGGCCGCCGCCCTGGGTATCCTGACAATGGGGATAATCGTCCTGGAGCTTTTTATGTCCCACAGGCTCGCCGGACCGCTCTGGAAGATGGAAAGAACGGCGCTTCAGGTCGCCGGGGGCGATCTGTCGTCGGACGTCAACCTGAGGGAAAAAGACGAGGCGAAGGAACTCGCCGTCCAGGTAAATTCCATGATACTCGGCCTGCGTGAAAAGGTATCCGGCATACGCGAGGCATACGCCGTGCTGGACGAATGCGCCCGGAGGTTAAAATACGCCTCCGAGGCGGAACGCGGCGCGATTTTAAGCGAAGCGCATACGGCGGCGGGCGAGCTTTTAAGCAGGCTGGAGTTGATAAGGACTTAAAATTAAGAGGAAAAAAATGCGCCGGACATACCTGCTCGCAATCCTGGCGACCGCCGTTGCAGCCGCCGCTTTCGCCACGCAATACGGCAATAACCCGAACCCGCACGCCTTCACGCAGTCGGACTGCTTCTCATGCCATTTCACGCTTCCCACGGAAGGCAGCAGCGAGCCGCTCCGCTTCACCGATACCATTACCAACCTGTGCGCGCGCTGCCATGACATGTCAAAGACAATATCGCACCAGGTGGACATAGTGCCGTCGAACCGCGTAAACATCCCTCCCGACATGCCGCTCGACTCACAGGGAAGGATAACCTGCGTCACCTGCCACGACATCCATGAGGCCTATATCAACCCCCTGACGGGCCGGAGGACTTATTTCCTGAGGCGCGACGTAATCGGCAAGAGCTTCTGCATCACGTGCCACAATACGGAGGAAGGCATCAAACAGATACAGATGGATTCGCCCGAGGCTGATGTAAACGAGAACAGCACGTCCGTTCAATTCCACTGGACGGTGATGAACAAAAGCCACGGATTCGCCAATTTTGACGTCATAGACCAGAGCGCGGACATCGACCCCCTCTCTCTTGCCTGCCTCGACTGCCACGGCGACGGCACAGACCAGAAAACCACCCTGAATATCGGCGTCTTCAATCATGCCGAAGCCGACATCGGCCTGTCTCACCCGATAGGCGCGGATTACGAAACCGAGGCGGACGGCAGGGACGATTACGTCCAGGTGGAAAACCTCGACAAAAGGCTTAAGCTGTTCGACGGGAAGATCGGCTGCTGCACCTGCCACGACCCTTACAGCAGCCAGGTCGACGCCCTGGTAATCGGCACGCCGGACAGCTACCAGGATCTATGCCTCGCCTGCCATATAAAATAGGAGAGACCCGATGGAAAACATTTCCGGACAAAGACGCTGCAGGAGACGGAACTATTTCATCAAGAAAGGTTTTCAGTCCCGGTTCGTCGCAAGGTTTCTGGCCCTGGGCGCAGCAGGTTTCGCGGCGGCGGGATATTTCGTCTACCGTTCCGTAAGCCGGAAAGCGGAGGACCTCTTTTACATGAGCCATATCCGGGTAACCAGCACCTCGGCCCTTGTTATCCCGGCCCTCCTGAAGGTCAATTTCTGGGTCATGCTCCTGGTCCTGGCGGCGGTCGTAGCGGCCGTGCTGATTATATCGCAGAGACTTACAGGGCCGATATTTCGGCTCGGCAAGGCGGTTGAAAGAATAGGAAGCGGAGACCTGACCGGCAGCTTCGAGCTCCGCGCGGGAGACGAACTGAAAAGCTTCGCCGACTCGTTCAACACGATGAACGGCAGCTTGCGCGAGCAGTTTACGGACATGAAGCGCGAGGCGTCCGCAATAGAATCGTATTCCGGGAAAATGCTTGAAGCGGGAAGGGCGACAAAGGAAGAGGCGGAGGATTTCTACAGGCTCTCGTCCGTCTTCGGAAAGAGACTCGATAATTTTAAAATCGGGAGATAGCGAAAATATGCAAGGGCCTCAATATCCCCTGACCACCCACGCCGGGTATCCCTCGCGCGCGAGCCGTCGGGCAAGCCCCAGGGCCTGACTAAGCCTCCCGAATTTACCCGCGCGCACCCGCCTGTATAAGATTCCCTTGACCACAACCCCGGATATTCTCACGTCGCTGTAGCCGAGCTTCAGCCCGGCCAGCAGATGTTCCGCGTTCTCCGGGGCCGTAAAGGCCCCGACCTGGACGGTATAGAACCCCTTCCCTGAGATATTCCCAATCCTTGCCTGCCTGATATACGAGGCGTCCCGGCCAATCTCCCGGACGATTACAGACCCGGTATCGAGCCTCCCTATCGCCCGCGACGCCCCGCGCGAGATGTCCAGGTCAACGCCCTTTACGAACGGCCCACGGTCGTTTACCGTCACGACGCATTCCTTCCCCGTCTGCGGGTTTTCTATCTCAAGCCTCGTGCCGAACGGGTACGACCTGTGCGCGCACGTCAGGGCGTCCTCGTCGAAAATATCACCCGACGCCGTGCGATGGCCCTGGAACCCAGGCCCATACCACGACGCGATTGCAGGGTACGCCGTCCCAGGCGGCGGAGGCGGCTTCGGCGACCCGGTATCCGTAAGCGGCATACCGTTTCTGTCGTAAAGGACGTAGTTCGTATCAGCTGTTAGTGTTCGTGGAAGGGTGGAAGAGACGCGATTCGTGCTCGTGATTCGTGGTCGTGCAGACGCGCAGGCGGAGAGGATAAAAAGGCATAGCAGGGTTATAAAAATCCGCCGCGAAATTCCGTGCGGGCCGCAGTTGTCCGGCTCGCTTCCGGAAGACTCCCTCGCGCAATTGTAAGACTCATTCGCTACGGCAGATAAACTCGCTTCGCTCAGACAATATCTGCCGTGGCCGCTCATTTCGTCAACACTTGCATCTCGGTCATCTTAATATCCGCTCACCGGACACCCTGCGCCTCAAGCTCGTCATTCCCGAATGCCTTAATCGGGAATCCAGGTTTTATCCGCTTTCTTTATAAATCCGACTCCCAGATGTTCAGGCGGCATTTCCTGCAGAACCATTTCGGGACTTCAACGGAAAGCACACAGCCCGCGAGTATCGCCTCGCCCTTCTTTTCAAGCTCGCGGTACCTCTCGTAGTCCTCCGTGGAACACCGGTATATGATAGGGATTATCTTCTCGGAAGAGCCGCACTGCGGGCAGCTGACTTTCTCGGTCGTCTTGTTCATGGGCCGACATTTACTCACAATCTAAAGTTATAGTCAATTAATTTCTCAAGCCCGCCATTCGGGCGCAACCGGGGAATCCGTATTTATGTCCGTCATTCCCGTGAAAATGGGAATCCAGGTTTCGCCTTTGTCTGTCATTCCCGAATAGTTTAATCGGGAACCCAGCGACTTTCATAACACCCCTGTAATGACGATGCGACTTGCTAATAATCTGAAACCAGACACCAGGAGCAAACCTCATCGGTCGGCAAAGTTCACTGTTAATAGCAATTCCGGATTACTTCCGTAACATGTATATTATTAAAGTAAAAACATGGAAAAACCGCGTTTTCCCCACGGTATCGAAAACAGGGTTGTTTTTATGGGGCGGGGCGCGGTTTCGCTACATTTTAAGACTGCGAAAGAAGGCGAAAAAGCTGCCCGTAAACCCAAGCAGCGTCCCGGCAAACATAAGCCCAATCCACACGCCCGGCGGCAGGAAATGCACATCACCCGATAGGGTCGGCAGGGCCTTCGACGTCTCTACCCAGCGAACCGTAACATAAAGAAATCCCACGGAAATTCCCGATGCGGCAAACCCCTGGAGCGCCCCTTCGGCAAGGAACGGCCCCATGATAAACGGCCTTGTCGAGCCGAGAAATTTCATTACTTCTATCTCCGAGGCGTGCCGGAGCACCGCAAGCCGGAGAGTGCTGTAGCTTATGAAAACCACTCCAATCAGCACGGCCAGCCCAAGGCCAAGCCCGACTAACTCAAAGGAATTAAAGAGATTTTTGAGCCTCCCGGCCTCTTCCTGGAGATACTGCACATCCTCCACGCCGGGCATGGACTTAAGGCCCTGGATAAGCTTCTCAGCCGAACCGGGCGCCCCTCCGGCCTTAAGGCCGACATCGAAAGAGGCCGGAAGGGGATTCATCCCCATGCTGTTTATAAGGTCGCCCTCTTCCTGGTCGCTCCCGGAAAAATCCTTTAAAGCCTGGGACTTGGACGTGTAACCCACCGAGGCCGCGAGCGGGTCGGAACTAAGACGGCCCTCGATGGCGTCCATCTGCGCCGCGGTTACGCCGTCGGAGAGGTATACGGTCAAGGGGAACTTCTCGTTTGCGGCGGAAAAAGCGCCTTTAATATTAAGAAAAACAACGAGATACGCGCCCAGGAAACCGAATGCGACCGCCAGAGTGACGGCGGTAAAGAAGCTCGTTATCCTGCTCTCCCAGAGGTTCTTCAGCGCGGTTACAAGAAAATATTTCATGGGCGTGAATTATATCCGAAAAAGAAAGGTTTTTAAAGAGAAGTTTTTTTCATTATCTTCAGCCTACCCTGCCGCACGAAGCTTTCGACCCATCTGTCCTCCGGGCGGTAGCGCTCGTCTATCATGCGGTCGAAAACGCCGGGGTCTATCGGGAACTGCGACATCGTCTTTACAACCAGCCCCTCGTCCGTCTCCTCGATAACGTCCTTTGAATAAAATTCCTTCCATGCCCCGATATAGCCTTCGTATAGCTCGTCAGGCGTCATAAGGGCGGGCCTGAATACCACGTTCGTGGTGGTGTAGCGGGAGAGGTCGCGGTCGATAATTCGTCCCTCGGCCTCGAACTTTTCGTGCAGGCGCGTCTTCGGATACGGGGTGAGTATCAAAAATTCGCACTCCTCTATGCCGGTCTTTTTGGCGAATTCGACCGTCCTCTCGAATACCCCCTTGTCGTCGTAGTCGTATCCGAACACGAACGAGGCGATAAGTTTTATGCCCGCGTCATGGAACCTCTTTATGTTTTCCAGGTGCTTCTCGGCGGTGGTGAATCCCGCCCGTCTTTCTCCGAAGGACGCCGCCATCCACGGCCCCACGTCCACGTACAGGAGCCAGCAGCCGGATGCCACCAGCCTGTCCACGTATTCCTTGTCCTGCGCGGCGGCAAGGGGCGCAAGGCCCGTCCATTTCTTCCCCATCCCGGCCATGCCGTCGAAAAGCTCGTAGCTCCTGCGCTTTGCAAGGTGAAAGTTGTCGTCCACGAAGAAGATATACTCACCCATCTTCTCAAGCTCGGCGAGCGCCTCCTTTATCGGCCTGCCCCTGTAGGACGTCCCGAAGAGGCCGGGCACGGAGCAGAACTCGCAGTTCACAGGGCATCCGCGGGAGACCTGCATGGACTGCATCGGAATATATCCCTTCCCCGCAAGGAGGTCCCGCCGTGGCCAGGAGACGTTCTCCATTTTTGGCCGCTCGACGCATTTATAGAATTTATTCATGGAACCGCTTATAAAATCCTTTACAAGACCCTCCCAAGTCCCCTCCGCCTCGCCTACGACCACCGCATCCGCATGCAGGGCGGATTCCTCCGGCATGAGCGAGGGGTGAAGCCCTCCCAGGACGACGGGAATGTTCTTCGCCCGGAAACGGTCGGCTATGTCGTATGCGCGCTTTGCCTGGCACGTCATGGCGGAAATCGCAACCATGTCCGCAGGCTCGTCGAAATCGACAGGCTCGATGCGCTCGTCCGTGAAGGAAAGCTCAATCTCCGGCGGCGTCAGGGCCGCCACGGTTATCATCCCCAGCGTGTGGATGTACCGCCGGTACTTAAGCGGAAAATTTCCCCATTCGGGGTA
This sequence comes from Nitrospirota bacterium, assembly GCA_021789495.1. Classification (GTDB taxonomy): domain Bacteria; phylum Nitrospirota; class JACRHJ01; order JACRHJ01; family JACRHJ01; genus JAKAHE01. The sequence goes on from JAJYJM010000004.1 coordinate 39,419, forward strand.
TATCAGTTTAATCTTCATTTCCAGAACCTCGTGAAACAGTACCACTGGTCGTAATACTGCCCGATATACTTCTCGAAAACCGCCACAACCTTCTCCAGATTCTCCCGCACGTCCTTTTCCCTGTCGCCGGTATTTACGGCGTAGATCGGCTCCTCGACTATTATCCTGTAGCGGGCGTCCTTGTCAAGCAGGATGAAAGACGGCAGTATCGGCGCGCCGG
>JAJYJM010000004.1:39738-52740 GCA_021789495.1 Nitrospirota bacterium
TCCAGATTCTCCCGCACGTCCTTTTCCCTGTCGCCGGTATTTACGGCGTAGATCGGCTCCTCGACTATTATCCTGTAGCGGGCGTCCTTGTCAAGCAGGATGAAAGACGGCAGTATCGGCGCGCCGGAGAGCATCGAGAGCAGAACCGGCCCGCGCGGGAAATACGCCTCGGCGTCGAAGAACTTGACTTTGACGCCGCTATCGTGGAACAGCTTATCCCCCTGCATGGCGACGAGCTCGCCCTTCTGGAGCGCGCGCAGCATTTCCAGTGGAGAAATTTTTGACGGGTCCAGCCGGATTTCCTTGACGCCGCGCATCATGCGCTTCCTCGTCCTTTCCCGCTCAATGGTCTCATGCCCGTCCGGAAAATAGACTATGTTTACCGGATGGCCGAGCTTGGAGAGCACTATCCCGCCCATCTCCCAATTCCCCAGGTGCGCGGTGAGGAGTATCGCGCCCTTGCCCTTGGCGATGGCGTCTTTTACGTTATCATACCCCTCGGCATGGGAAAGGATTTCCGAGAGCTCGCCCTCCCGGCGGTGGTTGTACCGGAACAGGTCTATCAGGTAATAGCCGTAGTTCACGCACATGCGGAAGGTCGCGGCAAACAGCTTCCATCTCGAAACGTCCTTCCCCAGTATGTGCTTCAGGTTATCCTGGTAATCGTGCCGCCTTTTGACGAAGAACGGGTAATATATGGCGGTTATAATCCAGGAGAAGGCGCGTGAGAGCCACAGAGGCCAGTTGCGTATCGCCCAAAAGAAGAGCGGCATGAACGTTTTGGCGGCGAAATGATACGGCAGGGGTTCCGTACGACCTTTTTTGAGCCTCTGGACGTCTTGAAAAGCCATACGGAATAATAACCAAAAAAAACAGGAGATTCAAGGCTTATTGTTGACAAGCGCGGGATAATCTATTTAAATAAGTAACGCCCCCTCTCATCCCCCTCTTAAGCTAAGAGGGGGAGGCGAAGCCGGGGGAGTTATGAAGGAGACTGTCATGCAATTTTTCAGATGCCGGATATGCGGAGACGTTTTTATTGGAACGGCAGCGCCGTCAAACTGCCCATACTGCGGCGGGAAGGCAAAGTATCTCGTCCCGGTCGAGCAGTGGGTGGACGAAAACCTTGCCATAACGGAGCTTTCGGAGATTTCCCGACAGAACCTTGAAAAGGCGCTTCATCTCGAAGTGGACAATACGCCCTTCTACCGGGACGCCTCCGCAAAGGCGAAGACCATGAAGCTCCAGGGCGTGTTTAAAGGTCTTGCAAAAGTGGAGAACGAGCACGCGAGCGTAATACAAAAGATTCTCAAGTGTAAGTTCCCGCCGCCGAACCCTGCCAACTCCACGGCGACGGACGACGACCCGGAGAACCTCCGGCTCGCCCACGAGAGGGAGATAGAGGCGTCGAAGTTCTACGCGCGGTCTTCCGTCGAGGCAATCGAGCCGCGGGTAAAGAAGGTGTTCCTCGCGCTCTCGGAGGTAGAGGCGGACCATATTCGCCTTGAAAATGAATTGATGCAATCATAACACCCCCAATTTCTGTCGTTCTGAGCGGAGCGAAGAATCTGTCTTATGAAACTATCCTGCTTTAAAGCCTACGACGTCCGGGGCAAAGTCCCGGAAGAACTTGACGAGCTTCTCGCATATCACATTGGCCGGGCGATGGCGGAAATCCTGAAACCCGGCGCGGTCGTCGTCGGTCGGGACGTGCGGCTTTCAAGCCCCGCGATTGCGAAATCCGTCTCCGAGGGGCTTCTCGATTCCGGCATGGACGTGCTGGACATCGGGCTTTGCGGGACGGAGCAGGTATATTTCTCGACCGCGCACCTTGGCGCCTCCGGCGGCGTGATGATAACCGCGAGCCACAACCCGAAGGGCTGCAACGGGCTGAAGTTCGTCCGGGAAGAATCCCGGCCCATAAGCGGAGACACCGGCCTGAAGGAGATAGAGACCCTCGCCGCAATGGGCGGGTTCGGCAAGGCGGTATGGCGCGGAGAGATAAACGACGCCGACACTTCCGAGGCATACATAAATCACATTTTATCGTACACGGAACCGTCGCACCTCCCGCAATTCAAGATACTTGCAAACCCCGGCAACGGCTGCGCCGGGCCCGTGATAGACATGCTGGAGAAAAGGCTCCCGTTCAGGTTCACGAAGATATTCGCCGAACCCGACGGTGATTTCCCGAACGGCGTCCCGAACCCGCTCCTGCCGGAGAACCGGGACGCTACGGCAAAGGCCGTCGTCGAATCCGGCGCGGACATCGGCCTTGCCTGGGACGGGGACTTCGACAGATGCTTCTTTTTCGACGAAAAGGGAAACTTCATCGAGGGATATTATATCGTCGGGCTGCTCGCGGAGGCGATGCTGGCCAAGAGTCCTGGGGCGAAGATCATTCACGACCCGCGCCTCACATGGAACACTCGTGACATAGTTGAAGTCGCCGGCGGCATACCAGTACTCAGCAAGGCCGGCCATGCGTTCATGAAGGAGCGGCTGCGCGCCGAGGACGCGGTATACGGCGGCGAGATGTCCGCGCACCACTACTTCCGCGAGTTCTCATACTGCGACAGCGGAATGATCCCGTGGCTCCTCGTCCTTGAGGTCATGGCGCGAAAGGGGAAAAAACTCTCCGAGCTTGTCGAGGAGCGCGAGCGTCTTTACCCTGTTAGCGGCGAGATAAACAGGGAGATTGCAGACCCTGTGGCGGCGCTGAAAAAAGTGAAAGAGCGCTATTCTCCCGGCGCACTCTTCATCGACCACACCGACGGAATAAGCATAGAGTATCCGGAGTGGCGCTTCAACCTCCGCATGTCCAATACAGAGCCGCTCGTGCGGCTGAACGTCGAGGCGCGGGGAGATAGGAAGCTGATGGAGCGAAAGACGGCGGAGTTGCTTAATATGCTGGACGGCGCTAATGTTAAGTTTTAAAGTCCTTGGATTCCCGCTTCCGCGGGAATGACGTTTTATTTTTACAGCACCGCGCTCATCAGCCGCGCAAGGTTCTCAAGGAACCTGTCCCTCCTGCGGCGTTTCCGGAAGCGCTTCATGTCGAGTTCCATCGAGTCTTCCAGGTCTTCGTAAAAATGCCTTTCGAGGTTTTCCGCGACAGCCTTCGAGTAGCAGACCGCGCAGACCTCGAAGTTCAGACGGAAGCTCCGGATGTCCATGTTCGCCGTGCCCACGATGCCAAGCTCTCCGTCCACGCTCATGGTCTTGGAATGTATAAATCCCTTTTTATATTGATATATCCTGCATCCGACCTCGAGCAGCTCTTTGAAATACGCCTGGCTCGCGTATTTTATTATGTCCCTGTCGAACTTCTTCGGAATGAGCAGCCGCACGTCCACGCCACGAAGCGCGGCGGCTATGAGCGCCGTCTGCACGGACTCGTCCGGGATGAAATACGGAGTCGTGATGTAAAGCCTCTTCTGTGCGGACGTGATTGCCGTAAAATAAAGCTTCGCCACCTGGTCTATCTGCCTGTCCGGCCCGCTTGGCACAACCTGGACGATCTCGCCCGCCGCGTCCTCCGGCCAGTCCCCGGCAAGGTATTTCGTCCCAAGCATCTCGCCCGTTACATAGAACCAGTCCTCGGCGAATATAAGCTGGAGGTGGTTTGCCGCAGGGCCGATGAGCTTGATGTTCGTATCCCGCCAGCAGCCTATTTCCCTGTCTTTGCCAAGGTATTCGTCCCCGATGTTTATCCCGCCGGTGTATGCCGTCCTGCCGTCCACGACGAGTATCTTCCTGTGGTTCCGGAAGTTCGCGTACGCGCCCCGGAAGCGTGAGAAATACCCCGGCCTGTATTCCCTGACCTGCCCGCCCGCTTTTACGAGAGGCTCGAAGAACTTCAGCTTTGTTGACCACGACCCTATGTCGTCGTACATCAGCCGGACTTCCACTCCCGCCTTCGCCCGTTCGGTTAAGATGTCCCTGAGCTTTGTGCCCGTCCCGTCCGGCCTCAGGATATAATACATGGCGTGTATATAATTTTTGGCGCCCGCTATCGCCTCGAACATGTCGGGATAGGACTCCCCGGCGTCCTTCTGCACCAAGGCGATATTTCCGGTCGTCGGAGGGGGGCCCGGGAAGCTGTATGCGAGGCGCATGAGGTCCCTGTGTCGCCGGACTATCGCGGAGAGGGACTTGTTCAGCGTCCTGTCGAACTCGAGCTTCTGCCGGACGTCGCCGAACGCGTTCTGAATGGCCTGCAAGAGCCGGATGCGCATCTTGACCTTCCTCCTGCCGAAGACGAAATATGCGCCAAGGCCGATGAACGGGAGCAGGATCATAGCCAGGAGCCATGCCATCGTAGCCGCCGGACTCTGATGTTCGTAGATGATAAACATGCACGACAGGACGATGCTTAACGCCAGGACGGCCAGGATAAGAATAGTCCACATGCCTTTTTTGTAACCGAAACTTGTGCGGATGTCAATCTATTACTCTTGACGCCGGGCTTTTTTTCAGTGTAAGATTTACGGCTATGCACAAAATAACTTTTTACCCGGGCGGCAGGACCGTTGAAGCCAAAGACGGCCAGTCCATACTCCGGGCCGCCGGTTCCCACGGCATACACATAAACGCCGCCTGCGGCGGCAAGGGCAACTGCGGCAAGTGCCGGATAATCCTGAAGGAGGGAAACGTAACCTCCAAAGAAAGCGGCTTCCTGACCGGAAAAGACCTCTCCCAGGGCGTGCGGCTTGCCTGCCGGAGCTTCCCGGAGACCGACATTGTCGTGGAGATTCCGCTCTCCTCCCAGATGCGGCGCGGGAGCAAGATCGCCCAGGGCTCGAAGCTCGACGAGCTCCGGAAGACTGTTAAGACCACCTGCGGCGGCGAGTTCAAACCCGTAACGAGGAAGATATTCCTGAGGCTTCCGCCGCCGGACTTAGACGACAATATCTCCGACGCCGAGAGGATAAAGCGCGAGCTTTCAAAACGCGGATACGAGGCCCGGGAGATAAGGTTCAACCTCCACATCTTAAGAAAAATGGCCGCAGCGCTTCGCGCCGGGGACTGGGCCGTTACGCTCACGCTCCTGGGCGTCGGCAACGTCATCGAGATAATGGACGTGCAGCCGGGCGACACCTTAAAACCCCGCTACGGCGCCGCCGTGGACATCGGCACGACATCCATCGTGGTCTACCTCGTGGACATTCTCACCGGGAAGATACTCGACATTGCCTCGACGTATAACCCGCAGGTGCGATGCGGCGAGGACGTAATCTCCCGAATGATATACGCCTCCGAAAAGAACGGCCTGGACGAGCTTCAGAAGCTTGCCGTCGGCGCGGTAAACGACATGCTCACGGCGATGACAAAGAAAAATGGAATAGACCCTGAGGGTATCGATACCATCATAGTCTCCGGCAACACCACTATGACTCACTTATTTTACGGGATCGACCCTTCCCATATCCGGGAAGAGCCATACATCCCCACGGCGACATTCTTCCCGCTTATGCGCACACGCGCCCTGGGCCTGGAGATAAACGATTTCGGCGTGATATACGCCATGCCGTGCGTCGCCTCGTATGTCGGCGGCGACATCACTTCCGGCATACTCGCATCGAAGCTCTACAAGCGGCCAGACCTTACGCTATTCATAGACATCGGCACGAACGGCGAGATTGTGCTGGGCAATTCGGACTGGATGGTTACAGCGGCATGTTCCGCCGGGCCTGCCTTCGAGGGCGGGGGAGTGAAGTTCGGCATGCGCGCGATGGACGGTGCCGTCGAGAAGGTATCGATAGACCCGGAGACGTTCGAGGTAACGATCGCCGTCATAGGGAACTGCCCGCCGCTCGGCAGCTGCGCGCCAATAGGCATCTGCGGTTCAGGGATGATAGACGCCGTCGCGGAGATGTTCCTGGCCGGCGTAATCGACCTGCGCGGCAAAATCAACATGGACAAGAGAAGCGACAGGGTGCGGGTCGGCGAGGACGGCCCGGAGTTCGTCCTTGTGCGGGCCGGGGAGTCCGGCTCCGGCAAAGACATCTCGCTCACCGAGCCGGACATAAACAACATAGTCCGCACGAAGGGCGCGATATACGCCGGCTTCTCCACACTTCTGAAAGAGGTCGGCTATACCTTCTCGGACGTGGACAAGGTATACATCGCGGGCGGATTCGGGAATTATCTCGACATAGAGCGCGCCATAACCATCGGACTTCTGCCGGATCTGCCGGTGTCGAAGTTCGAGTTCCTGGGAAACACCTCCATAATGGGCGCTTACATGGCGCTCCTCTCCAGGGCGCTCCGTAAGGACGTGGAAGACATCGCAAGGAAGATGACATATCTTGAGCTATCCGTATCGCGCTCATTCATGGACGAATATGTCTCCTCTCTCTTTCTGCCGCACACGAACGCGGAGCAGTTCCCGACGGTGCGGAACATGCTGGAATCGGTAAGGAACGCAGAGCGGCGATGGTTGGGCGAACGCAATTCGGGATGAGCCGTCGGCAGCTCTCGGCGAAACGAGAGGCCATGCGGCAAACCTGTCTGAGGCCTCAAGGCCGAGTTTTTGCCGCATAGCGAGTGAGCCTGTAGAGATGCCCCAGCGAATCCCATGAAGCTAGTCCAACCATCGCCGCTCCCGCCATAGAATACGCATCGAAACCCATATCATTAAAAATGTTGTGCGATCCTTCACAATCTGATATAATTTGTGTGCAAATTATCAGTTATTAAATAAAATATGGCTATGACCCAGACCGCCGAATACGACATAGAAGAGAACGTCGGATTCCTCCTTGCGAAGGCATACAGGAGGGGCTATGCCATTTTCCGGGACCGGCTCCAGGACTACGGCATTACGCCGCCGCAGTTCTCGCTCCTGGCGTTCCTCTGGAAGGAGGACGGCCTCTCCCAGGCGGAAATATCGGAGAAGAGCCGGATAGACCGCGCGACGATGGTCGGGCTTGTGGACAGGCTGGAAAAGGAAGGGCTTGTAAGACGCATGAAAGACGCCTCCGACCGGCGCGCCCGGCGCATCTGCCTGACCGGAAAAGGCAGATCTCTTAAGGCTGAGCTTTGCTCCATCGCGGATGAGGTTACGGAGGTTTTTACATCAAACTTAAGCGAACGGGAGATACGTAGTCTAAAAAATATTCTTTTAAAGATCAGACGGTAACGGAGGAATAGCGATGCCGGAGAAAGACATGACCGGGGCCGCGACGGAAGCAAAGGCCGAGGTCAGGGAAAAAAACAAAAAAGAGAATAAAAAAAACAGCAACAAGAAAAAACGAGCGGCGGTCATTCTTATAATCCTGCTTGTTATCGGCGCAATAACCGGAATCCGGGTATACGCGATGTCCAAAATCGACGTTGCCACGGACGACGCGTTCATCGACGCGCACATATACGAAATCTCCGCCCGCGTGCCGGGCCATGTAAAAGACGTAAGGGTTCACGACAACCAGCCGGTGAAAAAAGGAGACGTTCTTGTGGAGCTTGACCGCGCAGATTACCTTACGGCTGTCGATAACGCCGCGGCGGCTCTCGACATGGCAAGGAACGAGACGCATGGCGACGTCGCAAACGTCGGCTCCGCCGAGGCCGCGGCAGCCCTTGCGAAATCGCGGCTGGAACTCGCGGAGAAGAACCTTGCGCGCGGGGAGATATTATTCAGTAAGGGAATCATCGCAAGGCAGTACCTGGATACTCTCACGACCGACAAAAGAGTCGCGGCGTCCGCCCTGAAGGACGCTCAGGACGCCCGGAAGAGGGCCGAGGCGAACGCAGGCTTCCTTGTCCCAGGCGGCAGAAAGGCGAAGATTGCGCAGAGGGCGGCCATGCTCATGCAGGCGAAGCTTAACCTCAAATATACCACTATCGTCTCTCACGCCGACGGCTATGTGACAAAAAAATCCGTCGAGCCGGGGAACAACATCCAGGCGGGGCAGCCGCTAATGGCCGTCGTCGAGCTTAACAACACCTGGGTTACGGCAAACTACAAGGAGAGCCAGCTAACATACGTCCGTCCGGGCCAGCCTGTGGAGTTTACCGTGGACGCATATCCTAACCTGAAATTCAGGGGCACGGTAAACAGCATAATGGCCGGCACGGGGGCGGCATTCTCACTGCTTCCGCCGGAGAACGCCACGGGAAATTACGTAAAAATCGTCCAGAGGATACCGGTAAAAATAATAATCGACCAGACGAGCGACCCGAACCATCTGCTGCGGGTGGGCATGAGCGTCGTGCCGACGATACATACCGGGGAAAACTTCTGGAAGGTCCTCGGGAACGCGCTTTAAATGGCCGAGCCGAAAAAAGTAAACAAGTGGCTCGTCACGGTCTCCGTAATGCTGCCCACCGTGATGGAGATTATAGACACCTCCGTCGCGAACGTCGCCCTCCCGCACATGCAGGGAAGCTTCAGCGCCGGGGCGGACGAAGTGACGTGGGTGCTTACGAGCTACCTCGTCAGCAACGCCGTCGTGCTCCCGATGACCGGCTGGCTTGGCGGCCTTTTCGGGCGCAAGAGGTTCCTTCTCTCCTGCATAACGCTTTTTACTATTGCTTCGTTCCTCTGCGGTTCCGCGCCGAACCTCGGCATGATGATATTCTTCCGCATACTCCAGGGCGCCGCAGGCGGCGCGCTCCAGCCGATGAGCCAGGCGATACTCCTTGAGACGTTCCCGAAGGAGGAACACGGCACGGCAATGGCGGTATTCGGCGTGGGCGCAATGTTCGGCCCGATAATAGGCCCGGCCCTTGGCGGCTGGATTACGGACAATATCAGCTGGCGCTGGATTTTCTACATAAATATCCCGACCGGCATAATTGCCGTAATAATGGTTAAATATTTCGTGTTCGACCCGTCGTACATAAAAAAGAAAATCAGCAGCATAGATTATATCGGCCTGGGGCTTCTCGTCGTCAGCATGGGAGCGATACAGGTCGTGCTGGACAAGGGCCAGCAGGACGACTGGTTCAGCTCTACGTTCATAGTAATCTTCGCGGCCATGGCCGTTATCGCGCTTGTCAGCCTGATATATTACGAGCTCCACCACGAAAACCCGATAGTGCATTTAAGGCTGTTTAAGGACAAGTCCTTCTCCGCCGGGAATTTCCTGATGTTCACATTCGGATTTTCGCTTTACGGCGCAATCACCATGATAGCCCTGATGCTCCAGACGCTCATGGGATACGACGCGACGCTGGCGGGGATGGTGCTCGCTCCGGGAGGCATGGCGACCCTCGTTACCATGCCGATGGTGGGCGTTGCGCTCAAGAAACACGACGGGCGGAAGATTGCCTTCTTCGGGCTCGTAATCGGCTCCGTCGCGCTTTACCTGATGAGCCGGTTTACGCTTCAGGCGTCCTACTGGACGTTCGTCTGGCCGCGCGTAATACTCGGCGTCGGGCTTGCCATGATATTCGTGCCGCTCACAACCCTGACGTTCGGGACGATACCGAAAGAAGAGATGGGAAACGCCACGGGGCTTTACAACCTGCTCCGGAACATGGGAGGCGGCGTTGGCATCTCAATGGCGGCCACGATGCTCCAGAGGTATTCGCAGTTCTACCAGAACGTGCTGGCAGCCAACGTCAACCCTTACAACCCGGTTTTCCAGGAGAGGTTCTCGCAGATAAAGTCCGGACTGATAGCGAGGGGAATAGCTCCCGCGGCTGCGGGAAGCAAATCGCTGGCGATGCTCTATGCCGATGTTCAGAGCCAGGCGGCGATGCTCGCATATAACCGCATCTTCTTCATCCTCTGCATCGCGTTCGCCTCAGTCATCCCGTTCCTGGCCCTCCTGAAACGGGCCAGGGGTGGCGCTCCGGCGGGGCTGCACTGATTATTCGGTTTTTTTAATCGATTTAACCGTCAGCACGGTATATTGCCCGCGCCCGGCGACGGTCTTCTTACTTAGTGTCCCGGTTATCTCTACATGCCGGTCCTTATACTGGTCCATATTGGTGTCACCGGGGGCAAGCTCTATCTCCTTGAATATCCTTCCGTCTGCAGCCGTCTCGAAATCGAGAATCAGCGCCCATACCGGCGTCTCGCCGCCGGCGGCCATCGCGCGCCTCACCGTGCCGGTTAGCTTCAGCTCGCCCTGGCCGTCCGCATAAGCCGCCGATACAAGCAGGAGGCAAAGCATAAACGAAACTATATATTTCATCCAAGCACCGCCTCCAGGGCCTCGTCGGCCTGAGAAACGCCGACAAGCTCGATACCCTTTACCTTATGCATTTTCGAGAGATTCGAGGCCGGCAGGATGCACCTGGCAAAGCCAAGCTTCGCCGCCTCGTGAACACGCATCTCCGCCTGCGCAATCGCCCGCACCTCGCCTCCCAGGCCCACCTCGCCCATGACGACGACGTTCGCCGGCACCGGCACGTCCTTGAACGCCGACGCCACCGCCGCCATAAGCCCCAGGTCAACGGACGGTTCGTCCACCTTCAGGCCGCCGACCACGTTAACATATACGTCCTGTCCCATGAGGTGAAGCCCGACCCTCTTCTCCAGCACGGCGAGCAGGAGCGTGAACCTCCCGAAGTCAACTCCGATGGCCGTGCGGCGGGGGTTGCCGAAGGTCGTCGGTGTTACGAGCGCCTGAAGCTCCGCCATGATGGGGCGCGTCCCCTCGACAGTCGATACGGCGACGGAGCCGGTCACGTCTGACCTGCGTTCCGCAAGGAAAATCTCCGACGGGTTCTTTACCTCCTTAAGTCCCGCGCCCTTCATCTCGAAAACACCTATCTCGTTTGTAGAGCCGAAGCGGTTCTTCACCGCGCGCAGTATCCGGAAGGCGTGTCCTCTGTCGCCCTCGAAGTATAGCACCGTATCCACCATGTGCTCCAGCACGCGCGGCCCGGCGATGGAGCCGTCCTTCGTCACGTGCCCGACGATGAACACGGGCGTCCCGGTCTTTTTTGCGAACGCGACCAACTGGCCCGCGCCCTCGCGCACCTGCGAGATGCTCCCCGGCGCGGAAGAGATACTCGCGGTATAGAGCGTCTGGACGGAATCGACGACGAACGCGTCCGGCCTCACCTCTGCCGCGTGCCGGAGGATGTCTTCGAGTTGGTTTTCCGCAAGGACGTACAAGCCTTCCGAGCCGGCGCCGAGCCGCTCTCCGCGAAGCTTTATCTGCCGCGCGGATTCTTCGCCGGAGACGTACAGGACGCGCCTGCCGCGCCTGCCGAGTTCGTCCATCGCCTGGAGCATCAGCGTGGATTTCCCGATGCCGGGGTCTCCGCCGACAAGCACGACCGAGCCCTTTACGATGCCGCCACCCAGCACGCGGTCGAGCTCCCCGATGCCGATGATGTCCCTGTGTTCGCCCTCGCTTTTTATCTCCGCAATCGGCGTCGGGCGGCCCTTGGCGGAGTCGATATACTGCGCCGCCGCGCCGCGCTCTGCGGGGGCTTCGCGCTCCTCGACCATCGTGTTCCACCCGCCGCACTCCGGGCATTTCCCCATCCACTTCGGGGACATCGACCCGCACGCCTGACACGCGAAAAATGTTTTTTCCTTAGGCATCCTTATTGCTCTTTCTTCGTTCTTAGTTTGTCATTCTGAGCACAGCGAAGAATCCGCCTTTAAAATTCTTCCGCCAAATCCTTCCAATTGGGATTAACCGATTCTATCAATGCAATCTTTTTCGTTCTGAGCCATCCTTTTATCTGCTTTTCACGAGCAATGGCCGCCCTTACGTCTTCAGTTTCTTCCAAATATACGAGTTTATTGATGTCATATTTTTTGGTAAAACCAGGTACCAGGCCGCTCTTGTGCTCTCCTATTCGCCTTGCTATATCATTAGTAACACCCGTATAAATAGTTTTATATCTGTTGGCAAGGATGTAAACATAATAGCTCATTTTAAAACCGTACAGGCAGATTCTTCGCTGCGCTCAGAATGACAGCCTAAATTACACAAGAGCCTATACCATTGCCTGTCAGTGGAGTCAGCCGACTCATCATCATAAAACCTGACAAACAGAGAAGACAGGCCGTCCCAACTTGATGGCAATGATTCTACTATCTTCCCCCAATTTTCTAACGGCTTGTCTTTTTTGTCCAGATTGCATCTCCAGCATGACGTGTTGTAATTATCAATCGAATTGCAGCCGCCGTTGGACACAGCTTGTATATGGTCTACTGTTGCCCCAATTTCATCTAAAAGCGGCGAGTGCTGTCTTTTCCAATGTGCGTGATAATATCCATGAGCCGGAGATATTTTCTCAAGTTGTTTCATAGCGGGTGCAAATATTACAGGCCTTCCGCAGTATCTGCAACACCATCTATCGCGAGTCCAGATATAAATGGAATCTTTTTTAGTTATGGATTTCCTGATACTCATATTCGGATTATATCAACCGGGTTGGAAAATTCAACATAAAATGCAATTCCGTAATGTTCTTGCTATGGGTGGAGAATTAGACGTATAAGGAAGAATTTATGAACGTCTGTAGCGGATTACGGGGTGTCTGGCGGCCTCGGTCTCGTCGAGACGGGAGAGATAGGTCGTGTGCGGGGCGTTCTTCAGGAGTTCCGGGTCTGCGGCGCCTGATGCCGGTCCACCGGTCTCGTCGTCTATCTTGATCATCGCGTCGATGAAGGCGTCCAGCGTCTCTTTCGATTCCGTCTCCGTCGGCTCGATCATTATCGCCTCGTCAACGACGAGCGGGAAATATACCGTCGGCGCGTGGAAGCCGTAGTCCAGGAGCCGCTTGGCGATGTCCATGGCGTGTATCCCGCGCTCCTTCTGCCTCCTGGCCGAGAAGACGCACTCGTGCATGCAGAACCTGTCGTGCGCGGGCGCGTATCGCCCCTTAAGCCGCGCCAGGAGGTAATTCGCGTTGATTATCGCGTTCTCTGAGACCTCACGAAGCCCTTCCGCGCCCATCGTTTTTATATACGCCCGCGCGCGCACAAGGACTCCGAAGCTGCCGCCGAACGCCTGCAAACGCCCGATGGATAAGGGCCTGTCGTAATCGAGGAAATATCTGCCGCCCTCTATTTCGACGGTAGGC
>JAJYJM010000004.1:52840-111202 GCA_021789495.1 Nitrospirota bacterium
TCCAGTTCATGCATAAGCCTAAGCGCGCCCTGGGAATTTTCCACGGGCTGCAACGGGTGTATCAGGTCGAACCCCGGCATTCCCGCCGCCTCTTCGTTTACCTTCGGATTGTACTTCATCGTGCAGGAGCCGAGAGGATAGAAGTTGCAGTCAACACTGAAGTTTTTCCGGGAGAGGTTTATGAAATGCCGCACGACTTCCGGCTCGGAAAGCTCCGGGAGCATGTGCGGGGCGCTTCGGATAAACTCAGGCGGGATAAGCTCGTCTGTCGGGCGAAGCGGCACGTCCGCTCCCGGCAGGGAATATCCCTGCCTTCCGGGAGAACTTTTCTCGAAAATCAACAAGTTGTCCAATACCATAGTCCCCTGATTTTATTATACTTTACCATCAATTCTTTTTTATAGTCAAATACAGTTTTATTTTTCTTGAAAATTTGCAAGCCGTCTGATATTCTTTCTGTGATTTCTGTCACAGAAACGCAGGTTATAATTAACCGGGGGGAAGTGAAAATTTTAAGGGAGGTGGACATGAAAAAGGTTTTATTATCTTTGATAGCGGCATTATTTGTTTGCAGCATCGCAGCTTCCGCGTTTGCTGCCGAGATGAGGGCGCAGGGTATGCTAAAGTCTGTGAACGCGGCAAAGGGCACGGTTGTCTTCTGCCCGAAAAACACCAATAAAAACATGACCTTGAAGGCTACCGCAGCGTTGATGAAGGGCTTCAAGCCTGGCGACCACGTCATCCTCACCTACGAAAACGGCACCGTGAAGATGGTCCGCAGGATGATTACAAAAGTCCCCGTCGGTTGCTAAGACGCTAAAAACATTCAGAAAAAGCCGGCGCGCTGTATTCCCCCCGACAGACCGCCGGCTTTTTTGCGCCATAAGATAAATACCTGTTTATTACCCCAAAACACTCTTTCCCCGCGCCCCCTTTTTACCCCGAAACCCGCCCGCGAAGGCCAATTTTTACCCCGTTTTCGATGCCGGGGAAAATTTGTGATTTTTACAGATTTTTACTCTAACAATCAACAGGTTCCGAATGCAATCGGAAATTACTACTGACAATGAATTTTCCCTATCGATTAGATTTACTATTGGGAGTTTGATTCGTGATATGAGTAAACCGCAAAAGCAGATTCTTCGCTTCGCTCAGAATGACAGCTTACCTTCACCCCTCTACCTCCGGGAGAGGGGCAGGGGGTGAGGGATTCCTCCGGGCGCAGCAACTCAAGCCCCTACTTTGCCGAATTCTTTCTGAGTTTCGATCCGGCGCGTTCAAGGGCCTTGCCGAAACTGTCGAGGGCCTTGCTCGTCTCTGCCTTCATTTTAACCCAGGACTCCTTGCCGTATTTTTCGCTCTTTGCGTTCAGGCGTTTAATGTCACTCGCGGCCTTGGCCCTGCTCTTCTCAAGCTCTATCTTCTGTTCACGGTAAATTTCCTCGCCCTGCCTCTTTGCCTTTTCGCTCCAGTCCATGAATTTTCTGTCGTATTCGTCAAACCGCGCCTTGGACTTCCGTTGGAATTCGGCATTGTTGTTCTCGACATGCTTCGTCCTGGTTGCGGACGCGAAAGCTGCGGGGGACGCCGTAAATACAATAAGTGAAATCATGGCCAGTGTCTTCTTAAACATAAACGCCTCCTTTTCCAAGACATGAGAAGCATATCAACCGGCAGGAGAAGATTCAACCTCCGGTATCATTCTTTTCCTTCAGCTTCATCGCGCGTTCCTTAAGCTCCGACAATTGCTTCAGCGCCTGCATCGGCGTCAGATTAACAATATCCACCCCGGCGAGTTCGTCCGCGAGGGCATAATCGACCACAGGCGAGAAGAGGTCCGCCTGGCCCGCCTTCCCGTTGTCTTTGTGCGGGTGCGTCTCGGACTTGTCGTGAGACTTCTTCTCAAGGTCGCACAGTATCTCCTTCGCGCGCGAGACGACCTCACCCGGAAGACCGGCAAGGCGCGCAACCTGTATGCCGTAACTACGGTCCGTCCCGCCCTCTATTATCTTGCGCAGGAAAACAATCTCGTCCTTGTACTCCTTCACGGAGACGTTGAAGTTCCCGGCGCAAGCGAGAGTCGAAGCAAGCGTTGTAAGCTCGTGGTAGTGCGTCGCGAAAAGCGTCCTCGCGCGGATGTTCTCGTGGATGAACTCGGCCACGGCCCAGGCTATGGACAGGCCGTCGAACGTGGATGTCCCCCGGCCAATCTCGTCGAGGATCACGAGGCTTTTCGCCGTCGCATTGTTCAGGATATTCGCGGTCTCGTTCATCTCCACCATGAACGTGCTCTGACCGCGAGAGATGTTGTCGCTAGCCCCGACGCGGGTGAATATCCTGTCGGAAATCCCAAGCCTTGCCGACGCCGCCGGGACGAAAGAGCCGGCCTGCGCCATGAGGAGAATAAGCGCGACCTGGCGCATGTAAGTGGACTTCCCGGCCATGTTCGGCCCGGTGATTATGGCGAGTTTCGTCCCGGAGTCGAGTCTGCAATCGTTCGGCACGAACTTCTCGCGTCCGACCATCTCCTCTACGACCGGATGCCTTCCCTCGCGTATCTCGATTACCTCGCCGCCGTCCATCTCGGGGCGCACGTAGCCGCGGGATACGGCAGCCTCCGCGAGGGACGCCAGGACATCCATCTCGGCGATTACTTCCGCCGTCGCCTGAACAGCTGCGGCATAAAGCGCCGCCTGCTCCCGAAGCTCGGCGAATAGTCTCGCCTCAAGCTCAAGCATCCGCTCCCCGGCGCCCAGGACTTTTTCTTCGTATTCCTTAAGCTCCGGCGTGATGTATCTTTCCGCGTTGACGAGCGTCTGTTTGCGGATGAAGTAATCCGGGACCTTCGCTATGTGTGCGCGCGTGATTTCTATGTAATAGCCGAAGACCTTGTTATATCGTACCTTAAGCGTATCTATCCCGGTCTTCGCCCGCTCTTCGGCCTCGATGCCCGCGATTATTCCCCTGCCGTCGGAGAAATATTCCCGAAGCTTGTCGAGCTCCGGGTTGTATCCCGTCTTTATCACGCCACCGTCCTTGAGCGTCGGAGGCGGCTCGTCGGAAAGGGCCTCTTCAAGCAGGGCGCGAAGCTCGCGGTTATCGGAAAATACCGATTTCAATTCGCTCAGCCGGAGCGCGCCGGATTCCGCTATCGCCTCCCGCACCTTCGGCAGGGCGTCAAGCGAATTGCGGAGATTCGCCATATCCCTCGGCCCTGCGACGCCGGAGCATATCCTGCCCATCAGGCGCTCAAGGTCGGAAATCCCGCGAAGCGAATCCCGCAGGACGTCTCGCATGGAGAAATTGTCCGCAAGCTCGGCGACGGCCTCATACCGAAGGTTAATCGAGTGCAGGTCCATGAGCGGCCTGACAAGCCAGGAAGAAAGCCGCCTGCCGCCCATCGACGTAACCGTCCTGTTGAGGCAATTAAGGAGCGTGCCTTCCCTGCCGGAAGGGCTGTCGATGACTTCGAGGTTCTTGAGCGCAACCTCGTCGAGCATCATGTACGACGCCGGGTTGTGCGCCCGGACTTTCCTGATGTTCTTAAGCGACTTCGCCTGAGTCTCGGAAAGGAACATGAATGCGGCGGATGCCGCGGCCAGGGCGGCGCTCATCCCTGCCACTCCGAAGCCGACCAGGGAGTTGACGCCGAAATGCTCAAGGAGTTTTTGCTCGCCGTCGCCGGCGTCGAATTGCCAGTCGTCGGAGAGGTCGATGCGTTCCTTATACCGCTTGCAGATTTCCGACAGCGGCTCCTTATCCGCCGAGCTTTTGGGCAGGAGTATCTCGGAGGGCGCTATGCGCTCAATCTCTCCAAAAAGCTTTTCCTGTTCGCTTTCGGCAAACTCCGCGAGATAGAACTCGCCAGTGGAAATATCAATGAACGCGAGGCCGATTTTCTTCTTATACGGTGCAATAGAAAGGAGGAAATTGTTCTCGGAGGGCGTGAGGAGATTGTCCTCAAGCAGCGTGCCGGGCGTGATTACGCGGATGACCTCGCGCTTGACGATACCCTTTGCTTGCCTTGGGTCTTCCACCTGCTCGCAGACCGCGACCTTGAACCCGCGCTTGATGAGCTTCGCTATGTATGCGTCGGCGGCATGATACGGCACGCCGCACAGTGGAACCGGCTCGTCGGAATTCTTATTGCGAGTGGTAAGGGCAATTTCCAGGACTTTCGAGGCCTTGATTGCGTCTTCCCCGAACATCTCGTAGAAGTCGCCCATGCGGAAGAAGAGTATCTCGCCCTGATGCTTTTTTTTTATTTCCCTGTACTGCCGCATCAGCGGCGTGTCGAGCGACAAGAAAGACCTCCTACAGCTTCAGCTTCTCAAATCCCGGCAACAATTGTTCAAACGTCTCCGTGAGGTGCTGGGGCATGATGCGGGTGTCCTCGACGACGGACATGAAGTTCGTGTCTCCGGCCCAGCGCGGGACGATGTGGAAGTGCAGGTGCTCCTTTATGCCCGCGCCCGCGGCCTCGCCGACATTCAGGCCGACATTGAAGCCCTGCGCGTGCATGGCCTCCTTTATTATCCGGCAGCACTCGCGTGTAAGGACCATCGCCTCGGCAAGGACGGAATCCGAGAAATCCTCCAGAACCTCCGCGTGTTTATACGGGATGACCATCAGGTGGCCGTTGTTGTAGGGGTAGCGGTTCATAATGACGAAGTTCTCGCGGCCACGGTAGAGGATGTAGTTCTCCCTGTCCTTGTCCTCGGCGGGCATGGTGCAGAAGATGCAGCAGTCCGGCTTCTCGCCAAGGATATATTCCAGCCTCCAGGGCGCCCAGAGTCTCTTCACTTAATCCTCCCCGTTATACTCCGCCATGAGTTTCTGCACGTCCGCCCACACGAGCTTCTTGTCGCCTGGGTTCCGCAGGAGATATGCGGGATGAAAGGTCGGTATAAGCCTTATCCCCTCGTATTCGCGCCAATTACCGCGTAGCAAGCTTATCGGCTCCTTGGTCTTGAGCAGCGTCTGCGTAGCAAACTTTCCCAATGTGCAAATAAATTTTGGAGCTATAAGTTGAAGTTGTTTCTTAAGGAACGGCTCGCAGGCCGCTATCTCGCCTTCTTCGGGATTTCTGTTCTCCGGCGGGCGGCACTTCACGACGTTTGCGATATATACGCCGCTTCTTTCGAGCTTCATGCCCTTCTCGATTATGTCGGTCAGGAGCTGTCCTGCCCGGCCCACGAACGGCTCGCCCTTTATGTCCTCGTCCCGTCCCGGCCCCTCGCCGACAAATACCAGTTTCGCATCGGGATTGCCCGCTCCGAAGACGATATTAGTCCTGCCGTTGCAGAGCTTGCAGCGTTTGCAGTCCCCGATAAAATCCCGGAGGGCGTCCAGGGTATGAACATCGCCGAGGCCGGGGTATGCTTCACCCCTCTGCTTCATTCCCGCCCACCGGAAGCTCTCCGGCCCCCAGATTTCCATCACGCCCGCATCGCGCAGGTATTCGGCATACCCGGCGAGCGGCGCGGCAGGAGAGGCCGGTTGACCGGCGGCGGTTTTTTTGACCCTCATCTCTCGCCCCATTTCAGCTTCGTCCTGAGCATGTGGTAGTAGTCCTCCTGCGGGCTCATCACCATATAAATCCTGTGAGAGGCGACCTTCGCCTCAACGACATCATCCGGTTTCAGCAGGAAACCCACCTGGCCGTCCAGCGTAAGGTAGACGTCCTCCGTCTCGGAGCGGATCGCGGCCTCGAACACTACCGTGTCCGGGAGTATCAGGGGCCGGTTCGTAAGCGTGTGCGGACAGATGGGCGTAATCCCAAGGCAGCTTAAAGACGGGTGCACAATCGGGCCGTTCGCGCTCAGGGAGTAGCCCGTCGAGCCTGTGGGCGTATATACTATCAGTCCGTCAGCCCGGAAGGTGGTAAGAAATTTCCCGTCGATGAACGTGTCGAGGTCGATTATCCTTGCGAGCGCGCCCTTGTTTATTACCATGTCGTTTAAGACATGATTCGACGAGATTGCCTTCCCGCCGCGTTTTATGGAGACCAGGAGCATTATCCTCTCCTGGACGTTGTACTGCCCGGTGATGACGGTCTCCATTGTCGCGTAGACCTGCTCTACCGGGACGGTGGTCAGGAATCCAAGCGTGCCGAGGTTTACGCCGATTATGGGCGTTCCCCTCTCCGCGACAAGGCGCGCCACGGAAAGCAGAGTCCCGTCGCCGCCGAAGACCACCACCGCGTCGGAACGCTCCGGCACATCCTCCTTCCGGACTCCCGGAAGCCCAAGGTGCGCGGCGGTTCCATTGTCGAATACGGTCTCGATGGAGCACCCGTCCAGCCAGGTCTTGAGCTTCCCTGCAAGCTCCCAGGCCGGGGCGTTGTCGTGCTTGCAGATTATCCCGATTCTCTTGATTACCGGGGCGGGCATATGGCCTCCAGGAACCTCTCATATTCCGGGACTGTGGCGGTAACGGTAATCTGCCGCGTGTCCCCGCCAAGATGCTCGAAAACGATTTCCAGCCGCTCGGCGGGAAGCTCGTCTCCCGCGCGCTCCGGCCACTCCACCATCGCCGTCCCCTCGCCCACAAGCTCCCGGAACCCTATGTCGCCAAGGTCGCCTGGGCCGCTCAAGCGGTATAAGTCTATGTGGTAGAGCGTTATTCTTCCGTGATATTCGTTGACGATGGCGAAGCTTGGGCTGGTCGCCGTCTCTTCGGAACCTGTCCCTTCCGCGGCTCCCTGGACGAACGTCGTCTTGCCCGCGCCGAGTTCCCCTTTAAGGCAGATGAAATCTCCGGAGCGAAGCAGGCGGCCAAGCCTCGCTCCCGCATCCCTCGTCTCCTGCGCGGAGCGGCTTGTAAAGGAGCAGGCCCGCACGTCTTATCTCCCGGAGAAGGCCTTCAGCACGTCTTCCTTCCCGACAATGCCTACGAGTTTTTTACCGGACATTACCGGCAGGAGATGTATGTCTTTCTCCGTCATTATGGTGGCGATTTCGGAAAGGGCCGTGTCCTCGCCTATCGTCACGACGTGCGGGTTGCATATGTCCCCCACCTTCGTCCCCACCATCTTTTTCAGGTCGTCCTCGAACCTCTTCGAGCTCTCAAGGTATATGAAGGCGTCGAATATCTGCACGACCGTCGGGATGTGAAGGCGTTTCTCGCGGTTTATGAGGTCGTGCTCCGTGACGATGCCCACAAGCTCCCCGGCGTCGTCAACGACGGGCGCGCCGGAGATGTGGTGCTCGATTAAGAGCCTCGCCAGTTCCTCGACGGTAGTCCTTGGGCCCACGGTAATCACATCGCGGGTCATTACATCCTTTGCGGTAAGCATGGATAAACCCTCTCCCGGCCTTAAGGCCACCCTCTCCCACGGGGGGCGAGGGTAAAAAGGTATTGCCATTATCAGGTTAATTTTAAAATATCACAGGGAAGGGAAGCTATCAAGGGAAATAAAAAGGCGGGAAACCGGTTCAAATTATCGGGTTCCCGCCGCAACCTGCCGTTAAACGCGTCAATAAGCGGTTTTCTTCTCCCAGGAGAGCCTCTTGTTTATGGATGCCTTACCCGTTACGTACTTGCTTATGGCGTCCGGGCTGTAAAGGATAGACCCGGTGCCGGCGCCGAACTGATTCACATTGGCTATTAGAGTACCGAGGGATATGATATCCCCATATATATTGACGTTGCCTGCTATCTTGTTTATATTATCGGCTATTATAACTCCTTTGAAGTTACCGCCGGTTATGTTTCCGAGGTTTTCCGGGGCGGCCCCGGGAGGGTTACCGTTAAAATCATTAGTATGCCAGGATGGATCACTCGTATACAGCGAATTACTGCTGTCGAGCCTGCCGTCGTAATATGACATCAAGCTACTAAGTTTATAATTGGGGTTCGGTTGGCCAGTCGTCGGGTCCGTGGGGCAGGACACCCTCCATGCATCAGGGACATAGTTGGGGTTATGGACAAGGAGCAGACCGTTGCCGCTGAGTTGCGAGCCTCCGTATCCCTGATCGCCGTAATTTTCCTGTATGTAAAATATCCCGCCGCTTGCAAGGTCGCCGGATGTGGGGACCTGCCCTCCTTGATAAACCTTTGCGGTCGAGAGTATTGCGTACAAATCCGGAGTTATCCAGCCAAAGTTCGAGTCATAATATAAACTTGTGTCAGACAATCCGAACGCCTGGGGAAGGTCACCTATAAAATTAGTGGTAGTTGGATCCGGTAAGGTTGTAGTATTGGTGAAAGTGCCGGTTGAACCTTCTGATGTAGCGCTGCCTTGAATCGTGCTTGTCCCCTGGGAATCAATACCCGGCAGCGGCGTCTCGCCTGAGCCTGAAACCGGGTTGCCGTTTTCGTCGTAGGTGAGCCCGCTGACGGTCATGTGGCCGGTAAGCGTAATACCGCTGTTCGCCGTAATCGCGCCCTTGATGGCATTCCCTATCGGTATGACATATTTTGTGACCTGCTCCTCTATTTTGCAATTGGAGTTATTGGGGCCGTACGCGGTAACGTCCATGATAAGCACGGGATAGCCTTTGTTCGGCGGACAGTCTTTGTAACCGAACCCCGTGTCGAAGGTGTATACGGGATAGTGGGTTATGTCACCCGGGTCGGTTAAGGGGACTCCGGAGCTTGTGGAATTATTTTTGAAGGAAATTGTCGCCGTATAATTATATCCGGTTCCGGCAATGTTTCCGGAAAGGGTCTGCGTCCAGCTGTGATTGCTCGGCTGGTATCCGTAAGTGGGATCGGAGGTTGACGGGATTCCCGCGCCCGTCGGGCCGGGTGCCGTAAGCTCGAGCTTGCCGGAAGTCGAATTCAGAAAAACGGTCGCGGCGGCAAGCCCCGCCTCCGCCGCATACTGGGACGCCATGGAAGAACGCTCGTTTCCCGCAATCTTTATGTCTATGTTGCTGAGGATCAGCGATGCAAACCCCAGCAGCATCAGGATGGTCAGCATCATCAGGGCCGTAATCAGCGCCGCCCCTCTTTCATTATCGAGCTTCTTCATATCACGCCCTCCTTCTAATGCGTCACGAGGTAGTAACTGGGTGTCATTGTCAGGTTCCCGGCTTTATCGGCAGCCTCGAAATTAAAGACGTAACTGTGGACGCCACTTTGGGGCGTTACGGTCCATGTATAAACTCCCCCGTTAATAGGGTTCGCAGTCACTCCGCCCGTATAAGCATTGTTATCGTACAGCTTTACAGTGGCTGGATTAACCCCGGAACCCGCGTCGGTAACGGTGGCCGAAATCGTAAGCGTCGTATTCTTCGGAACAGTGCTGGGGCTGGCCGAGTTGGTGCTTGGAGAACTCAACACGTTATTGGTCGGCCACGAGACCGTTACGGAGCTCACCGTCGGCGGCGTAATATCGCCCACGTTGAAGGTTACAGGCGTCGCGTTGCCGATCATGGACTTGCCGGAGCAGGAGACGGTTGTAGCGGTCGCCGATACGGTATGGCTGGTATTGTCATCGCCGTTCGGAATATTCCACACGTAGCTCCAGGAATTTACGGAGCCGGTTGCGGCGGTAGGCGTGCCGCCGTCGATGGAGACGGTAACTCCGCCCACAGCGTCTCCGTCTGTTCCGGTGGTTATGCCAATAGTCGCCTGCGCGTTAGAGGGAGGCCCGATATACCATGACGTAGCCACCGGATTGGTCATGGCATTTATGGTGCACGATACGGCGCTTGTCGTGTCGACGTAGAAGGTCTCCTGGACCGTGGTTGACCTGCCGTTGGTCGAGGTCGCATATACATAGATTGTATACGATTTACATGCCACCGGGGGCGTTACCGGAATGGCCTGTTCATAGTAGCCGTCGGCTGAGTTATACGGACAGGGCGTCCAGTTGATGTTGTCATACGATGCCTGCACGCCGGTATTCGAGTTTATAGTCCCGCCGTTGGGATTAGCCTCAATTTGAAGCGTAGTGCTCCCGGTTACAACAGTGCCGGAGGCCGGCGACACGATACTGACTGACGGGAGGCCGCCCGAAGCGTTATTGACAGTTACGGAGATTGACGAGGAAGTGGCGCTTGTGCTGTTGTATGTCGCCGTGGCGGATATCGGAACAGAAGAGTTGTTCGTAGTATGAGTGGTATCCCAGGAATATTCGTAATAGCCGTCGTTGCTGTTATACGTGCAGGGATAACTTGTGCCGCCGATGTTTGCCGATACGGTTATTCCGCCTGCGGGCGCACCGGTCGCGGAGGCCTGGACCTGCACTATCTGGGTTCCGGATACCGTGGCGCCGGAGGCCGGCGACACTATGGACGCCGCCACGCTTGTTGTTGTCCCGCTGCCGCTGACGGTGAACGTAATGGAAGTCGTCGCGGAGTGGTAGTCGGCGGTCGTGGCCACGGCGGTCAGCGTATGGGTGCCGTTGGTGTATATCGAGGGGTAAAGGGTAAAAGTCCAGAGGTTGTTACCCGCGTTAGTGGGGGTCTGATAACCACCACTGTCTACACTCACCATGACATTTGAAATACTGGAGCCGGTAGAGGTGGCGGAAATCGTGGCGGTCGTGGGCGCGGTGATGGTGCTCCCGCTTGTCGGCGAGGTTATGTTTACGGAAACGGTGGTGGCCGTGTTGCCGCCGCTGCCGAGCTGGTCGTAAGTATATGTCACTTCAGGCGAGCTGGGAGCGGGCCAGAGGGTAACGTTGCTGTTATTGTCCTTTGCGACCAGGAAATACCATATCCTGGAATTGTCGAACGCGGGTATGGGCCTTTTGATGCTGACGCCGCTGCTGTTGGTAAAAGACGTCTCATACTGCACGTAATCGCCTGTGTTTGCCGGAATGGTCGTGATGCAGGTGTAACCGCCGGGGTTAGTGCTTGATTTAAGGTTGAGGCTATCCGGCGCTGTGCCGATGGACGGCGGCGAGGTGATATTCCTTGCGGTAACGGCATAGAACAGATGCACATACTTTATCCCCGCCAGGTTTGGCGAGGTATCCGTAACGTACGAGCTTACGTCCGTCGTCTGGTCGGGCTGAGCGGCCAGATAGCCCAACTGCGTTTCGGCGAATGTCCCCTGCAGAGGCTGACTTTGTGTTACGTCCATGAAAGTCGGCCCCGTGGCCTGGACGACATTATAAATCACCGGGGCGCATCCGGCTAAGGTCGGGTCGGACAAGAGATAACTGTTGGCGTAAGAACTGTAGTAGAAGAGCCCGTAATTAAAGGTTATGGTGACGAGCGCGTTGCGCATGTCGTCGCTTGAGGTCACGGTGCCGTCGGCGTTCTGCCAGGTGAACTGCATCGGGACGGTTTCTTCCGAGCCCATGCCACCTGTAGTTTGGGGAATATAGACCGGCGTATTCATGGTGAAGGGTATGTATGTATTGGGCGATACGCCGCTGCCGCTGTAAACCTGGACCCATTTATTCAGGGTTGTATCGTAAATGGAGATGCCTGTAAGCTTGGCGTTTGTCTCGGTGCCGCCGCCCTGCCAGGTAAGCGTCACACCGTCGAGTTCCGCCTGATGCGCGCTTGTGTTGCTGGCGTCAAAAATCAGCGTATTATGATATACGCCCCTGGAAACGGTTATGTTCGTGCTCGGGGTATCCAGCGCGTTTGTCGAGTTGACGGCGTTCGGGTCGTAAAGCACCTGGCCCGGATAGGCGGTAAGGGTGACTATCGAGGTGGCATTGCTCAACCCGGGGACGGGAAGATTGCAGTCCGTCGTCCTTACGGAATAGCCGTATACACCGCCGTCGCCGCCGGGCGATTGTATATAAGTTGTATCAGAATAGACGTTATCTGTGCCGGGCGATTTGAAGTCCGTCTTGATCGGCGTGCTGCCGTTGTCCGAGCGATAGATGTTATAGCCGGTAACGTCCGGATACTGTGATAGTGTTGACGGGTCATGCCAGCCCAGGTTTACCTTATCTGCGCAGTACGACATTGAGTATTGGTCCACTGGCGGGGCCGGCGGTTCTCCATATAGTGCGGAGCTGCACGGCTCGGAACACGCGGGCGACGATGCCCCCTGAATATTAACACTTTCTACGGGAGTGGTATTGTAGATATTGCACTTGTTGTATGAAAATGCGGAGTAGTAGTAGCAGTTATTATTGGCAAGGCCGTTATCTTTATATGTGCAGGACTGCCCGGCGGCGGAAGAGTAGTCGTTGAGCACGCGGGTGCCGTCGCTCGGCGACGCAGGATAACCGGCTGTAGACCTCTGTATCACAACACCCTGAAAATCCGGGTCGCCGGTCGGGTTGGTCCAGGAAAGATCTACCACATTAGACCCAGGAATACCGACGAGGCCTGTCGGCGGCGGAGGAGGCGTACCGTTGGTAGGCCTGGTCGTCTCGTTCGCTATAGGGTAACTTATCGTATGGGGCGCGCCGCTGTTGTCGGTATAAGTCCCGCCGTATAACGTGAAATACTGGGCGGCGGAATAAGGAACATAGGGAGGGGTATTGGAAATCGGGCCTGTGGCGGGTTGCGTGCAGTTTAAGCCGCAAACCGCGTATTCATATATGGTGCATCCCTGGAGGCCGGAATCCGTAAACTGCCAGTGGCCGCTTACCTGCTTTACCGGATTCGTAGCGCTGTCCGCGCGATATGTCTCCGGGATCGGATAGCTGAAAGCAGGCGGACTGCTCGGATTGGGAATCGGCATCCTGTATACCCTGTAGCTCGTCACCTGATCGTTGGGAGGATTGCTGTTCCATGTAAGGGTTACCACGCCGTCGCCCGGCCCGGCAGAGGCCGTAACGGTCGGCGCGCTGGGCGGATTCTCATTCGGAGTAGTATCGTTGGTGCCGACGCCCGGCGTCATAACGCCGGTATAAACTTCCGGCGCCATGGCACTGATAAGGCCGCTGGTATTGTTCGCGGTGATGGTAATATAATATTGTGTGCCGACATTCATGGTATCGCTGGAAGGAGGGAGCGTATATGTGCAAATGCCGCCGCTCGAAGCCGTGCCTACATCAACCTTATGGTCGTATATGCCGGTGGACTCGCCGTAAAATATTGTATATCCGGCAAGGTCAACCTCCTTGTTTGCGTTCCACTGAACTATCAGTTCGGTGCAGATATGCGGATCGCTCACATAGAGTCCCGTAGGACTCGCAGGGGGGTAAGCGTCGACGATATGCCCTGCGATGCCAAGGTTCACGGGCGTAACATCAGTCGAAAGACTGAACGACCTTAAACCATTTGATATAAATTGCGCAAGGGACGTCTGCCCGGTGGCGGTAACCGTGATTTTTCTTACGGTTCCAACGTTTTGCGAGGACAATGAAGTGATTTCGTTATCGCTTGCGTCGTAATACTGAAAATGCAGGTTGCTGATGTCCCTTGCCAGCACAACGTTCGATCCGGCCGGCATAAACCTGTTATTAGGGGTTGTGTTGAATTCTTCGAAATTGGCAAGTATTTCGTCGTTGGCTTTGTCCAGATATATCTGCACCCGCCTTTCCCTGTTGTATCCCGTGCCGACAACATATGCCGGGTCGTCGTCCCAATATGTAAAGCATATCGAGCTGGCGCTGGAGACTATGCTGTTATCCTGCGGGGTGTTGTCAAACGAGCCCCTCCTGTAAACCAGGCCGTCAACAATAGTGCTGTTATTCGCCAGGACGTTGTTCCAGCTGCCCTGTAAACCGGCGTTCACCATCATTTTCGTTATCGAATCAAGCGCGGTGCGGACATTCTGCTGCATATCGGAGGACGCCTTAATAGAAAGGTTCGATTCGTTCATTGTCTCATAGACGCCAAATATAGCGGCTATAATAATCAGGCTTATAGCCATGGCAATCATAAGCTCTATAAGAGTAAAACCTCTTTTATTAAAACCTCTCCGGGTAGACATGACTTTCCTCCCTTAAGACATATCAAAATAAGACGTGAACGATACGGTATGAGGATGGCTGGTGGTAGTCCAGTTTACATAGACTCTTACTGTGGAGAGACCCGATGAGGGCGTATTGTCCGTGTATTGGGCGTTCAGGTAATATTTTCTCGGCCCTACAGTTACCGGCTGTCTTGCATAAGCGGCAGATGTAAAAGCGCTCCCATAAACATAAACCGTATTGGTCCCGTCCGTGACCGTACCGGAAGTCATGTTGTCCATAGCAGTCCGATAAGACCGGTTATTCATATCCTCCAGGAGCCGCTTCGCAATATTGTCGGCTACTGTAATATCTCTCCCGGCGACGCTGCCGTAAACGGCTATACTGATAAGCTGCAGGAGCGCAACCAGACCTATCACAAGTATGACGGAGGCTATCAGCACCTCTATCAGCGTAAATCCTTCATTTCCGATATTGTTTTTCATTTTGTCATTTCCAGCTTCCGGGTTGAGATGAGTCATGCTGCCAGGTCTTTATAAAACCGGTAAGACCGGTAACGGTTATGGCCCTGTTCCGGTCATATCTGTTTGTAGACAGGTCTTCCTGCGGTATAAGATAAACCGCGCCGTCGTACAGGGCGGTCCCGTCCGGCAAAAATTTTTCATAATGCTGGCCATTGAATGCCGCGTTGGAAGCCCCTCCGGTCTGAAGAATCGAGCTATAGGGGCCAAACGTGACGTTGTAACCGAAGACAACCGTCCTCACGGCCATATAATTATTTGAATTGTCCACGAGCTGCACGGTCTTGACGAGAGTGGCGCCGCCGGGAGGGCTGGCAGGATTAAAGCTGTTGCTCGGATCCCTGTATATGCTGTAGGAATTGCCTGCAATATTGAATTGCACTTCCCAGGGGATGTTTTCGGATATGGACCTCAACCTTGCATACTGCAGGTCGTCAGAGAGCTGGAATATAGCCTGATTCACCCTTAATTTCGGGATCCATGTGTAATAGGCCGGGACGGCAATCGTTGTCAGCACTCCAATAATCGCCACCACAACCATCAGTTCCAGCAGGGTTACGCCCCGTTTATCCCTCAGAAGCCTCATACTGATCCTCCTGTCAATCCTGAACAAGCAAAAAAAATGCCACTCCGTATAAGAACTGGAGCGGCTTAATTTTATTGGTTTTTTTCAGTATTGTTCAATTAATTTTTGTTAATAATATGTAATTTCCTTCACAGGGTTGTGTAAGCGGCTACCCAATGCCGTAGTCTTTTATCTTTGTCAGTAGGGTCTTGTAGCTCACGCCGAGAAGCTCGCAGGCCCGGCTTTTGTTGCCTCCGGAGGCGGCAAGCGCGCCCTTTATCGCCTCTATCTCCGCCGCCCTTGCGGCAATCGAGGCGGTTCTCTGGAGACCGCCGGACGACTCGTCTTCCACGGCCTTTCGGGCAAGGCCTGGGAAATCCGGGCCTATCTCGCCTCCGTCCGCGATTATGACCGCCCTCTCCATGCAGTTGGCAAGCTCCCGCACGTTTCCCTTCCACTCCATGCCAAAGAGCGCTTCAAGGGCTTCGTCCGAGATGGTAAACGGCCCTTTCTTGAGTTCCGCCGCGTACTTCTCGATGAAATATTCCGCCAGAATACGGATGTCCTCGCGCCTCTCGCGCAGAGGCGGGATGCGCAAAGGGAACACGTTCAGGCGGTAATATAGGTCCTCCCTGAAATTTCCTTCCCGGACGGCTCTTTCAAGGTCGCGGTTGCTTGCGGCGACGACACGCACGTCCACGGAAAAAGGCTCCGCCCCCCCGACGCGTTCTATCATCTCGCCCTGGAGTGCCCGGAGAAGCTTGGCCTGGAGCGCCAAGGCCATATCTCCTATCTCGTCCAGGAAAAGCGTCCCCTTGTCCGCAAGCTCGAATTTGCCGAGCCTCCTGGCTTCGGCCCCGGTGAACGAGCCTTTTTCGTGCCCGAAGAGCTCCGATTCGAGCAAATCTCTTGGGATTGCCGCGCAGTTTACCGCCACGAACGGGCCGTCCTTTCTGGGCGAGAGATAGTGCAGGGCCTTTGCGAAAAGCTCCTTGCCGGTGCCGGACTCGCCGGTTATCAGGACGGTCGCTCTTGTGGGCGCGGCTTTTTTAAGGAGTTCCAGCGCGTCCGAAAGCGCCCTGCTCTTCCCGATTATCATCGGGAATGAAAGCTCCCGGGCGAATTCCTCTTTAAGCACCAGGTTCTCTGCGGCAAGCTTACCGCTTTGAAGAGCCTTTTCCACGAGCGCCAGCATGTGCGATGTATCGAACGGTTTTGTCAGGAAGTCGTAGGCCCCGGCCTTTACCGCCTCCACAGCAGTCTCTATGCTGCCGAACGCGGTCATCATTATAACCGGCACCAGGGGCCTTTTTTCCTTGAGGGCGCGCAACACCTGAAGGCCGTTCATGCCCGGAAGCTTAAGATCCGTCAGGACGAGGTCCGCGCCGTTATGGAGGAATTTTGAAATCCCATCTTCGCCGGTCCCGGAAGTAAGCGCGCTGTAGCCCTCGGCCTCGAATGTCCGGGCCAGCATCTCCGCCATTGACTTTTTGTCCTCTATTATCAGTATCCTGAACTTCTCAGCCATCGCCTCTTCAATGAGCCTTTACCGGGAGATATATCGAAAATACTGCGCCGCCGCTCCCGGACATAGACGCCGTAACCCTGCCGCCGTGATAGACTATTATTTTCTGGACGAGGGACAGCCCAAGCCCCGTGCCGTGCGGCTTCGTCGTGAAGAAAGGGGTAAAAATTTTCCCAGCCGAGGACGGGTCGATTCCCGGCCCGGTATCACGGAAATCCAGCCTGACGAACTTCCTGTCGGACGCCTCAGGCCCGTCGCCTTTCTCCACCTCTGCGGCTATTGTAAGACTCCCTTCACCATCCATAGCTTCGTACGCGTTCTTTATCAGGTTTATGAACGCCTGCCGAAGGAGGACTGAGTCGCCCTCGATTGCCGGGAGGTTTTCGTCAAAAAGCGCCTGCCGCTTTATTTTGCCGCCGTCGTTTCCAAGCGCACGGAAGGATTCCTCAATAAGCCCGCCCAAGTCCACCCGTGTTACGTTAAGCTCCGTAGGCTGGGAAAAATGGAGAAATTCACGTATAATCTCATCCATCCCCTTTATCTCCTGGCGGATGCTTTCTGCCGCTTCGAGAGATGAGGAATCCCTGGAGCTTCTTGCCAGAAAATCCGCGTATCCGGATATGACGCCCATAGGGTTCCGAAGCTCGTGCGCTATCCCCGCGGACATCTCCCCCATGAACGCTATCCTCTCCTTTAATTCCATCATCTCCCTAAGCTCTTTTACCTCGGTGATGTCGGTGAATACGAGCACCGCGCCGTCCGGGCGGCCTTCCCGCAATAGCGGAGAAATCCCGGCGCCTATCCAGCGCTTTCCGGCAGGTGTGCTTATTTCTCCTTCGGACCTGTTCTGGGCCAGCCCCTTCCTTACGGCCTTTTCCACCAGCTCCGAGAGCCAGCTTCCTGCTCCGAACAATTCAGGACAGGCATTTCCCGGCAGGGCGTTCTCGTTCTTCGCGAGTATTGTCCCGGCGGCTTCGTTGACGGTCAGCACCATACCCCCGGGGTCGAACGTGATAACGCCGCTCTGGATGTTTTTAAGGATGGTCTCGCTCATGCTCTCTACGCTGCGCGCGCGTTCCTCGGCCATGTTCTTAAGCTCGTTTAACTCTTTTTCCTTTTCTTTCAGTGAGGCTATCGTAAGCTGAAACGTGTCTATTACAAATGATATGTCGTCACGGTTCTGCGGGTTTACGCCCACCGGCGCGCCCCTTGCCATCTGAAGTAACTTCCTGCGCGAGCCGGCCATTGTCCTGATAACATACAATACTGCGATAAGCAGGAAGCCTATCGACATGGACTTCAAGATAAAATAAGTCGTCCCCTGCTGTGTAAGGTCTTCGATATAACCTGCGTCGAGCGCGGCTTCCCCGACGGCAATAATCCTGCCCATCGGGTCCTTTACCGGGAAATAGACCGAACGAAGCCTCGATTTCTTGTTCCTGTAAATCGATGAGATTTTCACGTTGCCGCTCTCGGCAAGGTTGAACTCCTGCCCGGTAATGCCCCGGAGCATGAATTGCTCGCCGCCATGTCTCTTCCCGGAGGCGTCAATTATCACGCCCCGACGCCGGTCGAGGATTACCAGGCTCGAAAGGGATTCCTGCTGCATCAGCGAGTTTAAGTAACGCGGGTTGTTAAGGGACCCAGGATAGTGGTCGCGGATTTCCCTTGAGACTATGTCCGAGACGTTCAGGAGCCTCTTGTCCATCTCGTGATCGAGGTATTTCCTCGTCTTGTAGATGAGCGAGAGGCTGCTGATGGTCAAAACCGCGAGCAGCACCGCGAAGAAGAGCGTCGCGGCTTTTAGAATACCCTCGAATGGGAAACCGTTGTTTGATTCCATAATGCTAAGAGTTTCAAAGTTTGTCACCCCCGTGAAAACGGGGGCCCAGTGACGTTGAAAGTCTCTGGATTCCCGCTTTCGCGGGAATGACGGCTATTATTGGCGTATCAGTCTTTTTTATTTCTCCTTCTGAAGCCCTTTTATGATGGGCGACAGAAGGTCTATCGGCAAGGGCAATATCAGCGTGGAGTTCTTGTCTCCCGAAACCGTAAGCACCGTCTGCAGGAATCTCAGTTGAAGCGCGGCGGGCTCAGTCTGGATAATCCTCGCCGCGTCCGCCAGCTTCTGCGCGGCCTGGAATTCGCCTTCCGCGTTGATAACCTTCGCCCGGCGCTCCCTCTCCGCCTCGGCCTGCCTTGCTATGGCCCTCTGCATGCTCTCCGGAAGATCCACGTTCTTTACCTCGACGTTCGTCACCTTTATACCCCAGGGCTCCGTCTGCTGGTCGATTATCTTCTGGAGCTCCATGTTCAGCTCGTCCCGTTTGCTTAACAGGTCGTCGAGATTGGACTGGCCAAGTATGCTCCGGAGCGTTGTCTGGGCAATCTGCGAGGTCGCAAAGTAGAAGTCCTCCACCTCGATTATCGCCCTGCGTGGATCCATTACCTTGAAATAGATTACCGCGCCCACTTTTACCGTTACGTTATCCCTAGTTATAACGTCCTGCGAAGGCACATCCATAGTTACGGTCCTGAGGCTTACGCGCGTCGCCTTCTGGACAATCGGCAGTACGATTATTATCCCCGGCCCCTTCACGCCGTGCTCCGGGTCTACGCGCCCAAGCGTAAAGAGGACCGCCCTCTCATACTCCTTCAGGATTTTTATTGCGTTAACCAGTATCAGGACAACTACAACTACGGCTATCGCGAAACCTGATATTCCGTACCCGAACATGGCCGCCTCCTTTTCAACGTTTTCCCACCTTAAGCCGGAGTCCCGTTACCTCCAGCACCCTGACGTTTTCACCAGCCGAAATTTGATCTTCCGAAACCGCGCGCCAGTGCGCGCCCTGAAGAAACACGTCTCCCTCGCCGCCCGCGGGAATATCCGTCCGCGCCTGGGCCGCCATCCCGACAAGCGATTCGCCGCCCGTGGTATGCCCGTAGCGCCGGGATTTAAGCCCCACCCGCACCAGTATGAAGAAAAACCCGGAAATAACGAGCACCGACGGCAGCAGCACCTTGAGCGAAATGCGCATGTAAGGTGACGACGAGTCGATTAACATAAGAGAGCCGAGCAGGAGCGATATTACCCCGCCCAGGGTAAGCATTCCGTAACTGGGTATTTTTATCTCGGCCACGAACATGACTATGCCAAGAAAGATAAGCAGAAAACCGGCGTAGTTCACGGGCAGGGTAGAAAATGCGTAGAATGCGAGAATAAGGGATATGCCGCCTATGACGCCCGGAAGGATAAGGCCGGGGTTGGACAACTCGAAGAATATCCCTATAATCCCCAACAGCATCAGCACGTAGGCGATGTTCGGGTCGGTGATGACCGAAAGAATCCTGAGCCTCGCGCCAGGCTCGATATATTCCACATGCGCGTTCTTCGTATGCAGGATTACCATTCCGACGGCCGTCAGAACCTGACGCCCGTCCACTTCCTTAAGCAAATCCGGCAGGTTGTCCGCGGCTATATCCGCCACGTGCATTTTTACCGCGTCCTCCTCTGAAATGGACACACTCTTGCGGACGGCGTCTTCCGCCCAGTCCGCATTCCTGCCGTAACGGTCGGCAAGGCTGCGGATGAACGCCGCCGCGTCGTTCTCCACCTTCTTCGCCATCACGCCGGTGATGTTCGCTCCGCCCATTCCAACCGGGTGGGCCGCTCCGATGTTCGTTCCAGGCGCCATCGCGGCGACCGGAGACGCGAAGAATATGAACGTCCCAGCCGATGCCGCGCGCGCCCCGGACGGCGCGACATATGTAATCACGGGGACGGGAGAGGCAAGGATGGCCTTGACAATCTTTCTCATGGAGCTTTCCAGACCGCCGGGGGTGTCGAGCATTATCACCAGCGCCTCAGCATTGCTTTTTGAGGCGTCTTTTATGGCGTTATCCACAAATTCCGCCGCTACGGGGCTTATGACGCCGTCCAGCCTGGCCACCTTTACAAGCGGCACAGAAATCTTATTGTAGCCGCCCGATTTATCGGGCGATTTTAACGGCGTGGCCGCATTTGCCAGGGCCGCCATGAACAAGAATACCAGAAATAATAAGCAAACAGTAATTTTTTTCATGGATTGATTATTATATCCGCCTTTGACTTCAAATCCCGGAGATAGTCCTCAAGCTTCCGGTTCGTCTCGCGCTCCGTGAGAAGACTTTTTATTGCAGGCTCCGCATCTTCAAATTTTTTTCCCCCGAAATCCTTTTTAT
This sequence comes from Nitrospirota bacterium, assembly GCA_021789495.1. Classification (GTDB taxonomy): domain Bacteria; phylum Nitrospirota; class JACRHJ01; order JACRHJ01; family JACRHJ01; genus JAKAHE01. Next base: position 73,459 of record JAJYJM010000004.1, read on the forward strand.
GCCGTTCGTAATATTTCTTCTCCTCGTCGGGTGTTATCCGGACAAAGGCCTTTATCCTCCTGTCAATGTATTTTACCACGAGAAGCTGGTCCCGAAGGTTATTTTTTAGCTCGCTCTTCGTTATCTCCTCATTGTCGAGCGCCGCCCGGAATGTCTTCTCATCCGGGTACCCGGCCTTTACCTGTCTATAAGCGTCTTCCACCTCCCCGGGCTTGACGGTCGCAAGATTGAACTTGCGCGCCTCGTCGATGAGGAGCGCCCGGTCTATAAGCGAATCCAGCGCCTTTTTCCTGGCCGACGCGGCAGAGGCCGATATGCCGACAGCCGGTTTACCGGTTTCGGGCGTCCCTTCGGTCTTCTCGACCTCCACCGCGCGGTCAACGTCGCTTTCGGTAATGACATGGTCGTTCACTACCGCCACGACCTTGTCCAGGACATAGGCGGAGCATATTGATATGCCATCTCCCCCGCCCCTCTCCCATGGAAGTGCGAGGAATGAAAATATTATTGAAAAAATCAGGATGGCTAAAATCTTTCTCATAAAAATCCTTCGTGTCTTTTCAGAACGCCTGCCCAAGAGTAAAATGCAGTTCGCCAATGGACTCGCCGGGCCGCCTGTTAAGTTTGAAACCGTAGTCCAGCCTAAGCGGGCCGACGGGGGTCTCATACCGCAGGCCAAGTCCGGCCCCATATCGCAGGCCGTTTGCGCCGGTATTTGTAAAACCGCTTCCGGATTCCGTTATCGGGCTTCCATTTGCGAGAGCGGCGGCAGAGACGTTCTTGTTTAAAAGCCATGCGTTTCCGGCGTCCAGGAATGTTACGAGGCCGAAATTATACGGGAGCGGGAAACGTATTTCGGCGTTGAAGATCGCCATCGAGTCCCCGCCGACGGGATTGCCGAAGCTGTCAAGCGGGGCGACGCTTTCGTAGCTGTACCCGCGCAGGCTGGACGCTCCGCCAAGGAAGAACCTTTCGGATATGGGTATATTAAATTTCCCGCCAAACGAGCTTTCTATGCCCCCGCGCGCGGAGAATGCGCCGATTATTCCCTTATAAAGCGGGTAGTACCAGCTTGTCTGGGCAGTGGCCTTGAACATGTCCACGGTAGAGCCGAAGAACGTGCTGGCGTATTTCAGTATCAGGGCGTGAACGGAGCCTTTCGTGGGGTTGAACGGATTGTCCCGGAAATCGAAAATCACCGACGGAGTAATGCTGGCGAGGTTCGACTTGTTTTTGTCCTCCGGCGCAAGCGCCGCCCCCGCCTTTATATCGCCGAACTTTATTTTCTCATACTGGTAATTCAGCGATGTCGTGACATGCTTTCCGAAGGTTTTGTCGAAGCCGGTGATGCCGATTAAGTCCCGGATATGATAATTCGGCTTGTCGGCGTCGAGGTATACAAGGCTTGTCCGGTATTTCAGGTTCAGTCCCATGAACCACGGCCAGTTGTACGTCGCGATCGCCTTTGTCTCCTTGAAGCTCGCATCGCCCCTGAGCGATATGGAATGGCCGAGTCCGAAGAGATTTATATATCCCACCTGCGCGAAACCGCGGATCCTGTCCCAGTCCCCATAGCCCGCGCCGAACTCTACCCTGCCCGCATCACGCTCCCGGACGCTCACCAGCAGGTCTTTGGAAACTCCGGCCTCTTCCGGCGCCAAGGGCTTTATCCGGACCTGGCTGAAGAATCCCAGACTGTACAGTCTCTGCTGGCTCATGAGTATCTTTTCGTAATCGAACGGCTCGCCTGTCTTCACGAGCATTTCCCGAAGGATTGTCCTGTCCCTCGTAGCCACGTTCCCGCGAAGGATTATCCTCCCGATTTTTACCGGAGAGCCCTGGCTGATAACGTAAAAGAGGTTTACTCCCCGGCCTCCGTCGATAAACTCGCGCTTTGTGTCTATGGTCGCGCGGATATACCCGGCCTTTGAGAAAAGGCTTATGACGCTGCTTTCGTCGTCCTTTATTAACTGCGGGTCGAAAGGTTCGCCGAGCTTCTGCTTTATCGCAGCTTCTATTTTTTCCCTGGGCACCCCCTCGCCGTCTACGATATTTCGGGATAATACGTAAGTCATCGGGCCTTCGATAATATCGAACGTCACGTCGGCCTTTTTGTCCCTGTCGTAAAATCTAATCGGTTCCGGCTTGATTAGCGCCTTAAGGAAGCCTTTCGATTCGTAAAGGTTTTTTATCCTCTGCGCATCCTGTCTTACGGCCTCGTCTGTTACCCGCTCCTTTATAATCAGTCCGGAACCCTGGAGCGCCATTACCTTTCTTATCCGGCCAGCCTTGACAGCCTTGTTGCCTTTTAAATATACATGTTCGAGGGCGGTCCTCGGCCCTTCGGTTATGGAAAACGTGACGTTTGCCACCGGAGGCTTCGCGGTTTCCTCCATAGTAGATTTTACCTGGGCGAAATAGAACCCTTCTTTCTTGTAATAACCCTGAAGCTTGTCGAGGTTCTCCGAGACGCTGTCCTCGCTTACGTCCCTGTCCTCCCAGAACGTGAGGATTTTTTTAAGCTCTTTCTTTGATAAGGTGCGGTTCCCCTTGAAACTAACCTTCAGCTTCAGCCCGGCATTTATCTTGAAAACAACCACTGCCGCGCCCGGCGAAACCGCCGTCCTTTGTTCCACGTCCGCTTTGACGTAATCCTTCTTTACGTAATAATCCGTCAGACGCGTAACCGCATCGTTGAGCTTGCCCTTGACGAGCCTTTCCCCTTTTTTTATACCGGCTTTCGCGGCTGTTTCGTCAAGTCTTTTCTCCGGCAGGGCAAGGGCACCCTTGAAGTCCACCGCGCTGATTATCGTCGGCTGCCCTTCGTCAACCTGCACGACAAGGTCTCCGGTCGAGGGGCTTGTTTCCTTGATTTTTATAAGCGCGGCAGCGTCGGGAAACCCCTCGTCGCGGTAAAATTTAAGCACGGCGTTCCTGGTTGCGCGAAGCTTGAACGGATCCACAAAATCGCCTTCCTTGAGCGTCATCCTCGATATTATTTTCCCCCCTGAGAGCTCCTTATTGCCCTTGATTTCGACCCCGGATATCAGCATCTTCGGTATGAGGTGAAACGTTACCACCGTACCCTGCGGGGTGTCCCTGCCCTCGGCTATTATGTTTTTGAAAAGCCCCTTCAGGTAGAGGAGCTTGATGGAATCGCGTATCAGCCTTGGGGACAGCGGACCGCCTTTTTTTATCTCCACGAGCTGGTATACGTCGGAAGGCAGGATTCCGGGATAATCGAATATTATATCCGCAACCCTGGGCTGAGCGCCGGCCGGATTTGCCTTTTGCGCACCCTGGACATCGGCGCATGCAAGGGACGGCAGAAAGAATAGAAAAAAGAAAACGAACAGGATAAATTTTTTTCTCGTCATTTAAACTCGAACCTGAACTTAAGGTCTCCGCCGTAGTGACCAAGTTCGTCCCGTTCGCCGACAAGGGAAAGGTTCCTGTTGAATATATATTCAAGTTTTACGTACTGGTCTTCGGTCGTGCCGATATTAGAGGAATACGTCAGGTAGAGTTTGTCGGAGAAAAGGCCCTTGCCCACGGTAAGCCTCGGCCCGCTGGATACGCCGGAACTCGTCATGTAAGGGTCTATCTGGAAGCGGTCGAAACCGGTAATCATCTTGACGCGGCTTTCCACGGCGTCCTGGATCTGTCCCGTCACAAAGCCCGCGGCCTCGCCCGTCGTAATGGCCGCCTCGTGCCCCTTCAGCTCGTCGGAGGTTCTCCCAAGCGCCAGCAGCGTTATGACGTCGCCTTCCTCGAGCGGCGGGTCGGAAACGAGGTCTACGTTTACCCTCTCAATCGTCCCCGTGAGCGTCATCGTTATCGTGTAGTCTTTTACCGTGGTCTCGGCGGTAAGGTCGATAAGCGGGTTGAACTTGTTGGGGTCGGCAAATTCCAGCACGGCGTTTTTCAGGGTGAACTCGTTGTTCCTGAAATACACCTTGCCTCTTCCGGCCTCCAGCCTGCCTATCAGCACCGGATTCCCGATTGTCCCGCGCACATAAACGTCCGCCGAGACAGGCACCTTCGCCAGGTTATTGTCTATCTCTATGGTATCAGCTGCGGTGACGTGTATGTCGAGCAACACGGCCTTAAGACCGCCGGGTTTTGAAGGCGCGGGCAGGTTCCTTTTCTTCCGTATCTGCACGAGCCGGCTCTTCCAGTCGGTCCTTTTCGCATACCGCGCCTTGCGAATCAAAACATTTCCGCCAGCATTCATCATCCCGCCCGCGCCTTCAAATTTTATGGATGCGTCGATGACGGGCGTAAGACCTTCTATCGTTTTTACGCCTATATTTTTCGCCGTTATATCGAACCCGAAGTTGTCTATATTCCAGCCCTTGAGGTTCCCGTCGCCCCTTGCGGAGATTGTCCCGCCGCCGAAATCGGCCCCGAACTTCGTCAGGCGGAATACCGAACCGTCTATAAGCGCCTCGGCGTTTATCTTATCGAACCTCTGCGGGAGCTCCCGCACCTTGAGTCCGCCGTCCGCTACTGTTACGACTCCGGAGACATTCGGGTTTTTGAGGCCGCCTTTCACGTGTATGTCCGCCCGGACTCGTCCGCTAATGTAATCCACGTCTTCTTTAAATATCGGCTTGAACACATCGAGACTTGCATCCACCCGTATTTTCGCGTCCACATTGTCAACACCGGCGGAGACTCCGGAGGCTGAAACCGAAAGATTGTCTCCACGCATGTCGAAAGACTTCAGGTCGAGTTTTTCGCCCCGATATGCGGCGCGTATGTCCCCGGCATTTGAAAGCTTCCTGCCCAGGACAATCGCGTCTACTTTTTTTAAATCGAGCTGCGCGGACGTAAGCGACGGATTTGAAAGCTCGCCCTCGCCGGTGATTGCGCCCGTCGAGACAATCGAGACGTCCTTCGGCATCCCCTTGTATACAAGGCGAATGAACGGCTCCAGCCTGCCGCCGTTAAAGACAAGGCTTCCGTTCCACCTGTAAGGCTTAGACAGGCCGAGTGTCCCCGCGAAAGAGACCTTCCTGCCAAGCGCCGTTCCGTCGAGTTTAATGTTATCCTTCCGGAGCCTGGCCTCAAGTTTGCCGTGGCCGAGGTCAACATCGCCGAAGCTGAGTTTCAGCGTGCTTACGTCCGCGTCTATCGACGGGTTGTCGAACGTCCCGTTGCCGTTTACGGAGAACGAGGCGCTGCCATTTACCGGGGCGCCGGTATCGGAAAGAACCTTCAGGGCCGCAAGGCTGAACCTCGCCGAAGAGGCCTTGCCCTGGAAGGTATTATTAAAACCTATCGCCCCGGATGCCGTAACGACGTCATGGCCAAGCACGGCGATTACCTTCGGGAAACTGATTCCCTTTTCGGTAAGCCTTGCCGTTACAATGCCCTTGTCCAGCGGCTGGCCGTATACGTCTCCCGCACCCGTAACAAGCCTGGCGTCTCCGTTGAATTTACTGGTGGTGCCGGAGAAATTCATCACGCCTTCGGCAGTCAGGTTGACAGGTATGTCTTTATAAAATATTGCGATGATTTCTCTTGCGTCAACCTTGCGGACGGAGAGCCTCGCCTTGAAATAAGGGTTGTCAACCCTCCCGCCGTTGCCGTCGAAGAAGACCGTCCCGTCAAGGACAAGGCTGCCGCCTCCCTTGCGCACCATGAAGTTGCTGAACGACAGCTGCCAGTCCTTGAGCTTTACGTCTCCCTTGGCCTCCGGGAACGGAATCCCATTGGCGGAGGCGTCGGTAATCCTCGCCTTTCCGGTAATAGTGGGCCTCAATATGTTACCATGCATGTAGGCGCTTAAGTCAAGCTTTCCGTGAGCGTCCGAATATCCTATAAGTTTAGATACGTCCGTTACGTCGCCCGAATGCGCCTTTATGGATATATCGGAATCGCCGTCGTATCCCACGACACCGGCGAACGAAACAGCCGTATTTTTGGACCACACATAGCCCTGGTCTATCCGTATCATCCCGCCGCCCATGCGGAAAACCGCCTTCGCCTGCTCTACCTCATCCAGCTCTTCGCTCACGCCTCTTCTATCGTGCGGCCCTTCGTATTTTATAGCCGAAACACTGCCGGAAGCGGTAATGTCCGAGCCTTTAAACCCCGTGCCGGAAATGTTCACATCGCCGTTTACCACATACCAGGGTATAAACTTAAGCTTCGGGCTCAAGGCCGTATAGTCTCCGCTTACGAGATCCTTCAGGTTCCACTGCGATCGAAACGACGGCCTTCCTCCGGAAAAATCCACCAGGACGGATCCCTTTATTCTCCCGCCGAGAAGCCTGCTCCTAAGCCCCGGCATGGAAAGCCGGCCCTTATCGAATACTACACTGGAATAAATGTCGTCTATCCTGACCCCGCGGTACGCGCCTTTCTTCAAGGAAAATTCGCCCGCCCCGGAAAGCTGAGGATAGGTTCCGCTCAGGCTCCCGGAAAGGCTCGCAAGGCCCTGGGGCGGGTTTTTTATAAGGCCGAGCCTGCCCAAAACCGACAGGTCTGCGCGGGACGAAAATTTCACGTCAAGCTCCGGTCTCCTTGCAAGCGATACCCGGCCGGAAACTTCCACCCTTGCCCCGTTTGAATCAAGCCTAACGCCCCGGAGATTAATCCTTCCGTCCGCATATTCCGCATCGCCTTCGAGGTCCGCCCGGACGGCGGGACGGCCTTCCGTCTTTACGGAAATGCCCTTCAGGTTGAAGCCCGCCCAGTAGTCGGTTGAACCGGCAGACCGGCTTCCATCCACGCCGCCGACAGTCCGCCTGCCGTTTATGCGGAAATCCACCCCGGCGTCAGAGACCGAGACGAATATTTTTTTCGCCGCGTCGGAATAAGAGCCGCGCGCGTCCAGCAGGACGATTTCATGCAACTCCACCTTATACGTCCCGCGCTCCGGTTTCTTCCTGAGAAGCTCGTTAATCTTATCCCGGAGCGGGTCGATGTCGAGGCTGCCGTCCGGGAGCCTCGCGACATTCAGCGAAGCCCCGTATACAAGTATCCGGCGTATGTTGATGCGCCTGTTTAAAAGCGAGCCGATGCTTATGTAGGCCCGTATCTTTTCGGCGCCGACGGAGCGCGCGGGGTTCTTCGGGTCCCATCCGCTTACGGCGGGTTTTTCGATGTCCATATAAGCCGGGAAGAAGTTAAAGACAAGCCTGTCCATCCCGATATTCATGCCGAGCTCACGCCCGGCCCGCTCAATGACGTACGACTTTATCTTCCCGGAAAAATATCTCCCCCTCGTAAACAGGTTAATTCCCCCGACAAGCAGGGCAAGGGCAAGGAGTATTAGTAACGCTCGCTTTTTCAAGCCTGATCCTCTTACGTCACCGCTCTCTGAAGGGCGGCCTTCAGCGCCGCGATGCGGTCGTGGTCTTCCAGTTTCTGCCTGAATATGTCCGTTACATAGAACACGTCCACAATCTGGTCTACCTCCGTATCAACCTTTGCGGAAGATATGTGGCAACCCTGGTTGTAGAGCTCCCTCGTAATGTCGTACAGAAGGCCTATCCTGTCAGGCGCGAAGACTTCGATAACCGTGAACCTGTCCGACGCCTCGTTGTCAACCTCCACCCGGACAGGCACATCCTTAAGGGACGTCCTCCTGGGATAGGCGGGAGACCCCGGCAGAATATCCTTCACCCTCGCCTGGCCGCGAAGCAGGCTGGTCAGGCTCTGCTTCACGTCTTCCCATAGTTTTTCGTCGCGCACGGGTTTTTTATTGCAGTCCGTAACCTGAAGCGTATCGATTATTACGCCGTTTCTGCCTGTGAATATCTGTGCGGAGAGGATATTGAGTCCTTTGGATGCAAGCCCTCCGGCGGTGAGATAAAGCAGGCCCATCACGTCGTGCAGTATCACCGCAAGGTCCGTATATCCCCGCTCGTCGTGGCGGTGGTCGAGGATAATGTCGCTGCCCCTTATACCCCTTGAAAGCCCGAAATGCCTGAGCGCGGTCTCGACCGGGATTGCCGTAACGTAATTCGGCGGCAGGTTGTCCAGGAATTTCGCTATATCGCCCGGCTTGCCGACGCCTCTTGACACAGCCTCGTCGATAATATTTTTCCGAAGCCTCAGGAAGCGCTCTTTCTCGAATGCAAGCGAGGATACCTCGTCTCTCAGGAATGCCGCGGCGCTTTCGTGCAGTTCTTTCAGGAGCATCATCTTCCAGTCGTTGAACATCTCCGGGCCGACGGCTGATACGTCCGCATAGGTCAAAACGTAGAGCATGTCGAGCAGCTCCGGGGAACCCACTATCCGACAGAATTTCTCGATTACCTTCCTGTCGGAAAGTTCCCTTCTCTGTGAGACGTGATCCATCAGGAGGTGGTTGCGCACAAGGAATTCCACCTTCTCCGCCCGCTCCTCCGGCATCCCCATCCTTGCCGCCGCGCGCCTGGCGAGGATGGCGCCCGTCTCCGCATGTCCCCTGCCCTTAGCCTTGCCGCAGTCGTGCAGAAGCGCCGCGAGCATCAGAACCTGTTTGTCGTTTACACGCCTGAATGCTTCCAGGAATTCCGGGTACGACAATCCGCTGCCTGTGTTAAGCTCCTGTATCTTCCTGACGGCAAGAAGGGAATGTTCGTCCACCGTGTATTTGTGGTAGAGGTCGTGCTGGACAAGCGCCGATACAGCCCCGAACTCCGGCAGGAACCTCCCCAATACCTTCATGCCGTGCATCTCCCGAAGGGTCTCGTGGAGACTGTCCACCCTCCCAAGCATCTCCAGGAAAAGCGCCCCGGCCTCAGCCGAATCGCGCGTCTTTCTTATCTTCAGGCCGGGCGTGTCGGCTATGGCCTTTTTAAGCTGCCCGCTCATGGAGATATTCCTGGCCCGGCAGTGCGAAAATGCGGAGATGACAATATCGGGCTTTAGGGCTATATCCTTTTGGGCGTCTCCGGAGTAGCAGAGGACCCGCCCCATCACGAAGAAATTCCCGTCAAGTTCTTTCTTTGCCGGCGGGAAAAAAAACCACCACTTCTTTTTCTTTTCAATAGACCGCTCGATTATTTCGAGGGATATTTCGCGCACGCCTCTCGCCCGCAGGTAATATGCGCGCATGAAATTCTCAGCCGCAAACGACGCCTCTCCCCGGTACCCGAAATCCCTCGCCGCCTCCTCCTGCATCTCGAACGTCAGCACGTCCTGTCTGTGGCCGGCCTTGAAGTGCAGCTCGTTCCTGAGCCGCAGGAGATAGTCCCGGCATCCCTTAAGCCTGCGGTATTCCCGGTCTCCTATTATCCCCTTTTCGTGTATACCTTCGAGGCTGCCAACGTCGTGCTTCATGTGCGCTATCCAGAGCGCCGCGTGGATGTCCCTTAAGCCTCCCGCGCCCTCCTTTACGTTAGGCTCCCTCAGGAATATGCTGTCGCCGTATTTCCTGTGCCTGCTGATTCGCTCCGAGAGCTTCTCACGGACGTATTCCTCGGATTTCCTGCGGTTAATTGCGGCGGCTGTTTTATGCCTGAAATCCCCGAACACCCGGCTCTCGCCGGTTATCATCCGCGCCTCCATGAGCGAGGTCATTATCGTGACGTCACCTTTCATCAGGGCGGCGCAGTCGCTTGCGCTTCTTACGCTGTAGCCGATGTTAAGCCCAAGGTCCCAGAGAAGGTGCAGGGAGCGCGACGGTATTTCGTCGCCGCCGGCCTTGTCGCCAAGGAACATGATGTCTATGTCCGAGTGCGGGTTCAGTTCTCCGCGCCCGTATCCGCCAACCGCAGCCAGCGCCCAGCCGGAATTCTCCGGGGCAACCCCAACTTCCCCGCATATCATTGCGAAGGCGGACGCAAGAAGCCTGTCCGTGCAGCCGGTTATCTCCCTCACGACGGCAAGCCCGCCCGCCCCGCCGAAGTGGGATTCCCTTGCGCCGGCTATCTCCAAGGCGAAATCTTTTCTGGCCGTCTCTATCCAGGACGATACTGCCGGGGCGGTCTTCATCCTGCTATTTCTTCTCCGCCTCCCGGACGTATCTCATCCGGAGGTTGTAAAGCAGCGTCTGCATCATGTGCGCCTCTTCGGCAGTCAGGTTCCCCTTTGTCTTCTCTTCCAGGAGCGCAATCAGGTCTATCATCTGCTTCGCTCCGGCAATGTCCTTGAGGCCGTCCGGCTGGTCCGGGGCGACTTTCTCGCCCAGGTACATAAGCGCGGACGCCCCAAGCGAGCCTACGAATGCTATAAAATCCACAGGCGGCAGTTCTTCCGGATGTTCGTGAAAGCCGGTCGCATCGTCCGGCATGGGTTCTTTATTATCCTGCGCCTCCCGAACCTGCTCGCCCTCCTGGTTGAGAATTCTTTTGTCCCTTACCTCGAATTTTTCTTCCTCGGCCATAATGCCTCCTAATCCTTATGCTCCACGCCCTTCCACCATCCCGGCTCCACGTCCGGGAAAATATCGTCCCTCTCCTTCGTCATCCCAAGAAACTCCCACTCGCCCTGCGCGACTTTCTCTCCGCGCCCGTACTTCTCGGCCATCTCCGCCAGCCTGTTGAACGTGGAGAAGTGTTCCGTGAAGCGCATCTCGGCATAGTCCCTTGCGCTCCAGGTGCTGATGAGGAACTGCCAGTCGGAGCTTTGCAGCAGCAGGAGTTCCCGCGCCGTCTGCCCAAGTATGTCGCTTAAGTTTTCGTCCCCTTTGCCGGAGAACTCGCGCGCGAGCGACACCATCCTCGTCTCCGCCTCGTAGATATGCTTCCATGTCCAGGCCGTCCATTCGTTGAGCCATATGTAATGGAACCCGCCCTCGCCCCACGAGCCTTCCGGTAGCGAGACCATCTGTCCGCTCTTTTTGGCGGAGACATACTCGCCGCCGGTAACAAGCTCGACTTCGCCGTCCTGGGCGAAATTCCTTATCACGTGGTAGAGCCATTCCGGTCCTTCGAACCACCAGTGCCCGAAAAGCTCGGCGTCGTACGGGGCCGTCAGGATGCCGGGCGATTTTTTGTTTTTCAGATGCTCCGCAAGCGCGGCCTTCGCCATCTCCTTGAAGTGATACGCCTGCTCCGGGATAAACTTCCCCGCCGCCTCCGGCCTGTAATTTGTCTTCTCGGCCAGGTCGGCCTTGATGTCCGTAACGCTCCAGTACCTAAGTCCGCCGGGAAAGCGTTTCTTGTGAAAATCGAGGTAATGCTCGTTCCCCGGATAGCCGTGCTCTCCACTCCATACCTGGAGGCCGGTCTTCGGGTCCCGCGTGAGTATCGCAACCGGCCTCTTGCCGGGTTTCGCGCCGACGAAATATACGTCGTACGGCGATTTCTCCGGGTCGAGCGGGCGCGGGGTGAAACCCTTCTCGAACTGCCCCCAGAGCCTCTCAAGCGCCTCATACCTGTCGAGGTAAACGCCTATGGGCTTCCCGCCTTCCAGCATGTGCGAATCCACAATGAAATACCGGATTCCGTTCTCGCTCAGGAATTCCTCGACGCCCTTGCGCTCATACGGCTCAAGGCCCGGCGCGGGCACGGGCGGAGACCACTTGTATCCCGGCCTGTACGCGCACTCCGGGAGCCAGATGCCCCTGGGTTTTCTCCCGTAGTTCCTGCGGTAGGACGCGACGGCCTGCTTCACCTGAGCCTGTATACTTTCGTCGCGGGATAAAAGCGGGAAATACCCGTGCGTCGCGCCGCAGGTGATAATCTCGATGTGCCCCTGCCTCTGTAAGTCCGCAAAGGCCCTGACAATATCGCGCTTGTACTTGTTGTTGAAAGAGTCCAGGGCGCCGCCGTAGAACTCCTCCCACATCCTCGAAACCTTCAAAAGAGCAGGTTCCCTTGTGGCCTTGAATTCCACGGAATCCGCCCTTGCAGCCGCTATTTTGTTCTCAAGATAGGCCGTGAATTCCTCGTGGAATGCGGGACTTTTGAGCTGCTCCGTCAGGACGGGGGTGATGCCCAGTGTTATTTTCGGCGATATGCCTTCGTCCACCAGCCGCCCGATGACGTTCAAAAGCGGGATGTAGGTCTCCGCCGCGGCCTCGTTCAGCCAGTCGGTTCCGTGCGGCCATCTGCCGTGGGAAAGGACATACGGGAGATGAGAGTGCAAAACGAACGTGAAGCTTCCCAGTTTTTTTCGGGCGGCCACTTTTCACCTTTGGATAAGTTGTTAAAAAAACAGGATTTTGAAGCTTTTATTTTCGCACAAAAGGGGGGATTTATCAAGCGGAAAAGGGGATTTTAGGCGGCCCTCAATCCTCTACTATCGCCCCGGAGGGGCAGGACTCCATGCAGGAGGCGCACTCGATACATTTTCCGGGTATTATCCTGAATGCGGCGCCGGAGGGTTCGATGGCGTCGCTCGGGCACTCTTCCCTGCACGCCCCACAGGCGATACATTCATCTTGCAGAATAATAAAAGGCATAAAAGCAGATTCTTCGCTGCGCTCAGAATGACAATGGTTTGGGCTGGCGACCGGCAGGATTTAAATCTTGCCGGCACATGGCCATGATCAGACTTCCATTATTTCCTTTTCCTTGTGCGCAAGGGCCTCGTCAAGGCGATGGATGAAATCGTCCGTCATCTTCTGGACTTCCTGTTCGCTCTTCTTTAAGTCGTCCTCAGTTATTTTCTTGTCCCTCTCGGCCTTTTTAAGGGCTTCGTTCGCGTCCCGACGGATGTTCCGTATGATAACCTTCGAGTCCTCGGCCATCTTTTTGGCCTTCTTCACAAGCTCTTTCCTGCGCTCCTCGGTAAGCGGCGGCACGATAAGCCGGAGCACCTTCCCGTCGTTTACGGGGTTTATGCCGATGTCCGATTTCTGAATGGCCTTCTCGATAACGGGTAGCATCTTGGATTCCCACGAGGCGATGGCTATTGTGCGCGCATCCGGGAGGGAGAGAGTCGCCACCTGACTCAGAGTGGAAGGCGTCCCGTAATAATCCACCTTTACATCGTCGAGGAGCGAAAGAGAAGCCCTGCCTGTACGGATGGTGGAGAACTCGTGCTTCACGGAGTCGATGGCGGACTTCATGTGTTCTTCGGCCTTTTTCTTTATCTCCGGTATCACTTTTTGCCCCCCTTCACCCTCACTATAGTGCCCACCCTGCCGCCCTCGAGGGCTTTTTTAATGTTGCCGGGTTTTTTAAGGTTAAAGACGATTATAGGGAGATCGTTGTCCATGCAGAGGGATATTGCGGTGGCGTCCATGACCTTAAGCCCCTTCTGAAGGACTTCGAGGTAATCCAATTCGTCGTATTTTTTCGCTGTCTTGTCCACCACCGGGTCGGCGGTATATATGCCGTCCACCTTGGTCGCCTTGAGTATGACCTCAGCGCCTATTTCCATCGCCCTGAGGGCAGCTGCGGTGTCCGTCGTGAAATACGGGTTACCGGTGCCGGCGGCGAATATCACGACCCGTTTCTTTTCCAGGTGTCTTACGGCGCGCCTCCGGATATAAGGCTCGGCAAGCTCCTTCATCTCTATCGCGGACTGCACGCGGGTGCTGATTCCGTGCTTTTCGAGGATATTCTGGAGGGCCAGGGCGTTCAGGACGGTCGCCAGCATCCCCATGTAGTCGGCGGAAGTCCTTTCCATGCCCGAAGCGGAGGCCGCGACGCCGCGAAAGATATTCCCGCCGCCGATTACCACGGCCATCTCAAGGCCGCCGTCTCTGACGGCCTCTTTAATCTCGCACGAGATCTCCTCGACTACTTCCGGGTCGATACCGTAGGGTTTATTACCCATCAGCGCCTCGCCGGAGAGCTTCAGGAGGACGCGCCGGTACCGACGGTCTACCGGTCGCCGCCGGGGGGCCGGCTGCCGACGGTCGACCGTCTTATTTTTTAAGCTGCTCGGCGACTTCCGCGGCAAAGTCACAGCTCCTCTTCTGAAGGCCCTCGCCCAACTGGTAGCGGACGAAACGCCGCACGGTTATGTTCTCGCCAATCTTGGCAATCTTCTCCGTGATGATGTCGGAGACCTTCTTCCTGCCGTCCGGGTCTTTTACGAATATCTGGTCCATCAGGCAGACGTCGCCGTAGAACTTCTCTATCTTGCCCTCGATTATCTTGTCAAGAATCTTCTCAGGCTTCCCGGACTGCCTCGCCTGGTCTTTGTATATCTCTTTCTCGCGCTCAAGCTCGGCGGGATCCACCTCTTCACGCCGTACGCACCTGGGGCTCGCCGCCGCGATATGCATGGTGATGTCCTTGACAAGGTTCTGGAACTCCGGCGTCTTTGCGACGAAGTCCGTCTCGCAGTTCACCTCCAGCAGGACGCCGATTTTGCCGCCCATGTGGATATACGAGCCGACGAGTCCCTCGGACGTTATGCGGTCGGATTTCTTCGCGGCGGCGGACAGGCCCTTCTTGCGGAGGTAGTCTATCGCCTTTTCCATGTCCCCGCCAGTCTCGGTCAGGGCCTTCTTGCAGTCCATCATCCCCGCGCCGGTCTTTTCCCTCAGGTCCTTTACGTCTGCTGCCGAAATCGCCATCTCTGAATATTCCTCCAAATCTTTATAGATGTCGTCCCGACCGAAGCGGAGGGACCCACAGTTGAATTTAAAATTCACAAAGTAGATTCCTCGGCCCAGCTCGGAATGACAGGCATAATCTAAAATTACGCGAAGCTCCCGGTGTCGCCCGGCTCTGCGGCGGTATCGGACTCCTGCGCGGCGGGGATTTCATCAGGCTTTTCGCCGGTCGTCTCTTCCGACGCCGCCATGGACGCGGTCACGCGGCCTTCCACCTTGTCCCTGCGCCTCTGCCGGCCTTCCATAACGGCGTCGGCAATCTTCGTGGCGATAAGCTTTATCGCGCGGATGGCGTCGTCGTTTCCGGGGATTACGTAGTCTATGACATCCGGGTCGCAGTTTGTGTCCACTATGCCCACGACGGGGATGCCGAGGCGCCTTGCCTCCATGACGGCTATGGCCTCCTTGCGCGGGTCTACCACGAACACCGCGCCGGGAAGAGCAGGCATGTCCTTTATGCCGCCCAGGTTCTTAAGGAGCTGCTGGCGCTTCTTCTCAAGGGAGGATACCTCCTTCTTGCTTATCTTTTCGTAGGTGCCGTCCTCCTTCATCCGCTCAAGCTTCCTGAGCTTATCTATGCCCTTCCTGAGCGTCTCGAAGTTCGTCAGCATACCGCCCAGCCAGCGCTGGTTAACGTAATACTGGCCGCACCTCCCCGCCTCTTCCGCGACGGAGTCCTGCGCCTGTTTCTTTGTGCCGACGAAAAGGACGGGCTTTCCATTAGCCGCCGTGTCTGACACGAAATTATACGCCTCCTTGAACTTCCGAAGCGTTTTCTGAAGGTCGATTATATAAATCCCGTTTCGCTCCCCGAAGATATACTTCTTCATCCTGGGGTTCCATCTCTTCGCCTGGTGGCCGAAATGCACCCCGGCCTCAAGCAGCTCCTTCATCGTAATCACCGCCACTTCACACCTCCGCTTGGTTGTTTCCTCCACCCCGGAATCTAAAGGAACCTCCGCCGAAAACCCGATAAACCGGGCTTGCGCGCCGAAGCACCCCCCTTAGTTGTGAAGCCGGCCACCCGGCCCGGGGTGTGCGAGATAAAATATCCGGCTATGGAATCCTGCCGGAAAACCTGCAATTTATAGCATAAAACACCCAACTATGCAAGGAGTTTTTCAGAAATGATAGCCCTTGTATCCCTCCGTAAACTCCGCGTTCTTCAGGCCGGGATTGATTTTCAAATCGCTGTAGCCGTAGCCCTCCAGGAAGCGGCCTTTCGGCCCGAAGACCTTGATTTTTATAGGAAGGCCAAGACCTTCGTCCACCCATAGCTCCATCTTCGGGGCATAGTAGCCTCTTTCAGGCATCTCCATTAAGATATGCCGGGCCCTGCGCCCATAGACTTCGTCCTCGCCGAGGGACTTAAGCTTTAATACACCTTTCTCCCCGGCCCGCTTAAAGTTACTTTCGACTATCTCGATGAGCCTGCCTATACCCACGTCGGTGATGGGATGGCGGTTCCCTCTCATCGCAATAGCGCCCGTCGGTTTCATGTGCAGAGTAATGAAACCTATCAGTCCGCCTTCGTGTCCGATGACCTTGCCGCCGTTCGCGCCTCTGACGTATAGCGCCTCCCTGCCCGCGTGCGGCCCCGGCGGCAGCCATTTCATGTATATTTTAAAAGGTTTTTTGAACTTCAGCAGTATCTTCTCCCTTGGCAGGACGCTTCCGTTTACCCGCTCCTGTTTGTAGAATATCGCCGTATAATCGTCCGCCTTCGCGTATGCGGCGCTCATGCCGGCGATGATTTTCGCCGGGTTTTCGGCCTTGGCCTGCGCGGATACGGCAAGACAGAGAAAAAAAACCGTTAAAATGGTTTTACCCGTCATGTTTTAATAGTAGCACATCCTGCACAATTCTTGACTTTCCCCGCCTCCCTGTGCTATTTATTGCAAGTCGTTATCGAAGGGAGGAATGCCATAAGCATCAGGGTCTGCACACTGGCCTCCGGGAGCAAGGGAAACTGTATATACGTCGAAACCGTGGGCCGGTCCAACGGCAATGCCCGAAGCCGGTCTACCGGCGGCAGCACGAAAATCCTTGTGGACGCCGGCCTTTCCCTGCGGGAGACCAAGACCAGGCTGAAGGCCATAGGCGTCAGCCCGGAAGAGATCTCCGCCGTAATAATCAGCCACGACCACCGGGACCACGTCCAGGGCCTGGGCCCGCTCGCGCGCGGCCTGGGCATCCCCGTTTATATCACCGAAAAGACCTGGAAGATTGTTCACCCCTGGCAGGGCAACATATGCAGGATAGTCGAGTTCGAGGCCGGGACGGTGTTCGAGGTCGGCGGCATAACCGTCGAGCCTTTTTCAACCCCGCACGACGCGGCGGACCCCGTAGGCTTCTGCTTTTACGCCGGGAACGTGAAGATGGGCCTGGCGACCGACCTCGGCTATGCGACGGGCCTTGTCACCGAGCGCCTGAAGGGCTGCAACCTGCTGCTCCTTGAATCCAACCACGACCCTGTCATGCTGAAAGACGGCCCGTATCCCTGGCCGCTCAAGCAGCGCGTCGCCGGAAAGGAAGGACACCTCTCGAACGAAGACTCCGCGGCTCTCCTCTCCACGCTAATCCACTCAGGGTTGAAAAATGTGACGCTGGCCCACATAAGCCGGACCAATAACCTGCCCAGGCTTGCATATCAATGCGCAAGGGAAGCACTTGTGCGGTGTTCGTGCGAGGGAGAAATAGGAATAGGCGTGGCGGGGCAGGACAGCGTCGGCGAGATGATGGAGGGCTAAGCGTCTTCGACGCGTTCAACGACCATCTCCACCTCTCCGTCCGGCCCCATGATGGGGTCGGCATACACCATGAAATCCTGCCCGTCTGCCGAAATCTTCCTTGAAACGGCCTTTTTCGTCCGGACGGCCTCGCGTACGGGGCAGTTTTGCATCGGCTCCTTCATGCTGCAAAGGACCCAGCTGCACTTCTGCCCGACAATCTCCTTAACTTTGAACTTCACCCACTTTGCGATAGCCTCGTTGGCCATTATTATCGTATGGTCGGTATCCTGGATGTTTATCCTGTACGGCATGGCGTCGAGCACGGTCTGCCACTGGGCCTGGAACGCGGCCAGGACGGCGCTCAAGCTGTCATTGTCAACGGAGAGCGCAAGGCTGTTTGCGAAGCTCGAGATAAGCTTTATGTCCGAGGAGTTATAGTCCCTGCTTTCCGCCGAGAAAACTGACAGCACTCCGCGAACCACCCCCTTTACAATCAGAGGCGCGGCTATTCCGGACTTTATCCCGTGCAGCCTTATCTCTTCAGGGACAAGAAACCTCCTTTCTTCGGCGAAGTTCCTTACCACGGCGGGCTTTTTTATCTCGGAGACATACGAGACAAGACCCACGTTCCTTGACATGCCGCAGGTCTTGAGTTCATCGGCTTTCCCGCCGCCGACTGCCGCGACATACAGCTTTCCGCCGTCATGGCCCGATACCTTAAGCGCCGACGCCATTCCGCCCATGCTGTTCATAACTATCTCAAGGGCGGACCTGTATCTCTCATCCGGAGGCTTGATGGCCAGGAGCGCGGCGGAAAAGGCGTTAAGCGCAAAGAATTCCCTGTTCTGATGCACTACCTCGCGGGTCAACTTCTGAAGCTCCTGCTCTGTGGGCATCAAGTCCAGCGCCTTGTTTATGGCGGAAAAGAGTTTCTGGGACTCGAAGGGTTTCTTCAGGTAATCGGACGCTCCTCCCTTCATAACATCCACGGCAATCGCCTCGTCTCCCCTGCCGGATATGGCTATAATTCTTGAGGACGGAGAAGACCTTTTAAGGCTGATGAGGAGCTCCATGCCGAATATGTCGGGGAGCATCAGGTCCTGGATGATAACGGATGGCTTGAACGAAGCGGCTTTATTGATGCCTTCCGCGCCGCTGAAGGCTATCTGGGTTTCAAAACCTTTTTTGGCCAGCAGAAGCCCCAGGAGGTTTGCGAATTCTTCGTCGTCGTCGATTACAAGGACTTTCTCGGGCATATGTCTTTCCTTTTTAATACTTGAAAGCCAGTATATTTGATATTCAAAAAAAAGCAAGATTAAATTTGGATTCAATGCGTGAATTTTATATTGTATAATGGATGTTTACAAGGGAGGAACAATGGACATCCGGCGGGCTGGAAACAGAATAAAGGAACTTGTCGGGCAGATAGAATATCACAACCGGAAATACTACGTCGAAGACAACCCGGTAATCTCCGATTACGAGTTCGACATACTCCTGAAAGAACTGGCCGGCCTGGAGGCGCGGTTCCCGGAGCTTGCAACGCCGGACTCCCCTACCCGGCGCGTCGGCGGCGCACCGATAAAGGAGTTCAGGCCGGTGCGCCACGTATCTCCGATGCTCTCGCTCGACAACACATACAACAAGGGCGATTTAAGCGAGTTCGACGGGCGCATAAGAAGGCTTGTCCCGGACGCGCGCTTCGATTATTTCGTGGAACTGAAAATCGACGGCATCGCAGCCTCTCTCACATACGAAGGCGGAAAGCTCACGGTGGCCGCGACGCGGGGCGACGGCCTTACCGGCGACGACATTACGCACAACGCCCGGACAATCAGGAGCATACCTCTGTCGATAAGGAATATTCCCGAATCACTTTCCCATACGCGATTTCACGTCAGGGGCGAGATATTCCTGCCTCTGAAGAGCTTCGAGAAAATCAACGACGAGCGATTATCCGGCGGCCTGGAGCCGTTCGCCAATCCGCGCAATGCCGCCGGGGGGTCGCTCAAACAGCTCGACCCGGGAATCACCGCGAAACGGGGCCTTGACTTCTTCGCATACCAGCTCGTCCCGGAAGACGCCGGTCGACCGGCCTCGGCGTCCATGTTCGAGAGCCAGTCGAAAAGCATGGAGGCGCTGGAAGAGATGGGGTTCAAGGTCAACAAACTTCACAAGACCTGTCCGGATATCGGGTGCGTGGTGGATTTCTGCAACGACTGGGAGGATAAAAGGGCCGAGCTTCCGTACGAAATCGACGGTATGGTCATAAAGGTTGACGACCTCCGCCTCCAGGTAAGGCTCGGCTCAACGGGCAAGTCTCCGCGCTGGGCCATCTCATACAAGTTCCCGGCGAAGCAGGCCACGACAAGGCTCAACGACATCATCGCCTCCGTAGGCAGGACAGGCGCGGTTACGCCGGTGGCGTCCCTTGAGCCGGTTCGCATCGGCGGAGTTACGGTCTCCCGCGCGGCGCTGTATAACGCCGACGAGCTTGAGAGGCTTGATATAAACGTCGGGGATATTGTCCTTGTGGAGCGCGGCGGCGAGGTAATCCCGAAGGTCGTAAAGGTCGTGGAAAAGAAGACGCCCGGCGTATTCAAGCTGCCGGACAACTGCCCGTCGTGCGGCGGCGGGCTTGTGCGCGAGGAAGGCGAGGCCGCGACGCGCTGCATAAACACAAGCTGTCCCGTCCAGTTCCAGAAGAACGTCGAGCACTACGCCTCAAGGGGCGCGATGAACATCGAGGGCCTTGGGCCGAAGGTCATCGACCTGCTCATTGGCGCGGGGCTTATCGGAGATTTCGCCGACCTGTATAAATTAAAGACGGACGACCTCGTGCCGCTCGAACGGATGGGGAAGAAATCCGCTGATAATCTCGTAGACAATATCGAACAGAGCAAAGGCAGGCCACTTTCCCGGCTTTATTACGGCCTCGGCATAAGGCATGTCGGCGGACGTTCGGCGGAAATCCTCGCGGCGCGTTTCAATTCCCTCGACGACCTTTTGAAGGCAGAGGTCTCGGAGCTTGAGGCGATAAACGAGATAGGGCCGGTGATGGCAAGGGCCATACACGATTTCTTCCGTGAGGGGCACAATATAAACGTAATAAACAAGCTCAAGGCCGCCGGTATAACAAATAGCGAGGAACGCAAAGCGCCGGAAGCGCACCGGAACTTCGCCGGCAAGACCTTCGTCTTCACGGGCGCGATTTCGCTCCCGAGGGCCGATGCCGAGGACATGGTGAAATCACGCGGCGGGAAGGTAAGCTCATCCGTCAGCAGGAAGACAGACTATGTCGTCGCCGGAGCCGACCCCGGATCGAAATACAGCAACGCAAAGAAACTCGGCGTAGAAATAATTTCGGAGGATGAGTTCAGGAATATGCTGTCGTAGACTATTTTTCTTCCGCGTCAGACTTGCGGATGTAGAATGGCACAAGGGTCATGGGGTCCGATGTATTGCCCGCCGTGATTTCCTTAAGGCCACGGAAGGCCACAGCCGCGCCGGACGGGTAGCCGTATGCCTTCGGCGCGAAGAACGCCTGGCAGCAGAGCCGCTCGCCGAGTAAATCCCGGTAGACGTACGCCCCCTCGCCCACAAATACCGTCGGCTCCTCTATGATGTCCGCAAGTTTGTCCGGCGTAATAACCGTCGGCGGCAGGACAGTCCTTCTCGACGTATCGACCGCCTTGTAAATCGCGCAGTAGACCATCTTCTTGCGCGCATCCAGCACCGGCGCGATTTGGTGCCGGCAGTAAGGCAGGTTGTCCGCGAGGGCGTCGAGGCTATTCACCGCCGCGACGGGCTTCCCCGAAGCATACGCCATCGCCTTCACCGCCGCAAGGCCTATGCGAAGCCCAGTGAACGAGCCGGGGCCTATGCTCACGGCAAAACCGCCGATGTCGTCAAGCGTCAGGCGCGCGGACTTGAGCAGCGTGTCGATATGCTCCATCAGCCGCTCGGAGTGGGTCAAAGAAATATTTGTCCGCATCTCGGCTATGAGCGTGTCGTCTTCCACAATCCCAACCGCGCCCATCGTCGTAGAGGTGTCAAGTCCAAGGACTTTCATTAATGGAAGAATATTCTTTTTTCAATGGAATTTCAAACGAAAACGTCGGGGCATGATTCCGGGGCATTTATCAGGCTGGCGGCGCGCTTGCGGATGCTTACGGATGGGGCCTCGGAGGGCCGTTTTCACGCCGCCGCCCTGCCCCGCAGGATGTCCTTGTGGCTCCCGATATAATCCTTTATAGCTACAGCAGTATTGTGCTCTATTGATCCCTGGTCGTAAAGCAGGGTCACGGGCCTCTGCTCGGATTTCTCAAGGATTTTAACGAGTTGCGGAATTTTCTCATCCAACTCCCCGAAATATCCGCACTCGAATTCCGGCCATCTCTCAGGCTTTCCGGAGAACCACGCCTGGCTGCCTTCCCCCGGGGCAATGTCCTTAAGCCAGAGGTCTATGCAGCCCTCCTCGTGCTCTATGTTCTTCGGCCAGCGCCGCTCCACGTAAATCCTGAAACCGTCGGTTTCTTCAATCTTTTCGCCAATTTTCTTTATCCTGATGTCCATCGAAACCTCTTGTCGGCCACGCTTCAGGCCGCCCGTGCGGCTTCCGTTAATTTCTTCTCAAGGTACTCCTTCAGCGCAGCGGCGTTGTTAAGTTCTTGTTCTTTCGAGGAAAAAAGAAGCGTCACGGGCCGCCTTCCCGCCTCTTGCAATATGCGCTCAACGGCCTCCCTGTTCGCGTCTAACTCCTCGAAATAATGGGATTTAAACTCCTCCCAGCGCTCCGGGTCGTGAGAGAACCACCTGCGCAGGCCATCCGAAGGCGCGATCTCCTTTAACCATAAGTCAACACTCAGTTTTTCCTTTGAAATCCCTCTCGGCCAGAGCATGTCAACCAGTATCCTGAAACCGTCCGCCCTCGAAGGCGGGTCATATGTTCTTTTCGTTTTAATCTTCATAGTTACACCTTCTTATATAAAATATAGCAGATAAATGGTTGTTTGTTCATTGTCCCGGAAAACCGGAAATCACACCTTCCCCGCGCCCGGTTTTTGGCCCGGAACCCGCCCGCAGAGGCCAATTTCAGGCCCGTTTCCGATGCCGGGGGAAAATTCGGGAATTTACAAAAATAATTCAAAGTTGGCGAGGAGTTATCGTAGCTCATAGTAAATTCTCCTGAGAACGAACTTTCCCGACCAATGAGATTTACTATTGATGTTCGGCTCGATATTATAAGTAAAACACATCGCCATTTCCGAGACCTTTAAAGTCAACTGTGGATTCTTCGCTTCGCTCGGAATGACAGGCAAGAGCGAACCCTCTCCCGGCGCGAAACCTGCGCCGCCCTCTCCCATGAAAGGGCGAGGGGAAGAAAAGTCGCTGGATTCCCGATTAAGGCATTCGGGAATGACGAGCATGATGCGGACGCGGGAATGGTAATGCCGGGCGCAATGAACTTAAGCCCCTGCAATGGCGGGCGGGACGGACGCGGGAATGGTAATGCCGGGCGCAATAAACTTAAGCCCCTGCAACACGGGACACTGGGGCGGCATGATGCGGCGCGGGAATGACGGGCATGGGGCGGGGCGGCGTTCATGTCCGTCACCCCCGGACACCTTTAAACGGGGGCCCAGCGCCTTTCGTAGGGGCCGCCGGTTATACCGCCGCGTCGCCGCGTTCGCCGGTGCGTATCCTTATCGTCTCTTCTACCGTCGTGACGAATATCTTGCCGTCGCCTATCTTGCCGGTTTTGGCCGTATCCTCGATTACCCTTATCAATTCCGGCGCTAGGCTGTCCTGCACGACCACCTCTATCTTCACCTTCGGCACGAACGTGACGTCGTATTCCGCGCCCCTGTATATCTCCACGTGGCCCTTCTGCCTGCCGTAGCCCTTGACCTCCGTTACCGTAAGCCCGGCAATCCCGGCCTTGTTCAGAGCGTCCTTGACGTCTTCGAGCTTGAATGGCTTTATGATTGCCTGAATCATTTTCATAGGAACCCTCTCCCGGCGCTTTGCGCCACCCTCCCCCACGAGTGGGGAGGGTAAGTTTTTTTATTCTTCGAATATGTATCCGGACTCGCCGTGCTGGCTGTAGTCCAGGCCCGCCGCCTCGTCTTCCTCGCTTACCCTGAGGCCCATTACCGCGTCCATTACCTTCAAGATTATGCTCGTGCCGACGAAGGAGTATATTATGCTTGCGGCTACGGCAATCGCCTGGATACCGAGCTGCCTGGGGTTCCCGTAGAACAGGCCGTTTCCGCCGGCTGAGTTCACCGCGACCGTCGCAAACAGGCCCGTCGCCAGGGCGCCCCATGTCCCGCCGACTCCGTGCACGCCGACTACGTCGAGCGAGTCGTCATAGCCGAATTTCGGCTTCAGGGATACCGCAGTGTAGCATAGCACGCCCGCGACAGCGCCGATTATCATCGAGGCCATGGGCGTAACGAAGCCCGACGCCGGGGTTATGGCGACAAGACCCGCGACGGCGCCGGAAGCCGCGCCAAGGACCGTCGGCTTGCCCCTGTGCATCCATTCCGCGAACATCCACGCAAGCGCCGCCGCCGCAGTGGCGAGGTGCGTCACGACGAACGCAGTCCCGGCAAGGCCGCCGGACGTTACCGCGCTCCCGGCGTTGAACCCGAACCAGCCGAACCACAGAAGCGCCGCGCCCAGGACGGTCATGGTGAGGTTGTGCGGCGGCATCGGCGTCCTCGGGTAGCCCTTCCTTTTGCCCATCATAAGCGCAGCCGCGAACGCCGCGACGCCGGAGCTTATGTGCACGACCGTGCCGCCCGCGAAATCGAGCGCGCCGAGGTTGTGTATCCAGCCGCCCATGCCCCATACCCAGTGCGCGATGGGGTCATAAATGAATGTGCACCATATGAGCGTGAAGACGAGAAACGTCTTGAACTTGAAACGCTCCGCCACCGCGCCCGTGATGAGCGCAGGGGTGATGACGGCGAACATCATCTGGAAGACCATGTAGACCTGGTGCGGAATTGTCGCCGCGTAGTCCGGGTTCGGGTTCTGGCCGACGTGGTTCAGGCCGAACCAGGAGAGGTCCCCGATTATATGATGAAAGTCCGGGCCGAAGGCGAGGGAGTAGCCCCAGAGCGCCCACTGCACCGACACCAGCGCGACGATTATGAAGCTCTGCATGATCGTGCCCAGCACGTTCTTCCTGCGCACCATGCCGCCGTAGAAAAGGGCCAGGCCGGGCGTCATGAGCATGACGAGCGCCGATGATATAAGCACCCACGCGGTGTCTCCGGAATCGACCTTCGGGGCCGGGGCCGTAGCCGCCACGGCAACGCCGGCAAAGCCCAATACCAGCAGGGCGACGGTCATTAAACCTGCAAGCTTCTTGATGCTCTTCACGTTATTATTCCTCCTTTTTGAGTGGAAACTGTTCGGTATTTGCATTACAAAGTCCGTGCCAGGAGGAGAGAAATGCGGCGGCGGATTACTTAACCGAATGTGAAATAAGGATAATAAGACATTTTTGCAGGACTTCAAAATTGTATTACATTTTTGTGTCGGTGCGTATAAAATAGGCAGGAAGGCACGGGGTGCACATTAAATATGCAGAAGTCCCTGGATTCCCGCTTTCGCGGGAATGACGGCATCCGTCAAGCTTTGACTGGTTCCCTATGTCTAATGGGCCGCGCTCCCCGCCTGGATTACCGCGCCGCCGAAGACAATAATCGCAAGGCCAAGCCATGTAGTAAGCGGTATGGTCTCCCTGAAGATAAAGCGTCCGGCCAGGATACTTACCACAGCGAAGACGGCGACATATACGCCCAGGAGCTTGGAGAAATCCCACCGTACCGTGTTCACTACCACGCCGTAGGAGCCGAGCATCAGGAAGCCCGTCAGGATGAACCATATTATGCTGCCGCGAAGCCCTTTCCTGATTACGGCGTCCCCGCCCACCTCAAGCACGGCTGCGGCAATGAATATTACCCAGGCAAAAGCTGTCATCGGTATCCTTTCCCCCGCTATTTTCCAGTTCCTTAATGCGCCCCTCAGCATATTAACTTACCCAGGAATCTCAAGTCAAGCGGATTGGGGGCCTTGAATTGCAACTTTCCTTTTTATGCTATAATGTTTTTATAGGCATAAAAATTGGGAGGTGGAGATGAAAACCGACCCGGTATGCGGAATGGACGTGAAGGAAGACAGCCAGTACAACACGCTTCACGGCGGGAAGAAGATGTATTTCTGCAGCAGGGACTGCCAGCAGAAGTTCATCAAGAACCCGGACCAGTACATCGCCAAGAGCAAGGAAAGCTCGGAAAAGGGCAAGAGGGCTGCTTAAGGTATCCGGCCCTGTCGGTCATGCGGGGCCATCCGCCCGCCTTTAGAAGTTCAGTCTCCTGCCGTTGTAGGATGTATTGAAACGCCGCCGCCGCGCGGCGTTTTTCTTTTTCCCGCCCAGGATATGAACCCGGTAACGACTATCGCCAGGGCTGAGGTGGCGGAGTCCAGGACGACGTCGGATACCTCCGCGCCCCTGCCGCCCGCAAGATACTGGTGGATCTCGTCGCTCGAAGCCCAGAGCGCGCATATCAGCAGAACCGTAAGGCCCGCCTTCACCATGCCAAGGCGCGAGCCCTTCAAGACGGCCCTGTACCACAGGACGGCGAGGACGGCGTAGATGAAGACGTGCGCCGACTTCCGGACGACAAGGTCCGCCGTGTTCAGGAAGGAGGTGTCGTAGTTGTAGCCTATGAAGTCGAGCATGCGGCCAATAATGGGCTTCGTTAACGCGGAGCCGAAATAGTGGGTGGACAGCGTAAACATGACGGCCATCCAGAGAAGTGCGGGAACGTAGGGTTTTATTTTTGACGTGTTCAACGCCTTGTCTTCCTCGCTATGAAGCCTTCGATACTGTCGGGGCTTCCTTCCTTGAAATCCGTAAATTTCACCCCGTACCTCATCATATCCGTCCTGCTCGGAGCAATCCTCATGATCTCCGCTCTTGCCGCAACCCTGTTGAATTCCGACGCGCCGGGAATAAAGAACGACACCTCTATGCCTTCCCCGACGCTCAAGACCCTGTTGCACTCGAACAGCAGTCCGGTCGTGCTCACGTCCACGGTATTGGCGAGGAAGAACTCGTCCCCCAGCCTGCCGCCTATCTTTACCTTGACAAGTATCCTTATCGACTGCCTTACGGGGATGCCGAGGAGTTTCGCTATCTTCTCCGCCAGCTCGTGCTTGTCTATCGGCTTCTTTACGAAGTCGTTCGCCCCGGCCTCGCTGCAACGGCGAATCTCGTCGGCGTCATTAAGGAGCGTTACGAGGATAATCGAGACGTTCCGAAGTTCCGGGTCTTTGCGGATTGTCCTGCAGACCTCGTCGCCGCCAAGTCCCGGCATGTGGAGGTCCATAATTATTATATCCGCTTTTTCGTTTTTGTGCACCTCCAGGGCCTCGCGGCCACTTGTGGCGGTAAGAATCTGGAAAATGTCCCGCTCCAGCAGACCTACCTGGCGTTCAAGGATCGAGCGGACGCTTTCAACAATCAGTACCTTTTTTTTCATTTATTATCTCTCCGGTCTTGCGTGCGGCTTCCGACACCCTTACCCTCAGAGCCTCCCCGGCGCTTCTACTCTTTACCTCCACAAGCCCATCCTTCAGATTCTTCTCCCCCACGACGACGCTGACCGGGAACCCTATAAGGTCGGCGTCCTTGAACTTGAACCCGGCGCGCAGTTCGCGGTCGTCCAGGATTACCTCAACCCCGGCCTTCTTAAGCGCATTATAAATCTCCGTCGCCGCGTCCATGACGCCTTTGTCGTTGACGTTAAGCGGCAGGACGATTACCTCGAAAGGCGCAATCGGCGCGGGCCAGATGATGCCGTTTTTGTCGTTGTTCTGCTCTATGGCCGCCGCCGCCGTCCGGCTAACTCCTATGCCGTAGCAGCCCATAATCATCGGCTTATCGTCACCGTTGTCGTCCTTGTAAGTGCATTTCATCGCCTCGGAGTATTTCGTCCCAAGCATGAAAATGTGCCCGACCTCGATGCCCTTGAAAATCTCTATCTTCCCGGTGCCGCATTTCGGGCACGGGTCACCGGAGACGATTTTTCGGAGGTCTAAAAATGCCTCTTTGCCCTGTGCAGCCAAATATCCGATACCCAATTGTATAGCGAAATCTTTAATATTAACGTTTGGTAAATGCGTATCTGCTTCATTCCCTCCCGTAATAAAATTTTTCATACCCAAAACGGCCTTGTCCGCGATAATCGGCACGTCTTTAGGAAGCCCAACAGGCCCGGCAAAACCGGAAGGAGCACCCGTAACCCTTTCCACCGTCTCATTGTCTGCAAGAGCGACTTCGGAAAATCCTGATGATTCTAAGAACCTGTTAAGTTTTATTTCGTTAACCTCGTGGTCGCCCCTGACGAGAATCGCTAAGGACTTACTGCCAATGGCACTCTTATATATCAGCGTCTTGACTATCTTCTTCAGTGGCACATGCAGATATTCCGCGACCTCCTCGACGGTCTTCTTGCCGGGAGTATGAACTTTCTCTATCGGCAGTTCGACTTCCTCTTCCTCGAGCATCTCGCGCGGCAGACGGCTCTTGTCCACAATCTCCGGCTCCCTGCACTCCGCCTTCTCCACGTTCGCGGCGTAGTCGCATGAATCGCACGACGCGATGAAGTCCTCGCCCGTCTCGGCAAGCACCATGAACTCGTGGGAGAAGCTCCCGCCGATGTTCCCGGTATCCGCCTCGACCGCGCGGAAGTTCAGCCCGCAACGGGTAAATATCCGTTTATACGTCTCGTACATGTTCCAGTATTCGGCTTCCGCAGACGCCGTGTCCTTGTGGAAGCTGTATGCGTCCTTCATTATGAATTCGCGCCCGCGCATGAGGCCGAACCGCGGACGGATTTCGTCTCTGAACTTCGTCTGAATCTGGTAGAGGTTCATCGGCAGCTGACGATATGATTTAACCTCCCTGCGCACGAGGTCTGTTATTACCTCCTCGGCGGTCGGGGCGATACAGAACTCGCGGTCGTGCCGGTCTTTCAGGCGGAGCAGTTCCTTGCCGTAGTAGTCCCACCTGCCGGATTCCTTCCAGAGCTCGGACGGCTGGACGGCGGGTAGCATGACCTCCTGCGCGCCCGCCCTGTCCATCTCCTGGCGGACGATTTCGGCGACCTTCCGGACGGTGCGCCATCCGAGCGGCAGGTAGTCGTATATCCCCGCCGCGACCTTCCGTATCATCCCCGCGCGCACCATGAGCCTGTGCGAGATTACTTCCGCCTCGGCGGGGTCATCCTTCAGTGTAGGTATAAGGAGTTTGGAATAGAGCATGTTACTGTCTCGCCGCCTCCTCGACTTCGCTCACGAGGGCGTCGGCAAGTTCGTCCTCTTTAAGCTTCTTTATTATCTCGCCTTTCCGGAAGAGAAGCCCGCGTCCCCTGCCGCCCGCTATGCCCATGTCCGCCTGTGCCGCCTCACCGGGGCCGTTCACTATGCATCCCATGACGGCGACATCGAACGGCCTGGTTACATGGGAGAGCCGCCGCTCCACTTCCTGCGCAAGGCCGATTACGTCTATCTGCGTCCTGCCGCAGGTGGGGCAGGAGATTATGTTCACGCCGCGCTGACGAAGGTGCAGCGCTTTCAGCATCTCCCAGGCCGCCCGCACCTCCTCTACCGGATTGGCCGTGAGCGAGACGCGCATCGTGTCTCCTATGCCTTCCGCGAGGAGGATTCCGAGGCCGACGGAGGACTTCACCGTGCCGGAGAAGAGCGTCCCGGCCTCCGTGACGCCGATATGCAGGGGATATTTCGCCGCCTTAGACATCAGCCTGTACGCGTCAACGGTAGTCGGCACGTCGGATGCCTTTATGGATATTTTCATGTCGAGGAAGTTCAGGTCTTCCAGTATCCGCACGTGTCTCATGGCGGACTCGACAAGCGCCTCAGGCGTCGGCTTCCCATATTTCTTGAGAAGGTCTTTCTCGAGAGAGCCGGAATTTACGCCGATGCGTATGGGAACTCCGCGCTCCTTCGCGGCCTTGACAAGCTCCTTGACCTTATTCTTCCCGCCGATGTTGCCGGGGTTGATACGAAGGCCGTCCACGCCCCTATCGATTGCCGTCAGGGCCAGGCGATGGTCGAAGTGAACGTCCGCGACGAGCGGTATGGAGATGGCCTTCTTTATCTTATCGAGCGACTTCGCCGCGTCCATGTCGAGAAGCGCCACCCGCACGACCTCGCAGCCGGCCCTCGCCAGCTCGTTAATCTGCCTTACCGTGGCCTTCACGTCGCGCGTGTCGGTATTCGTCATGGACTGGACGACGACAGGCGCGCCGCCGCCTATCGGCACGCCGCCAAGGGTTATGCGGCGGGTCTTCCTGCGGGTGATTTTCATATAGCTATTTCCACGTCG
The DNA here is from genome assembly GCA_021789495.1 of Nitrospirota bacterium. GTDB lineage: Bacteria > Nitrospirota > JACRHJ01 > JACRHJ01 > JACRHJ01 > JAKAHE01. The sequence continues at coordinate 103,073 of JAJYJM010000004.1, forward strand.
GGTAGAATCCCAGCCATCGCATTATGTCGTTGTAGGACGCAAACAATAAAAGGGCGATAAGCATGAGCAGCCCTATCTGCTGGGCGATTTCTCGCTTGCGCATCGAGAGCGGCCTGCCCTGTATCGCCTCTATCCCCAGGAACATCAGGTGCCCGCCGTCGAGGATGGGCACGGGGAAGAGGTTTATTACGCCGAGATTCACGCTAAGGAGCGCTATGAATATTATGTAGTCTCCGATTCCCTGCCTGGCCTGCCTCGCGGACAACTGGATTATTCCTCCCGGCCCGCCCACCTGGCTTGCGTCCTCCCTGCCGCCTATCAGCCTGGCGAGAAACTTGACAGTCATGCTGGTCATCATGTAGGTGCGCTCGTATGCGAGCTTTAAGGACTCAATCGGCCCGTAGGCCATGTTGACCTCGTCGGAGCCCATCTCGACGCCTATGACGCCGTAGGGCTTTTTACCCGGTTTTGCCTTGCTCAGGGTCGGCGTGATGTTGACGGAAAAGAGCCTCCCCTGCCTATCGATGGTAAAGTTCATCGGCCTGCCGGGATTCACCCGTATCATGTCGGCCATGTCCATCCAGGAGCCGACGGCGTGCCCGTTAACCGCAACGATGCGGTCCTTGGTCTTTATCCCGGCCATGTCAGCCGGTGAGCGGGACATTACCGCGCCGACGATTACGGAACCCATGAGACCGGCGTCCCCCTGCCCGTTGACGGCGACAGGGGTCGCTTTCATATCCAGAAGTCTTCCGTCCCTGCGCACGGAGAACACAATTTGACGCCCCGGATGGGCCTTTATGTATTCCGAGACCTCCTCCCACACGTCCATATATTCGCCGTTTACCTTTTCTATGACGTCTCCGGCCTTAAATCCCGCCGCCTGCGCCGGACTGCCCTTTACGACATCGGCCACCTTCGCAATCGCCGTGGGAAAACCTGTCAGAAACAGGATGTAGCAGAGAAATACCGCCAGGAGGATATTGAAGAAAGGCCCGGCGAAGATAATGGCCGCGCGCTTCCAGAGCGACTGCTCCGTGAAGGAGCGCTCTTTTTCCTCCGGAGAAAGCTCCTGCGTCTCCTCGTCCTCGCCCAGCATCTTGACGTATCCGCCGAGCGGGATGGCGGAGATCACGTATTCCGTCTCGCCTATATTCCAGCCGACGAGCTTCTTCCCGAAGCCCAGGGAGAACTTCTGAACCGCTACCCCGGAGAGCTTGGCCACAAGGAAGTGTCCCATCTCGTGCGCGAATATGAGAAGACCCAGCGCCACCACCGCGGCAAGAAGACCGAATACCGAGGGGAATATGCCGGCTGCGGCCTCAAAAAGCGTGTTATGCAAATTGCCTCCTTATCATTTCGCCAGCCTCGCCGCGGCAACCCTCGCCCACTTGTCCGCCGAAAGCACCTCTTCCACGGACGAAGGCTTCCAGGGCTTATGTCCGTCCATGACTGCCCGAATAACAGCCGGGATGTCCATGAAACCGATTTTTTCGTCGAGGAAGGCCTGCACGGCGACTTCGTTCGCTGCGTTCAAGACTGCCGGCATCGTCCCGCCCGCGTCGAGCGCATCGAACGCGTACGAGAGGCAGGGGAATTTTTGCAGATCCGGCTCCGTGAACGTAAGGCGCCCGACCTTAGAGAGGTCGAGGCCGGGTATGTTCTTCTTCAGCCTTCCGGGATAGCCGAGCGCGTACGAGATAGGCCCGCGCATGTCCGGGACGCCGAGCTGGGCTATTACGGAGCCGTCTATGAACTCGGCCATGGAGTGTATGATGCTCTGGGGATGGACGAGCACGGATATCCTCTCAGGCCCGACGTCGAACAGCCACCTTGCCTCTATAACTTCAAGACCCTTGTTCATAAGCGTCGCGGAGTCTATGGTTATCTTTCTGCCCATCTCCCAGTTCGGGTGCTTCAGGGCGTCCGCGGGCTTCACTCCCTTAAGCCTCTCCGCCGGGTATTCCCGGAAAGGCCCGCCGGAAGCCGTGAGCGTCAGGCGCGCGAGGTCGTTTTTCCTGTGGCCCTTCATGGACTGAAAGATGGCCGAGTGCTCGCTGTCCACCGGCAGGAGTTTTACGCCGTTGCGCTTTACCGCGTCTATCACCAGCGAACCGGCGCAGACGAGCGTTTCCTTGTTCGCAAGCGCGATGTCCTTGCCGGACTCTATCGCGGCCATCGTGGGGACAAGGCCCGCCGCGCCGACTATGCTCGAAACTACCATGTCCACGCCGTCGAGCGACGCCGCCTCCACAAGACCCTCGACGCCGTGCAGGACGCGGACGCCTCCGCCGAGGCGCTTCCTGAGAGTATCGGCGGCCTTCTTGTCCCGCACCGTAACAATCTCCGGGGAGAACTCCCGCGCCTGGGCCTCCACCAATTCCACGTTCGCGCCGCAGGAGAGCGCCATGACACGAAACCTCTCCGGGAACCGGCGCGCGACGTCGAGCGTGTTTACGCCTATGGAGCCTGTGCATCCGAGTATGGATAGATTCTTCATTTCAGCGATATGGCCTTTGCGGAGAGTTCGACCAGGGTGTAGTAGTAAAGCGCCGGGGCGTTCAGGAGCATGCTGTCCACCCTGTCGAGGAATCCGCCGTGCCCCGGGAATATCCCGCCGGAGTCCTTCGTCCTTGCGCTCCTCTTTATCATGGACTCGGCAAGGTCCCCCACCTGCCCGACAATCCCCAGGACTATACCAAGCCCTATGGCGTCGTGCAGAGGGAGCGCGCGGTAAAACCACGCCCGGCAGACGAGCGACATGCCGACGCCCGCCAGGAGGCCGCCGACGGCGCCCTCCCAGGACTTCTTCGGGCTTATCTTCTGATAAAGCTTTTTCCTGCCGAAGCGGCTCCCGATGTAATACGCCCCGGTATCCGTCGCCCATGTGACGGCAAAGAGGAAGAAGACGAGCTCGCGCCCGTCCACATCGGGCGTCTTCCAGGCGCGGAGCAGTATCGCGTAGGCGGAGAGCCATGCGACGTAGACCACGCCGGTAAAGGTAATGGCGACGTCCACCAGCGCGCCGTTTATGTCCTTGCGGGAAAACAGCCTGAATAGAAGCGCCACGACGAACGCGAACGCGACCATTACATCCGGGGAGAATACCGTCGCGTACGGCCAGTCGGGGATCTCCGCCCCGACGTAGAACCCGCTCATTACCAGCGCGCCTACCAACATCCCTACGAGCGTCTGGGGCCTGTAGCCGCTGTTCTTGAACATCCTGTAGAACTCGTAGAGGCCGACCATGACGCCTGAGAGCGTCAGGAAGAAGAACGCCAGCGGCCCCGCGTACTGCACGACGAGGAATAGCAGCGGGATCGCAAAAACTGCCGTCAGAACCCTTTTGTAGCCCATTTAACTCCCCAGTTGCTCGGATGTCTTCCCAAAACGCCTCTGCCTTCTCTGGTAGTCGAGTATGGCGACCAAGAGGTCTTTCTCCGTGAAGTCCGGCCAGAGGGCCTCAGCGAAATAAAGCTCCGCATACGCCATCTGCCAGAGCAGGAAGTTCGATACCCTCTGCTCGCCCGACGTCCTGATGACGAGGTCGAGCTCCGGCATACCCCTTGTATCGAGATACCCTGAGAATGTCCGCTCGTCCAGGGCGGACGGCTCCATCCTGCCGGCGTTTATGTCCGCAGCAATCTTTTTCGCCGCCTCGATTATCTCCCGCCTCCCGCCGTAAGAGAGCGCAAGGTCGAGCACCATGCCGGTATTTCCGGCGGTCTCCGCCTTCGCCTTGTCAAGCCAGGCGCGCGCCTCAGGCGGGAGGTCTTCCACGCGCCCGATTGTCGAGAAGCGGATGTTCTCCCTCTTCATAAGCGAAAGCTCCTGCCTCAGGTAGAGCGTAAGGAGAGACATCAAAAAGGACACCTCGAGCGGCGGCCTCTTCCAGTTCTCCGTGGAGAAGGCGTAGAGCGTGAGCGCCGGGACGCCGAGCCTCGCGCAGGTCTCAACCACCTCGTGCACGACCTCCATTCCCTTTTTATGGCCCGCAATCCTCGGAAGCCCGCGCCTCGCGGCCCACCTGCCGTTGCCGTCCATTATTATCGCCATGTGCCTGGGCAGGCGCAGAGGGTCCACCAGCGCCCGAAGCTCGGCGACGCTCAAATCCGCATAGTCTTTTATATGTGTCAGCGTATGTTCCAAAACTACCTCTGCGGAATCTTGTATAACAGGAACTTTGCGCGGCTCGAAAGACCGCTTGTCATGGACGACACTCCGCCCATCGGGTTAAGCTTCGACTTGTGCTCCAACTCGAAGGTCGGGTCCGTGATTACGGCAATCTCCTGCCTGCCGTCGTTAAGCGCGTCGCCTATGTAAATGTCGGCCAGGTATCCCCCGATTTTCTTTACGCTCCATTTCTGCCGGAGGCCCTTGCCGTCCCAGACGAAGGAATATATCTCCGCGCCGCTGTAGCCATGCCAGCGCCGGATGATGTTCGTCGCGGCGTTGTTCTTGGTTATTATAACTTCCTTTTCGCCGTCCGGAGCGGTGCGGACAATGACCTTGCCCTTGACCTTGCCGCGGTCGTCCGCGCCGGTGAGCAGCATGCCCTTTCTCTTTACCTCGAAGAAATTGTCGTACCCGCCGTAGCGCTCGCTGCTCTCCCAGAGCTTCTTCCCGGCGTGGTCGAGCACCTCCACGTAGTCGTCGTCGTTCACCCACACGTAAAGCGGCTCCTTTACAACCTTGCCGTTCTTGTCTTTCCGGGACGCTTCCAGTATCGCAAAGCCGTACGGGTCCTGTATCCTCGACGGCAGTCTGAACCTGCCTTTCCTCACGAGCCTGCCCTTCTTCCAGACTGACTGGTAGATAATCCCGGAGTAAGGCGAGTCCATGCCGACGCTGGTGGTAAGGAGCTTCTTTCCCCCGCCGGGCATATCCAGCACGCGGAAGAGAACGGGCGAGGGGCCGTATACCCTCCTGAAGTCTTTCCCGTCGTATTTTATGACGTAGGACTGCGCGCGTCCCTGGCCGAAGGCCGTTACGTATATCTCGTCTTTTCCGTCTTTGTCGATGTCCGCGCATTCGACGTCGAGCTGCATGGCGGGATGCGCCTCCGGCTCGCGCCAGATCTCATGCAGTACGCCCTTTTCGAGCCTGTAGACGATTATCCTGTCGCCAGTGGATATTGCAAGCTCGGTCTTGCCGTCTCCCATTATGTTCCCGGCGGCCATGTGTTTCGCCCTGTAGGGGAGTTCGTCCATGTGGAAGAAATCCCGCCGCTCTTCTATGACGAGCGGGATGTTCATCTCCTCCGCTTTGTAGACGCTGCTCGTCGAGTCAACAAGCGAGGACAGGCTCTCAAGCGCCGTCCCGTCCGAGGCGTAAAGGGCCATATCGACGGTTGTCCTGTCCGGCCTTTTCGTCGGCGATGTCGAAAGCGTTACGACATCCTCGGCGCCGCTTGTCTTTGCGAGCGCGGTTATGTCGCCATTCGCGGCGGGCTTCGGGAGTTCCTTGACGCCCAGCATATCGAACCGCCCGGAGCCGCGAAGGATATGGAGGAGCCTGTCTTTTACGGGTTCATTCGCGTCGCCCCCCGAGACGAAAAGGAGCTTCGTTTTCCTGGTGGACAGGCGGGCGATGTCGCCCGGTATTATTCGTGTGACAAGGAGCTTTTTTATACTGCCGGAGGCTTCATGGGCGCCCAGCTTGTCCACGACAAAGCTCCCCAGCGAGATTTCCCGGTAGCCGAGTATCGCCTTGGTTACGGGGTGGAATATGGGCCTGCCGGGACGGAAGAGGTATACCTCCATGCCCTTGACGAGGCCCTGTTGACCGCCTATGTCCACTGTTACGGTCTTTTCGTCCGCGGCGGTTACCTTGCCCTCGGCGCGCGGGAAATGCTTCAACACTTCCCCGGCCATCCGGTCGATGGTGCCGACGCTCGTCGTGGCCGCGAATACTCCGGGCGCCGCCATTGCCTGCACGGCACAAACAGGCAGAAGAGAAAACGCCGCCATGATAATGATAAACACCGCCGGAACAGCGAAAGACTTTTTCATAAAACCCTCATTATCTCAAAAACTGTTGGGCGCAATTTTACCCAAAACCCGCGGACGCGATAAATCGCGCCCCTACAAACGCCCCTCCTGCCTTCTCTCCAGCTTCAATTTTATCGAAATCTGCACGTCCGCGCCGGGCGGGAGAGTCAGCCGCCAGACGGGGACAACGCTCTCGCACTGGAATACCCGTTCGTACCCGGATTCGGACTGCGATACCGTCTCGACCGGGAAACGCCAGAGCGCCGCCTTCTCGCCAAACGAAAGCGTCATGGCATACTTCAGCCACTCGTCCACCATCCGGACTTCCTGCACGTTATTGAGTTCTCCCGCGCTTGCGAAGTTATTCGCCTTCAGGGAGTGTCCCGCTATCTCGAAATACCTGTCCGGGGAGTTCCCGGCAAGGAGCGAGAAATTGAACTCCACGCCGAACGCCGTGTTGATTTCCTCTTTCCCCTCGTTCCTTAGGACATACCCGGCATTAAACCCGCTCTCTCCGTCTCGAACTGTTACGGTCTTTTTTACGGACACCCTCTGTCCCCGCACCTCTCCCGCGCGGGATAGGGCAACGGAAACCTTGTCGCCCGACTTCTTCACCTTCGACGAATACGGCCCGTTTGCAAAACCGCCAGCCTCCCTGTGCGAGGCTTTCCTGAACGCCTCGAAGTCCATGTCACCTTCCAGGAAGTGGTCTATAAGAGACGCCTTCCTGTACCAGTCGTAGTGCAGGTAGGAGGAAAGCCCTTCTTCCTTCGCGCCAACCCTCTCGTGTATCGTCGCCGCGCCGCCGCCGGTCGACCGGTCGCCGCCGGGATTTTCCGCCTGCGCTCCGGCGAGTTTCCTGTGATATGCCTCCGGACGCCGGGCGAGCGTGTTCATCATGTTCATGGCTATGGGGCGGTAGTCCAGCTCGTATATCGCGCCGCCCTCGCCGGGGTCTATGAAAACGGCAACGTCCCTGTTGGCTATCATCACCTCGTCCACGAGGTCGACGTCAAGGTCGGCGGTCTCGACGGAGAAGGATTCACCCTCTCCCCGGCCCTCTCCCGTCGAGGGAGAGGGGGAAACATTCTTACCCTCACCCCTTAGTGGGAGAGGGTGGGGCGCAGCGCCGGAAGAGGGTTCCGCAGAGCGCCGGGTGGGGGCATCAGCCGCCGCTTCCGCTTTTATGAGGTGCCGGTAGACCGCGTCCCGAAGGTGCGGGAGATAGAGTCCGCCGAAGACGCCGTGCCAGTATGCGTCGTTGCACTGTCCGCGCCAGAGGTCGTCGAAAACGCCGTCATCCGCCGATGGGCCATACGCGCGGTGGAGTTTGCCGCTTACCTGCAACATACGCTTGTGCATGGCGTTCGCCTCCGGATATTTCGAGAGGAAGTTCCGGAAGAAGCCGCCCTTTACGAACAGCCTTTTTATGTCGTACCCCGGCTGTGTCTTAAGCTCGTTTATGAAGTCCTCATACTCCGCCGTCGCCGCCGCCGGAAGGGACCACTCCCCCATCTCCATGTATGAGCACGTCGGGAGATATACCCTGCCCCTTGGGCCTTCGGAGTCGATATATTCGCTGAACGTCGAGGGTTCTATCCAGTCGGAGTTGTCCTCAAGCGCCTTGATGAACCTGCGCATCCAGCCGTCTTCGTATACCCACTTATGAGTTCCCGGCCAGACGCCGAACTTCTCCCCGTCGTCCGCCATGACGGAGAGGGTCTTCTCACCCGCGTCCGGCATGGCGCGCCAATGCTCAAGCGTTTCTTGAGGCTCCCTGAACGGAATCGTATATCTTAACCTCTCGCTTCCGGGGAAGACCTTTACCGTCTTTCCCTGCTCCTCGGTTATGAAATAACCTGTAAGCTCGGAGTCCCTGAGGCCCGACATCTTGAAGTGGAAGTCGTCCACGACGACATATTCCACGCCCGCGTCGTGCAGCGCGGCGGGCAGGTGGGGCTCCCACACCCTCTCGGCAAGCCATATCCCCCTGGGCCTTTTGCCGAAATGCTCCAGGACGAACTTCGACATCTTCTCTATCTGCCCAAGCTTGTCCTCGTCCGGGAGCAGGGCGAGTATAGGCTCGTAGAACCCGCCGCCCATGACCTCCGCCTGCCCCCTCTCGACCATCGAGGCGACC
>JAJYJM010000050.1 GCA_021789495.1 Nitrospirota bacterium
CGTTTTTCCACCATCCGCGCGTGGGCGTCAAGACCCTCCATTTTGGCTATCCGGAGAATCGCGGGGGCAAGTTCTTCAAGCGCTCCTCTTGTATACATCAGGACGCTCGACTTCTTCATGAAGTCGTCCGTGGAAAGCGGCGAGAAAAACCTTGCCGTCCCGCCCGTGGGAAGGACGTGGTTCGGCCCCGCACAGTAATCTCCGACGGCCTCCGGAGTATAGTGTCCCATGAATATCGCGCCCGCGTTTTTTATCTTCGGCAGAAGCTCCATCGGCCTGTCCACGGCAAGTTCCAGGTGTTCAGGCGCGATACGGTTCGCTATATCCGCCGCTTCGCCTAAGTCCCCCACCAGTATAACCGCGCCGTAATCGGCAAGCGACTTCTCCGCAACCGCCCGGCGCGGGAGAACCGAGAGCTGCGTCTTCAGCTCCGCCTCGACGTTTCTTGCCAGTTCCGGCGAGTCAGTAACAAGTATTGCCGAAGCCATTTCGTCGTGCTCCGCCTGGGAGAGCAGGTCTGCCGCAATGAAAGCGGGGCTTGCAGTGCCGTCCGCAACCGCCAGTATCTCGGAAGGCCCGGCCACCATGTCTATATCCACCGCTCCGAAGACGAGCCTTTTCGCCGTGGCGACGTATATATTGCCGGGGCCGACTATTTTATCGACCCTGGGGATGGTCTTTGTGCCGAAGGCCATCGCCGCGACGGCCTGCGCCCCGCCTATTTTGTATATCTCGTCCACTCCCGCAAGGTCCGCCGCCACGAGGACTCCGGGACCAAGCTTTCCGCCCGGAGCGGGCACGCACATCACAACCCTCGGCACGCCGGCGGCCTTCGCCGGGATTGCGTTCATAAGAACGGACGACGGATATGACGCCTTGCCGCCGGGCACGTATATTCCGACGCATTCAAGCGGCATTACCCTCTGGCCCAGCATTGCGCCGGACTCTTCCTGCAAAAACCAGGACTGTGTCTTCTGGCGTTCGTGGAAGTCGAAAATACGCCTTGCTGCAAGGCGGAGTGCGTCAACGTCTTCCTCCGGCACTTCCCTGTATGCCCGCTCTATCTCTTTTTCCGTCACCCGGAATCTTTTCGGAATTAATTTTACGCCGTCGAATCTCTCAGTATAAGAAACGAGTGCATCGTCTCCGGATTTCCTGACGTCCCCGATTATTCTGCGGACGGTCTTCTCGACCGATGCGGGGACTTCTCCCGCCCGGCCTTCAATCTTCCTGAAGAATTTTTCGAACCCCGGCTGGCCGAACTTTAAATTTTTCATTATCCGGCTCTTTTTATGCGCGCCCCGATACCCTGGAGCTTTTCTTCCATTTTCTCGTAGCCGCGGTCAAGGTGATAGACACGGGAAATCTCCGAGCTTCCCTTCGCCGCCAGCGCCGCGATAACAAGCGACGCGCTCGCCCGCAGGTCCGTCGCCATCACCGGCGCGCCGAAGAGGTTCTTCACTCCCTGCACGACCGCCGCGTTTCCCTGCACCTTTATGTCCGCGCCCATCCTCTTCAGTTCCGCAATGTGCATGAACCGGTTCTCGAACACCGTCTCCGTAATCACGGAGAGTCCGTCCGCCACGCACATGAGTGCCATGAACTGCGCCTGCATGTCCGTAGGGAAGCCGGGATACGGCAGGGTTTTTATGTCCACGGCGCGAGGCCTGTCACGACCTTTGAGCCTTATCCAGTCTCCGCCTTTTTCGATTTCAAAGCCGCACTCCCGAAGCTTTGTAAGCAACGCCGCCGAGTGCAACGGCTCGCAGCCGGTGATCCTTACCTCTCCGCCGGTTACGGCGCCTGCGGCAAGGTATGTCCCGGCCTCGATCCTGTCCGGCATTACGGAATATTTCATGGGCTTAAGTTCGCTTACCCCTTCTATCCTTATCGTGTCCGTGCCCGCGCCGTTTATCTTTGCGCCCATGCCGGTCAGGCAGGCGGCCAGGTCCGTTACCTCCGGCTCGCATGCCGCGTTCTCCAGCACCGTCCTGCCGTCCGCCAGTGTCGCGGCCATTATAAGGTTTTCGGTTCCGGTAACCGTCGGGGTGTCGAAGTAAATCCGGGCGCCCTTAAGACGCTTTGCCTTGGCCATGACATAGCCGTGTTCTATTTCGACTTCCGCGCCCATGTCGCGCAGGCCGGCCAGGTGCAGGTTTATCGGGCGCGCTCCTATGGCGCAGCCGCCTGGAAGCGAGACGCGCGCGCTTCCCAGCCTCGCCACGAGCGGCCCAAGCACGAGCACCGAGGCGCGCATGGTCTTCACAAGCTCGTAGGGCGCTTCATCCTTTGTCAGGTTTTCGGTGTCGATATGGAAAACACCGTCCGAAGACTGGACCTTCGCGCCAAGGTTCTCAAGGAGCTTTCCCATCGTCAGGACGTCCTGGAGCACCGGCACATTGCTGATGGCGTGTTCGCCCGGCGCAAGCAGGCTCGCGCAGAGTATCGGGAGCGCGGAATTCTTCGCGCCGCTAATCTTTACCTCGCCGCTCAGGCGTTTGCCGCCTTCGATTACTATAGACTGCATGGAAACCTACCTTTTTAATGCTGATATTATGCGCTCGACGCCCGCAAAATCAAGGATAATTTTCTCAAAATGAAGCCCCGGCTCGGCGTCTATCATATCCCGGACGGCCCCGGCCTGGCCGTATCCCATCTCCAGCGTCAGCCTTCCGCCGGGTCTTAAATACGCCGGCCCCTCATGGACAAGCCGCCTTAACGCGTCCAGGCCGTCCGGGCCTCCGTCCAGCGCGGCCTTCGGCTCATATAGCACCTCCGGCTGAAGGCCCTGTATGTCGTCCGTCGGGATATACGGCGGGTTGGAGATTATAAGGTCGAGCCTGCCCTGAAGCCCCCGGCCTGAAAGAGGCTGCAACAGGTCTCCTTCCAGAAATTCCACGCTTTCTATCGCGCCGTTTTGCTCCGCATTGGCAGTTGCCGTCTGAAGCGCACCCCTGGAGCTGTCCACTGCATAAATAAACGACTCCGGCGCCTCCAGCGCGAGCGTAACCGCGATGCACCCGGAGCCCGTCCCTATATCCGCCGCAAGGGGGGAATTAAGCCCCTTCAGGAAATCCGCCCCCTCGCGCGCCAGTATCTCCGTCTCCGGCCTCGGAATAAGCACCGCCGGATTCACCGTGAATATCCTGCCTGAAAAATCCTGCCGGCCCAGGATATATTGCACTGGTTCCCGCGCCGACCGGCGTTCTACAAGACTGATAAACCGCCCCCTGGCCGCCTGCGCAGGTTCTTCCCGGAGCCGTATAAACACACCTGAACGGCTGGTTCCCAACGCCTCGGCCATGAGAACCTCGGCTTCAATTTGCGGGTTTTCAACACCCGAAAGCGAGAGAATGTCGCCCGCCAGGGCTACAAGGGATGCGATTTCCGCGCAATCGGACAGGCGTTTTTCTACCAAGATTCCTTCAGTCTCTCGGCGTTGTAGTGAGTAGTCAGGGCGTCGATGACCTCGTCGAGGACTCCTTCCACTATCTGGTCCAGCTTGTAAAGCGTAAGGCCTATACGGTGGTCCGTCAGCCGGTTCTGGGGGAAGTTATACGTCCTGATGCGCTCGCTTCTGTCGCCCGTGCCGACCTGGGATTTCCTGTCCTGGGCGCGCTCCGCGTCCTGCTCCTCGCGTATTCTCTCCGCAAGCCGCGCCTGGAGCACTTTCATCGCCTTGGCCTTGTTCTTGAGCTGGCTCCTCTCGTCCTGGCAGGAAACGACCAACCCCGTCGGCAGGTGCGTAATGCGAACCGCCGAGTAGGTGGTGTTTACGCACTGTCCGCCGGGGCCGCTTGCGCAGAAGATGTCAATCCTTAAATCCTTCTGGTCTATGTTCACCTCGGCCTCTTCGGCCTCGGGCAGTATGGCTACGGTCGCGGCGGATGTATGTATCCTGCCGGAGGCCTCCGTCTCCGGCACCCTCTGTACCCTGTGGACACCGCTTTCGTACTTGAGCCTGCTGTAGACGGCCTTTCCGCTTATCATGGCGATTATCTCTTTTATGCCGCCCCCGCCGGTCACGTTGGAGGATATTACCTCCACCTTCCAGCGCCGCTTCTCGGCATATTTGGAGTACATACGGAAGAGATCCGCCCCGAAGAGCGCGGCCTCGTCCCCGCCCGTTCCCGCCCTTATCTCCAGGAATATGTCTTTCTCGTCGTTCGGGTCCTTCGGGACGAGCAGAAGCTTCAATTCCTGTTCCAGGGCGGCTTTTTCTACTCTCAAGTCCTCAAGTTCGGCCTGCGCAAGCTCTCTGAAATCCGGGTCGGATTTCTTATCGCTTATTATCTCCTCGGCCTCGGCGATTGCCTTTTCGACGTCCCGGTATTCGCGGTACTTCTCTACCACCGGGGACAGTTCCGCCTGCTCCTTTGAATACTTCATCATCTCGGCCTGGTTCCCGTAGACGTTCGGGTCGGAAAGCAGCTTCTGAAGCTCGTCGTATTTTTCCACTACGGACTTTAGCTTGCCAAACAATTTACGGCCTCCGTCCCCTTATTTTCTCCGTCGATTGCCTCCGAAAGCGCCCGTAATGCAACCTCAAGCTGGTCGTCCGAAGGCTCCCTGGTGGTAAGTTTCTGAAGCCAAAGTCCCGGCGCAACCAGCGCCCTGATAACGGCGTTGTCCTTTTTCTTTGAGGAGAATCTTATGAATTCATACGAAAGCCCGGCGATAAACGGTATCAGCACCACCCGCGAGAGCGCCTTCATATAAAACGGCGCGGACTTCGGCACGAAGGAAAATACCAGGATGGATAGCACCATGACGATGAGCAGGAAGCTCGTCCCGCAGCGCGGGTGCAACGTAGAGTATTTTCTGGCGTTGTCTACTGTAAGCGTTTCGCCGGCCTCGTACGCGTATATTACCTTGTGTTCCGCACCGTGATATTCGAACACGCGCCTTATGTCCTTCATCCGGGAAATCGCGAATATGTAAAGCAGGAAAAGCGTTATGCGTATCACCCCGTCCACCATGTTGAACATCAGGGCCGAAGACTGCGTAACCGGCATGACGTTCTTAAGCCCCTGGGTAATGAATAGCGGCAGATAAAAGAAGAGCGCAAGCCCAAGCCCGATTGAGAGTAACATGGTCAGCCCAACCGCCAGGTCAGTCATGGGTTTGCCGGTAGACCGGCCTCCTGGCTGGCCCTTGACCCCTGGCCCTGTTTTTGCATCTTCCATGGCGCAATTCGCTGAAAAATTAAGGGCTTTCATGCCAAGCGCGAGCGAGGAAAAGAGCGCGATTGTTCCCCTGAGTATCGGCCATTTCAGGAATTTCCACTTATCAGCCATGAGCCGCAACGGGTCTTTTTTAAGCAGAATCTCGCCCGAAGGCACTCTTACGGCCACGGTCATCGTCCGCGGCGCGCGCATCATCACGCCCTCGATTACCGCCTGCCCGCCGACATTAATTGGTGTCTGCATAATACCTCTTCAAAAAAACAATAGGAAACCAGCGCACGCCGCAGGTTTCCTATTGTGTAATGTAAGGCTTTTGGTCCCTAAGCCTTTTTCGCGTATTTCTTGTTGAACCGCTCGACCCGGCCCTCGGTGTCCATGAGCTTCTGCTT
>JAJYJM010000051.1 GCA_021789495.1 Nitrospirota bacterium
CGGAGCGCCTTCAACCAACCCTGTATGTACGCCACGCTGTTGTCCAGGGTCGCGGGTTCGATACCGGCTATGGCGCTAAGGAACGATGCGCCCATCTCCGCCACCAACTCTTCCTTCGAGTACGCCTCGTCGCCGAAAGAGCGGCGCTCCGTGCCCGGTCTCCGGTTGAGCCTCGTTGGATGTGCGGTCGAGTGACAGAGCTCATGAAACAAGGTGCTGTAGTATTCCTCGTCCGACACGAATAGTTCCGCTCGTGGCATGTAGACCGTATCCTCGCTCGACCTGTAGAACGCCCTGCCGCCGACACCTACTTTCAATTGCGGCGGGTGAGGCATGTCCGCGACGATCTTCTCGCACTCGTGAATGGGATTGAACGGCCTCTCGGCTACATTTGATGGAGGTGTCTCTATGCCGTCCACCTGGGCGACATTGAAGACGGTATAGTATCTGAGAAACGACATCTCCCTTTCCTCGACCTCGCCGTCCTTGCCGACGACCTCTTTCTTGAATGTGTCGCAGTAGACTATCGGCGTCCCTTTCGCGCCCTCCTTGACGTAGCCGCCAAGCTCCTTCGTCTGTTTGTAGGTGAGCCAATAAGGGGACTCATAGCCCTGGGAGCCGGTCAGGAACACGTTTATACCGCGATATTCCTTCCTGCTCACAAGGTTCTTTGGAAGGCCCGCGCTCACGTTCCACGGCATCCGCCAGGGGACCGTGCCCTCTTCCAGTTTCCTCAGTATCCTGTCCGTGATAATCTCGTACACTTTCATGCTGCGTCCTCCTCTTCTTTCCGCACCATCCAAGGTTCCACGTGCCCGTATGCGTCGCATTCCGGGCAGTACCAGTCATAACCGTGGAACTCGACATCCGCCGAACATTTTGGACAATCCATCACGCCGCCTCCTTTCCCGTAAAAGGTAAACTCGCCTGGGCCTTCTCGCCGTCTTCCAACTCTCGGAGCCTCGCCTCCAACTCCGCCCTTGTGAGGCGCCCGTCCATGAACTCGTGGAAGGCGCGCCTTATCTCCTGCACTATGTCCATTCATCACCTCCTTCCCATGCTGTAACTAATTGAAAACGCTAATGTTTTATGGTGTAATCCTACCAAATTACCTACCTAAGTCAACTATAAAGCGCATGAAAACCAACTAAAAACGCAATTTAATCAAATAGTTATGCAACTCTATTGGCATCTTTTTTGATAATGCACCACTCGTGCCTAAATTGGGAAAACCTTTTATTTTACAAAGCGTTGAACGGGAAAGTAAGAAAGCAGGGGACAGCCGCGAGGCAGATAGGGCTTTACGCAAACTCGGTAGCCCGCAGCGGCTATTGAGTGAAGGGGGTTATAAAGGTATTCGGAAGATTTTTACCGCAAATTCTTACCCTGGTTTTTACCCGCAATCAGGAGAGACCTTGAATAATATTTCGTGGCCGGAAGCCTCACGGCTCCTTCTTTTTGGCTTTCGCTTCGGGTTTAGGTACAAATTCCACCGGGACGTTGGGCCAGAAACGTGTGTATTCCTCGAACCCGCAGCCCCGGCATTTAAAGGGCCCCGAACGACCTCTCCTGATAGACCTTCTTTGCCCGCATATCGGGCAGACCTTTTTTACTGACTTCATACTTCATACTTCCTCTCTCCTCCTTCCTCTGCCATCCGCTCCTCTGCAAGCTCGACGAGCTTCATGAAAGCGGTTGGGTTGCTCACGATATTGAATTTCTCCTTTATGTCCGCCACTAGCGAGAACACGCGCTTATAGTGGGTCATGGAAAGCGCGTAGTTCTCCTCGCCCGCGAAGAGCACGTCAGCCTGCTCCAGGGCGGCCTTCAACGCCTCGGCCTCCTCCGGTAGGAAGGCCAGGCTTATAGCCCTGTAGTCCATCTTAGCCTCGGAGATGGACGAGAACTCCAGCTTGTCCAGTTCCTTCAGGAGCTCGCTGTCGAGTCCGGCATACATCCTCAGTTCCATCTCCTCGATCTCGCTCCAGAGCGATTTGAGAAGCTGCGGGTCGTCCTTCCCCACGAGCGCGTTGTGCGAAAGCTGTTTCGCGATCTTCTCGCCCTTCGAGAGAGGCTTGTCTATTACCAGGACGAGTATCTCCTTCAGCCCGGCCTCGCGCGCGGCCTGCACGCGGTGGTTCCCGGAGAGCACCGTCAGGACGCCGCCGTCTTTGTGGCAGAGCGGGACGCTCTCAAGCGCGCCGTCGTGCCGTATGTTGCTCACAAGTTGATCGAAGGTCTCCTTGTCCATGTACCGGGCGTTCTTATCCAGGAGCTTCAGCCGGGCCGGGTCCACCAAGGCGAGCTTCGGCCCGGAGAGAAACGCGTTCAACTCCTGGATTACTGTTTGTATTTTCTCTTCCATGCGGCTACTACCTCCTTAAAGCTCATATCGTTAAAATCTCCCCGGTAATTCAGGAACGGCTTCCCCGCCTTGTCCTTGCCGCGCTTCGCCAGCTCATAGATGCCCCGGTACTTCATGCTCACCGGTTTGTCCGTGAACGCCGTAGTGTAGGTGCTCGACAGCCGATCAAGCCGCTTGAACTCCAGTTCGTCCCGCATCTCCCCGCAGAGCGTAACCATCAAAAGAAGCTTCGCCAGCCGGTCGTACTGCGTGGAATTGACCACGAAGTCGGAGAGGATGTAAATTGAGGAACGCTCGCCGCCCTTCTTCGAGTAGGTCTGGAAGATGACAAAGCCGAATACCTTCCCGCCCGCCGAGGCGACGTAACAGGGACCGCCGGAGCCCGGCTGTATCCTCTTGCTGAGAAACATCGCCCGGTAATGGTCTATCGTCGGCTGGTCCACCTCGCGGAGCGCGACCTCCGCGCCGTCCGGTATCTCGTCATCCGGCATCAGGAGCTTGTAATCCGGAACGCGCTCGTTCAGCTTTCGCCGTATCAGCCCTTTCGGGAAGAGAAGGTTGCTGTAGATATAAACCGCCTTCTTCCCGAACATCTCCATCCGGGCGACCATTTCCAGGTCGTCCCGGAACCGGTCGTCGTACAGGATATAATCGCCCTGGGTCATGCGCCGAACCGTCTCCTCCCGGCGCTCCGCCGTAAGCATCTCGTAGGCGGGCTTGTCCCACTCTATGGACTCCTCAAGGCGCTTGAAAAGCTTTTCGTACCCGCCCGCGTAAGTGGGAAGAAAGCCTATGCTCACGCCGTCCGGCCGTGGGTAATAGTCGAACACGTCGACCGCAGAGTAATCGATTATTTTAATGCATCCGAGCGCCTTCTGAATACGAATAACCGACTTTTCGAACATCTTCTCCCATGAGCAGAGCGAGGCGTCCCACATGCGGTTCGCGTAAGGCGTCGCCCGCTTCTCGTACTTAAGCAGCTCCATCGCGAGAAGCTCCGCAACCACGGCTTCGGCCATGCCGCGGTCGAGATACTCCTGGAGCCATAACAACTCCTCGTTCACGACCCGTAGGCGCATCTTCCGGCCCATGAGGGCGTTGCCGACCGTGCAGGAATACAGGGAGACATCGTTAGAGTAAAGCTCCGCGCCGGGCGCGCGTTGCGTGAGGATTTGCTCGATGGAGAAATTGCCGGAACACCCGATATAACACTTCCTGCCGTCCAGAATCCCGGCGTGCGTCGCAAAATATTTTCTCAGTTTCTCGTTTATGCTGCCGATGAAGGGCATACTTCCCGACCTCCTTTTAAAACTCCAGGCGGCCCTGCTCAGGCTTCCTTAAAATGCTGTATACGGTGGACCGCGCATAGCCGAACTCGAACGCCAGCTGCTTCACGTTGGCCCCGGTAAACTTCTTTCTTATCTGCCTGTGCTTATCCCGCCGTTCAAGGTTCTTGAGTGTCGGGATGGTAAACCGCACTCCGCCCAGGTTGTTAACGAGGTCCAACTCAATCAGCCTTCCGAGCTCGTTGCCCAGGTACTCGGCCGCAGGGCCGGTCTCGCCCTTGTTCACGAAGAACTGCACCAGCTTCAGCCTGATAAGAATCGCCATCTCTTCCGCCATCGGACTTACCACTTTGTCCTCCTTTCAGTTGCCTCCATCTCCCGCTGGTAATGACCGCCTGGTTCAAGGCCGTCTCGCTTATCTCTATGTATTTCATCGTCGTCTTCACGTCCTCGTGTCCCATCTTCGCGGCAACCGCGAGGATGTCCCTGGTGATGTCATAGAGGTCGGACGCGAAAGTGGACCGCATCTTGTGCACGAAGGCGTCGGCGTCCGCTATCCCGACCCGGCGGGCATACTTTTTGAGGACAGCGCCCATCGACACCAATGAGAGCTTGAACCCGCGCCTGGCCCTGGCCTTCGTGAGCGAGGTGAAAAGCGGATCACCGGGCCCTGCGCCGGACGCGACCCGGAGCTCGTACCATGCCCGTATCGCCTGCGCCGGCTCGTAAAGGAGCTTGACCGTCCTCTCTTTCGCGCCCTTCCCGAGGAAGGTAACGGTCAGTGTCCTTGCGGTGAAACTGAGCCTGCCAAGCTGAAGGTTCGCGATCTCGGAGACGCGCGGCCCGGCGCCGTACAGGAGCATGAGTATCGCCTTGTCCCTGATACCAACCTCCGTGCCGTCCGGCCCCGAGAAGATACCGACCAGCTCCTCGGTCGTGAACTTCCGCGCCGACTTCGGCCTGAAATCCGGCGATGGTACGCGGGCGGCGGGCGAGCCGGACAAGACGCGCTCGCGTACAAGGAAGCTGTAAAACTGCTTGATTGCCGAAAGCATCGAGGCGCGCGAACTATTGACGAGGTTGTGCCTGTAAAAAAGCTCCTTGAGCCAGTCCTCGATGTCCTTCTGCGATGCCGACGTTATCTCCTCATCGCGCTCTTCCAGCCATCTCGCAAACCGCTTTACGTGCCGGATGTAGGTGTCCGCTCCCTGGGGCGACCGGCCGCGCACAATTACCGTGAACTCCCTGAATGCGTCCAACATGTCCTTTAAATCGTTCATCCCCGATTTCCCCGGAATGGTTCAATTGTGAGAAGGCATAGGGGGCATCCTCGCCCCTCCGCTCCGCCTGATTTGCAAGGGGGGGTGGGTCTCCCTTCTTTTTCCGTTAGATCCTCGTCCGGCAGTGTCACACACTATTTTGACGCCACGGTGTCCATGCCGGCCATACATGCCACGTTCCACGCATACTCCTCCGCAACGATCATTCCGTAACGTATATGCTGGCCTGATATTCCGAGCCGGGGAGAGAAATCTTCCCGGCTTTTTTATTGCCGCCCGGCCCGCCTGTCATTCCGAGGCATCGCCGAAGAACCCAAAGTTGACCGCAGAAGTCAGGTATTCGGGCGACAGACAAAATTCACCCGAATCGTTCCATTCTTTGGTATCCGATTTGTGAAGTTCACTCTCAGTAGATCCTATCGATAGCGGCGATAACTCCCTACAAATCCTGATTTCTTTTGAAAATTCACGATTTTTTTCACGGCATCGGAAACGGGGTAAAATTTGGCCTCTGCGGGCGGGTTTCGGGCCAAAAAACGGGCGCGGGTAAGGGGTGCGTTGAAATCCAAGTTTGCGTTTCCAGCGGATTTTAACGGGCCGTCAAAACC
>JAJYJM010000027.1 GCA_021789495.1 Nitrospirota bacterium
TTGATTTTTTGGTGCCGAAGGCCGGAATCGAACCGGCACGGCCCTTACGGGCCAGCGGATTTTAAGTCCGCTGCGTCTACCTATTCCGCCACTCCGGCAATTGGGTAGATTTAAAAGACGTTTTTACTGCAACAGAAAAATTAAAAGGCCGGCCTGAACAAAGACCGGCCCGGAAATGGAGGCGACGAGCGGATTTGAACCGCTGAATAAAGGTTTTGCAGACCTCTGCCTTACCACTTGGCTACGTCGCCGAAAAAAAGAGCCGGCAGGCAGACGGCTCGTCCCTATCCGTCAAAATCGCATACCTGACCCGGCTTTTATTTTTGGAGCGGGTGGCGAGATTCGAACTCGTGACTTTCACCTTGGCAAGGTGACACTCTACCACTGAGTTACACCCGCGAAAACCTGCATTCGACAGCGTATAAATATAATTCCAACCGTTTTTTTTGTCAAGATTTTTTTGTCAGCGGCGCCGGTTTTTGAGTTGTTCCAACCGGCCTTTGAGCTCTTCCCTGGTTATTACACCCTTTTCCAGTAAAAGATGAACAAGCGCGTCTATCAGTTTAATCTCCTCCGGCGTGGGTAAATCGGCGGATTTCCCCCTCTCTGGTTCGATTAGCAGCCCGTCCTGATAGCCGTACGGGGCATCGAGCACATCCATCGCCGAACGAAACGCGTCTCTGTCGAAGTGCACTATCTCCATATTGTCTTCCGACCCTGCCGGTTTTATCTCGACCTTGTATTCCCTGCCGCCGGAGCCTCCGTAATATTTCTTTACGGATTTCTTTATGACCGATTCCACGGCAAGCAATCCCCGGACTTTTTTCCCAAGCTTGAAGCCAATCTCGTCGGTAATGGACAGGTCGAACGGATTGCTGAGGGCAATCAGGACCTCACTGCCGCGCACCCGGAGCGGCAATGCGATATATTTTGCCGCATCCTGCGCGCTCATCAGGGCCAGGGCCTCAGGCTCCGGGACCATCTGCGCCTCGGTAAGGCATTTCTGTCTCAGCTGCTCTTCCAGCACCCTCTCGACCTCCTCGGTCGAGACAAACCCGAGATCCACCAGAGCGGAGCCGATTTTCCCGCCCCAGTTCTTCTGGTGGCTCATTGCGGAACGGAGCTGCATGTCGTCTATCAGCCCCTTCCCCAAAAGCAGTTCGCCTATCTTCTTGCGCTCCGTCATAAATATGCCTCTAAGAAAAAGGATAAAGATTTTAAGGTTACAATACCAATTATAATAATTTCTGTCAATAAAAAAGGATTTTATATACCCTTTACCCTTGCAAACGGCTTTTATGGTGATATAATTTCAAATTTGCAAAAAAGACCGGGGGAGACGGGTTTGAAAAAAGACTATTTCAAAGATATAGTAGATATAATGGCGCGGCTACGCGGACCGGGCGGATGCCCCTGGGACAGGGAGCAGACCCACAAATCACTGAAGCCGTTCCTCGTCGAAGAGACCTACGAGGTGCTGGAGGCGATAGACGAGGGAAGTTCGTCCAAGGTGAAGGAGGAGCTTGGTGATCTACTGTTCCAGGTAATATTTCATGCGCAGCTCGCCTCGGAGAGGGGAGAGTTTACAATCGACGACGTCCTGATGCGCATCGGCGAAAAGATGCGGATTCGGCACCCGCACGTCTTCGGGGAAAAGAAGCTTAACACCTCAGCCGAAGTCCTCGCGGACTGGGAGAAGATAAAGAAGGCGGAAAAAGGCTATTCCGAAAGAAAATCCATCCTGGAAGGAGTCCCCAGGGAACTCCCGGCGCTCATACGCGCGCACAGGCTCCAGGAAAGGGCCGCGCGCGTCGGGTTCGAGTGGGACAGAATCCGGGACGTGACGGACAAGCTGGACGAGGAAATCGGCGAATTCAAAAAAACACTCGCTGAGAACGACCCGGCCAGGATGGAGGACGAGCTGGGAGACGTATTCTTCGTCCTCGTGAACATCGCGCGCTTTATCGGAGTAAACCCGGAGGACGCGCTCAGGAAGACCATATCCAAGTTCATCTCGCGTTTTCAGTATATCGAGGAAAAGGCGGCAAGCCTCGGCGTGGAACTGTCGGACATGACCCTCTCCGAAATGGACAGGCTCTGGGACGAGGCGAAAGAGACAGGCAGATGACGAACGGCCCGATTTTAAAAACAGAGAAGCTCTCAAAGAGATACGGGAACAGGTGGGCCGTGTCCGGGCTGGATATGGAAGTCCCGCGCGGAGAGGTTTACGGCTTCCTCGGCCCGAACGGCGCCGGAAAGACCACAAGCATACGGATGATGCTCGGGCTTATCACGCCCACTTCGGGCAGGGCGGAGATAAACGGCGTAAGCGTCCAGTCAGACCCCGTAAACGCGCTGTCCCACGTCGGGGCGATAGTCGAGACTCCGGCCTTTTACGGCTATCTCACGGGCCGCGAAAACCTCCGGATATTGGGGAAAATATCCGGAAAGGTGGCCAGTCCGCCGGCGGCGGACGACGGGCGCGTGGATGAGGTTCTGGATATGGTGGGGCTTCTCGAACGCGGGGGAGACAAAGTCAAGGGTTATTCGCAGGGCATGCGCCAGAGGCTCGGCCTTGCCCAGGCCCTGCTCGCAAGGCCCGCCGTGATAGTCCTCGACGAGCCTACGAACGGGCTCGACCCGTCAGGCATGCTTGAGGTCAGGCGACTCATCAAGGACCTGGCGGCAAAGGAAGGAATAACCGTCTTCATCTCCAGCCATCTGCTGCATGAGGTGCAGGCCATTTGCGGCAGGGTGGCCATAATAAACGAAGGGAAGCTGGTCGCGGAGGGGCTGGTAGAAGAGCTTATCCGGCGCGAGCTGATAAAACTCGACATTAAAGTATCAGACAAAAAACGCGCTATGGACATCCTCCGGGAATACGACCCGAAACCGTCGGGCGGAAACGGCGACATTGCCCTCAACATAGAAAGCGACCGCGTGCCGGAGGTCAACAGGCTCCTCGTGGAATCGGGCGTGGACGTGTTCGCGCTCGTCCCGCGCGAGGAATCGCTTGAGAAATTCTTCCTTGAGCTTACCGGGTATGTCAGCGGCGACAGGGGGGGCTCCTGATGCTGTCAAGGGTCTTCATACTGGCCAGGATAGAACTTTACAAGATATTCAGGTTGAAATACGCCTATTTCCTCGTGGCGTTCGTGGTGATAAACGCATTCCTCGTGGGCCTGGGTTCCCGCATATTCCCGGAACTGCTGGCCGCGCTCAGGGGCGGCGGGGGCGGGGGCGCTTTCGACGGCTATACTTTCGCCTCCATAATCGCCTCCGGGACTTTCAGCTCCGCCGGCGCAGGCACCATCGCCATGCTCGCCTTCTCAGGCTCGCTTGTCTCTTCGGAGACGGACAGCGGCACTATAAAGAACATACTCGTGCGCCCGGTGAAGAGGAGTGATTTCATAATCTCCAAGGCGGCGGCGCTTTTCGTCTATTGCCTGCTGATTGTCATAGTCACCGCAATCCTGAGCATCGCGTCCGGGGCCTTTCTCTACGGCATGGGGAACATCACAATCGCCGAGACGGGCGAGGTATTCCGGACGAGGGCCGAGATGCTGGGCAACCTCGGCATAAGCTATCTGATGGACCTCTTGTCCATCTATACCGTCGGCTGCATGGGGCTTTTCCTCTCGGTGCTTATAAACAACGCCGGCTGGGCGGTAATCACGGCCCTCGTAGTTTACTTCCCCGTGATGTTCCTGAAGAATTTCGGGCTGTTCTCTTCATGGATTTTTACAGCGTATATGGACTTGGGCCAGAACATCCTGCGGGAGATGGCGGTCGTGAAGTCAAGAACCTGGACACCGGAGATATACTACTTCCTTGCCGTGAACATCTGCACAATAATCGTCTTCCTCGGCCTCTCCCTTATAATTTTCAGGCGTAAGGAAATAAATTGACATGAAAAGAATTTTTCTTCTGATAGCCTTGTCATGTTTGCTCGCGCCTCGCGTCTCTTTTGCGGCAAGGCCGCCCGAATACATAAAGCAGTCTCTGAATCTCCCCGGGCAGATAATCAATTTTGCGGTGGCGGACCTTAACGGGGACGGCCTCAAGGACATCGTCGCCGTTTGCCTATACAAGCCGAAGGGAAAGGCCCCGGAGCGGTGTTTTTCCGTTTTCTACCAACGGAAGGGTATCGGGTTTAAGTCTACTCCGGACGAATCATGGGTGCTTGACCCTGAGGCTGTCGTATACGACATAGGCGACGTCCGGAGAAGCGGCAGAAAGGCAATCGTTTATCTGCGGCCAGACGGGCTTTACGCCTATCTTCCGAACACCCATAATTACAATCTCCGGCCAGTCCTGCTGGTCAGGGCGCAGGGCTCAATATTCAACCATCCCGACCCGCTCGACCTGCCCCGCTGGCCCATTGTCCTGGACGACCAGGGGAAAAACGCAGGATTCCTGCTGGTTCCAGGCATCGCAAGACTTTTTGTATACCAGGCCGCTCCGGGCTACAGACCGGACGGGTCCGTGCCGCTCACAATCCGCACCACTTTTGCGGAAGATGTCATGGACCCTGGCCGCCTTACGGTATCGAACAAAGCGCCAAGCATATCCGCCGTTCCGTTCCATTCACGCTCCGTCCAGGACCTGTTCATCACCTGGGAGGACAGCGCGGACGTATACTTCAGGAAAGGCGTCGGCTTTTCCGGCTACCCGAACGTGCGCTTCAGGCCCGGTCTGATGAAGGTAAAGAAGGAGATGATCAACAACGCCGTTGTCAGGCCGATAGATTTGAAGGGCGACGGGACTTACGATTTTGTCGTAACGAAGATGACCGGCGGCATATCCCAGGCGAGAAGCCTTGTGTTCGTCTACGAGAGGAACCGTGGCGGGGGATTTCCGGCCAAGCCCACCCAGACGATAGTTGCGGAAGGAGTAATCGGGCCTGAGTTTCTCGACATGAACGGCGACGGGCGGAAAGACATGATACTGCCGACGGTCAAGATGGGGATAAGCAACCTGATAAACATGGTCACGTCGAGAGAGGTGAAGATGACGCTTGGGATTTACCTCCAGGGCAGCGACGGCAGGTTCCCGGACAGGCCCACGAAGGAAAAGCTCGTGAGCTTCCAGCTCGACCTCGCCAATATCGGGAAAAACCCGAAACCGGTCATGGCCTTCGGGAAGTTCACAAAGGGGCCGGGATACGGCCTGGCCGTCGCGGCTAAAAACGACCGCGTCTCACTTTACATGCCCGACCGCTACAGCTTCCTGACGGACTTCCCGGCATTGGACCTGGACGTGCCCGCGCCGACGGAACTGAAGGCCGTGGACTTAAACGGCGACGGCATCGACGACCTGGTGATGTCATACAAAATGAAAAAAGCGAATAGCCGGACAATAAACGTATTTCTATCTAAATAAACATCACCGTTACCTTCGTGCCCTCGCCTTCCCTGCTTTCGATGGTTATTTCGCCCTTGTGCGTGTCCACTATCCACTTGCAGATGCATAGCCCCAGGCCCGTGCCGCCGGACTCGCGGGCGCGGGCCTTGTCCACCCTGTAGAACCGCTCGAAAATCTTGGGAAGCTCCGCCTCGGGTATTCCTATGCCGGTGTCCGTGACCGTCACCTCGCTAACCCCGGCGACCCTCTTCAGCGCAATCTCCACCTTCCCGCCTTCGGGCGTATAGCGAAGGGCGTTCACGACGAGGTTCGTGAACAGCTGCCGGAGTCTGTCGAAGTCGCCGTTTATGAGGCTTCCTTCCGGCGGGTTTACGGTCATCTTCAGCTTGATAC
Organism: Nitrospirota bacterium; assembly: GCA_021789495.1. Classification (GTDB taxonomy): domain Bacteria; phylum Nitrospirota; class JACRHJ01; order JACRHJ01; family JACRHJ01; genus JAKAHE01. Next base: position 5,758 of record JAJYJM010000027.1, read on the forward strand.
CCTTTTCCCGCGACATCGGGATAAGGCCCGCGTAGACCTCGCGTATCACGTCATCGAGCCGGACGGGAGCCATATTCACCACGAGCTCGTTGGCGTCCGTGCGGGCCAGGAACATGAGGTCCTTGAGCAGGTATTCCATCCTGTCTATGTCTTCGAGATTGCTCCTAAGCACCTGCCTGTATTCCTCCGGATCCCGCTCGCGCCGAAGGGCAATCTCGATGTTGCCTTTCATTATCGTGATGGGCGAGCGCATCTCGTGAGAGGCGTCGGCGAGGAAACGCCTCTGGGACGTTATGGCCTCGTCCATCCTGTCCTTGAGCGTCCGAAGCGCCCCGCGCACATCCTCCACCTCTTCCGGCACGTCGGCCTCTTTCGGCAGGTCCGTCCAGGCGCCGCTCTCCCCGCCTCTGTCCGTCAGCGTCCGGAAAGACCACAGTTCGATTGCGGCGAGGATATACGCGGCAAGGAAAGACGCTCCCGCGAAAAAGACGCAGGCAGCGACAAAGGCTGTCATGGGACTTCCAGGACGGATAAGCTGATAGAGACCGATGGAGAGGACGAACAGAACCAGGCCGAACAGCGAATACCTCGCGGCCAGCCTCTTTTTTATTGTCACATTTCTCATTCCTTGAGGGTATATCCCACGCCCCGGACGGTCTGGATGAGCTTCTTGTCGAAGCCCTTGTCCACCTTGTTCCGGAGGAAGTTGATATACACGTCCACGACGTTGGTCATCCTGTCGAAGTTAATATCCCAGACGTGCTCGGAAAGGGTCGTTCTGGAAAGCGGCTTCCCGATGTTGCGCATCATATACTCCAGGAGCGAGAACTCCTTTGCCGTAAGAGAAAGCTCCACTTCGCCCCTCTTGACCTTCCTTGTGGCCGGGTCGAGCGTGAGGTCGGCAATCTTCAGCATGGCAACCTCGGCCTTCCCGCGCCGAAGCAGGGACCGAAGCCTCGCCAGCAGTTCCTGGAAGGCGAACGGCTTCGTCAGGTAATCGTCCGCTCCGGCGTCAAGCCCCATTACCTTGTCGGCCAGGGTATCCCTCGCGGTAAGCATCAGGACGGGCACGTTCATCTTTTTCGCCCGCACCTCGCGCATGACCTCGATCCCGTTCTTCTTCGGGAGCATGAGGTCCAGTATCATCGCGTCGTAGACGTTCATCTCGAGCATGGACAACCCCTCAAGACCGTCGGCGGCGACGTCCACGGCGTAGCCTTCTTCCTGAAGGCCCTTCTTGATGAAGCTTGCGACCTTGCTTTCGTCTTCTACTACAAGTATCCTCATAGGCACCTGCCTTTGCCCTTAATACATCAGCTTCCCTTCCCGCGTTATGTCTTCCGGGAAGCGGTTAGCCATGAAGCTGATGACATAATCCCTCGACTCCTCCGCGGTGGAGAAGTTCATCGCGTTTTCGGCAAGCTCCATCGCCTCCTTGAGCTCGGACTGCCTTATCACCTTTTTCATCCTGGGGATCGAAAACGGGCTCATGGAAAGCTCGTCGAAACCGAGCCCGATGAGCACAAGCGAGTATTTGGCCTCGCCGGCCATCTCTCCGCACATCGCGACAGGTATGCCCTGCCGGTGCGCGGCCTCCACGATCATCTTGAGCAGGCGGATTACCGCCGGGTGGAGCGGTTCATAGAGATACGCCACATGCTCGTTTGTCCTGTCTATCGCCAGGGAATACTGTATCAGGTCGTTCGTGCCGACGCTGAAGAAGTCGCACTCGCGCGCCAGGACGTCCGCGGTTATCGCGGCGGACGGTATTTCTACCATTATACCAATTTCTATGTTTTCGTTAAAGGGGAGCTTCTCCCGCCTCAGTTCCTCCATCGCCTCCCGGACGACGGCGTTTGCGGCCCTGATCTCCGCCACGCCGGAGATCATCGGATACATGAGCTTCAGGTTCCCGTATGCGCTCGCCCGCAGTATGCCGCGCACCTGGGTCTTGAATATCTCCATTCTCGTAAGCGAAAACCTTATCGCCCGGAGTCCCAGGGCGGGGTTCACCTCGTCCTTTATAGGCATCGGGACGGGTATCTTGTCGCCTCCGAGGTCGAATGTGCGCACCACGACGTGATACGGGTCCATCTTCTCCGCGATGCGCTTGCAGGCCATGAAATGCTCCTCCTCCGTGGGGAGCTCGTTTCGGTTCAGGAACAGAAACTCCGTCCGGAAGAGACCCACGCCCTTCGCGCCGTGCCCGATTACGGTATCCATCTCCTCGGGTATTTCGATGTTCGCGGCCAGGTGCACCTCGTGGCCGTCAAGCGTCACCGCCGGGAGGCGGCTTATCTTTATAAGCTCCTTCTCGAAATATTTATATTTCCGCTGCCGTTCAAGGTATTCCAGGAACGTGTCCTGGTCGGGGTTCACGACGACCACTCCGAGGTTCCCGTCCACGATTATCGGGTCGCCGTTCTTAACGCCAAGGCTTATATCCTCAAGGCCCACGACCGAGGGAAGCTCAAGCGACCTGGCCATTATCGCGGTATGGGACGTATTGCTCCCGATGTCCGTAACGAACGCGAGCACGCGGTCCTTGCGCATCTGGAATGTATCCGACGGCGCGAGGTCGTGCGCCACAACGATGGATTCCTCCGGGATGTTGGACAGAGAATCTATGCCCTTCCCGGAGAGGTTCCTCTGTATCCTTTCGCCCACGTGCTCGATGTCCGACTTCCTCTCGCGGAGGTAGCTGTCGCCCATGCCGTTGAAGATATTCATGAAACGGTTGACGACTTCCTTCAGCGCGTATTCGGCGTTTACCATCTGCCCCCTGATGATCTCGATAGTGCCGTTTATCAGCATCTTGTCGTCGAGTATCATCAGGTGCGAGTCGAGTATGTAGCCGTGTTCCTCGCCTATGTCGAACGACAGCTTCTTCCTTATGTCCTCTAGCTGGTCCTTTGATGTCGCCACTGCCCTTTTGAAACGGGCAATCTCCTGCGCCGCCTCGTCATCGGTTATGGTATGCCTGGATACGGACACACGGTTTCTGTCTACGATGAAGACCTTCCCGATTGCGACACCGAGCGAGGCGCCTATGCCCTGGTAAAGCTTCACTTCTTCTCAAGCCTCCTCGTGGAACTTCGCGTCGATGAGATTTTTTATCGCCTCGACCGCCGGGATCTCGTCCGGCCCATCGGCCCGTATGACGACGTCGGAGCCCTTTGCCGCGGCAAGCATCATAATGCCCATTATGCTCTTCCCGTTGACCTCCACGCCGTCCTTCTCAAGCGTGACTTCCGAGTTGAACAGGTTGGCCGTGCGGACAAAAAGCGCCGCCGCCCTCGCGTGAAGGCCGAGCCTGTTCTGTATCTTTGCCGCGGATTCGACCAAATTACTTTTTCACCTTCTGCTTCAGGACACCCGACGCTATTATGATGCTCTTTAACCCACCCTCCTGCACGAGCGATGACAACTCCTTGAGACCCTTGTCTTTGCGGTGGTTGGCGTATTTTATTATCATCGGCAGGTTCACGCCCGTCACCACCTCGACGTTATCCTCGTCGAGGAACGAAAGCGAGAGGTTCGACGGGGTGCCTCCGAACATGTCCGTGAGCACCAGGACGCCTTCCTTCCCGCGCGCCCTGCCTATGGCGGCGCCTATCTCTTTTCTGGCCGTATCGACATCGACGACAGAGCCTATGGAAACAGCCTCGGCTCCCTCTATCGGGCCGACGATTATCTCGGCCACCTTCAAAAGCTCAAGCCCGAGCGCGCCGTGGCTGACGATTACAAGACCGACCATCGCCTCTCCTTTCGCTACCTGTCAATATCCCTGTGGCGGACGGTGATTTCCATTTTCTTGTCCTTCATCCTCTCCCTCAGGAACTCCGCTATGGCAACCGACCGATGCCTGCCGCCCGTGCAGCCTATGGCGATGGTCAGGTAATTCTTGCCTTCGCTCGTGTAAAGCGGCAGGAGGAAATCCAGAAGACCGGAGACCTTCCGGAGGAACGCCGAACTCAATCCCTTCTTCTTCACGAACTCCTGCACCGGCTTCTGCCTGCCCGTCATGTCCTTGAGGAGCGGCACGAAATTCGGGTTCGGCAGGAAGCGCACGTCGAATACGAGGTCCGCGTCGTACGGAACTCCGTATTTAAACCCAAAGGATGTAATCGTAAGCGTAAGCTTCTGCGACCCGTTATCCCTGTATTTCCTGGAAAGCTCGTCCCTTAACTGGTGGATCGTCAGGGTCGAGGTGTCTATTATCCTGTCGGCTCTCCGGCGAACTTCTTCCATCATCTGCCGCTCAAGGCGTATGGACTCCGCAAGGGGTTTTCCTTTGGCGACGGGATGCGGGCGCCTGCTCTCGGAGAAGCGGCGCGCCAGAACCTCGTCCGACGCCTCAAGGAACAGTACCTCAAGGTCGTTTGTCGATTTAAGCTCGTCTATCAACTTGCCGAAGGAACCCAGGAAGCCTTTCTCGCGCACGTCTATCCCAAGCGCGATGCGCGCAACGCCCTTGTCGGACTGCGAGCAAAGCTCTATGAACTTCGGCACCAGCGCGGAGGGGAGATTATCCACGCAGAAAAACCCCATGTCCTCAAGCGATTTTATCGCGTAGCTCTTGCCGGAGCCGGAAAGGCCAGTTATTATGATTATTTTAAGCTTCGCCAAATACCTCTACGCCCCTTCCGACGCCTCCGACTTGAGCCTCCTGGAAAGCCGCTCGTCGAGGAGCGCCGCCGCGCTTATACCCTGGGTTTTCAGGGCATGGTTCCTGGCCGCGACCTCGACTATTACCGCAATGTTCCTGCCGGGCGTTACCGGCATCCTCATATACGGCAGGTCCACTCCGCCTATTTCTATGGTCCGGTCGTCAAGGCCGAGCCTCTCGTAGCTCTCTTCCTTGTTCCAGTGGACAAGCTCGACCGCCATGTCCACGGCCTTCCTCGCCTTTATCGCCGAGATGCCGAAGAGGTCCCGCACGTTAACGACGCCCAGCCCCCGGATTTCCATGAGGTAGCGTATCATTTCCGCGCCCGACCCCATGAGCTTGCCGCCGGAGAGTTTCTTTATCACCACCACGTCGTCCGCGACAAGCCTGTGACCCCGGACGACAAGCTCCAGCGCGCACTCGCTCTTGCCTATGCCGGACGGCCCCATGATAAGCACGCCCACGCCCATGATGTCCACAAGCACGCCGTGCACGTGCGTCTCGCTTGCGCCAAGCTCCTCGATGACCTTTATTATCCCCCGGATACACCGGTTCGTCTCATACGACGAGACCACGAGCGGCACGCCCTGCCTGTCCGCTTCCTCAATCATCTCCCTGAAAGGCTCCATGCCTGCGGTGATGAGATAGGCCGCGGCCTTTTTCTCGAACAGTTTTTCGACGAGGCTGCGCCTTTTCCTCCCGCCGAGCTTCCCCAGGTAAGTCATCTCCGTCTTGCCGAATACCTGTATCCGCTTCGGGTCGAGGTTGTCGAAATGGCCCGTCAGCGCCAGGCCCACCTTCTGCACTTCAGGCTTCAGAGGCACCGTCGAGACGCCCTTCCCGCCCGCAGCCAATTTAAGCGCCATCTCGGAGGGGCAGCCGTCAAGGACGTCTTTTACGTAAATGCGTTTCACGACCCTTATCCCTCTTCCCTCGCAATGAGCGCCTTTATCTCCTTCGCGTCCCCGGCCTTTAAAAGCGAGTCTCTGAGCCTCCCGTTCTTCATCAGCCGGGAAACCCTGGCCAGCGCCTTTAAGTGCTCTCCGGGGGCGTCCTCCGGCGCGACAAGAAGGAAGAAAAGCCTCGCCGGCTGGCCGTCGAGGGAGTCGAAATCGATGCCCTGGCCGGAGCGTCCGAACGCGATTATCATCTGCGAAAGTCCCCCCATCTTGCCGTGAGGAATGGCGATGCCTCCGCCTATGCCTGTGCTGCCCAGGGCCTCGCGGGCCGAGAGTATATCGGCCAGGGCGCGGGACCGGGGTATCCTGCCCTTGTCCTGGAGAAAGGCGGAGAACTCCTCCAGCGCCGCTTCCTTGGTGCGGGCCTTCAGCTCCGGTATGATCATTTCCTCGGTCAGGAATTCCGAGACCTTCATTCTCTATTTGCCCTTCGGCTCGATAAGGCCGATGTTTCCGTCCTTCCGCTTGTAAATGACGTTTACGGCCCCGGTCGAGAAGTTGGAGAAGACGAAGAAGTCCTTGTCCAGGAGTTCCATCTGCATTACGGCCTCTTCCGCGGTCATGGGCTTCATGTCGAAACGCTTCGTCTTTATTATCTCCGGTATCTTCTCCGGTTCTTCCTCGCCGGCATGGATATCCCTGCCCTCGCCCTTGCCCTTGTGGCCCTTGAGCTTCTCCTTGTATTTCCTCACCTGGCGCCCTATCTTGTCGGTGACGTTGTCTATGGAGTTATACATCTCCTCCGTCTCCTCGGACGCCTGTATTATCAGTCCGTTCACCTTTATCTGCACCTCGGCCCTGTGCCGGAACTTCTCGACGGCGAGCGTGATGTTCGCATCCGCGGATTCCGGAAGATATTTCTCCAGCTTCCTTACCTTCTCGACCGCGTACGCCTTCAGGGCGTCGGTCGTATCCATATGCCTTGCGTTGAATATGATGTTCATGGAAATGCCTCCGTTTTCTCTGTTTGTCAGTACGGCTTCTTCCTCACGCCGGCCGGAGGAATTTTCAGCTCGCCCCGGTATTTCGCGACCGTTCTCCTTGCGATGTCGATGTCCCTGGATTTAAGGATGTTCACTATGTGCCTGTCGTTAAGCGGGTTTTTGGGGTCCTCCTCGGATATGGCCTTCTGGATGAAGTTCCGGACTGTAATGGACGACAGATCGTCGCCGTGCGTGCTTGCTATGCTGCCGGAGAAGAAATATTTAAGCTCGTATATCCCCTGCGGGGTATGGACGTACTTGCTGGTAGTTACCCGGCTGACCGTGGATTCGTGCATGCCTATATCCTCGGCGACGTCCCTCAGTATCATCGGCTTCAGATAGTCTATGCCCCCGTCCAGGAATTCCCTCTGGCGGAGCGCTATGCTCTCCGTCGTGCGGTATATCGTCCTGTTTCGCTGCTCGATGCTCTTGATAAGCCACTGGGCGGAGCGCAGTTTTGATTCTATGTAGTCCTTCGTCCCCTCGTCCGAGCCGCGCCTCATAAGGTTCTTGTAGAACGGGTTGATCCTGAGCCTCGGAAGCCCCTCGTCGTTTAAGAGTATAACGTATTCCCCGTCCTTTTTTACGACGAAGACGTCCGGGACGATATACTGCACCTCGGATACGGCGAAAGGCCGTCCCGGCTTCGGTTCCAGCGCCTCGATGGCCTTCGCGGCGAGCTGAACGTCCTTCATGGATACCTTGAGCGTCTTCGCTATCCCAGTATATTTCTTTTTTTCAAGGTCCTCCATGCGGCTGTCGAGTATCTCCTCGACAATCGTCCCGCCAAGCCCAAGCTGGCGCGCCTGTATAAGCAGACACTCCCGCAGGTCGCGCGCCGCGACGCCGGGCGGGTCAAGGTCCTGCACTATCCTGAGCGCGGCCTCCGCCTGCTTCACGTCCGTCCCGGCCATGGCGGCGATTTCCTCGACGGTTATGTCCCGGAGGTAGCCGTCGTCGTCGATATTGCCGATGATTATCCTGCCAAGCTTTTTCTCCGTGTCCGTGGCGGAGGTAAGCATCAGCTGCCATTCGAGGTGCTCGGTAAGGCCCACTGCGGAAGAGAGCGTCTGCTCGTAGGAAGGCTTTTCGTCATCCTCCGGGAAATACGCGACGTCTTCGGAATAGTCTTCGCCGCCGTCTATGTAATTGTCCCACTTCAGGTCGAATAAATCTACCGCCCGCTCTTCCTCGCCCTCCGCGCGCTCAGCATCCGCACGCTCTTCCTCGCTCTTCAGGCTTGCGTCGTTTTCGTCCTGCTCGGCCTCGAGGCCGGCGTCATCCAGGACGGGGTTCTCCATCATCTCCTGGTAGACCACCTGCGACATCTCCAGCCTTGAGAGCTGAAGGAGCTTGATGGCCTGCTGAAGCTGGGGCGTCATCACCAGCTTCTGGGCAAGCTTTAAATCCAGGCGCATCTCAATTGCCATGACCGTAGACCTTTATCCTTAGAGCCTGAAGTTTTCTCCCAGGTAAATCTGCCTCGCCTTTTCGCTTTGCGATATTTCGCCCGGAGTGCCCGTCTCGAGGATGGCGCCCTCGTTTATTATATAGGCCCTGTCCGTGATTTCGAGGGTCTCCCGGACGTTATGGTCCGTGATGAGCACCCCGATGCTGCGGCTCTTAAGCCTCGAAATAATCTTCTGTATGTCCATGACGGCTATCGGGTCTATACCGGCGAAGGGCTCGTCGAGGAGTATGAACGACGGCGACATCACGAGCGCCCTCGTTATCTCCACCCTGCGTCTCTCGCCGCCGGAGAGGGTATACGCCTTGGATTTTCTAAGCCCCGCCAGGTTCAGTTCCTCCAGGAGCTCGGACAGCCTCTCCTCGCGCTCGGAACGCGAAAGGTTTAGCGTCTCAAGCACCGCCATTATGTTCTCTTCCACCGTGAGCTTCCTGAAAATCGACGGCTCCTGCGGAAGGTATCCCATACCGAGCAGCGCCCTTTTGTATATCGGGTTCTCCGTAATCTCGATGTGGTCCATGAACACCCTGCCCTTGTCCGGGCGGACAAGGCCGACCACCATGTAAAATATCGTCGTCTTCCCGGCGCCGTTGGGGCCGAGAAGCCCCACGACCTCGCCCGTCCTGACCGTAATGCTGACCCTCTTGACCACGCTCCTGCCTCCGTATGACTTCCGCAGGCCCTTGGTATACAGGGTCTTCATGGGATATTTATCCCCCTTGAACTCTTCGGCAGACCGGGCTTTGAACCCGATGGAATCACCGGTTTTTTCCCGGCGGTCTTCGCGCCGCCCGCAGATTGCCCCGGAAGCCCCGGCTGCCCCGCCTGCTGGTAGAGCACGGTCTTCGCATCCTTTACCTGGAACGTGTCGTCCTTCATGTCATAGGATATTTCCGTCCCGGTAAGGACATTGCCGCCCTGCCATACCCTGGGCCTCCCGGTCAATACGAAGCTGTCCGTCGCGCTGTAATATGTCGCCTTGTCCGACGTCGCCGTCTTGTCCTGCTGGACAATCTTCACGTCGCCTTCAGCCGTTATGGTGTCTATCTTGCCGGAACCCTGGAAGACGTCGGCGGCCTGTGAACCGGAAGCAGCCTTCCCCTTCTTGGGCGCCTTGTCCTTTTTAAGCTGTATGACAACCTTGTCGGCGGTAAGCGTTATATCCCCCTTTTTTACCACCACGTCTTTTTTATATGTAACGACTTTCGTTTTGTTGTTCGCCAGAAGCGTCCTCGCCGTGACGATTACCGGGATGTCCCTGGAGGCGATGGTCTTGTTTTTCGCCGGCGATTTCATGCCTGCGGCAAACAGCCCTCCGGCGGCCATAACGGCAACGAAAACAAGAATTCCCGCCGCCAGCCTATTTGGACGGGGTGAAGATGGTTTTGACGCCATTTGTTATTCTTACCTCCTGAAGGTCGGACCGGGCGACCATTCCCTTTCCCTCGATTTTTATGTTCCTGCCGGAAAGCGTAACCTCGTCTTTTGTCGTAAGCTCCCTTTCGACGCCGTCCCATGCAAGGGAGGGCGACGTCATACGGTAGCCGTTATTCGACGTTATCACGACATCCTTGCCGTCCCCCACGGCCTTCATGCGCTTCGTTTTGGAGTCGTAAGTCCCTTTATCGGCGGTAAGCGTCAGGACGGTGCCGTTTTTTGCGTTATATACCGCCTCAAGGTCGGTAAGCCTGGCCTTACCGGTAGACTTTTTCATAGTTGCCCTTTTTGCCGTAAGCTGCCAGTTCTCTCCCACCCCGTCGTTCCTGGCGAACTTGAAGCCGTCGATTACCACCTCGGCCTTGTCCAGGTTGACGTCAGGTTTTATTTTTTTCGGAGCGGCGCTTATGAGGCCCGGATTTCTTATGAGGAAGGCGGCGCTTACGGACAGCAGGGTGATTACGGTTAACGCGAGGAAGATTTTTGCCCTGACTGCATATTTCATAAGAATTTCTTCCGTATTTCTTTATTTGGTATTATAATTGCAACATCTAACCCAAAGAATAACATACGGGAATACCAAAGTAAAGCCAAAAAACCCCCGCTTCCGTTCCTTTTAAAAAGCCTTTTTACTGTAATAATCCAACAAGTTACCTTCTCTTAAGCCCCAGTCGCACACCGTAATTTTATCCGCACCGAACGCGTCCATTACAACACCCGCGAGGAGCGTCCCGGAGACTATTATATCCTCCCTCCCCGGCTCGATTCCGGCTATCAGTCTGCGGCTTTCCTTGGGAAGTCCGGCAAGCCTCGCCTCGAGCGCCGACATGCGTTCCCTGTCGAGCGTATGCCCGCTAATCCTTGCCGGGTCGTATACCTCCAGCGCAAGGTCTACCGCCGCAAGTGTGGTTATGGTTCCCGCCGTCCCGACAAGAGCGGGTTTATCCCCGCCCGTGAAACCCTTAAGCCTCGGCAGGACGGTTTCGTTGCAGAAGGCGACAAGTTCCTTCATTTCAAGCGAGGAGGGCGGGTCGTTTAAAAGAAATCTCTCGAAGAGGCTCACGGCCCCTATCGGAATGCTGATGGAAGTATGCCTCGACCAGTCCTCCGTCAGGATAAGCTCCGTGCTCCCGCCGCCTATGTCCATGACAAGTTTCCGGCCATATGGGAACGTATCGCCGATGGCGGATTTCACGCCCAGGAGCGTAAGCCTCGCCTCCTCTTCCGCAGGGATTATTTTCAGTATTATCCCGGCCTGCTCCCTTGCCTCGCGCACGAAATCCGCGGCGTCCGAGGCCCTCCGGAGCGCCTCCGTCCCGACTGCGCTTACGCCCTCGACCCCGACCTCCAGCATACGCTGCGAGAACTCCGAAAGCGTCCTGATAGTCCTTCCCCTGGCCTCGGCCTTGAGCTTTCCGCCGGGTTTAAGCCCCTCGCCCAGCCGTGTGGTCTCGCGCAGGTTCAGCGCCTCGCGGATTATCTTTCCGCCGCGCACCTGTGCCGCAAGCAGCCGCAGCGTATTCGTGCCGACGTCTATGGAAGCGATAAGCGGCATTTACCTTACCCCCAATATTTTATGGACTTGCGGGATTACGCGCACGTTTTTTAATATCCGTTTTGCGCAGGAGTAAAACTCGAAAAGCATTTCCGGGGACGGGGTGGCGGATTTTTCTGTCATCGGCTGTATCACGAAAAGCGCGTCCGGGGCCGCTTTCGCAAGGATATTCGCGGCCATCTCCACTTCCCCTGTCGGAGTTTGCCGGGAGACCACGGCCTTCGCCGCGAGTTCCCTGCCTTTTGCCGCCTCCACGAACTCCCTGTGGGCGTCCCAGAATTCACCTTTCCCGGTCGCGGACGGGAGTTTGAAGTCCATGCTGATTATATCCACCATATCCTTAACGCGCAGGAGGGCGTCCGGCAGGATTCCGTTCGTTTCGAGAAGCGTCTTAAATCTGCCGTTAAGCCCCTCCAGCATGGCGCGCAGGAATTCAGGCTGCTCAAGCGGCTCTCCCCCGGTAATGGCCAGCTTCGGGTTGAAACCCGGAAATATCTCCTGGGATATGACCGCCTCAATAACCGTCCGGACGGTAAGCGGGTTTTCAAGGCGTTTGAATCCCCCGCCGGCTTCCTCTATGCGCGCTGGCCCGGCTTCTCTCATGGCATAAGGGGTGTCGCAGTATCCGCACAAGAGGCTGCACCCCAGGAAGCGGACGAAGATATGCCTCTCGCCGACGAACGGCCCCTCCCCCTGGAACGACGAGAATATCTCGCTTATGTAACCCGCGGAATCCATGGATTATGTAATTTATCCTTTTAAATCCGCGCTGTCAACGGCCTAACCGCTTTATTTTCAAGCGTATTAATTTTATTTAATCCGATTTGGCCTTGACTTATCCCACCTCATACCATATATTGTTGGCGTGCCGAAATATCTCTATTAAGAAGTCAAAGCGAGAAAGGAGGGGCACATGTCCATAAGGGCGAGATTTCTGGCTTTGCTTCTCCCCGCCATTGTTTTCTTCCCGGCAAATACCCTTGCCGCCGGAGCGAGGTTTATAACCGTCGTGCCCGGCCAGTCCGTGGATGCGGAACCTTTGCAGCCGGCAGAGCAGCCCTCTGATGCGAAGCGCCTTGCAAAGGCAGACCCCCGGGATAATCGTGATAATGCCGTCAACGAACCGGCATCCGGCCGGGTTTCTCCGCCCGATGCGGCTTCCGTTCCTGCGCCCGCAGCCGCTAAACCGGCGGTTGCCGCAGTTCCCGCGCCGCCGGTAAAACCGGCCCCGGCGGTATCCTCATCCAAGACCAGCCCCGCGTCCGATGCCGGTACCGCGAAAAACGGGCTGCCCGTCCCGGATGCATCATCTGCGTCCGGCGGTTCCCCGGGCGGGGACAACTCAGACTCCGCGGCCTCTTCCAGCTTCATAAAAGACAATACCGCGACAGTCGTATCGACCGCCGGGCAGGATTCCGCGGGTCAGACGGGCGCGTCGCCGGCGGACATGCCCGCCGCAGGTCAGCCGATTATTCCCGGCGTCGGCCTGAACTCCGCAGCCGAGGCGAGCATTCCGTCTTCGGGTCTCCTGGCGCCGATAGCGAGGAACGTAAAATATTTTTCCGTAACGGTAAGAAAGCACTTCCAGCAGTGGCTCACCCGCTCCGGCAGATATATGGGGCTTATGAAGAGCATCCTCCGGGAGAACTACATGCCGGAGGACCTGGTCTTCCTGGCGCTTATAGAAAGCGGGTTCAACCCCAGGGCATACTCATGGGCCAAGGCCTGCGGCCCCTGGCAGTTCATAAGGGGCACCGCGGTCAGGTACGGGTTAAGGGTTGACAGCTGGGTTGACGAGCGGCGCGACCCGATAAAGTCCACGCAGGCGGCTGCGGCATACCTAAAAGACCTCTACGGGACGTTCGGCTCCTGGCCTCTGGCGATGGCGTCCTACAACGCCGGGGCGGGTATCGTCGAGCGCGCGATCAACAGGACTGGCGGCATCCAGGACTTCTGGCAGCTTCGGAAGACCCGCTACATGCCTTCCGAGACGAAGGACTACGTCCCCAAGTTCATAGCGGCCAGGATGATCGCCGAGAACCCGGACAGCTTCGGCTTCAAGGACTTAAGCTACGACAAGCCGTTCGTATTCGACGAAGTCCAGCTTGACCACTGCACGGACCTGCGCACGGTCGCGCTCTGCTGCGGCGTCCCGGTAGACAAGATAAAGGAGCTTAATCCTGAGCTTATAAGGGGCTGCACTCCGCCGGGCCGGGTCTATACCCTTCGGGTGCCCAAGGGCAAGAAGGCGGAGTTCCTCGCGGCATTCAACTCCCTGCCGAAGAGCGAGCGTTATGCCGCTCCGAGGAAGCTCATCGTAAACAGCCGTTACATCGTCCGGCGCCGCACGACCATCCGGGTCATTGCCGGAAGGCTCGGCGTCCCGGCAGTGAGGCTTGCTCGCGCGAACCACCTGAGGGTATACTCGCGCGTCGGGCGGGGCAGGAGGCTTGTCGTCCCGCACGATAAGACTGTCATCGCGGCTGAGATACCATCGCATCTGAAAATCGCCTCAGCTTCGTCAGCCGAGCCGTCTCCCGCCGACACTGTCTCCGGCGCGCCCGATAAAAGCGCCGAAACCCAGCCCCGGGCTCTGGCGGATAAACCGGAAACCGGTCCCGCGGCCCAGCCGCCTGTATGCCCCGCAAAGCCTGAACTCAGGCTCGGCTCGCTGCTTCCGTCGCCTGTCGTCGCCGAAGCGGACGAGACCGCTTCGCCCGCCGCTCTGCCGGCATCCGCGCCGTCCGAACCTCATCACTACACGCCCCGCAAGGCAGCCGGCCGCTCACGCCGCGCCGTCTCAAGGCCGGTTGTCTACCGCGTGAAAAGGGGCGACACCCTTGCATCCATCGCGAGGAGGCACCATACTACCGTCGCAAAGCTCGCGCGGCTCAACCGCCTCGGCAGACACAGGATGATAAAGGCGGGCCGGAGGCTGAAACTCTCGGCGGGCCGCACCAGGACGGCGAGAGCCGGGTCGAGGCGCTCAAGACATGAGAGAACCGCGCGCACCCGGCGTTCAAGGCGCGAAAGACTCGCATCGCGGAGGCATTCTTCGGGGCACAGAAGGGCCGCGCGCCTGAGGAGATACAGGGTCAGGAACGGGGACACCATCTGGAGCATCGCCCGTAAGTTCGGCGTGAGCACCAGGAAACTATCGCGCGCCAATTCCATGCATGGCCGCCATTCCATCAGAAAAGGCCAGACCCTCGTCATCCCGGCGGCATAGGGACCCCGCCATTCCCGCGCCGCATCATGCCCCCACCACCGTCCCCCCGCGCCGCCATCCCCGCGCCGCCATCCCCGAACGCTTCAATCGGGAACCCGGCGGCTTTTCTTACCCTCGCCCTTTCATGGGAGAGGGTGGCCGAAGGCCGGGAGAGGGTTCGTCGTTTTCCTGATTTGTAATTGCCCGATCCATCGGGCGGCGTCCGGGGAATCACGATGTTATTTGCTGATAATATCGAGCCGAACGCCAGGAGTAAACCTCATCGGTCGGGGAAGTTCATTGTCAATAGCAATTCCGGATTGCTTTTGAAACCTGCCGATTGTTCAAGTAAAAAGGTGTAAAAATACCAATTTCCCCCCGGCATCGGAAACGGGGTAAAATTTGGCCTCTGCGGGCGGGTTTCGGGGCAAAAAACGGGCGCGGGGAAGAGGTGTTTTTACTGACTGCGGTATTCTATAAGCGGATATTTATATTATTCTGATGGAAAAGGCTATTTATCGAGATTTATCTTATAGATAAGGGCGAGGCCCTTCAGGGTGAGGTGCGGGTCAATCGCAGGCTTTCGCCTTGTCATGTGCGGGACGACCATGTCGGCAAGCCCGCCCGTCGCCACGGCCCTGAGCTTCACGCCGAGCTGGTCCTCCGCCAGGCTCAAAAGCCCCTCCGCCATAGCCGCATGGCCCAGGATCACCCCGGATTCGAGGCCCTCGGCTGTATCTTCGCCGATAGGCTTTTTGGGATACGCCAGTCCGCTCCTGGGCAGGCCGGCGGCGGCATTTGTCAAGGCTTCATAAGAGGTTATGAGTCCCGGAGATATCGTCCCGCCAAGGAAATTGCCGCCGGAATCTACCACGGAAATGGTCGTCGCGGTGCCGAAATCGAGCACCGCCACCGGGCCTTTTTCTGAGGCCGGTCGACCGGCAAACGCCCCGCTCGCGGAGGCGATTCTATCAGAACCGAGCGTTTCCGGGGACTTGTACTTTATCTTTATAGGGAGTTTGAGCCGTGAAGAGACAAGGAGCGGCGAAGGCATTTCAAGCGTCTTTAAAACGCTGAAGAAAACATGCACAAGTGCAGGCGCCACCGAAGAAATTACCGCGCCGTCGATTGCGCCGGGGGCGATTTTAAGGGCCGAAATCTGCGCGCGGACAAAGGCCGAATATTCATCCGGAGCGGCTTTTTTGCGGGACTCGGCCTTAAAGGAGTATTTTATCTCCTCGCCTTCAAAAATTCCGAATGAAATCGTGCTGTTGCCGATGTCAATAGCGAGGAGCACAAGAACCTCCAGGAGTTGCCCTGCCCTCTCCGACCTCCTGAAAGATACCAGAAATCCGCTATTGTTTCAATATCTTTTTGATTTTTCGGCCATCCTGTTGTAATATTCCCCATGCGCATGAAAATCGCCCCCGCACTGGTCTTCATGCTGTTTTTTACGGCCCTTGCCGCGCCTGCTTCGGCCACGGAGCAGTTCGCCATGAAAACTGGCCTTCCGTGCGCATTCTGCCACGAAAACCCATCCGGCGGCGGCACGCTTACCACTGCCGGCCAAAGATACAAAACCATGCTCTCCGGCAAAATAAAACCGCCGTCTCCGATAAAGAATACCGCCCGTTTCATAGTCGGCTATCTCCATATACTTGCAGGGATAATCTGGTTCGGCGCGATATTTTACGTCCATATAATCTTAAAACCCGCATACGCCGCCAGGGGCCTCCCGAAGGGGGAGCTTGTGCTCGGCTGGGTTGGCATTATAGTCGTCGGCATAACGGGAATATTCCTTACAATCTCCGTCATGCCGTCCTTCGGAGCATTCTTCCATAGCCGATTCGGTATCTTATTGTCAATAAAGATTTTTCTGTATTTGATCATGGCCGCCTCCGCCGCGGTCGTCACGTTCGTAATCGGGCCTCGGCTAAAGAAGAGACTGTCTGAGAAACCAGCCCCCGCAGCCGGGGAGGGCAATGCGGGATTTACGCCTGATACGCTCTCGAACTTCGACGGCAGGGAAGGCCGCAAGAGCTATGCGGCGGTAAGCGGAACCGTTTACGACCTCACGCAAAGCCCGCTCTGGAAGAACGGAAAACACGCAAGACACATAGCCGGGACGGACCTTACGGCTGCTATAAAACAGGCCCCGCACGGCCCGGAAAAACTGGAAGCCTTCCCGAAGGCGGGAACCTTGTTACCCTCCCCACCCGTGGGGGAGGGTGGCGCGAAGCGCCGGGAGAGGGGAGAGGGCGAATCGCCAACTAACAGGCCGAAGGCCGTCTTCTACTTCATGGCGTATATGAATCTTGCCATGATATTCCTGGTCATAGCGGTAATCGCACTCTGGAGATGGTGGCCGTAAGTAATATTTATCAATACGCCGAATTGACAATTATCGGCCCTCAAATTAAATTTCACATATAATCCAGCCCGCGAAGTTCAAGGCCGTTTAAAGCACGTTCTTATCCGAGTCAAATTCTCAGTTAAAACAACAACCAAATCGATTATGGAGGAACACAATGAAAAAGATGCTTTGCGCCTTGACTCTCATGTCCGGGATCTTTCTGGTTTCGGCCAGCTCTTTCGGCGCCACGGTATTTACAACCGTCGGCAGTGGCGACGCAGCCTATGCGGCCTGGGACAACCCAAGCTCATATGGCTACGTTTACTTATGGAAGGGAGGCACGGTAACAAGCCCCTATACATATTTAAACTACTATATCTATGACTATACGACCAAAAGCCGGTCGGATGGCTGGGGAGATATACCAAATTCGGACTTCGCGATAATCGGCGGCAATCACGCATCGCTGAATACCAACGTCAGCGCGGACCCGGATTTTCACATCGACAGCGGCCAGGGCGGCACGTTTTCGCTTTATTTGCAGAATAACGGCGTCTACACCGGCAGTAATTCGGGAACTTCCAAACAGAATTTCTACTCCGGAAGTATGGTATATAGATACACCGGAACAGACAGTTATTCATCAGCTTCGGTTTCCGGGAATTGTCTGGGTTATAGCATCCCTGCTAATTGTTCCGGAAAAATAGAACACAATGAGTCGGTGGTGATAACCATAGAGAAACAATAGTAAATTGCGGCTCGCCACGGGCGGGCGTAAACCCGATTTGACAAACTGCAAACACGAGGTATAATCTAATTAACTGAGTGGGGAAAATAGTAGGGACATATAAAAAGGGAGCGCAACAACTTCCGGAATATATGAACCGAAAAATTCCCTCCTCAGTTTTTTATTCGGGGGCTAATCGAAGAACAAATCGCCGCTGATAACCGTTTCGCGTTTTCCGCCGCCGTCTTCGATTACGAGGCCGCCGGAGGCGTCGATGTCCGTGGCCGTCCCGGTGCGCTCGCCCCACAGCCCCTTGACCGTCACGCGCCTGCCGAGCGTGCAGGAAAGAGAGCGCCAGGCATCGAGAACAATCTCTTTCTCGCCGGAGACAATATTGTCGTAGAGCGCTTCCATCTCGGAAAGAAACCGCCTCAGAAGCTCCGCCCGGTTCGCCTTCTCCCCGCGCGCAATATAAATGGAAGTCGATATGTCCCGTATCTCTTCCGGGAACATGTCTTCGGTCATGTTCACGTCCACCCCGACTCCCAGCAGAACGTGACGGATACGCGAGGCCTCCGCGTTCATCTCCGTGAGTATTCCGGCGCATTTTTTGAATTCGATCAGCATGTCGTTCGGCCATTTTATCGCTGCGGGGAGGTTATAGAGCGCGCGGACGGCTTTTGCCAGTGCCGCTCCGGCGGCAAGCGTTATCATGGGCGCGTTGGCGGGCGGGATCTCGGGGCGCAGTATCAGGGTAAAATACAGGTTCACGCCGGGCGGAGACTCCCACTTCCTGCCAAGACGCCCCCTGCCCGCCGTTTGCGACTCGGCGATTACAAGCGTCCCTTCCGGCGCGCCTCCGCCTGCCAGACGCGCAGCCTGCGTGTTAGTCGAGTCCGTGGAATAGAAATAGGCAATATTACGTCCCAAGCATTCCGTCGTAAGTCCTAATAGTACCTCCCGCTCCGTAACACGGTCGGAGGTTTCCAATCCGGCGTCAGACATTAATAAACCGCTCTTTATCCTTTATCTTCGGGAACGTCCTGCCGCCGAAGACCTTGAAGACCATGTTCGAGCCGGGGTTGATGAGCCAGGAGGGCGTGCTTCTCCAGAGGCGCTTGAAGATATTTGGATAGGTGTGGAATTCCCGGAACATCCACCAGTAGCCTTCCTGGAGGTCTTTTACGGAGAGGTTCGCCGGTTCATAAACGACCGTAGATATATCGTAGTGTTCCCAGTCGTAGTCGAAGATGCGGCCTTCGCTTTTAAGCCTCTCATGTATGCGCGTGCCGGGAAAGGGAGTAACTATCGTCAGGAAGGCGGCGTCGAGCTTCACCTTCATCCCGAAGTCGATGAACTTGCGAAACACGTCCATTCCGTCGTGGTCGAACCCGAACATGAACGAGCCGTGTATGCTGATGCCCCGGTCGTGGAATTTCTTCACCACCGTCGCATACTTCTCGACGACGTTGTGGCCCTTGTCTATGCCGTCGAGGGATTCCTGGTTCAGAGAGTCGAACCCGACGAAGAGCACCTTGCACCCGGCCTGCTCCATCTTCCTCAATACTTCGTCGTCGTCCGCGACAGCCGCAGTGCTCTGGGCGTACCAGTTTATCTTGAACGGCGTGACGTCGTCGCACATCCGCATCAGAAAATTCCTGTTCGCGACGATATTGTCGTCGCAGAAAAATACCTCGTTGCCGCGGAACCTGTCCCTGTCCATCGCCTCGATCTCTTTCACCACCTGCGCGTGGGATTTGTGGCGGTAGGAGCGTCCGAAGAACTTCGTTACCGTGCAGAACTCGCAGTTGAACGGGCAGCCGCGCGTCGTCTGGATGATGTTCGGGAGGAAGAAGCCCTGCTTGCGATAGAAGTCCAGGCGCGGAATCGGCGACTCTGTCTCGAGGTCGATGAGCCCGTCGTTCTGATAAAATTTCTTCACGTGACCGCGTCCTTTTTCGTAATCCCGAAGCATGGCCTGCCAGGTGCGTTCACCCTCGCCGACTATGACGGAATCGAAATGCATCGCGGCCTCCTCCGGGACCATCGTGGCGTGGATGCCGCCCATAACGGTAAACACGCCGCGCTTCCTGAACTCGGCTGATATGTCGTAAGCGCGCTTCGATACGGGCGTCATGCCGGTCATGCCCACGACGTCCACGGGGTCGTCGTAGTCTATGGGGCCTTTTTCGTCGTAGATTATTCTGACCTCGTGCTCCGGCGGGGTAAGGGCCGCGACCGTGGCAAGGGACAGGGAAGGGATGCCGGAGCCCATCTTTCCCCAGAGCGAGGATTTGGGCCATGCCGGCATTATAAGCTTTATTCTCATCGCCGCCTCCAGGGTTTTTCCTTAAGCGGCAATCATAAATAATTATCGGCGCATAGTCAATATGTTAATGTCCTCCGAAGGTGATTACGGTGCGTATGGTCTTAAGCACTATAAGCAGGTCCAGCATGATCGACATGTTCTTTATGTAGTAGAGGTCGTAGCGCAGCTTTTCCACGAACTCCTCTTTTGTAGCGGCGGGGCAGTGGCATACCTGCGCCCAGCCGGTAATGCCGGGTTTGACGGTCAGCCGGTAGCCGTAGGACGGTATCTCCCTGTTGAGCGCCGTCACGACGTTCTCTATATCGGGCCTTGGGCCCACAAAACTCATATCGCCCATAAGGACGTTTATAAGCTGTGGAATCTCGTCTATCCGGAGTTTCCTTATTATCCGCCCAACCCGCGTTATCCTCGGGTCGTTCTTTACCGCCGGCGTCGGCCCTCTGCTTTTATCCGCATTATGAATCATGGTCCTGAACTTCAGTATCTTGAACTTTCTGAAGTTCATCCCGACGCGCTCCTGCTTGTAGAAAAGCCCGCCCCTTGAGTCGAGCTTCACGGCCATGGCCGCAAGAAGCGCTACGGGCGACGAGAGATACAGAAGCGCGAGCGAGAAGATTATGTCGAGAAGCCTCTTGGTCTTCCTGTAGGCTCCGCGGCTGCCGGAAATCGCGCTGGTCAGGAGCCAGTCGTCCGTAATGTTGTCCAGCGGGAGCTTCCCGGTTATGGCCTCGTAAACGCTCGGCATGTCCATCACCGTGATATGGTTGTAATGGCACCTGACGAGGTTCCTGGCGAGGCTGTCGTTCTTGCAGCCCGTTACACATACGGCGACTATATCCGCGTTCAGCCTGCCGGACACGTCGATAAGCTCGTCGCAGGTACCGTATACGGGTTTACCGCGCACGGTCCTGCCGGTCTTTGACGGATCGTCGTCCACGAAACCGACTATGTTTATACCGCAGCCCGGATTATCGGTTACTGTCCTCAAAAGTTTTTCTCCGGCGGTCCCGGCGCCGACGATTAAAACCTTTTTCTGCCAGCGCTCTTTCGAGCCGAGCGATGTCGAGACGGACCTCACGAGCGAGGCGGAGAGGAATATCAGGACGCCTGAGACGGCGAAAACGCCCCTGCCGAGATACTGCATCGAGGAATAAAACAGGGCGGCGGATATGAGCATGGCGGCTGCGCATGCGGAGAAGACGTTAAGAAGGTGGCGGGCGCTCCTGAAATCCTTCTTCAGGTCGTATAAATCGGCGATTATGAAACATACGAAAAAAACGATAGGCAGAAACCCGATGGGCAGGAGATGTCCCGCCGCATAGAAGCGCGCCTCGTCCGGCTCCAGCCTCACAAAGACGGCGAGTATGACGGCGAAAAAGAAAATGAAGAGGTCGGCCAGCGCAATCCGGAGGATGTTCCCGTTAAGCACCCGGCCCCAGATTCTTATCACTTA
>JAJYJM010000028.1 GCA_021789495.1 Nitrospirota bacterium
GTATATCGAGGTCTTTTACAACCGGGCAAGGAGGCATTCGTCGCTTGAGTACCGCTCACCCGCAGAGTTCGAGGCGATGGCGGTCTCTCAAGCCTAACCGTGTGTCCACTTTTTCGGGGGAAGATCAGTCCGCTTTTCAGGGCGTCCAATATGGCCTTATTGTCCCTTGCAAGAACAAAGATAGTTTCGCCATCTGTTAAAAATTTAAGTTCCGCAAGAGGCTTCTCGATTTCCGGC
The DNA here is from genome assembly GCA_021789495.1 of Nitrospirota bacterium. Lineage (GTDB taxonomy): Bacteria > Nitrospirota > JACRHJ01 > JACRHJ01 > JACRHJ01 > JAKAHE01. Next base: position 238 of record JAJYJM010000028.1, read on the forward strand.
ATGTTCTTCTTAAGGTAGCCTAGGGCCTTCCTGATTTTCTGGACGGTAATGCCCTTGTCTATGAGCGTCTTGGCCACCTTCAGCTGAACCAAGTCGTTAAAAGAATAGAGCCTGGAGGTGCCTCGTCCCGACGCCTCGCTTGCGGACGGTTTTATCAGGTGTGAGCGATCCCAGTAGTCAATCTGCCGATAACTCAGGCCGGTTATTCCGGCAACGGATTTGCTATTAAAATACATTTAAGATCCCTCCCTTTTACTAAAATTATAATTACATAAACGTAATTATGATACTTAGTATTACCTCACAATGTCAAGATTTTTTATGGCTGATAATGCTAATAAAATATGATAATATGAATCAGAAATTTATTATCGGAATATTTAACAGGGGTATGCATTGGTTCACAAAAGGTTCACAAATCGATTTTTTGATTTTTTAACACATTGATTTTAAAGAGAAAAAAGAGGTGGTATGCGGGTTCAACTCCCGCCGCCCCAAAATTTTCCGCCGCGCCTTTTAAACAAGGCCCATTCGCAAAAGCCTCGCACGCAGATCCGCCGCGCCCAGGAAGGTTATGCCATGTATGCCGTTTCTCTCGGCGGCTTCCGTATTTTCCGCGATGTCGTCTATGAATATGCTCTCTCCCGGCCCGGCGCCCGCCATCCTGAGGGCCGCTTTATATATGGCCGCCTTGGGTTTTTTTGATTTTATTTCGTAAGAAAGCGCCCAGCCGTCCATCCTTTTTAAGCAGGCGAACTTCTCACGGCAGAACTCCCAGTGGAGCTCGTTTACGTTCGAGAGGAGGTATACCGGCGTTCTCTTCCTGACTTCGCCCATCAGGCTGGAAACATCCTTGTTCTCCGTGAATATATCGTCCCACAGGCCCGTGAATTCGTCATACGAGGCCATCAGGTGGAAACGGGAAGTTATCTCGCGGTAGAAATCGACGGATGAAACAAGACCTTCGTCGTATGTGTTGCAAAGGCCGTTTCCTGAATCGAACAGGAAGGCAAAAAGCGCTGTTTTAGTATTGTCATTCGCATCGGTTTTCGAGAGTAGTCTTTTTACGATATTCTCGTGACTAAAAGACAAAAGCACCTTGCCGAGGTCGAAAAAGACCGCCTTTATGCCTTTATTATTATCCATTTGGCAATTTTATACTCAAGGTTTCTTTAAGTCAATTGTTGACTTTACCCCCTCGCCGGTATTAAAATTCCATAAAATGAAGCGCTTACTTTACGTTGACGACGACCCGGTTATGCTTGAGGAGCTTTCCCGGCACATCCGGGAGAATTTCCCCGGAATAGAAATCCTCACCTGCCAGGACCCCATAAAGGCATTGTCTCTTATAAACAACTCCCTCGACCTCCTTATGATAGACCTGGAGATGCCCGCCGTTGACGGCAAGAAGCTCCTGATGTACGCCACCTCCCTCGGTCTGGACAAAAAGAAAATAATTATAATCTCCGGACGGGACGCGGATTACCTGCACGAGGCCATACCGATGGGGTTTTGCCTGTGCGTCCTGAACAAACACGACGCCAGCCAGAAGGCCGTGCTCGACATGGTGCTGGCGGCAATGGAAAAAAAATAGCTTAATCAAGATATTTACATCTCACTCCATGGGATTCGCCAGGTCATCTCTAACGGCTCATCCGCCATGCGGCAAAAACTCGCTTGCGCTCGGACAGGTTTGCCGCATGGCCGCTCATTTCGCCGAGAGCTGCCTATGGCTCGTCCCAAATTACGTTTGCTGCAAATATCTTGTCCATTAATGGGTGCTGTTCAATGCTCCTTTTCATCTTAAAACGCCTCCTTGTCGCCATACCGACCCTGCTTGGGCTTGCCCTCGTTACCTTCCTCCTGCTTCGGGCGATACCCGGAGACCCGGCCATCGGCCTTGTGGGGGAGCGGGCCGACCCGCGGACGATCGCGGCCATACGCAAGGAGCTCGGCGAGGACAAGCCGCTCCCGCAGCAGTTCATCGGCTATTTAACGCTTCTTGCGCACGGCAACCTGGGAAAGTCCTATTACACCGGGCGCAACGTCGCAAAAGACATCATGGAGAAGTTCCCGAACACTCTGCGCCTCGCCTTTTCCGCGATGCTCATCTCCGTCTTCTTCGGCACGATACTCGGCATACTCTCCGCCGTCAGCCGGGGCGGGCCGTGGGAGAAGATTTTTTCCGCAATCTCGCTTGCCGGAATCTCGCTTCCAGTCTTCTGGGTTGGACTGATTTTCATGCTCCTTTTCGCGTTCATCCTGCCTATATTTCCGCCGTCCGGGACAGGCGGCGGAGACCCGGCATACCTCGTCCTCCCGGCGGCGACACTGGGGCTTAATTCCGCCGCGTTCGTCGCCCGCATAACGCGCATGAGCCTTATCGAGGCGCTCGGCTCGCAATACATTATGACCGCGCGGGCAAAGGGCGTATCGCCGTTTTTCGTCGTGGCGAAGCACGCGCTCCGTAACGCGCTCATCCCGGTGATAACACTCGTGGCGATTGACTTCGGGAGCTTACTTAACGGCTCCGTCCTGACGGAGACCATCTTCGGCTGGAATGGCCTGGGCCGCTATGCGCTCGACGGCATTCTAAAGCGCGACTACCCGGTAATCCTCGGCACGGTGCTGGTCGGAAGCGCCGCGTTCGTGTTCTTCAACATGCTCGCCGATATTGCGTATGCGTATATAGATCCGAGGATAAGGTATGGAAGGGGATGACTTGGCTGTCATTCTGATAGTTAATTTATGATAAATTTTTTAAAAAAAAATAAAACCGCCTCCATATCCGCGCTAATAATCGCCGCGCTGGTCCTTATGGCCGTGCTGGCGAACGTCATCTCGCCTTATAATCCTTTGCGGATTAATCTCGACGCGCTTCGTCTTCCGCCGTCGTGGGGGCACTGGATGGGGACGGACAACATGGGCCGGGACGTGCTTTCGCGCGTGATATACGGTGCGCGGGTATCGCTTCTTGTCGGGTTTTTCTCCGCGCTGGTTTCCATGATTATCGGCGTCGTAATCGGGACGGTCGGAGGATACGCGGGCGGCATCGTGGACTCCGCAACGACAGCGCTGACGGACATGGTCATGGCGTTCCCCAGCCTGCTTCTGGCGATAGGCATAACCGTCGTGCTGCCGCCGGGGATATATACTGTAATGCTCGCGCTTTCCGTCGTGGGCTGGGCGTCGTTTGCGAGGCTCGCGCGCGGGATGGTGCTCTCGATGAAGGAGCAGCAGTTCGTGGAGGCGGCGAGGGCTTCCGGCAGCGGCCCATTCAGGATAATGTTCCGGCACATCCTGCCGAATTGCCTGCCGCTTATCATCGTCGCCGGGAGCCTGAAGATAGGCTCTTTTATCCTGGCGGAAAGCGCGCTCAGCTTCCTCGGCCTCGGCGTCCAGCCGCCCGCACCGACATGGGGGTCTATGGTAAGCCTCTCGCGCGACTATATCCTCTCTGCCCCGTGGACGGTCGTTTTCCCTGGCCTGGCAATCGCCCTCACCGTGCTGTCCTTCAATATCCTGGGCGACAGCTTAAGGGACTGGCTCGACCCGAGGCTGAAAATATAATCCCTTAGACTGCCCCGCTTGCTCCAATAAGTTGATTGATTAATATCGATATTTCTATATAATATCCAAATGCGGCCACGGATACTTCTAAGCTGTCTCGACAAAAACATCACCCCGGCGCACAGGGATTACTGCGCAGGCATCCTTGAGCGCGCCGGCGCATCTTGCGACATAAAAATACTTATTCCCATTAATACTGGCAAACTATGGGGAAATGTCCCAAAGGACACGTTCATTGAACTCCCCGGAGAATATTCCGCGCGTCCCCTTCCGGAGGCCCTGCGGAACGGAAAGGCGCTTTCATCGCTGTATTTAGCTTTCCCGTTTCATGTAATGCATACCGCCACGGATTTCGACCAGCTTCTGTTTACATACTGGAGGCTCTTGAGCGGGAGGCGTTTTTTCATGGTCCGCTCGCGGCCCTGGGCGCAAAACCTGCCCAAGACCCTCTTTAACAGGCTCTTTTACAACCAGCTTGTCGAATATAATTTCCTCCCGGACAGGAAAGTCCTTGAAGAGACCAGCCCGCTTAAGCTCAAGCAGACCTGCATAGACCAGGGTGGAGATTACCTCGAACATTTTTATAAATCCCTCGTGATCCCCAATCATGCAAACTGGTCTCATATACGGCTGACATACATAACACATTTTTACTTTAACCAGAAATCGCCCGACGCGCTGATACGGCTGCTGCGCCGATACGAAGGCTATGACCCGGCGCTCCTCGACAGAATACATTTCGTCGTCGTTGACGACGGCTCGCCGATAACTTTTGAAATCCCGAAATTTAATCTTAACATCAGGTGGCTGAGGATAGACCGCGATGTGCGCTGGAACCAGCCGGCGGCCAGAAACACGGGCGTTGTCCATGCGAAGTCCGACAATATCCTCCTGACGGACATAGACCACGAGTTCCCGGAGACAACACTCCGGGCGGCTGCGGATTTGAAGTCCTGCGGCAGGGACATCTACAAGTTCCGGTTGAGCGACATGCCGAAAGAAAAGGTAAAAGGGAGCGCGAACATATTCCTCATGTCGCGCGCGCGGTTCCTGAAGTACTGGGGATACGACGAGGAGTTCTCGGGGCATTACGGCTTCGAGGACAGCAGGTTCTTCAAGAACCTCGTCTCTCACGGCTGCCGCGTGAAGTATTTCAATCCAAAATACGAATGCATCGCCCGGCGCGACATCGGCAAAGGGGAATATCACAGCCTGGCGCGGGATTTCAACCACAATTCTCCGATAGACAAGCGCAAGAAGTTCGAGATGCGCTGGTACGGGCGCGAGCACGGGCACAGCAGGGATTTCCTCGGCTCAGAATGCAGGGCGCTCTACGAGAATAAACGGCCCGTTACAGCCGAGCCGCCCATCGACAGGCTGTGGGGCAGGCTCGGCGTTTTGCGCCGGCTATTCGGGGACGAGTAAAGGAGGGTTTCATGCGCATAACCATTGCTGGGGCGGGGATAAGCGGTCTCTCGCTCGCATATGCGATCCGGGAGAAGCTCGATAGCGCCGGGAAGGACGCGGAGATATTCCTCCTTGAGGCGGAAGCGCGTGTCGGCGGGAAGATACGCACGCACCACGAAAACGGATACATAATGGAGTGGGGACCGAACGGCTTCTTGAACAACAAGCCGGACACGCTGGCCCTGACGCGGAAGCTTGGAATCGACGACCTGCTCCTGCCGAGCAACGACGCCGCAAGAAAGCGCTACATTTATTCCGGCGGCAGGCTGAACCTGCTCTCGCCCGCCGGGTTTCTGCTGGGCGGGCTTCTGTCCTGGCGGGGGAAACTCCGTATACTAAAGGAATATTCGGTTCCGAAGCGCATCGATGCGCCGGATGAGTCCCTGGCGGATTTCGTCCGCAGGCGGCTTGGGCGGGAGGCGCTTGACAGGCTCATCGCGCCCATGGCGATGGGGGTCTATGGCGGAGACCCGGAGAGGATGAGTATCCGGTCATGTTTTCCGGCCATTTATAAACTGGAACAAGAGTACGGCGGGCTTCTCAGGGGCATGTTCGGCAAGATGAGGGAGAAGAGGCAGGCCCGGAAATCGACGGGCGCGGACGGCGGAACATCCGATGCCGGTCAAACGGCAGGTCCGGCCGGGCCGGGCGGCGTGCTGACGACTTTCAGGGGCGGTCTTGACGTCCTGACCGACGCCCTGGGGAAGGCGTTTAAAGGGGAACTCTTTCTTAATGCACGGGTAACCGCGGTGCGCATTAATGGAGACAGGTTCCTCGTATCCGCCGATGGAATGGACGCGCCCGTCGAGACCGATATTTTTATCACCGCCGCGCCCGCCCATGCGGCCAAGGATTTCCTTGCCTCGCTCGACCCGCAGGCCGCGGGAACGCTCTCCGAGATAGAATACGTCCCGATGTCCGTCGCAGGCATGGGGTTCAGGAAAACCGAGCTTCACACGGAGCTTGACGGTTTCGGCTTTCTGGTCGCCGCAGACGAACCCCGGAAGATTATCGGATGCCTGTGGGATTCAAGCGTATTCACGGACAGGGCGCCTGAAGGCCGGGCGTCCATCAGGACTATGCTGGGCGGCGGAAGGGACCTTGAAACTCCTTTTCTGCCGGACAGGGAGCTTTCGGAGATTACCCTGGAGGAGCTTAAGATAACGATGGCCCTGAAGGCGGCGCCGGAGCTGACCCGCATATTCCGGCACGAAAAGGCTATCCCCATGTATACTCTGGGACATTCGGACAGGCTCTCAAGGCTCGATTCTGCGCAGAGAAAGCACCCCGGCCTTTTCTTCACCGGGAACGCTTACCGAGGGGTTGGTTTAAACGACTGTGTCAAGGAATCTTACGCCGTCGCCGAGAAGGTTGCGGAAATGATTTAAAACATCAAGCCGCTCATGTCTTTTGAGCTTGCATGTCGGTCATAATCACCCGCCGCCGGAACAAGCTCATCCTGTCCTTCTTCTTTGTTTCCTGAAACGCCGGCCGCCCTGAAAAAGTATTCGATGTCCGGCTCGGCAGGGTAATATCTCAGGCTCCTTGTGTCCCCGGGTTTCGCCTCGTCGCTTTCTTCTCTTTTCATATCGTTATACTCGAGCCAGAAGAGCGTAAGGCTTGAAACAAGAAAGACTACTGCAGAAAAAATAATTACTGCATGCACTTATAGGCTCCTTGTTATATCCGGATCGTGCAGTTATGCGCTCCCATCTTGATAAAATCAATATTACACAAGATTTTATTTTTGTCAAACATACTAACGTATAATTTATTTTAAGCGGCTTTTGACAAAAATTACATTTACCGATAATATTTATGACAGCTTTCAGGGCCTCATGGTTTCCAAGTTCTCCGTTTTATTATTAACCTGCTTATAATACAGTGGAAAAAACCAAACGTTTTTACGAAATAGACCTGTTGCGCTTTTTTGCCGCCCTCGCCGTCCTCTTTTACCATTACACCTTCCTGGGCTATTCAACGGGGGACATGGGGATTCGCTACGCCCATTTTGCGCCCATGTCAAAATACGGATTCCTCGGCGTAAACCTCTTCTTTATAATAAGCGGCTTCGTCATACTCAATTCTGCCAAGAACAAATCCGCCAAAAATTTCCTGATATCCCGCATCGTTAGGCTGTATCCGGTCTTCTGGGTAAGCTGTTCACTGACCTTTCTTATCCTGGTGATTATCGGCGGAGCGCGGTTTGAGCAAAACTTTGCAGTTTACCTGATGAATATGACAATGTTGAACAAGTTATTGGGCGTAAAGCCTATCGACAGCGTATACTGGTCTCTTTTTTATGAGATACGTTTTTATTTTTTTATCTTCCTTCTCCTGGTATTCGGCAAAATCGACCGGATAAAAATCCTTCTGGGACTGTGGCTTGCGGCTTCCTACCTGTTCTACGCATTGGGGGAGAAGGATTTGAAGTATGTCGGATACGCCCTTATGTATAACTACAGCGCCTATTTCATCGCGGGCGCCGTCTTTTTTCTGATCGTCTCGGAGGGTGTCGATTTCTACAAGCTCTTTTTATTGTTCGCAAGCTACCTGTTCTCTATTTTAACTGTAAAAGAATACCTGGAATACCTGACATCGCGCTTCAGGACTAACTTCAGCCTCTTTACCGCATCCGCGTGGATAACCACTTTTTTTCTGGTTTTCTACCTGATTGCGACGAACAGGATAAAGGCGATAAGCAGTCGGAGGTTCGCTGTCCTGGGCCTTCTTACATACCCCATATACCTTCTGCACCAGAACATAGGATTTGCGCTTTTTAATATCTCGCATACCTTGCTGAACAAGTACGCGCTTCTTATTATCGTGATTTTGCTGGTGTTTTTGCTATCTTTGCTTGTGCATTTCAGGGTGGAGAAGGTATATAGCGGGCGCTTCAGGAAGGCGCTGGAGAAGCTATCCGGATACATCGAGAACCGTATTGTTTTGGCAAGAAACAGGTCTTCCGGGAAGGTTGAAGGTTAAAAAGGGGGGCCTTTGGCCCCCTTAGTCCTTAGTTGTTTTTCGCCCCCGCACCGATAATTTGCCGCTTTTCCCGTCCCGCAAAATTCCCCTGGAAAATCTCAGGACGCGGGAATGAAGGTCTTGCAGTCGGCGTGGTTTTCGTGGTGGCCGACTGTTATTCCCGGAGCGCTGCACATAAGGGAACTGTTGAACTTGCAGTTTTTTACCTTGCACGCGCCAATTCCCCCGGTCTCGGACGCCCCGGCATTATGCCCGTGGTCTGTGAAGGTATCGCACGCGGGATGATGCCCGCCGATATTTATGGCGATGGCGTGGCATTCCTTGTTCCTGTTGAAGGCACACTCGTTTACAGAACACGCAAGCACCTTGGAGATGTCCATATTGCCCTCCGTTTTTAAGTTTACTCATAAGCTTACCCGCCCTTGCAACGACTGTCAAATCACTTGTTCAGGCCGGCCCTTATTGCAAAAAGACCCCTTCGGATGTATACTATTAGTAATGACACGCATTATCATTCGCCTTTGGGTTTGATTTATATAAAAAGGAAGGGGATTGGGCATGAAAATATTAATACTCATTTTCTCGGCGGTTCTGGTCATGGTTCCGGCCGTGTCGTTTGCGGCGAAGACCGCGAAGGATAAGGGTAAGCCCCCAATATCCCAGACGCTTGTGCGCGAAGGGGATTATGCGGTGCGGCTTGCGGAATCGCTCAAACTCGGCAAGTTAAAAGAAATCCCGGCGGAATCCAGGCTCGCTTCCCTTGGTATCGCGCCTCTCTCCGGCTGGATTTCGGATTTCCCGGTCACGCCGGATATTGTGGCCGAGGTCAGGAGCGCCGTGGATAACGCGCTTGCCAGAGGCAAAATCTCGCTTAGCCGCAAGAAGGCCGACGAGGCCATGGCGAAACTGGACAAGAGCGTAGGACTTCCGGTTGCCGAGGCGCAATCGACTCCGCCAAAGGGTTACAAGTCGTGGGAGGAGTCCAGCCAGTATAGCAACGAGTCCGCGGGGTATGCGCCGACGGTCATAAACAACTATTACTACGACGAAGGCCCTCCGATAGTTACATATTATCCGCCTCCGTACGATTACTCCTATCTCTACGCATGGAATCCGTTTCCGTTCTGGTACGGCGGTTTCTGGTTTCCGGGATATTATATCCTGACGGATTTTACAACGGTGGTGGTAATAAACAATAACGGCACCGTTGTGCTCAACGGCGGGGACGTTGCCGTAAACGGCTCGACATTCTTTAGAAGAAGGATTGTTTCAAACCATCTCGTGAACCCAAGGACGGGCAGAACGGTAGACTTAAACCCCGTTACGCGCACACTGCCTGCGCACCTCGCAAAAGAAATACCGGGGGCAAGCACGACGCTCGCCAACAGAAACATCCAGACCATGAGGATGGCCGCGCTTAAAAGATCTTTCACGCGCGGCGGCCTTGCTGGCGCCAGACTGGCCGGCGGGCCTGCAATAGCGGCGAAAAAGGCAGGCAGGATCTCCGCCTTGAGGAACAATATAGCGGGGAACGGCATGTCGAGGTTCAACCCCAAGAGCGCGAGGAGTATTTTCAGGAGGAGCGCAGCCATGACCCGGGCACGGGCGTCTTCCTTTGGCCAAAAAAGCTTCAGGAGCGGCGTTGCCGGCGCCCGGACATTCGGCTCGACAGGCTTCAGGGGCGGCAGACACCTTAACCCCGCGCCGTCGCTCTACGGTATCCACAACCACTCGAACGGCTTCAGTGCGGGCGCGCAGAACCGTTCCGCCCGCTCGTTCAACCCCGCGCCGTCGCTTTACGGTTTACATAACAACTCGAACAGCTTCAGGGGCAGGGCAGGCGGTTTCACCGGCGGACATGGCGTAAGGTCTTTTGGCGCGCCTTCCGGCGGTCCGAGAGGCTTCTCCGGTCCGATGGTCAGCCACGGCTTTTCCGGCGGAGCGCGTTCCCTCGGCGGAGGAGCCAGGGCCGGCGGATTCTCAGGCGGAGGGGCAAGGGCGCTTGGAGGCGGCTTTGCCGGAGGGGCACGCTCCTTTGGCGGCGGCCATTTCGGCGGCTTCGGAGGCGGCCATTTCGGCGGAGGGGCTTGCAAGGGGCGCTGCTGAATATAAAACACGTGGTTGTGAGATTAAAACACGTGTCCGTGGTTCGTGTTGCGCCGAAACCCCTTGACTTTTCAAGTCTAACCTGATAGATTTTCTCCTTTAAAGGCCCGATACCGGGCAGTTTTTTTGCCGCGATAATTATCCATTATTCTTGCGCCGGTTATAGATGCTTGATTTAAAGCTCATCAGGGAGAACCCGGAAAGGGTAACAAAGGCCCTCAGGGACAGGCGCCAGGATATAGACATACAGCCGGTTCTCGACCTCGACAAAAGCAAACGGGATAAGCTCGCCCGTGTCGAGGAATTGAAAAAGCAGAGAAACGAAGCATCCAAGGCTATCGGCCTTGTAAAGCGCCAGGGCGGAGATGCAAGCGCCGAGATGGCGTCCATGAAAAAGGTCTCCGACGAGATTGAGGCCCGCGACGCCGAAATACGTGAAATAGACGAGGCCTTGCGCAGTCTGCTCCTCAGTATCCCGAATATCCCGCACGAGTCCGTGCCCATCGGCGCGGGAGAGCAGGACAACCCGGTTTTGCGGACGTGGGGAGAGCCGAGGGATTTCTCGTTCAAACCCCTGAACCACTGGGACATCGGCGAGAATCTCGGCATAATGGACTTCGACCGCGCGGCCAAGATCGCCGGAGCGCGTTTTGCCGTAATGAAGGGCGCGGGCGCAAGGCTTGAGCGGGCGCTGATTAATTTCATGCTCGATCTCCAGACCTCTCGCGGCTATACGGAAATGCTCCCGCCATTCATGGTAAACCGGGATTCCATGCAGGGAACCGGGCAGTTGCCGAAGTTCGAGGACGACCTCTTCCATGTTGACGACGGCCTGCTCCTGATACCCACGGCGGAGGTTCCGGTAACGAACTACCACCGGGGTGAAATACTAAAAGAGGAAGACCTGCCGATTAAATATACCGCCTACACTCCGTGCTTCAGACGGGAGGCGGGGTCATACGGCAAGGACACACGCGGGCTTATAAGGCAGCACCAATTCGACAAGGTGGAGCTTGTAAAGTTTGCCCGTCCGGATAATTCTTACGAAGAGCTGGAGGGGCTTTTAAACGACGCGGAAGAGGTTTTAAAGAGGCTTGAACTGCCCTACCGTGTCGTAACGCTCTGCACTGGAGATATTGGATTTTCGGCGGCAAAGACCTACGACATTGAGGTCTGGCTGCCGGGCCAGGGACGCTACAGGGAGATTTCCTCGTGCTCCAATTTCGAGGACTTCCAGGCGCGACGGGCGGAGATACGCTATAAGCCAGGCGGCGGAAAGGGAACAGCGCTTGTCCATACGCTCAACGGCTCCGGCCTGGCTGTCGGCAGGACGCTCGTCGCGGTGTTGGAGAATTACCAAGAGGCAGGCGGCACGGTAACTGTGCCGGAAGCCCTCCGGCAATACATGGGGGGAATGGAAAAAATAAAGTAGGAGGGATGGCCGAGTGGTTTAAGGCGGCGGTCTTGAAAACCGCAGGGTGAAAGCCCCGTGGGTTCGAATCCTACTCCCTCCGCCAGTTACTTTCTTTTCGGGTAAAAAGTAAAGTAACCAAGGAAAAGCCGGACGTCTGACCGTCGTTCCCGCGAAAGCGGGAATCCAGTGACTTTTAATTTGATGTAAGAGGAGAGGTGGCCGAGAGGCCGAAGGCAACGGTTTGCTAAACCGTCGTGGGGTGCAAACTCCACCCAGGGTTCGAATCCCTGCCTCTCCGCCAGCTTTGAAGGGCGCGGCTGAGAAGACGCGAATGAAAAAACGCGGGTGAAAGGACGTGGAAGTTCACGTGCTCTCATTCACGTAAGTTTCATCCACGTGTTTTCACCCACGTATGCTCATAAACGCATTTACCAATACAGGAGGTAAAAGGATGTTGAAAAAAATATCGGCAATTGCAGTCGCGGGCGCGCTTGCGCTAACAATCTCTGCTTGCGGCAAGCGGCAGCAACAAAAACAGGCGCAGCCCCCAACACCGCAGAGCAACCTCGCCCTTCCGCAGAAGGGTCAGGAGGCTACCGTTACCATCCCGCCGGACGAGAAAGGCAAGTGGAAGGCGATAAAGGTAACAGTGGAAGACAAGACCGCCAACACAAAGAAAGACTTAGAGCTGACCATCGGCAAGGATACCCCGATTCCGGGGACAAGCCTTTCCATCAAGCCGCTCGCGTTTATACCTTCGTTCGTTATGCAGGGGCTGAACATCACCTCGGCCTCCAATGAGCCGACAAACCCGGCGGCGCAGGTCGTTATAAGCGAGAACGGCAAACAGATTTTCAAGGGCTGGCTGTTCCAGAGGTTCCCGACCACCCACGCCTTTACCCATCCGAAATACGCCGTCACGCTGTCCGGCTGGGTGCAAAGCTAAACTTCTTCGATAAGCTTTGCGCCCATAGCTCAGCTGGATAGAGCGACGGTCTACGGAACCGTAGGTCAGAGGTTCGAACCCTCTTGGGCGCGCCAAGGATAAAGGGCCTAAGTCTCAATGACTTAGGCCTTTTTGGTTTTATTTTTGCCGCTTGCTAATGCAGTGCCGACGAGGTCGTATGGATGCGCCTCTGTAATCAGCACATCGGCAAACTCTCCTGCGACGGGAGCGCCGTCGTTTATGTAAATTACGCCGTCTATCTCCGGCGCCTGGAAGTAACCCCTTGAACAATAAAGCAAATTAGTCTCCGGAGACGGCCCGTCCACCAGCGCCTTATACGTTTTTCCGACCCTTTCCCTGTTCTTCTTAAGCGAAATCCTGGCTTGCGCCTTCATGAGCCGGTCGCGCCGCCTGATTATCAATCCCTCGCCTATCTTCCCCGGAAGCCTTGCCGAGGCCGCGCAGTCTTCGTCCGAATATCCGAAAACACCCAGGTGATCGAACTCGACATCCTTAACGAACTCAAGGAGTTTTTTAAATTTCTCGTCCGTCTCGCCGGGAAACCCCACCATGAGCGAAGTCCTGAGCGCGACACCGGGTATGTCCCTTCTCAGGCGCTCTATGAGCTTCATTATCCGCGCGTGCGTAACCTTCCTGCCCATCTTCTTCAGTATCTCGTCGTCGGCATGCTGGATGGGAATATCGAGGTATTTCAATACCTTCTCGCTTCCGGCCAGGAATTCTATCAGTTCGTCCGTAAAATGAGCCGGGTGCGCGTACAGAAGCCTTATCCAGGGCAGGGGCCGGATTTTCTCCAATTCCCTCAGGAGCCGGGCGAGCGATTTTCCGGTTTTGCTGTCTGAGCCATACGCCGTAACATCTTGCGCAATAAGGCAAATTTCCTTAACGCCCTGGGAGGCGAGATTGCGCGCCTCCGTCGTTATCGAGTTTATCGGGCGGCTCCTCAAGGCGCCGCGCAGCGAGGGAATGACACAATATGCGCACCGGTTATTGCAGCCGTCGGCAATCTTCAGGTAGCTCCAGTGCCTGGGCGTAAAGCGTATGCGGGGCGTATCGTGGCTATATATGTATTCCGGGGCGGGCATCTTGTGGAGCGTTTTAACGCCTACGGACAGGGAATCGAGCGCCTTTGCAATCCCCTCAAATTCGCCAGTGCCGAGGTATGCGTCCACCTCCGGCAGCTCTTCTGTCAGCCCTTCCTTGTAGCGTTGCGCAAGGCATCCTGAGGCGACAAGGTATTTCAGCCTTCCCCGTTTTTTCAGGGAGGCCGTTTCAAGTATCGCCTCGATTGACTCCTCCGACGCGCTTTTTACGAAGGCGCACGTGTTTACAATTATCGCCTCCGCGTCGTCCTCGCTTGAGACGACTTCGTGCCCCGCCTGCCTTAAGATGCCCGCCATGACCTCCGTATCCACCTGGTTTTTGGGGCATCCGAGGCTTATGAAACCCACTTTCATCCTAACTCTCCGTCCGGGCCTTCGGCGTCCGCGACAGCGACAGCGTCTGAGCGGTTCCTGTACAACTCCGGCTTTACCGCCGAGGCCATTTTTTCTATATCCAGGCTGTTGCCGAAAAAACGGGAGAGTTTTCGGGCATTTTTGTGCGGGAAGGCGATGGTTTCGCCATAGTCCATGTATAACACCTCGAAATTCGTCTGGCGCGACAACCACGCCTTAACCCTCGATAGGTGGCGCGCATACATCGCCTTCGTATCAGAATCATCGGAATTGTCGGCCTTACCAAGCCTTTTCAGCATCTTGCGCTGGCTTGCGAGCATCTCGTCCATGTCCCGCTCCATGAACACGACCTTGAAACGGAAATCCTTCGGCAGGTCGTAGAGCAGCATCGACACCATCTTAAAAACCTTGCCCTGCGCCCCGGCGAGCCAGGATATGTCTTCCTTTATTTCCTTAACCTTTTCAAATTCGTAATATCCGTCCGGGTTGTCTATGTCGGCCGTCCGGACATTGTCGGTCACTACATTCATCCCGCCGGCCTCGAGCATCTTCATCATCATGGACGTGCCTGTCCGGGGAAGGCCGGAGACAATGGTTATGAAGTCCCTCTGCGGGGCATGAATGATTTTCCTGTGCGCGAGGAAACCTATCACCTTGTCCACGCATTGCGGCGGCACAAACTTATCCGTCTCCAGGACGAGTTCCGGCGCCTCCGGCGCCTCGTAGGGGTCGTCTATCCCGGTGAATCCCTTCACCTCTCCCGCGCGGGCCATCCTGTAAAGCCCCTTCGGGTCCCGCTCTTCACAGACGTCTATCGGACATTTTATGTATACCTCAAGGAAATCGCCCTCCTTCTGAATCGAGCGGGCCATTTTGCGGTCGGCCCTGTAGGGCGAGATAAATGCGGCGATGTTTATAATCCCCTTGCTGGTAAAGAGTTTGGCAAGCTCGGCTATGCGGCGGATGTTCTCTTCCCTGTCCGCCTTGCCGAAGCCCAGGTTCTTGTTGAGACCGTGCCGTATGTTGTCGCCGTCGAGGACAATCGTATGGCAGCCACGCTCGAAAAGCTTTTTTTCGAGCATCATCGCCACGGTGGACTTCCCGGAGGCGGAGAGCCCCGTAAGCCATATAGTAACACCCTTGTGCCCGTTGACACGCTCCCGGTCCTCGCGGGTAATGTCCGTCTGGTGCCAGAAGACCCTATGCCGCTCTTCCATCATGCCTCGATAAATACCGCGTTCGTTGCTCGTGGCTCGTGTTTGTTTGGATTACGCCCTCTTCTTCCTTACCGAGCCGTATATCGTATATACAAAGAGCCTCGTCGCAATCCCAAGGTATACAAGCCAGTTTACAATAAAAGCTCTCCTGCCCGCATAGTGTTTCCTGTAGAACCTGAAAAGGCTCTTGTGATAAATCCAGACTATCCTCCTGCCGCCGGTGGAGGCTCCCCGGATATGCGTCACTTTTGCGGCCGGGATGAAATAAAGTTTATACCCGCCTTCCCGAAGCCTTATCGAAAGATCCACGTCCTCGCAAAAAAGAAAAAACCCGTCGTCGAGATAGCCGACTTTATCAAGCGCCGTTCTGCGTATAATCATCGCCGCGCCGTTTACGCTTTCCACCTCACGCGGCGCCGGCAGACCGGCCTCGGACGATCCGGCATTCTTGCCGTAGTAACCGGAAGTCACAGGGTTGTCCGGAAAAAGCCTGTGCAGACCCAGGGAGACCATTATAGCCGCGAGGACGGTCGGGGCGGCCTTACCGGCATACTGCGCGGAGCCGTCGGGGTTTAAGAGCATCGCTCCGGCTGCGCCCGCATCGGGATGCGCGCGCATGAACTCTGTCATCGTCTTTAGCGCCCCCGGATGGACTGTCGTGTCGTCGTTTAAGAGCAGGACAAACTCACCGCGAGACAGCCGCAGGGCCTTGTTGTGGTTCGCCGAAAAACCTTCCCGGACATAGTTTCTGACAAGCCTGACCTGCGGGTATTCCCTCTCTATCGCTTCGGCGCTTCCGTCGCGGCTCGCATTCTCCACCACAATAACTTCAATGTCGAGGCCGTCCGCCGCGCCGAATACGGACTGAAGACATGCGAGGACGCGCTCCCGGCCCTCGTGGCTAACTATGCTGACAGACAGCTCAGACAAAAAGACTCCTGATCCCCGCCGGAGAAACTTTTCTGCGCGACATTATTTCCCGCCTTTTTTTAAGCGCCTCGGGCAAGAGTTTTATTATATCCCAGAAGGCCAGAAAAAGGAAAGGCTCAAAAAACAGCGCGTAAAGGTCGAGCTTCAGGTCGTAAAACGCTATACTCGGCAAGTCCTTGAGGACGTTGATTATATCGTCGTTTTTCAGGATGCTTAAGTACCAGTTCTTGTGGGAATGGCGGCGGATGCCTCTTGGAATGCCCCGCCTGGCGCCCGAGGGGCTTCGGCTGCCGCCTGTCGACCGGCCCTTCCAGCCCCGCAAATGTATCGCCTGCGCCTCGGGGACATACAGCGTCTTCCAGCCCAGGAGGTTCGCCCGCCAGGCCAGGTCTATGTCTTCCTTGTATGCGAAGAAAACCGCATCGAAATATTCTCCGGAGATTTTTATGTCGTCCAGCATCGCGCGCCTGTAAAGCGCGGCGGCTCCGCAGGCCCCAAAAACCCGGCAAGGGCGGGAAAACTCGGCGCCGTCGGGCATGTCGCGCCCACGGTCTATCGCCTTCCTGTTCCTCTGCATTAAAAGCCCCGCCGAATCCACTGTTACGCCGTCGGGTCTCAGTAATTTCGGAGCTGCGGCGCCAGCCGCTGGGTCTGCATCCAGGGCGGCGGCGAGGCTCGCCAGAAAGCCGTCGCCCTCAAGTGAGACATCCGGGTTCACGAGAAAGACAAATTCGCCCGACGCTTCCGCAATCCCCCGGTTGGCGGCGGCGGCAAAACCCATGTTCTGCGGGTTCTCCAGAAGCCTCGCCTTGCGATAGCCCTTTACAATGTCCCTTGTATTATCGGTGGAGGCGTTATCGACGACAATTATCTCCGAGACGGCATGGTCCGACGAAAGGGATTCGAGGCACCGCCAGATGTCCTTCCCGCTGTTCCAGGCGACGACAACCGCCGGAATTTTCCCGGTCGCCGGCATCGTCAACGCCCGTAGTCGTCGTCGAAGCGGACTATGTCGTCCTCTTCGAGGTATTCGCCATTTTGAACCTCTATTATCTGGAGCGAAACCTTGCCGGGGTTCTCCAGCCTGTGTTTCGTGGACATGGGGATAAATGTGGACTCGTTCACATGCACGTTATATCGTCGTTCGCCGTTGGTGACAAGCGCCGTCCCGGCCACGACAATCCAGTGTTCGCTCCTGTGGTGATGCAGCTGGTGGCTGAGCTTTGCGCCGGGGTTCACCTCTATCCTCTTTATCTTGTACATCGGCCCGGTCTGCATGACCGTATAGGAACCCCAGGGGCGCCTGACCGTCTTGTGGATGATGTATTCTTCCGCGCCTTTTTCCTTAAGGAGAGACACGACGTCCTTCACCTTCTGCGCCTCTTCTTTCCTGCATACCAGCGTCGCGTCCGGCGTATCCACCACCACGACTCCTTCAAGGCCTATGCCCGCGATGAGACGCTCTTCGGCGTAGAAGGTAGTGTCCCGGCAGCCGATATTCACCACGTTGCCGATTACGACATTCCCGCCCTTGTCTTTTTGGAATATCTCTTCTATCGCCCGCCAGGAACCGAGGTCCGACCACGTGAAATCCACCGGCACCACAACGGCTTTTCTGGAGCGCTCCATGACTCCGTAATCTATCGATAGCGGAGTAATTTTGCCGAACTCTCCCGCAAGGACGGCCTGTTCTTTTCCGGTGCCAATCGCGCCCCATATCTTCTTCAGGGACTTGTAAAGCGGCGGCATATGAAGCTTTATCTCGTCCAGTATGCTCTCCGCCTTCCAGACAAACATGCCGCTGTTCCAGAGATACCGGGAGGACTGCGCGTATTCCCCCGCCGTCTTCAGGTCGGGCTTCTCGACAAACTGCTCCACCTTGAAAGCCCCGGCGGTTATCGGAGCGCCTGTCTTTATATATCCGTATCCCGTCTCGGGCCGGTCCGGCTTTATCCCGAACACGACAAGATAGCCTTCCTTTGCCAGCTTTTCAGCTTTCTTGAGCGCCGCATGGAATTTGTCCTTCTCCCTTATGAGATGATCTGAAGGGAGCACCGCCATAACCGAGCCGGGGCGGGCATGTTCCATATAGACCGCGCCGAGGCCGACGGCGGGGGCGGTGTTCCTCGGCGCAGGCTCAAGTATAATCTCCGTCTGCCCGCCCGAGACTTCGCTTAACTGGGACTTCACGTCCACCTTAAGCCTGTTGTTGGTAATGACGCTAATATCCCCTGGCTTCACGACCGGGCTGAGCCTCGTTACGGTCTGCTGAAGCAGTGTCTCTTTCCCGTCCCCAAGTCTCAAGAGCTGTTTCGGATAGAGCTCGCGCGAGAGCGGCCAGAACCTCGTTCCCCGGCCGCCCGCAAGGATAAGGGCTTTCATGTTTTATTCTCCGTTATATGCGAATAAACCAATTCGAGACGCTCTCCGTAAAGATTCCCCACTGCCGCCGGCGAATAATTTCTTTCCATGTCTTCCATTGCCCTCCGCCCCTTTTCAAGAGCCGCGTCACGGTTCTCATAAAGCTCCCTCATCAGTTTTGCAGCGTAGCCGATGTCAGGCTCCGCCCAAACGCTTCCCTTATCGTAAGGCGGGAAATCTTTCTCAAGCTCAACAATCTTGTATTTTACAGGAAAACTGTTGTTTGAATCCATAAAATCCATGTTCCCGGAATATCCCGTTGCGATTACGGGTTTGCCAAGCGCCATCGCCTCCGCTATCGTAAGACCGAATCCCTCCGAGCGGTGCAGAGATATATAGCAGTCGCAGGAGGCGATTAAATGAAGCGCCTCTTCCCTGCTCATTCGTCCGCCTATTAATTTTATGTTTTTATTCCCGGCGCCTTCATCCAAAAGCCTCTTAAACTCTGCCGGAAAGGACTCGGCATGATTATATTTAATAAGTAGCGCGGCCCCGTCCTTTTCACCGAACGCCTTTTTGAACGCCCGGATGAGGCCCATAGGGTTTTTCCTTTCAAACCCGCTATGGAAGTCGAACATGAAGAGAAATACGAATTTCCCTTCCATGCCGTGCGCCACCTTATCCCCGGCTATCCCTTCCGGGATGCTGACAGCATGCGGCATCCTTGTAACCGGAACCGGGCTTAAGGCTGCAATTGCGTTTGCGGAGAAAAGGCTGGGTGTCCATATCTCGTGAAAATAACCAAATGATGAAGCGAATTTTTCAGGAAAATCCGACAGCTCCCATACCCAATAGCCAATGTTGTACCTGCCATCCATGTAACGCTTTCCCCGAAGCATAAAAAACTCGTGCGCCTGTTCCGCGTTTACATGGACGAGGTTGAACAGATATGGGTTGTCTTCCGAGGTCTCCGGGCGGCCCTGAAAATAAGAGCGACCGCCGGGCGGGTCGACGTCGTTTAAGACGAGAGGTATCCCCGCTGCCATGGCTGAGCGCGCGTCCGACCTCGCCGCCTCGGCCACCCCGAAATCGCCCGAGAAAAAACCGGAGATATTCAGTCCGAAAGGCAGACTGCCGTTGACTCGTCCCGATAACCGCCCCGGGGCTATGGCCGATTGCAGGATGGAATCCATCGCAACAAGCTTCCTGCGAACGCCGGGGAAAGAAGCGAGGGTCTTCTTCAACCGCTCCTTTACCGTCCTTCGCAGTCCAAAGTAAAGGTTCTGCAATAAATTCACCCGCCGCGCTTTATCCTGGCCTGTCTCGACAGAATCCGTACCGCTCCCTCCGGCAACATTTGCCTTATCATTCCCAGCAATCTGCCAAGCATTGTGGCTCCATGCCAACACGAGAACTTCTCGAAGCTTGAGAGTTTACTTCACTATGATCTTCTTTGGACGTCATTTTAGACTTATTGTATATCAATTTATACTCTGTTTGACAAATTTTTTAATAGATTTTTTACATATTTTAAAATAAAATTAGTAGAGGAGAAGTATGTGATTAAAAACTTAATAAAATTACTTCAGAAAATTCGTCAGGGTAAACCTTCGCTGCGCAATATACCCTCCAAAAGCAGAGAGGAAAAAATCAAGAGCTATTGGAACTTTTTGATTAGCAAAAAAAAAATGCGGGGCAGAAACAAGGTAGACTGGTCCGGGCTCCGCTTAATGCACGAGCACTTTGATTACGTTGTTACTGGGAACGGGTCTTATCCTTACTTAAAATATTTCTGGGATAAATATTTAAAAGGCAAAAAGCCTATTATCGCCAGCCTGGGGTGCGGTAATGGTCACCTCGAACGTTCCTTGGTTTCTATGAATTGCCACTTCTCAAAAATTGACGGCTTTGAGATAAATCCAAGCCTCGTGGAATTCGCAAATAGGGAAGCAGCCCGGAATAACATCGCGGAAGTAAAATATTACGAAGCAAATCTAAACGCCTTAAAACTTCCAGAAAAATATGATCTGATAATATTCTTTCATTCTCTTCACCACGTAGAAAATCTGGAGTCTTGTTTGGATGTTGTATTTCATTCGCTTGCCGATGACGGTCTCGTGCTGATAGTCGATTATCTGGGGCCGAACAGGTTCCAATGGACGGATGTTCAGCTTGCTTATGCGCAGGAACTACTCGATATCTTGCCGGAGAGGCTTAAAGTATATATTTCCGCACCGAGCGGCTTTGTTATAAAGAAAACTATCGACAAGCCAACTATTGAAGAGGTCTCCGGAGGAGACCCATCCGAGGCGATTAGGTCTTCAGACATAATAGGCGCATTGAGACCAAATTTTCACATCATTGAATACAAGCCGCTCGGAGGAACTATATTGAACTTGCTTTTCCAGAAAATCGCCGGCAACTTCAACGAGCGCGATGCGGTTGAGACGTCTCTTATAAAGTCCTTCCAAAAATTCGAAGAGACCCTTATAAAAAATTCCGTCATTCCCTCGGACTTTGCGTTTATAGTCTTAAGCAAAAATCCAATAGCGAATGAATAATATCTCGAAAATTAATCACAGAATCTTAAGAAGCTACAATAATCGCAGGATTACGCTAACTTCGTTCGTTCCCTTTGACTTCACATCAATGAATTTCGGGGGTGGAGTCAGAATAATGAACGTATATGAGAGTCTGTCGCGGCACTTCAACGTAAACCTCGTCGCAGTTACGGGGTGGGGAGGGGCGCTCGAAAGCACTGTAATGAACGAAAACTTTGTTGTTTACAAGGTGCCCATGACCAAAGCTTATTACAACTTAATGACAACAGAGCAAAAGAAAGCCAAGGGGCATCTCCATGACATACTGTTAGTGGATGGATATACTCTTATACCCGACCTTACCGGTCTGTGCGGTTCACTCGCATCCCAGACCGACGTCTTTATCAGTTCACATCCTTATTTTTTTAAGATGCTCCTTGAATATGGCGCACATAAGGTCATTGTTTATGAGGCCCATAACGTAGATTATGAACTGAAAAAATCATATTTCGAAGAGGATAATGAATATTCAAAAAAATATCTTGCTCTGGTGAAAAGCATAGAAGAAACAGCATGTCGCCGGGCCGACTTTATTATGGCCGTCTCCGAATTCGATGCGGATGAACTTTGCAAAGCTTACGCCGTCGCAAGGGACAAGGTGGTCTTGGTCCCCAACGGCATTGACGTATTCTCTTGCAAATACCACGGAAGGAAAAGAGGCGGAGGAAACGTCATATTTATCGGTTCCGCGCACGGCCCCAACATAGAGGCGCTCAAATTCATAATTAGCAAGCTGGCGCCGAAAAGCACCGACATTACCTATACAATTGTAGGCAACCTGAAGGACACCCTAAACCGCCGGAATCTTCCCGCAAATGTTAAGTTTACGGGGATAGTGGATGAAAGGACCAAGGAAAACCTTTACAGGGAAATGTCCGTTGCAATAAATCCGATGTTCTCGGGAAGCGGCACAAACTTAAAGGTAATTGAGTATGCAGCCTTCGGCCTGCCTTTGATATCAACGCCTTTTGGCATGCGGGGTCTTGATGCGCTCAAACCGCACGTATTTCTTGCTGACCAAGAGAACTTCTTGGCATGCATAAAAAAAACTCTCTCGCTGCCGTTGGCAGAGTTAGATAAAAAAACACAAGCCGCCAGAAAGACTTGCGAGACGTATTTCGACAAATCAGTTATTATAGAAAACGTGGTAGAGAAGATCGCAACGCTTAAAGCCCCGGCAGAACCCATAGGTAAAAAGACCAAAATTGCTATTGAAGGCAGGATACTTAATCGGAATATCACTGGAACAGAGAGGTACATAGCCGAAATCTTAAAAAATATACTTCTGACGTATGACAGCGAAAAATTTGAAATAGGTATTGTCAATTATGGCGATTACAATAGTGACGAAGTCGGTTTTTACTCGTCATGCATTTCGTTGCGAGAAGGAATAGATATTTATCACCGCACTTATCAAACCAACAATTATTTTGAGTTGATGGAGCTTTTATTAGCAAAAAAAAGCGTCTTTACCTTCCATGATCTTATCTCGTGCAAATATCCTGAATATTTTCCTAACAAAACCGATTACAACAGATATGTTAGATGCATGAAGCTTGCCCTGAATTTTTCCGACAGGATAATAGCTATTTCCGAGAGCGCAAAGAAGGACGTCATAGATACCTTTGGCATAAGCAAGGACAAGATTGATGTAGTGTATCATGGCCTAGATTTTAATAAATTCAGAAAAATCCCCGATGATCAGCTACAAATATTCAGGAGAGAATTCTCTCTGCCGGAAAAGTATCTGCTATATGTAGGTACTGATTACCCCCACAAAAACCTGGTCAACTTCTTTGCCGCCTTCGCAATGATAATGGATAAAGATTATATGAAGGACTACTATATTGTAGTGGCAGGAAATATTTTTTACACGTTTGGCCATGATTACCTTAAGGAATATATAGCCCCCATCAATAAAAGATTGATTCGGTTCCCCTATTTCCCGGACAGCAAAATCGCCCATCTTTACAATGCAGCCGCCATGTTCGTATATCCAAGCCTCTACGAAGGGTTCGGTTTCCCGGTGCTGGAGGCATTCGCTTGCGAAACCCCCCTGATCTGTTCGAATGCGTCATCGCTTCCCGAGGTAGCCGGCGAAGCCGCTTATATGGTAGATGCAAGAGAACCTGTTGAGATCGCCGAGGCAATAATGGACATTGTCGGCAACCCGAGCCTGCGAGCTTCGCTTATTGAGAAAGGGAAAAGACGTGTGAAAATGTTTTCCTGGGAAAAGTGCGCAAAGGAAACCTTTTATGTATACAAAAGGGCGCTTGAAGGGCCGGTTTCTTGCAAAGCGAAAGATGACGAATATTTGATGACCTTGCTTGACGGCTTATTGGAGGATAATTTAGGTGGTTTTCCCCGTTCACTCATTCGTCGTCCCAGCCTGCTCAACCCCGCCTATATACTTTCCAAACTTAAACGGGTACGAAATCCACGAGATATCAAAAGGCTAATTGCTGCAGCCAAAGATAGAATTAAACGGCGAGAAATTTGAAATTTATGCGACTTGTAATCCTTTTTGTTGAGTATGACAACGGTAACCGTGCTGATTCTTTCAGACTTTTCAGGTCTATAACGGACAAGATAGATTGCAATAAGACATACTATATTATAGACAATCTTAATGAAGGCAACTACGTTACCCCTGTCACCGCAAACATATACAGGATGGGCGGAGACAACTCCAACTGGGAATTTTCGGCTTGGCAGAAGTGCTTAAATTTTTTGAGAAAAGAAAATGTTCCATACGATGCGGCACTTTTGTCTAACGATGCCTTTATGGCATATGGATGGAACTTCATAGAGAAAAATGCATCTGTTGAACTTATTAGGCGCGCCATAGCAAACAGGTCTGTCATCGGACACATAGACACCAAGGGTTATCCAATGAATGCTATGGGTTACGACGTAAGCAATTGGATATGCACGAACTGTTTCATCATGCCGCGAGAGATCATAGATGGCATGGGGACAATAGTTTCGGTCAACAATGAAAAGATGGACCAGATAATAGACTCAAGATATGAAGAGCGCCTCCTACTGGAAAAAAAGATTACAACCGCAGATTTGGAAAATGGATGTTTTGAGCTTAAAGCAAATCTCGACGTTGCCATAACTACTTGCCGCATAGAGGCCGACAAGTCTTTTACGTCTGCGGCTGATGGGCGCGAGCTGTGTGTTTTAATACACAACATTTCAGTGGGGGGCATCTCCTTTGAAAAGGCTCCAATACGGAGTGGGTTATACGAAAAAGAGGGGATTTCCCGTTGGATGAAAAGAACAGCTTTGATAGAATATAATAGTGATGTCAAAGGAGCGTTTATAATTAAAGGCTTCATCCCAATGGACATAATGTCACATAACTATAACGGAGAGATGTCCGTCAAGGTATTCGCTACAACGCCGGTATTTAAAAAAGAGGCCCCCATTGGGAACAGCTACAAACAGATGGCAATCAATTGGTTCACCGACGAATGGCATAGTAAGTTACCGATTAATGGGAAAAACTGGAACTTATACAGAAACAAGGTAAAGGCTATGCTGAACGAATCACTTCTCAGCGCAAGGGTAAGGGATAATGGGTTTTCGGTGCAATCCTATAAAGAAAAGGAGATTTCCACAACGGGCTCGGTTAAGAAAATAGCAAACTTTTTAAACCACCTATTAAAAAAATAGCTGTAGTGGCCGCGACTTGACCTGACACCCGCCCCTCAGTCATGCGACTGTCTGTAAGGTCTCGCCGAGCATCTTCTCCTTCGCAAGCGGTAGCGTGTCCATGAAGGTCTGCATCGGCGTCTTGCCGT
>JAJYJM010000029.1 GCA_021789495.1 Nitrospirota bacterium
TATGTCCAATGTCTGGGCGTCCAGGCCCACGCCCCGGAGCCTCTCGCGGCTGCCGCGCAGGCTCTCGACGGAGTTCACGCCCAATGCGCCAAGGAACTCCTTAATCTCGTGGCCCCATGCCCTGAGGAGGTTATTAAGCCGCATCGCGCCCCACTCCGGGTCGAGCCGGCGCGTAAGCTCCGGCTTCTGCGTGCAGATGCCCCATGCGCAGTTGCCTGTGTAGCACTTCTGGCAGAGCGAGCAGCCCATCGCAAGGAGCGCCGCAGTGCCTATCGCGCAGGCGTCCGCGCCGAGCGCAATGGCCTTCACGGCGTCCGCCGAGGAGCGGATGCCGCCCGCCGCGACGATCGACGCCTGGTTCCTGATGCCCTCCTGCCTGAGCCTGTCGTCCACGGCGGCGAGCGCAAGCTCGATGGGTATGCCGACATGGTCTCGTATCTGCGTCGGGGCCGCGCCGGTGCCGCCCTTGAAGCCGTCGAGATAGACGATGTCCGCGCCGGCCCGGACGATGCCGGTGGCGATGGCGGCGACGTTATGGACGCAGGCGATCTTTACGGATACAGGCTTGTAGCCCGTCGCCTCCTTGATGGCGTAAATCAGCTGGCGGAGGTCTTCTATGGAGTAAATGTCGTGGTGCGGCGCGGGGGACAGCGCGTCCGTGCCGACGGGTATCATCCTCGTGCGGGAGATTTCCGCGCCGATCTTCTCGCCGGGGAGGTGTCCGCCGATGCCGGGCTTTGCGCCCTGTCCAATCTTTATCTCAACGGCGACACCGGCGTTTAAGTATTCGCTGTGGACGCCGAAGCGTCCGGAGGCGCACTGGACAATCGTCCAGGGGCCGTAGTCGTAAAGCTCTTCGTGAAGCCCGCCCTCGCCGGTGCCGTATACGGTGCCGGACTCCTTCGCCGCCATAGCCAGGGCCTTGTGCGCGTTAAGCGAGATTGCCCCGAATGACATCGGCGCGAATATTATTGGTATCTCAAGCTTTATGTTCGGCGGGAGCTTTTCCTTGAGCCGGGGCCTGCCGCCGATCATCTCCATTTCGAGCTTGTCGGGCTTCCTGCCAAGGAACGTGCGAAGCTCCATAGGCTCCCTTAGCGGGTCTATGGAGGGGTTCGTTACCTGGCAGGCGTCCACGACCAGGTGGTCGAAGATAATCGGATACGGCCTGTCATTGCCCATGCCCGTTAAAAGGACTCCGCCCGTCTCCGCCTGCTTCCAGACGTTCTTTCTTATCTGAAGCGGCCAGTTGGGGTGGTCTCTGTAGACGTTCGGGGACTCGGTTATGGTTATGGCGTCTTCCGGGCACATCACCACGCAGCGGTTGCACGCGACGCACTTGTTGTTGTCGGGGATTACCCTGTCCGCGAAGCTGTATACGCCGAAGCTGCAACTCATAAGGCAGCGCTTGCACTTCCTGCACTTTTCCTGGTCGATCTTAACCCGGAACTCCGGGGGCATTGTCCTGTTCATATAATACCCTTTCCCATTTCCACCGCCACAGGCCGGCCGGCCCTTGGCGCCCAGACCTCCTTAGGGTCGGGGCATATCTCGCGTATCGCGGATTCCTCGCTCGCCATGTATACCGTCTTGCCCTTCGTCGCGGCTACGAACGGCCTCAGTTTAATCCTGTCGTTCATGCCGATAAGCCCCTTGCCGTGCCCGAAGAGTATCGCGAACGGGCCGTTTAAGAGCGCCGGGCCGTAGACCATCCTTATCGCCTCGCATGCCTCCCTCTCGGACTCATCCATCCTGTCGATGTCCTTCCAGAACGGCGCGGCCACGGCCATGCACGCGGCGGAAATCGGCAGGCCCTGCCGCCTTACCAAGAGGTCGAACACATACGTCACGACCTCGGTATCCGTAAGCAGCGCGAGCTTGTATCCGAACATCTCAAGGTATCTTTTATTTATTCCGTACGAGGATATTTCGCCGTTATGGACGATGGACCAGTCCAGCAGCGTAAAGGGATGCGCGCCGCCCCACCAGCCCTGCGTGTTCGTCGGGAAGCGGTTGTGCGCGGTCCAGGTATGGCCCTCGTAGTTCTCCAGCATGAAGAAGTCCGCTATGTCTTCCGGGAAGCCGACGCCCTTGAAGGCGCCCATGTTCCTGCCGGAGGAGAACACGAATGCGTTGTCTATCCTGTCGTTTATGTGCATGACGACGCTGACGATATAGTCGTCCTCCGTCATGGCCGTGCCCTTGAGGCTTCCCTGCTTTACCTTGACGAAGTATCGCCTCAGGAGCGGGTGAGACGGAATTTTCTCGGTTACCTTTACGGGGATGTCCTCGGCCAGGTCCACGGCGAGAGCTTTGTCCAGATACGCCTCGGTCTCCTTCATGGCGTCGTCGAAGTCCCTCGTCGGCTTGCCCGGCTCCTCCGTGAACATTATGTGCAGGGCATAGTGGTCCTTGTGCTCGGGGTATATGCCGTAGGCCGCGAACCCGCCGCCCTGGCCGTTGCCACGGTCGTGCATCAGGGCCACGGACTTCCTTATCACGGAGCCGGAGATGCGCTTCCCGTCCCAGTTTATTATCCCGGACAGGCCGCACCCGGAGATGTCCTTCTGCCACCAGTGATCCATTTATGAAAACCTCCAAATGCCGTATTCTTGATTCGTAGTTCGTGTTCGTAATTAGCAGTTTGTAAGACCGTCACCCCCGGACGCCTTTAAACGGGGGCCCAGTGACTTTTAAAGTCGCTGGGTTCCCGCTTTCGCGGGAATGACAAATTTATTCAATATCCTTCTGCCGCCGCTATTTCTTTATCAGCTTCTTCCAATCTTCCGCCCCGGTCTTCGGCGCGTCCTTTAAGCCCAGCTTCTTTCTCTGGGCCTTCGACGGCTCGCCAAGGCGTCCGGTGGCGCTGAACATCTCCATCGCCTTCGCCGTCGCCGGCTGGACGTATCCGCGCTCTATCGCCATCTGCTTCAGCTGATGGAACACCTTCTCCATCCCGAAGCACTGCGGGCAGAGCTCGATGCACGTATGACACTCGACGCAGCGCCAGATGTCGGGGGATTTAAGCAGTTCGTCTATGTCTTCCGTAACGACCTTCTTCATTATGGAATGAAGGTTCACCCCTTCCAGGGAGAGCGTAACCGGGCAGTCGTTCGTGCAGGCCGCGCAGTTTATGCAGCGCTCAATCGAGGCGATGTCGAAGGCGTCTTTCGTCTTCGCATGTCGTCCGGTATTCTTCTCCCACTTCTTTATGAACGGCTCCGTATCTATCTTGTGCATGTCCATGCCGAACTCGTCCGGCGAAAAGCCCATGGCCAGCGCGAGCAGCTCCTGGTAGGAGATTACCGGCAGGTTGTATTTCTCGCCGGTGCGCGCGAGCATGAACTGCTGCGTGTCGTACTGCGAGAAGCACGACGGGCAGACTGTGGTAATGGCGTCGGCGTCGAGGGCCTTTAACTCCTGGAGCTTCCGGCGCATCATGTCCTGGCCCTCGGAGACGTTCCCGACGTTGGAGAGGCCCCCGCCGCAGCAGAGCATCTTCGTGGTGTAGTCGATGCTCTTCGCGCCGAGCGCGGAAACCAGGGCGTCGAACTTCACGGGATGTATCGGGTCGTCGAAGTTCAGAACCTTCGCCGGGCGCATCATGTGGCAGCCGTAATGCACGCCTATTCTCATGCCCTTGAGGGGCTTTTTTACGTATGCGGCAATCTTCGCCGGAGAGATTACGTCGTGGAAAAGCTCCAGCATGTGGAGGACTTTTACCTTGCCCTTGTAGCTCATGCCTATGCGGGCGAGGTCTTCGTTCACCTTCGCCATGAGGGCGGGGGACTTGTGAAGCTCCGCCTTCGCGCCCTTGAGCGTGCCGTAGCAGCCGTTGCAGGGCGTAACGAGCGGGAGTCCCGTCGCCTCGGCAAGGGCCAGGTTCCGGGCCGCCGTCAGGAGCCAGAGCTCGTCCCCCATGCTCTTTACCAGCTCCTTCTCCGGGCAGCAGGTGAAGCCGTCCAGGTCTACAATGTCTATCTCCATCCGCTTGGCCGCGAGCCTTGCGGCCTTCTCCTGGAAGGCGAAGCGGGCGGGGATGGTGCAGCCCCAGAAAAAAACGTAGCTTTGCATTTAATAAATCTCCTTTAGAGGCGGATATTGATGCTATAAAAACGCGCATTTAATGTCAAGGGTTTTTTCCGGGATACGGAAGAGTTTTCATATCAGGAATTATAACTGGTATTGAACCCGGAGTCCAGAAGAATTAAATTTGTTTAATGATTCAAAATAATCACGAAAAGGGTTATAATATTAGTTGTCATGGCTCCGCAAGGTTTAAAACCAGCGTTATTTAAGGCAGCCGCAGTTATCGCCTTCTTCCTGGCCGATGCCGGCAGCGCCTGGGCCGTGCAGCGGCATCCCGGCGACGAGGGCTTCGACGCCCACATAATCGCCCATTTCTTCCTTATAGCCTCGATGATATACCTGTTTGCCGTCCTGGGCAAGCCGTCCCTGCGTCTCTCCGGATGGAAGCTCATACGCATGGCCGCGTTCTTCTTCCTGCTGTGGAACGTGGACGTCCTGATTACGCACATCACGGGAAAGCTGATGACGCCGAAGGAGTATTATTTCAGAGGCTCCTGGATGCTAGTGGAGGACCTTAAAACGGAGCTTTATTACGTCACCCGCCTGATAGAGTATTTCTTCCTTGTGCCGGCATTTCTCTTCATGGCCCTGGGGCTCAGGCGCCTTGAGACGGAACTGAAACGGGAGAAGGAATGACGAGCCTCGAACCCGTATGGACGATAGACATCGTCTCCAACCTCATGCTCGTGGGAATATCCGCGTACATGCTCTCCGAGGTGAGCAGGATACGGGCGCTCAGGCCGCACGCGCCTTTGTGGATGTACCTGTACTGGCAGGTCGTCGCCCTGGCGGTCTTCGCCCTCTCGCACTCCTTCGCGCATATCGTCCAGCACGTTCTCTCCGAGATGGGCCGGGGCGACTTATGGAAATATCTGCGGCCATTCACGGGCGCGGTCAACACGCTCACGTTCGTCGTCATCGGCATACTCGCGTTCCTGTACCGGGACCTGGAATACGTAAGCGAGCGCTTCGGCACGCTTGCCGAGGCCAAGAAGGAGCTCGAACAGTCCATGATAATGCTTCGGGAGTCCTCCAAACAGATTGAGCACGACGCGGAGGAGATATTCCAGAAGAACCGGGAGCTTTCCGCCCTTTACAAGATCGCCGTGGAGATCGGCAGGTCGATTGAGATGGGCAAGGTGATGTCGGCTACGATAAGGGAGGTAAAGGAGCTTGTCCGGGCGGATTTCATGGCGGTTTATCTCCTTAAGGGAGATGATATGGCCTTGCAGGTGAGCGAAGGGCTGTCGGAGACCGTCCTCGAAAGGGCTTCCGTCAGGAGCGCACAGGAGCCGTGGATAAAAAGAGAGATATTAAACGACAGGATGTTCTTCGCGCAGGAGCGCTCGTCCAATAAAACGGGCAGGATAGACGCGGACCTTAAAAGAGAGGGCATGCAGGCCTGGACGGCGATACCCCTCGCGGCCAAGGGCAAGGTCGTCGGGGCGCTCGCGGTAGGCTCGAAAAATTACGACGGCATAGACCAGCGCCAGATAAGCACGCTCATGACGATAGGCCGGTATGTCGGGATTGTCATAGAGAACTCCATGCTCTACGAAGAGCTCAAGCAGAAGGTGGACGACCTTGAGCGCTTCTCCAGGTTCTCCGTCGGCAGGGAGATGCGCATAATCGAAATCAAGGAGGAGCTGAAAAACCTCGCGGCCAGGTGCCGCCCCTTCCTTGATCCGAAAGGGGATACGCCGGAGAAATGATCCTTACGCCCCGCTCCCGTAGTTTAATGCGATGGATTACCTGCATCTTTCAGCATCTTGATGATATGTTTGGCGAGGTTTTCGGTGATTTCGGCGTGACGTGGTATTGGTTGGGAAATTTTTGATTTCGGGTTCTGATACCAGTCGTGCCGTCCGCCGTGCCGGATGAACACGCAACCCATTTCTTCCAGAATTTTCAGCAGCTCTTTTCTTTTCACGCGATTTCCAGTTCGGCGACACGGCGGACGTGCTGGATTTCGCCGCTGATTAATTCCTTGTATATATCCTTCAGATTTTCCTTCAGCTCTTCCAGTGTTTCGCCCTGGGTCATATAATCCGGATATTCTTCAAGGTATCCGACCCACATGCTGTTTTCCTGCCAATACACATATTTTCTTGTTTCCATAATTTTTCTCCGGAATTAAGCCCTTAATCAAATGTTATACGGCAGGGAATAAAGAATGTCAATATTATCTGTATACCGGCAGATAGACCGTAAAAGTAGTCCCCTTGCCGGGGTCGCTCTCCACTTTTATCGTCCCGCCGTGCTCCTCGATCGTCTTCAGCGCGAGGGCGAGTCCAAGGCCCAGTCCGCCGCCCTTGGAGGAATAGAACGGATTGAAAATATCCTTCAGGGCGCCAGGCTCGATTCCGCTCCCGGTATCGGAGACGGTCACGGCGAGCATGGTCTTTTTGCCCTTCTCGGTCTTGATTGTGGAGTAAAGGAAGTCCGACGGGATGCCGGTTCCGAGTGTCAGCACGCCGCCCTGCGACATGGCCTCGGCGGCGTTTCTAATCAGGTTCAGAAACACCCCCT
Organism: Nitrospirota bacterium; assembly: GCA_021789495.1. Taxonomy (GTDB): domain Bacteria; phylum Nitrospirota; class JACRHJ01; order JACRHJ01; family JACRHJ01; genus JAKAHE01. The sequence continues at coordinate 6,619 of JAJYJM010000029.1, forward strand.
GGAGGCTGTTTTCATCCCCGTCTATGTCCGGGACGGATGGGTCGTACTCCCGTTTTATCTTGAGCTTGAGTTTTTTTATGTCCGGGGCCATCAATGTCAGGGACTCGTCCAGGAGGCTGTGGAGGTTCAGCTTCGCGGTCTTCGGAAGCCCGGGCCGGGACAGGCCCCGGAGCGACTCAAGTATGCCCGTGAGCCGGTCCACCTGCTTTATAATCACGCCCAGGTATTCGGAGAGGGACTCCTCCATAGGCAGGCCGTGAATCTCCTCCATCAGGAGCTGGGAGGCGCCTTTTATGCCGCCCAGGGGGTTTCTTAGCTCGTGCGCGACGGACGCCGCCATTGTTCCGAGATATGCCAGCCGCTCGGATTTCTTTATCGCCTCCTCAAGCTCCCTTAAACGCGATGCCTCCCGAAGCGAGAGCGCGACGCCTAGCGTCTGGCCGTCCGGCCCCTCGATTGGGGAAGCGGACGCCTCCACCGGTATGCCTGTCGCGTCCGGCCTTATGAACTCCGTAGTAAAACCCGTATGCGGCCTGCCGGAGGAAAGCGTGCGCGAGACAAGCTCGGCTAAGCCCCGGTTGCCTCTGTCGAAGGCCTCGCCCGCCGTCCTGCCGATTGCCTCGGAGGACAGCATGGCAAGCTCGTGGGCGGCGCGGTTCGCGCTTGTCAGCCTCAGAGCGCCGTCGAACACCATTACCCCTTCCGGGATGGCATACAGGATTTCCTCGTAATATTCCCTGCTCCCGGTCTCCGGGAGAGCGGCTGGAGCCGCATCGGGCCGGGCCGGCTGGCGGGCCGAGGTTTCAAGGTTATGCGATTTGCGGTTCTTCGGCATTATAGCAGGAGGGCTTCCAGGTTTCCGAAATGTTGCACGGTTATGATATGTTCCGAGGACGGAAGGGCGGTGTGTTCGTGCTGCCAGGTCATGGAAAAGGGAATAAAGACGGAGCGCACCCCGTTTTCCACCGCCGGGAGGATGTCCGAGCGGGGCGAATCTCCAATCATCCAGGTCTCGTCCGGCAGAAGTCCCAGTTCGTCCAGCACGCCTCTGAAGGCGCGCCGATCCTTTTCCGGCACGACCCGGACGTGATGGAAATACTCCCGGAGCGGGGATTTTTCGATCTTCCCTATCTGCTCTTCCGGGTTGCCCTTCGTATACATCACCATCGTATACCGACCGGCGAGTTTCGGCACGGTCTCCTCCACGCCGGGCAGCAGGCAGACGGGATGGTGAAAGACGTCATCACCTATGTTCCTTATTTTCTCCAGGACTTCCGGCTTCGGCTCCGGCTCCAGCAGTCCGTATACGTCCGCCATGGACATCGCCTGGCTCCTGGCCCCGTAGCCGTAGCGGGAGACGTTCTCCATCTCAAGCCGCAGAAGCAGGGCATCCGCCCGCTCGCGGGAATAGCCTTGCGCCTCCATGAGAGATACGAACTTCTCGTGCGCGTCCAGGAAAAAGCGGTTATTCTCCCAGAGGGTGTCGTCGCAGTCGATTATGAGGTTTTTCGGGAACATGCGGGAATTTTATCAGAGGGCGCGGGGCAATACAAGCTATTTGAGGGGGTCAGTAGTGGATGTCACGCTCCCCTTTTTCAACCGCTTTCATCTTCTTCTTTACGTCTTTTTTGAGCTTGCCTTTGAATTCTTCCAGGAAGCGGCTCAGGGAAGCTTCCATAATCTCCCGCCCCTCCGGCCTAACGTCGAGCAGGTATTCCTTCAGGGAAAGAAGCGCGTTCGCCGTGCAGAGTTCGTTCAAGTTCCCCGACTGGGCGACGTGCAGGTAATTGTTTCCCTGCCGCCCGCTCCTGTAGCAGGCCGTGCACAAAGACGGCAGAAGCCCCATTTCGGCGATTACCTTCGCCATCTCGGGAAGCGGCCTCATGTCCGAAAGGTCGAACTGCGAGGTGCTTTTTTCCCGCGGGATGCCGCCGGTCGACCGGCCGTAGCCGCCCGGCTCGGTGGACGACCCGGCGGAGATCTGCGATGCGCCGCACAGCAGGCATTCCTCCCGGAGCTTCGCGGGCTCCCGCGTGGAGACCACGACCCCCGCCTGCGGGACGGACAGGCGGTATACCGCGACAACCTTCCTGAAATCCCTGTCGCTCACGGGATATGGAGCGTCCTTTATCTGTGCGCCCTCGGCGGGCTTGAGACGCGGCACGGAGATGGTATGCGCGCAGGCGCCGAATTTCGCCTCAAGGTGTTTTGAGTGCGCAATCGCGGCCAGGGCGTCATAATGGTAATCATAAAGCCCGAGGAGCGGGCCGATGCCCACGTCCCCGAAACCGGCTTCAAGAGCTCTGTCCATCACGGAAAGCCGGTAGAGGAAGTCTGACTTTTTCCCGGTCGGGTGAAGGACCTTGTAGCTTTCCCTGTGGTATGTTTCCTGGAAACAGACGTAGACGCCGAAGCCCGCGGACTTTAGCCTCCTGAAATCCTCCACCGAGACCGGCGCGGTCTCCACGTGTAGGATCCTCACGTCCGTCCGGGAATAAATCTCTTCCGCCATTTTTATAAGGTAATCGACCCCTGAGTATCGCGGGTGCTCGCCCGCCAGGATAAGAATCCGCTTGAAACCGAGCTTTGAGAGAATCTTCGCCTGCTCCACGGCCTCGTCGGGCGAGAGGGCCTTCCTGCGGGCGATGGCGTTTGATTTCCGGAAGCCGCAATACAGGCAGTCGTTCGAGCAGTAATTGGAGAGATATAGCGGGGCGAACAATACCACACGCGGGCCGAACACGGCGGATTTCACCTCCACTGCCTTCTCGCATATGGCGGTGAGGGCGTCTTCGCCTTCGGCCATGAGGAGCCTCGCCGCGTCGGAGAGCGGCAGGCCCTTCAGATCTCCCGCGCGCGAGAGTATGTCGTCAAGCTCGGAGGGAGACGGCGCCTTCGCATCTCCAAGCGCGTCCTCCGCGTCACGCAAAAAATCTTTCACCAAAACCTCCCTTACTCTTCCGGCTCGCCCAGCAGAATTCTCAGGACGCAGTTCGCCTGGTGGTGCGCCGCGATGCCCACCCTCGGCGCCATAAGCCCCATGCCGGTCGCCGCTTCGGTCTCCTGGTCTCCCACTATGAAATATTTCCCGAACGGCACGGTCTTTATGGAGTTGGAAGGCCCGTGTCCCGCGACTCCGGAGGCGGTAACCACCGGCACGTCCGGGCAGCGCTCGGCCATAGTGTTCAGAAGCATGGCCTTGGACTCCGCCGTGTCGAACGCCTCGACAAGCGCGTTTACCCTGCAGAAATACTGCGGGATGTTCTGCTCCGTCAGGACCTCCCTGTGCGAGGACACCTTCACATACGGATTAATCCTTCTCAGGTTCTCCTCCATCGCCTCCGTCTTGGGCCTGCCTATCTGGTCGATGAAATACTGCTGTCGGTTTAAGTTGCTCGGCTCCACGATGTCGAAGTCAACGATTACCATCTCGCCCACGCCGAGCCTCGCAAGCGCAACGGCCACGGCGGAGCCAAGCCCGCCAAGCCCCGCAATCCCGACACGGGCCTTCTTTACCGCGTCGTGCACGCCGGGCGTATGCCGCGCCATCATCAGGGACTCAAGCTCCTCCCGCGAGGGCATGGCCCCTTTCCTGATGAAAATAATATTGTCCCCGTCGCGCAGGACTGGGTTTTCCTGAGTCGGGAAACCGTTCAGTATCGTGAGGTCGGAGCCGGGCTTGAACCTTGCCCTGACCTCCATGAGCTTCGGCGGCTCCTTGAACTCCACGAACCGCTCGTTTACCTTTATGCGGATCATTTGATTAGATTTTAAGACAATGCGCCCCGGAAGTCAATCAGGCGGCCCTCCTGAAGGACAAATTGGCGAGAACCGCAGTCACGACCAGGAAACCCGCCACGACGGCGAAATCGACAATGGCCGGATATTCAGGCCCCATAGGCGTCCCGGAGGCGCTTGCAAGGAGTATGTTCTTGAGTCCGTCTACGCCGTAAGTCAGGGGATTTGCGTACGCTATCTCCCTTAAGGCCGGCGGCATGAGCTTTACCGGATACATCGCCCCGGAAAGGAAGAACATCGGCATGACGAGGAAGTTCATGATTATATTGAAGCCCTCGTAGGAGCTCATTCGGGACGCAACGAGTATGCCGAAGCAGGTGAGCGAGAATGCGAGCATACCCGAGGAAAGAATAAGCAGCAGGAACTGCGGGGCGTTTATTCTTATCCCCAGCACGGGGACGAATATCAGGAGTATCAGCACCTGTAGCATGGATATGGACGTCCCGGCCATGGCCTTGCCGACGACGACCGAAAACCTTGAGATTGGCGCGACGAGTATCTCTTTAAGGAACCCGAACTCCCTGTCCCAGACGATGGATATGGCGGAGAATATGGACGCGAAGAGTATCGTCATGCCTATCATGCCGGGGAAGATGAACTGGATGTAGCTTATGCCGCTCACGGGCCTGACGAGCTTGCTCATCCCGCCGCCCACTACAAAGAGCCACAGTATGGGCCTTGCCATCGTGCCCATTATGCGGCTTTTCTCGCGGATGAACTTCCTAAGCTCCCGGTAGGATATGACGTATATGGCCTTCATTTCGTGCGCTATGTTCGCCATCAATGCCCCCCGTGGTTCTTTCGCGCGTAGGAGCGCATCGGGCCGTACGGGTCGGAACCCTCTTCCCGTATATTCTTACCGGTCAGCGACAGGAATACGTCGTTCAGCGTCGGGGTCGTCATGCTCACGGCGGTAATCTTCGTGGAAAGCCCCCTGATAAGCGCCGGAAGTATCTCGTCTCCCCGCTTTACCGTAAGCGTGATGCCGCCGTCGTTAATCTTCGAATCCATGCCGAATTTTTCCCGAATCTCGGATTCCAGGCCCTTCGGGTCGGCTGCGGAGAGTTTCAGTGTATCACCCTGAAGCCCGGCCTTCAGCTCCGAAGGCGTCCCGGACGCGATAATCTTCCCCAGGTCTATAATCGCAATCCTGTCGCAGAACTCCGCCTCTTCGAGGTAATGCGTCGTCATGAAGACCGTGACGCCGGTATTCTTCTTGAGCTCGCGTATGAATTCCCAGATTAGATTCCTGGTCTGCGGGTCGAGCCCTATCGTCGGCTCGTCCATGAACAGGACCTTAGGGTAGTTCAGTATGCCCCTGGCTATTTCAAGACGCCTCTTCATCCCGCCGGAGAATTTCCGGACGAGCTCGTTCTTCCTGCCGTCAAGCCCGACGAGCGAGAGGGCGTCGTCTATCCTCTTCCGGGCCGCCCGGCGGTCAAGCCCGTAGAGGTAGGCGTGGAAGAGCAGGTTCTCGAAGGCCGTGAGGCCGTTGTCGAGCGTCGGGTCCTGGAAGATTATGCCTATGCTGCGCCGGACGGCGTCCGCGTCCCTAACGCAGTCGAAACCCCCGACGGAGGCCCGGCCCGAGGTCGGGGCAAGGAGCGTGCAGAGAATCGATATTGTCGTGGATTTTCCCGCTCCGTTCGGCCCCAGGAAGCCGAATACCTCTCCCGGCTCGACGGAAAACGATATGCCGTCCACCGCCGTCACGGCGCCGAACTTCTTGACTAATGAATTAACGGAAATATTAGACATCTATTTTGGCGGCTCTAAATAATAAGTCTGTCACCCCCGTGAAAACGGGGGCCCAGTGACTTTTACATAAAATAACAACAGTCGCTGGGTTCCCGCTTACGCGGGAATGACGGTTCCATTTACATGTTCGGCTAAATTACCCGCACAATGTCAGAAAGAACTGCAAACTTTACTCCGTATACCACTCCCCGTGGTTCTTGGGCACATACCACTCCCTGAGGTTATACGTTATCCCGAGCGGCGCCTTTTTGACGCCCTTGAAGCGCCTGTTTATAATCGGCAGGGCGTCCGGGACGTAAAGGAAGGTGCAGGCAGCGTCGTCGGATATTATCGCGTGGATTTTGCGGTATATCTCCTGCCTCTTCTTAAAGTCGAACGTCTCCCGTCCCTCGACAAGGAGCTTGTCCACCTCCGGGTTCTTGTAGCTTATGAAATTGAACTCCCCTTCCTTGGTCTTGGACGAATCCCAGATGTCGTACACGTCCGGATCCCGCCCAAGCGCCCAGCCCATGATGAGCGCCTCGAAACGCTTCTTGTCTATGAAGTCGTGCAGGAGCGCCTGCCACTCGAGCGCGGTTATCTTTACCTTCACGCCGACTTTCGCCAGGTCCTGCTGTATAATCTCCGCCGCCATCTCGCGCTGCTTGTTGGACTGGTTCACAAGTATCGTAAACTCGAATTTCCTGCCGTCCTTTGTCAGCACGCCGTCCGGTCCCGGAGTCCAGCCCGCCTCCTTAAGCATCTCCTTCGCCTTTTTGGGGTTATACGGGTATCCTTTCACGTCCTTGTTATACGCCCAGGACTCCGGCGGGAAAGGCCCCGTGCACGGCGTGCCGAGGCCAAGGAGCACGCCCTGTATTATCCCTTTCTGGTCTACCGCGTACGAGAGCGCCTGCCGCACCTTTTTGTCCTTGAACAGGGGGTTAGTCAGGTTATAGCCGAGGTAGTCGTAGGCGAACGCGGGATAGCGCAGTTTTCTGAAGCGGCGCTTTATGCCGGGCGCGTCCGTCTCCCTCGCATACTGGAGCGGGGTCAGGTCCATCATGTCTATCCCGCCGGTCTTGAGTTCCAGAAACTGCGTCGCCTGGTCGGGAATAATCCGGGAGACGTATTTGTCTATATGCGGCCTGCCCCTGAAATAGCCGCTGTATGCGTCCAGGACAATCCTGTTGCCGGTAATCCATCGGCTCAGTTTGAACATATACGTCCCGACGGGGTGGCGGTTGAACGGGTCGTCGTTTATATTTTTCCCTTTAAGGAGGTGTTCCGGGATAATGCCCATGCCCCAGGCCTCAAGCGCGGGAGCGAAAGGTTTCTTATACGTCACCACTACGGTATACGGGTCGGGCGCCTCCACCTTCTCGACTGGGCCAAGGTCGTCGCTGTAGGGCGTGGCGGTGTTCGGGTCCCGAAGGACCTTGTATGTGAAGAGCACGTCGGCGGCTGTAAAGGGCGCGCCGTCCTGCCATGTTACGTGTTTGTGGAGGTGAAAGGTTATTACCAGCCCGTCCTTCGAGATGTCCCAGCTCTTCGCCAGGTCTCCGACGATTTTTATATTCTTGTCGTATTTCGTAAGTCCCTGGAATATCAGGCCGGATATGTCGCCCGAGGCGGAATCCGTCGCCAGCATAGGTATGAGCCTTTTTGCGTCCGCGCCCATCGCGACCTTCAGGTAGTCAGGGTCCCGGACGAATCCCCCCTCCCGCTTCCTGCCGCACGCCGAGGCTATGAGAAGCACGCAAATGGCCGATATTACAATCTTCTTCAATTATTGACTCCTGAAAAACCAAAAGGGGCTCATAATGGAGCCCCCGAAAATACTGAGTTTGTCACCCCCGTGGAAACGGGGGCCCAGTGACGTTCGATTCTAAACGCCCCCCTCTTATTGCCCGGCCTTCTTTACGGGCGCCGGTTTCGCCGCCGGAGCTGTCGCTTTGCCGGTTGCGGGCGCGGTGGGCATGGCGGCGGGCGAAATTGGCTTGCCTGCCGGGAAAAACGGAGCGCCTTTCTGCGGTATGGGGGGCATCTTGACCGCGTTCCCGGCGGGCGTCTTCACCACCGAGGAAGTCGAGGCATGGGATTCTATTTTCGCCAGCAGTATAGAAGTTACCATGAATATCGCGCCTGCGGCGGCGGTAAGCTTTGTCAGGAAATTGCCCGAACCCCTGCTCCCGAAGATGGTCTGGGAGCCGCCGGAGCCGAAAGTCGCGCCGATATTGGCCCCCTCGCCCTGCTGCAAAAGCACGACCAGGACGACAGCCGCGCAGACGATTACGTGGATTATTATAAGAAAAATAAACATTTACCTATCCCTCCGAATAATTTACAAGGGCGGAAAACGACTCCGCCTTAAGACTCGCGCCGCCCACGAGCGCGCCGTCTATGTCTTCCATTGCCATTAAACTCTTTATATTATCGGGTGTTACGCTTCCTCCGTATAATATCCGGATACTCGAAGCGGCATCCTTCCCGAACGCGTCTGATAGCTTTTCCCGAATAAAAGCATGGACTTCCTGCGCCTGGCCGGGAGTGGCCGTCCTGCCCGTGCCTATCGCCCAGACTGGCTCGTAGGCGACAATCACACGACCGGCCTCCTCAGGCGAAAGCCCGTTAAGTCCGCCATTTAATTGAGTTTCTATCACCTTGAGCGTCGTCCCGGACTCCCGCTCGCCAAGGCTCTCCCCGATGCACATAATCGGGGTAAGTCCTTCTGAAATAGAGGTTTTTACCTTTCTGTTCACGCCGTCGTCCGTCTCGCGGAAATACTGCCTGCGCTCGGAGTGCCCGAGGATTACGTGGGTGCATCCGGCGTCCTTCAGCATGGCCGCGGAGACCTCTCCGGTGAACGCCCCCTTCGGCTCGAAATGCATGTTCTGGGCGGCGAGGCCGATACCTTTTCCCTTTATTTCACCGGCAGTTGCATGGAGCGCGGTAAAGGGCGGCGCAACGATGGCCTCGATCGTTTTTTTGCCGGAACAAGAGGACAGAATCCCGCGCACAAGCCCCAGCGCCTCCGGCACGGTCAGGTTCATCTTCCAGTTTCCGGCGATGACGGGTTTCCGGGACATAACGGGTCAGTTTATTGCTTTTGGGCGATTATGTCAAGAAAAAAAATCCCTTGATTTTCAATCAGTTGCAAAAACCGGTTTTTATTCATCGATAAATATTTATATCATTCGTAACTCGGCGCGGAATAAGGGTAATTTCCCCAATTTCCGAAGAAATCGCCCCTTTCCCCGCACCCCCTTTTTGCCCCGAAACCCGCCCATGCCGGGATATATTACAAATAATCATGAGCCGTTCTTGACGGTCTTCGGGGCCTGTGTTATATTTTGAGAAATTCAAAAATTTCGGGGAGGGTATAAGTTTTGGAGAGTATTGGGCTAACGGCTTCCATTCTTGTGGTGGACGACGAGGAAAACGCGCGCGAAGGCTTGTCGAAGATTCTTTCCAAGGAAGGTTACCGTGTCGAGACCGCCGCAAACGGCAAGGAGGCGATAGACACCTTGAGGCGCCGGCGTTACGACCTCGTCATAACCGACATGCGCATGCCGCTCATGGACGGCTTCGAGGTCCTGCGCGAGATCAAGAAAATGGACGAGAACATAGGCGTCATAATGATTACGGCCTACGGCGAGGTGGAGTCATATCTCGAAGCCATGAATATGGGTGTCTTTGAATATATCAACAAGCCCGTGCGAGTCAACGAGCTGAAGAGGGTAATATCAAAGATACTGGAAGCAAGGCTTAAAAAACCCGCCTGATTAACCTCGACTGCCGCATGAACCACCCACAGGAAACCAGACCGAGGGTCATGGACGCGAACGAAGAAAACTTCCATAATCTCGTAATCCGCTCCCCGTTGCCCGTGGTGCTGGAATTCTGGTCGCCCAAGTGCTCCTTCTGCATGAAGATGGCGAAGGTCTTGGACGCCCTCGCATCGGAGATGTCCGGACGCTACAGGGTCGTGAAGATGAACGTGCTTGAAAACCCGCACACGCCCAATAACTTCAGCGTGGCGGGCATTCCGGCGTTTTTCAGGATTGAGAACGGAAAAGTCGTCGGCAGGGCCGAGGGGGCGATGTCAAAGGGGAGGCTCAAGAAGGCGCTTGGGATACTCTAAGATAATATCGTAAACGTCATCTCCGAGGCCAGCGCGCGGGCAAGCTCCATGAAATCGGCCTTTAAATCCGGCGCGACAAGGACATCTATGAGGCCGCTTTCGGGGTCCGCCGTCCGCACGACGCCGATGCCGTCGTAAGCCTCGATTATGAAGCTCGCGTAGGCTATATTGCGCTTCTCGGTCTTTACGGTTATGACGAGGGAGTCAGGCATTTTTCGCGCCTGGAGGCGTTGTGAACGACCCGATGGCACGGAATTTCTCGTAGCGGTCCGCAACAAGCTCGTCCGGGGACATAGCGATCAGCTCCGAGAGGTGTTTCTTAAGGGCCTTTTCGATGTTTTTCGCCGCAAGCTCGTAGTTCCGGTGCGCGCCTCCGAGAGGCTCCTTTATCACCTCGTCTATTATGCCGAGTTTCAGGCTGTCCTGGGCGGTGAGCTTAAGGAGTTCCGCCGCGTCCGGGGCCTTCGAGCCGTCCTTCCAGAGAATGGAGGCGCAGCCTTCCGGCGAGATGACGGAATAAATCGCGTGCTCCAGCATAAGCACACGGTTCGCGACGCCTATCGCCAGCGCTCCGCCGCTCCCGCCCTCGCCGATTACGACAGCGACCACCGGCACCTTAAGGCCCGACATGACAAGCAGGTTGCGCGCGATGGCCTCGCTCTGGCCGCGCTCCTCCGCGCCTATTCCGGGATACGCCCCCGCCGTGTCGATGAAGGTGATTATGGGGCGGTCAAATTTCTCCGCGAACTTCATAAGCCTGAGCGCCTTCCTGTAGCCTTCCGGGTGCGGCCAGCCGAAGTTTCTCTTCAGCCTGTCCTTGGTGGTCCTGCCCTTGTTGTGACCGATTATCACCACGGGAAAGCCGTTGAACCACGCCATGCCGCCCATTATCGCCGGGTCTTCGGCAAATAACCTGTCTCCGTGCATCTCCGTGAAGCCCTGGGTCAGAAGACCTATGTAGTCTTCGGTGTTCGGCCTGTCCTGGTGCCTCGCCACCTGCGTCTTCTGCCAGGCGTTCAGGCCGGAGAATATCTTCTCCCGCAGTTCGTCCGCCTTTTTGGAGAGCTTCTTAATCTCGTCCTCCGCGTCAACCTGACCGCCCGCGGCCAGCCGGAGGTCTTCTATGCGGTTCTCAAGCTCGGCCAATGGTTTTTCAAATTCAAGAAAATTGTATGCCATAAATCTCCTATGCGAACGATACCGTGCCCGCGCCCAAAAGCCCTTCCACTTCGTCCACCAGAAGCTCCGTCGGGGAGACGGAGAGATCGCCGCCCGTCTTGAGCGAAAGGGCCGCGTTTCCGTGCCTGGGCATGTTTATTTTCAGGTAAAGCGGGCAGATCCCTTTGTGCCGGAGGATTACCTCCCGAAGCTTTATCAGGTCGTCAGCCGTGGCCCCCGTCGCGGAGAGCCTTATGTCCACCCTCGTCGTCATTTTCTCCCGGACTTCCGTAAGCGGCAGTATCTTCATCGCCCTCAGCTTCACGCCCTTTTCGCCCCTGTCCACAGCGCCGGTTATGAGGAGCGGGGCGTCGCCTGAAATAAGCGCCTCCGATGCCTTGTACTGCTCCGGGAATACTATTACCTCCACCGTTCCCTGGAGGTCTTCAACGGTGAGGTTTGCCATACGGTCGCCCTTTTTCGTAGTGGCGATTTTCCTTGATCTCACGACGCACATTATTGTCGCCTCGCGCCCGTCGGGAAGCTCGGGAAGCTCGGAGCTTGTGTTCCGGGCGAATTTTCTCGCCTCGGTCTCGAATCGCGCCAGTGGATGCCCGGTGACATAAAAACCCATCGTCTCCTTCTCGTAGGCGAGAAGCGTCGCCTCGTTCCACTCGGAAACGGCGGGATAGTCCTCCGTCGCTTTTACCGGGCCGGAGTCCTCAAGCATCATGTCGAACATGGAGGTCTGTCCGGCCTGGCGCTCCCTTGCAAGCTGGTTTGCGCCGTCCATCGCGTTGTCGAGCGCCGCCATCATCTTCGGGCGCGAGACGCCAGTGGAGTCGAACGCGCCGCACTTTATAAGCCCCTCGATTACGCGCTTGTTCACCTTGCGGAGGTCCACCTTCCGGCAGAAGTCGTAGAGAGACGTGAACTCTCCCTGCTCCTTCCCGGCCTGCATGATGGACTCGATTGCGGCATGGCCGACGTTCTTCACCGCGGCAAGGCCGAAGAGAATTTTCCCCCCCGCTACCGTGAAGTTCGCGTCCGAGCGGTTAACGTCCGGGGGCATTACGGATATGCCCATGTCCCGGCAGTCGGAGATGTATTTTACGACCTTGTCCGTGTTGTCCATCTCCGAGGAAAGCAGGGCGGCCATGAACTCGACCTTGTAATGTGTCTTCAGGTATGCCGTCTGGTAGGTTATCAGGGCGTATGCGGCGGAGTGGGACTTGTTGAAGCCGTATTCCGCGAATTTTTCCATGTTCTCGAAGACGGCCTCAGCCTTCTTTTTCGGGATGCCCTTTGCGGCGGCTCCTTTTATAAACTGCTCCTTCATCTTGGCCATGACTTCGGGCTTTTTCTTGCCCATCGCCTTACGGAGCGTGTCCGCCTGGCCGAGCGTGAAGCCCGCGAGTTTCACGGCGATCTGCATGACCTGCTCCTGGTAGACGATTACGCCGTAGGTGTTTTTCAGTATCTCTTCGAGCTCAGGCGGGTCGTATACCGTTTGCTTTGCGCCTCGCCGCCTCTGGATGTAGTCGTCCACCATACCGCTTTGCAGCGGCCCCGGGCGGTAGAGCGCATTCACGACTATTATGTCTTCGAAGCGCTCCGGCTTCATCCTTATGATGAGGTCGCGCATCCCGGAGGACTCAAGCTGGAATATGCCCCCGGTATCTCCTGAGGCGAGGAGCCTGTATGTATCCGGGTCGGGCTGGTCGAGCAGGAGGGAAGACAAGTTGAATGCGGCCTTTCCCTCCGGCATGTCGCGGTTTATGAGCTTTACCGCGTTGTCGATTACCGTAAGAGTCCTGAGGCCCAGGAAGTCGAACTTCACAAGACCTATCTTCTCTATCTCGTCCTTGGCGTATTGCGTGACAATCGCGCCGTCGGCGTCCCGGTAAAGCGGCGCGTAGTCCGTAAGCGGCTCCTGCGATATGACTATCCCGGCGGCGTGCTTCGAGGCGTGCCTTGTAAGGCCCTCAAGCGAGCCGGCGATCTCGAAGATATGGGCGACCCTTGCGTCTTCCTTTATGAGCTCGCGCAGACGCGGTTCCTGCGCGAGGGCTTCCTTGAGGGTAATCTTGAGCGCGTCCGGCACGAGCTTGGCTACCTTGTCCACGTCTCCGTACGGGATGTCGAGCACACGGCCCACGTCCCTGATTACGCCCTTGGCCAGCATCGTGCCGAAGGTGATTATCTGGGAGACGTGGTCCGGGCCGTATTTCTCCTTTACGTAATTTATCACCTCGTCCCGCCTGTCCATGCAGAAGTCTATGTCGATATCCGGCATGGATATGCGTTCGGGGTTTAAGAACCTCTCGAAGAGAAGCCCGTAGGGCATGGGGTCGATGTCGGTTATCTCGAGCGCCCAGGCGGCGATGCTCCCGGCGGCGGAACCCCTTCCGGGGCCGACGGGGATGCTTTTGCTCTTTGCGTAGTTTATGAAATCCCACACTACGAGAAAATAGCCCGCGAAACCCATGCTCTTGATAATCTTAAGCTCTTCCTCAAGGCGCTTTTCGTAGACCGCGGTATCTGCGTGTATGGTTTTAAGCCGTTTTTCAAGGCCCCGGCGGGCGAGATCGTCTAAGTAGCTCTCTTTTGTATAGCCGTCCGGGACGGTGTAGTTCGGGAGGTGATACTGGTCGAAGTCGAGCTTTAAGTTGCAGCGTTCCGCCACGGCCACGGTGTTCCTTACGGCCTGCGGGTAGAACTCGAACGCGGATTCCATTTCAGAGGGGGTCTTAAAATAGAACTCGTCCGTCTGGAAACGCATCCGGGACGGGTCGCTCATGGTCTTTCCGGTCTGGATGCAGAGCAGGGCCTCGTGGGCCTTCGAGTCGCTCTTTTTGAAATAGTGGCAGTCCGACGTGGCGACGAGGGGTATATTCAGCTCTTCCGAGAGATCGGCCAGGAGGGTATTTACCTTCTTCTGCTCCTCAAGGCCGTTGTCCTGGATCTCAAGAAAGAAATTCTCCGGCCCCAGGATTTCCTTGTATGCAAGCGCCGCCTCTCTTGCGCCTTCCTTGTCGCCCGCCAGGAGCTTATGCGGGACTTCGCCCTTCAGGCAGGCCGAGAGCCCTGTGAGTCCGCCGGAATACTGCCTCAGGGCCTCCTTGTCGATGCGGGGCTTGTAGTAGAAGCCTTCGGTGTATCCGAGGCTTACGAGCCGCATGAGGTTCTTGTAGCCGTCGTTGTTCCGGGCGAGGAGGATTAAATGATATGCGGAGTCGTGCGCTCCGCCGGTCTTTTCCGTCCTCGCATTCGGCGCGACATAGCACTCGCAGCCGATAACCGGCTTTATCCCGGCCTTCCAGGCCTTCTGGTAGAACTCTATCGCCCCGAACATGTTGCCGTGGTCGGTAATGGCCAGGGCGGGCATTCCGTATTCGACGGCCTTTGCAATCAGGTCGTCTATGCGGTTTGCGCCGTCGAGAAGGCTGTACTGGGTATGGATGTGAAGATGAACGAAGCCCGCGTGATGCATAAAAACCCCTTTTTTTGAGCAGGTATATTTATACATCATCCGCGCGTTTTTATCAAGGGCGGGCGGCCCGAATTAATTTTTCGCGCGGGCGGCCTCAATCCGGCTTTTTTGTTTGACTTTACGGATTGTCGGTCTTAATATAACATTTTCAACAAGATAACCGTGATGGACGAGAGAATACCCGCCTTCGCGCGGAAAAAATACAATATCGGGGAACTGGCGAAAGTAAAGGCGAAGCTCCGTGAGCTTGGTCTGCATACGGTCTGCGAGTCCGCCCGGTGCCCCAATATCGGCGAGTGCTTCAAAAAGCCAACCGCCACCTTTATGATACTTGGGGGAACCTGCACCCGCAGGTGCGGTTTCTGCTCGGTAAAAAAGGGGGCAACGGAGCCGCCCAATCCAGCCGAACCGGAAAACATCGCCCTCGCGGCGGGCAGACTGGGGCTTAGGCACGCCGTGATTACCTCCGTTACAAGGGACGACCTGCCCGACGGCGGCGCGGGGCAGTTCGAGGCGGTTATACGTATACTTAAAAAGGAGTTCCCTGGAATGGTCGTGGAGGTCCTGACTCCGGATTTCATGGGGGACGAAGCGGCGCTTCGGAAGGTCGTCATGGCCGGGCCGCACATATTCAACCACAACCTCGAGACGGCGCCGAGGCTTTATCCCCGCGTGCGGCCCCAGGCAGTCTACGCCCGTTCGCTTGCCGTGCTGAGAACGGCCAAGGCGATGCGCCCGGATGTTTACACGAAGTCCGGCATAATGGCGGGGCTTGGAGAGACGGAAGACGAGGTCGTATCCGTTATGCGGGACTTGAGAGACGCGGGCTGCGACCTGCTCACAATCGGCCAGTATCTAAGGCCGTCCAAGGAGAACCTGCCGGTATCGGAATACGTAAGCCCGGATGCATTCGAGAGATACGCGGACACGGGCAGGCGCATGGGGTTTCTGTCCGTGGCCTCCGCGCCCTTTGTCAGGAGCTCGTACAACGCGGAAGAAGTGTTTTCAGTAATAAAGAGATAACTGATGCCGGTTTCGCAGATATATCATTTTACGCTGGGCGCCATAATCTTTCTTGTCGCCGTCCTGATTGTCGCGAAGAGGTTCGGCGGAAAGGGCGGTAACGCCGGGAAGAGCGGCGGGAATAGAAGCAGGAACAGAAACAGAAACAGAAGGAGATAACCGGAGGTGTTGTTTTGTATGAGTTCCAGAGGATAAAGCGGCTGCCGCCATACGTCTTTGCCATCGTGAACCAGATGAAGATGGAGGCCAGGAAGCAGGGCGAGGACATAATAGACTTCGGCATGGGGAACCCGGACATGGGCACCCCCCAGCACATCGTGGACAAGCTCGTCGAGGCGGCATACAACCCGAAGAACCACCGCTACTCCGCGAGCCGCGGCATCCCGAAACTCAGGGCCGCGATAGCAGACTGGTACAAGCGCAGATACGACGTTGACATCGACCCTGAGACCGAGGCCATCGCCACGATGGGCGCGAAAGAGGGGCTCAGTCACCTGGCCCTTGCGACGATAGAACCGGGCGACATCGTGCTTTCCCCGTCCCCGGCATACCCGATACACCCGTATTCCGTCGTAATCGCGGGCGGCGAGGTGCGGCACATACCGCTTCGGCGGGACTCCGACTTCTTCGAGGACATGCAGGCCGCATTCCGACAGGCATGGCCCGCGCCGAAGATGCTGATAATAAGCTTCCCGAACAACCCGACCACGGCCACGGTGGACCTTGAGTTCTTCCGGAAGGTGGTCGATTTTGCGAAGGAGCACAAGGTCATCGTAATCCACGACCTCGCATACGCCGACCTCGTCTTCGACGGCTATAAGGCGCCGAGCTTTCTACAGGCGAAGGGGGCAAAGGACGTGGGCGTGGAGTTCTTCTCGATGTCCAAGAGCTACAACATGCCGGGGTGGCGTGTCGGGTTCTGCTGCGGGAACAGGGAGATAGTCGGCGCGCTCCAGAAGATAAAGAGCTACTTAGACTACGGCATGTTCCAGCCGATACAGATAGCGTCTATCACGGCGCTTAACGGCCCACAGGACTGCGTGCAGGAGATAGCGGAGGTATACAAAAACCGCCGGGACGCCTTGGTGGACGGCCTGAATAAAATAGGCTGGGAGATACCGAAACCGCTCGCGACAATGTTCGTCTGGGCGAGGATACCGGAGAAGTTCCGGCATATGGGTTCGCTTGAGTTCTCGAAGATGCTTATCGCGAAGGCGAAGGTCGCGGTCTCGCCCGGCATCGGCTTCGGCGAATACGGCGAAGGGCGCGTGCGCTTCGCGCTTATCGAGAACGAGCATCGCACAAAACAGGCGATAAAGGGGTTGAAGAAGGTGCTGGGAGAATGAAATCGGGAATCGGCATCGGTCTTATCGGTCTCGGGACGGTCGGCTCCGGGGTGGTGAAGCTCCTCGGGGAGAACGCAGGCGTCATCTCCCGGCGGCTGGGCGCGGAGGTTATGCTCGTAAAGGCGGCGGACCTCGACGCCTCGCGCGCTAAGGCGCTGAAATTATCAAAAGATATTTATACAAAAAATGCAGATGACGTAATAAACAATCCCGATATAGACATCGTAATCGAGCTTATCGGGGGATACCGTCCGGCGAAGGAGTTCATACTCTCCGCGCTTAAAAACGGAAAGCCGGTTGTAACGGCCAACAAGGCCCTGCTTGCGATGCACGGGGAAGAGATATTCTCCGCGTCGGAGAAGTACGGCGCGCCTGTCGGTTTCGAGGCGTCGGTCGGCGGCGGCATACCCATAATAGGCGCGATAAAGCAGGGCATCGCCGCGAACAATATCCAATCCATTTATGGAATTATAAACGGCACGTCGAACTATATCCTGACGAAGATGACGGACGAGGGGCGCGAGTTCGACGACGTCCTGGACGAGGCCAAGGCACTGGGATATGCCGAGGCGGACCCGACCTTCGACGTGGAGGGAATCGACCCGGCGCACAAGCTGGCGATA
Source organism: Nitrospirota bacterium (assembly GCA_021789495.1). Classification (GTDB taxonomy): domain Bacteria; phylum Nitrospirota; class JACRHJ01; order JACRHJ01; family JACRHJ01; genus JAKAHE01. Next base: position 23,941 of record JAJYJM010000029.1, read on the forward strand.
CTTGCGAACATCGCCTATGGCACGCCGATAAATTTTCCCGACATATATACGGAGGGTATCTCGAATATCCTGCCGGAGGACATACGCTACGCGCGCGAGCTCGGCTTCAAGATAAAGCTCCTGGCGATTGCCAAGCTCAAGGACGGGGAGATAGAGGCGCGCGTTCATCCGACGATGCTCCCAGAGGATTATTTAATCGCCAAGGTGGACGGCGTTTTCAACGCGATTTACGTCGTCGGGGACGCCCTTGGGCCGGCGATGTTCTACGGGCGCGGCGCGGGGGACATGCCCACGGCGAGCGCGGTCGTATCGGACGTCATTGATATATCGCGGGACATCCTCTGCGGCAAAAGCGGCAGGACGCCCGTCGCATCGTTTAGAAAAGGCAACAGAAAAAAGCTCTCCGTCATGCCGATAGACAAAGTGCGTTGCCGGTATTACATGCGTTTTACGGCGCTCGACCACCCCGGCGTGCTCTCGAAAATCTCCGGCATCCTCGGCAGGCACGACATCAGCATATCGTCCGTAATCCAGCACGGGCGCGACGCCGGGAGCGCGGTGCCTATAGTAGTGATGACGCACGGGGCCGTGGAGCGAAACGTGAGGAAGGCGCTGGCGAAGATTGACGGACTGGATGTAATATCCGCTAAGACGGTTGTGATAAGGGTAGAAGGCGAAGAGTAAATTTGCGAACGCATGAGCGGAGTGAGGTGGGCGATATGTCGGCCAAACGTGGAACCATGAACGGTTACATTTTGATTATTATATCCGCCGTAGCGGCGTTCCTGCTTAAAACGCGCGTCGAGAATATCTTCGGCTACAGGTATTTTGTTCTGTCCGGCCATAATATATTTGACCGGCACGGCTTTCGCATCGGCAGCGGAGTTTATACATTTTTATGGATTGCCGTTATCGTGATTTTCATTATCGGAATAGGAATTATAACAGGTACAATCGGCGGCATTCCGCCGACGGACGCGGGGACATCGGACGGAACCGCTGGCGGCACAAAGAAGTGTCCGATGTGCGCCGAGATGGTCAAGTCCGAGGCCCTGAAATGCAAGCATTGCGGGCATATGTTTGATGACATACAAGATAAACCCGAAAGCG
>JAJYJM010000005.1:0-11775 GCA_021789495.1 Nitrospirota bacterium
ACGTCATTAAAAAGGCTTAATCAAAAAAAGATTTCGGGAAATATAGCATCCGGGAATTTCGTTGTCAAGCAATTTTTCCCCAAAAATCCCCTTAGTCCGGTTAAGGTTGCAAATTCAATGCCATTAACTGCGAAACGGCTCTCAAACGCTGGAAGCACCCGCAGTGGCAGGCAAAACAGGCCCGCCCGGCAAAAGAGTCCATGCCGTTTATTTCAGAATTGTGTGGCGAAAAAGGGACAATGTGTGGCATTTTTTCCACAGCATCAGGGTTTCCGTATCTTCCTGAAATCCGCCCAGGTGTCGAAGAACCCCGCCGCCCAGACAAGCGCGGCGAGGATCGGCTGTATGGCGATGACTATGTAAATCAGGACGCGCAGAAAAGGCGAGAGCCTGTATTTGTCGAAAAGATGTACCAGCAGCGCGATTCCAAGGAATAGATACGGCATGGCGAATATAACGAGAACATTTCCGGATATTATCCTCAGCAGCGGCAAATCCGGGATGAGGAGGAATCCTGGAATTATTATGCCCCAGACGAGGTGGTCCGGGAGCCGCCACTTTGAAAAATCCCACTCCGCAAGCGGAATACCTCCCCTCCGGGCATATATTCTCAGGATTACCCAGGCCGTAAAGCTTGTCGCGGCGACGGATGCGACAGTGATGGCGGGGAAGTAATTTTTTATAAGCCGCGCCATCGTCTTAAGAGACGGCATCATCGCGTCAATCTCCGCCTGGGACATTCCCATCTGTTTGTATAGCGCCACGGACTGAGCCACGCCCTGGTTCATTACGCTGTTCAGGTGCTGGATGGGATTCACACCGATGAATAGCAGATACGCCCCCGCCAACGGAAGAACGGCGATTATCGGCGCCAATGTCCCCCATAATACGACCTTGTCGTCCGGGAACTTTTTCTCCGCAGCCATGCCCAGCGCCAGGCCGCATATGCAGAGGCCGAAGAACATCATCGGGAACACGGGAAATCCCCATATGCCGGCAAGACCCAAGACCATAAGCGAGATTACGGCGAAGGATGACGGGCGGTATTTGAGATAGGCGTATGCGAGCGGCGCGGGGAGGATAAACACCGTAAAGGAGCCGAGGAGCGGAACGAATATAAAAGAGGCCGCAAGGGTCAGGGATACAATCGCCGGACCGGCGGGACCTTTAAGTCTTGTGTAAAAGGGATATTGCAAGGTGACTATGGAGAGGGGCCGGTAAAACGGCCCCTCAAGCCATCAGAACCTTTCGCCCACGAAGGGCAGAAGCGCAATATTCCTCGACCTGTTGATGGCGGTGGTCAACTCCCTCTGGTGCTTTGCGCAGCTGCCGGATATCCTGCGGGGGACGATCTTGCCGCGGTCGGTCACGAAGCCCCGCAGCGTTTTTACGTCCTTGTAGTCTATAAAAGGAATTTTGTCCGCGCAGAAATGGCAGACCTTTTTCCTCTGAAAGCGTCTTTTTTTCTCCTGCATTTTATCTCCTTAAAAAGGTACATCCCCTTCGTTCGCTGCTGGACCTGAGCCGCCCATTTCATCCTGACCGGGCTGACGCTTGGGCATGAATGTGATATTCTCCGCGACCACTTCCACCTTGCTTCTCTTCTGGCCCTCGGACTCCCACCGCCTCTGCTGGAGCCGCCCGTCCACCAGCACGGACTGCCCCTTGCCAAGATACTGGCCGCAGTTCTCGGCCTGCTTGCCGAAGACGACGATGTCGAAGAAGCTGACCTCTTCCTTGAGCTCCTCGCCCTGTTTGTATTTGCGGTTCACGGCGATGGATAAATTAGCAACCGGCGTCCCGTTCGGGTTATACCGAAGCTCCGGGTCGCGCGTTAAGTTGCCCATCAGGATTACTCGGTTGAAACTTGCCATAGTCTTCCTTGTTAAATGCCGCGGCTCGTGTTCGTGTTTGTGAAAATATTCCGCTACGAACCATGATTCATTAACACGGCTTTTTCTTATTCGCTTTCGGTCTCCACGGTCCCGGCCACACTGCCGGCCTCGGACTCGGACGCCGGAGCTTCCGCGCCTTTAGCGGATTCGGCGGCCAATTCCGCCTTCTGCTGGGCCTGGAGCTGCCGCGCAATGTGCGCCAGCGCCTCTTTTTCGAGCCTGATGGTGAGGAACTTTATTACCGCATCGGTCATCTTGTAGTTGCGTTCGAGCTCGGAGACGGACATTGCGCCGCCCTTGAACTGCAAGAGGACGTATTCGCCCTTTTTGTGCTTGCGGACGGGGTACGCGAGCTTGCGCTTCCCCCATTTCTCGATGCGGACAACCTCGCCGCCGTTTGCGGTAATGACTTCCTGGAACCTCTGGCTTATCTTTTCCGATTCTCCATCGTCAGTAGACGGGGCAAGGATAAAGATGCTCTCGTAGTCATTCATAGACTTTCACCTCCCTCTGGACATTTTGGCCCCCGGCGGCGCTCGAAGTTTATTAACGGATAATACAACGACCGGGCGCAATAAATTGCGCCCCTACACGCTGCATATCCCTTCCCCGGCCCCGGGAGCAAGGAGTTTCGACCTTTAATTTCCACTGTATATTATGCGGAAGTTGTAATTAATAGCACGGGACAAATGAAAAATCAAGTTAAAAGCGGATTCTTCGCTTCGCTCAGAATGACAAGCAATTGGCGCCCCTACACGTTGAACTTGAACAGCATGCAGTCTCCGTCGGCGACGACGTATTCCTTGCCCTCCTGGCGTAATACCCCTTTCTCTTTCGCGGCATTCCAGGAGCCGAGGTTCACGAGATCGCTGTAATGCACCACCTCCGCGCGTATAAAACCGCGCTCGAAGTCGGAATGAATCCTGCCGGCAGCCTGCGGCGCCTTTGTCCCCTTGCTTATCGTCCAGGCCTTGACCTCGTCCTCGCCGACGGTAAAGAACGTGATAAGCCCCAGGAGGCCGTATCCCTCGCGTATCAGCCTGTCTAGGCCGGGTTCATGAAGTCCGAGGCTCTCAAGGAATTCCGGGCGCTCTTCTGGTGCAAGCGCGGTAATCTCAGCCTCCGTCTTCCCGCATATCACGACAACCGGCGCGCCCTCGCTTGCCGCAATCTCCCGCACCTCCGCCACGAGAGGAGACTTCCCTTCTATGTCGTCCTCGGAGACGTTGGCCACGTAAAGTATCGGCTTGTCTGTCAGGAGAAAAAATCCCTTGATAAGCGCGCGTTCTTCGTCGGTAAAGTTTCCGGTCCGGACGGCCTTGCCCTTCTCCAGCATTTCCTTTATGCGAGCGAGCAGGTCCGCCTCGGCCTTCGCCGCCTTGTCACCGCCCTTGGCCGCCTTCCGGCGTGATGTAAGCCGCTTCTCGACGCCTTCCAAGTCGGCAAGCATAAGCTCCGCCTCGATTACCTCGATGTCCCGCTTCGGTCCTATCTCCCCGTCCACGTGCACCACGTCCGGATCCCTGAAGCAGCGCACTACATGGGCGACGGCGTCCACCTCGCGTATATTGCCGAGGAACTTGTTACCAAGGCCCTCGCCGCGGGACGCGCCCTTCACAAGCCCCGCGATGTCCACGAACTCGATGGTCGTCGGGGTCAACTTTTTCGGATGATACATTTCATTCAGCTTGAGAAGGCGCGCGTCCGGCACCTCTACGATGCCGACGTTCGGGTCTATCGTCGTGAACGGGTAGTTCGACGCCTGCGCCCCGGCGGATGACAGCGCGTTGAATATGGTTGACTTCCCGACGTTAGGCAGGCCGATTATCCCGCAGTTGAAACCCATTTATGCTTTATCACCTTTCCGTTTAGCATGTTTTTTAAAAACCTTATACAGGTCTTTTTCAAAAATTATTGCTTTTTCATCCTCACGTCTACGTGAAACCCTATCACACAAATCAGCTATATCAGATGACTTAGAAGTTCCAAAATCGATTAACTTAGATGCACTAATTAAACAATTTTCTATTTCCGCTGGTGAATTATCGTCCCATGATGATGCAAACAAAAGGTTGTTAAGTTTATCGATTATTATTTTTTCTGCATTAGATATTAGATTTTTTGCTATATCTTTAGAGCTTTCATCACCGCATTCTCTTGCTATGTTTAATACATCTTCTAAATGTCCTGGCTCACAAGCGTTCGCAAATTTTTCATTTCTTTTATAGTATCCATTTGAACCTCTCAATAAATAACAGCCCCGCCATTTCTGACGGGGCTATCTTTAAAGTCACTGGATTCCCGCTTTCGCTGGAATGACGGGCGCAATAAAAATTACGTCCCCTATGATTCAGATTCTTCGCTTCGCTCAGAATAACCTTCCTTCATCCCCCTCTTAAGCTAAGAGGGGGACAGAGGGGGCGTTATGACTACAGGTGTATCAGCACATGGCCGGAGGCCAGCAGGCCGACGATGAGAAGCGCCACGATGTTGATGATTTTGATCATCGGGTTGACGGCAGGTCCCGCAGTGTCCTTGTACGGGTCGCCGACGGTGTCGCCGGTAACCGCGGCCTTATGGGCGTCGGAGCCTTTGCCGCCGAAGTTGCCGTTCTCGATGTATTTCTTCGCGTTGTCCCACGCGCCGCCGCCGGAGGTCATGGAGATGGCGACGAACAGCCCGGTGACTATGGCGCCGACGAGCATCCCGCCGACCGCCACCGGCCCAAGGAGGTACCCGACGACTATCGGGGCCAGCACCGGGAGCAATGCCGGCACCATCATTTCGCGGATGGCGGCCTTTGTAACAATATCGACCGCCGCGGCGTAATCCGGCTTGCCGGTGCCTTCCATGATGCCCTTTATCTCGCGGAACTGCCTGCGGACTTCGTTGACTATCTCGCCGCCGGCCTTCGCGACAGCCTGCATGGACATCGCGCCGAAGAGATACGGAAGCAGGCCGCCGATGAACAGGCCGACCAACACCAACGGGTTGGAGAGATCGAACGTGACAGGCGGCAGGCCATTGTTCGCGAGAGCGTTGCCCAGCTCCTGGGTATATGCCGAGAAAAGCACCAGTGCGGCGAGCGCCGCGGAGCCGATGGCGTATCCCTTGGTAACCGCTTTCGTGGTGTTGCCGACCGCATCCAGAGGGTCGGTTATCGAACGGACGGAATCCGGAAGTTCGGCCATCTCTGCGATGCCGCCGGCGTTGTCCGTGATGGGGCCGTATGCGTCGATTGCGACGATTATGCCGGTCATGGAGAGCATGGAGACTGCGGCCATCGCAACGCCGTAAAGCCCTGCCATGTGGAACGCGACCAGTATGCCCGTGGAGATGAGGATTATCGGCGCCGCGGTGGACTTCATGGAGACCGCGAGGCCCGTGATGACGTTCGTGCCGTGGCCGGTGGTGGAGGCCTGGGCAATCTGCCTCACCGGGGCGTAAGCCGTGGAGGTGTAATACTCGGTGATTATGACCATGCCGCCGGTTACGACGAGGCCCACCAGCGCGGCTATGTAGAGGTTTATCCAGGTGTACTGCTCAAGGCCGGGCGTTGCTGCGATCCCGCCCATCATCGATTTGGTGATGGGTATGAAGGCTATCGCGGAGAGGACTGCGGCGGCTATGAGGCCCTTGTACAGGGCGCCCATGATGTTGCCGCTTTTGCCGACCTTTACGAAGAAGACACCGATGATGGAGGTGACGATGGATACGCCGCCCAGCACCAGCGGATAAGAGAGCGCCTTGCTCACGACGTCAGGCCCGGCGTTCCTGAAGAGGAGCGCGCCCAGGAGCATTGCGGAGACGATTGTAACGGCGTAGGTCTCGAAGAGGTCTGCCGCCATGCCCGCGCAGTCGCCGACGTTGTCGCCCACGTTATCCGCGATGACGGCGGGGTTCCTGGGGTCGTCCTCCGGGATGCCGGCCTCGACCTTGCCCACAAGGTCTGCGCCGACGTCCGCGCCCTTGGTGAATATGCCGCCGCCGAGACGCGCGAATATGGAGATGAGGCTGCCGCCGAAACCGAGACCGACGAGCGGTCTGACGAGGTCGGCAGGCGCCGCGTCGGGCGTTACGTTCTGGAGGACGAGGTAGTAGCCGGAAAGGACCAGAAGGCCGAGACCGACGACCAGCATGCCGGTTATGGAGCCGCCCCTGAACGCCACGTTCATTGCCGCGTTAAGGCCCTGCTTCGCCGCTTCGGTCGTCCGGACGTTGGCACGGACGGATATGTTCATGCCGATGATGCCTGCCGCCGCGGAGCCGAGCGCGCCGATGACGAAGCCGATTGCGGTAAGAGGCCCAAGACCTATGGAGGCCGGAGCTATGCCGATGATTACGGCGATGATGACGCCGACTACCGCTATGGTGGTGTACTGGCGCTTGAGATACGCCCCCGCGCCCTCCTGAATGGCCTTGGAGATTTTCTGCATCTTCTCGTCGCCCTGGCCCAGTTTTACAATCCAGCCTATGCTGATAATGCCGTATATCACGGCGATGATGCTGCAACCAAATGCTATCAATACGTTTGTATCCATGATCCCTGAATTACCCCCTTTCAATCATTGCGGTTAAGAAAACCTATCGGCAAGAACTGCTCGCTATCCCCCCTTCCCTTTATATGCTGTAGTTATTTAAAACGTCGTTTTAAGGCGCGGAAATTCTACTCCTTCCACGGCTGTTTTCCAAATTAAAAATATTAATAGAATAATAAGACTGCTGACGAAAGACTATATATAACCGAATTGCATAAATTAATCAAGAGCAATATTGTGATATTAATTGAACCCGTTCATGGCGGCTGAAAGTCCTCTTTTAAATATCGTCAGGACAGCCTCGGCCGCAGCGGCAACGGTCTCCTCGACCTCTTTTCGCTCTTCCTCGATGAACCTGGAAAGAACATAATCAGCCGGGTCGAGCCGCGGGTCCGGGCGCCCTATGCCGACCCTTACCCGTATGAAATCTCCGCCCACATGCGATATTACCGATGCAACGCCTCTGTGCCCGCCTCCGCCGCCCGAAGAGCGTATTCTTATCCTGCCGAGGGGCAGGTCCATGTCGTCGTGAATTACGACCACATCCGAAGGGGCAAGCTTGTAATACCTCACTGCCTCGCCCACGGCGTCGCCGCTCAGGTTCATGTAAGTCTGCGGCTTCATCAGGAGGAGGGATTCTCCCTCGAATTCAACCCTGGCTGTAAACGCGCTGAAGGACTTCTTGTAAGAACCTTTCCCCAGGAGCTTCCCGGCGAGGGCGTCCACCACAATAAACCCTATGTTGTGGCGTGTTCCGGCATATTCGGCCCCGGGGTTCCCAAGTCCGGCGACTATCTTCAAAACTACTTTGCCTTTTCGGTCTTTGCCTTTTCCGGTTTTTCCTTCGCCTTCTCAGCCTTCTCCGGCTCTTCTTCCTTCTTCTTCGTCAATACCTCCGGCTCCTTCACCTCGGCTGCGGCCTCTGTCGAGAGCATGGCGTCGAGCTTCTCGGCGGAGATCGGCGGGGCGACCGCGAAGAGCACCGTGCCGGCGTCGGTAAGGGCTTTTACGCCGTCGGGAAGATTCAGGTTCCCCACGTGGACGGACTCGTTTATTTTAAGCCCGGAACAGTCCACCTCGATATGCTCCGGTATCTTCGTCGGCAGGCACTCAACGACTATCTCCCTTACGGCATGGGAGAGTATTCCGCCCTCCTTTACGCCCACGGGCTGGCCGCCAATCTGCACCACGGCGACTGTCACATGCACCGTCTTGTCCTCGGCGACTTCCTGGAGGTCGGCATGTATCAGGACGTTCTTAACAGGGTCAACCTGGTAATCCCTCAGGATGGCCATCTTCTCCCTGCCTTCCATCTCTATGGAGAGGAGCTTGCTCCCGCCGTCGCCGGAGGTTATTATCCGGGAGAGTTCCTTGCTGTCGAGCGAAATCGGCGTGGGCTCTCCGACGCCGTAAATTATTCCCGGTATTCTGCCCTCGCGCCTCAGGACCCTCGCAGGACCCTTCCCCCTTCCCTCACGGATTTGAACCTTCAATGCTGTCTTGTTCATCTGAAAATATCCTCCTAAGCAAATAGCGAGCTCAGCGAGCTCTCATCGTGTATCCTTTTTATCGCCTCGCCCAGAAGCGGCGCCATGGTCAGCACCTTGAGCTTCGGGCACTCCTTCTGCTTGCCGTCCATGGCAATCGTATTCGTCACGACCACCTTGTCAAGCTCAGACTCGTTGAGTCTCTTTATCGCCGGGCCGGACAGAACGGCGTGAGAACATGCCGCCATGACCTTCTTGGCCCCGTTTCTCTTTATCGCGTCCACCGCCTTCGTGATGGTGCCCGCGGTGTCTATCATGTCGTCGAGCAGGAGCGCGTCCCGGCCTTTGACATCCCCGATGATATTCATCACCTCCGCCACGTTTGGCGCGCTCCTTCTCTTGTCTATGATGGCTATGCTCCCGCCAAGTCTCTTCGAGAACGCCCTCGCCCGCTCCACGCCTCCCGCGTCCGGGGATATTACAACGGGGTCGTCGAGCCCTATGTCCTTTAAGTAATCGAACAGAACCGGCGTCGCGAAGAGGTTGTCCACCGGCACGTTGAAGAACCCCTGTATCTGCCCGGCGTGGAGGTCAACCGTAAGGACCCTGGCCGCGCCCGCGGTGGTAATAAGATCCGCCACGAGCCTCGCGGTGATGGGCACCCTGGGCTGGGCCTTCCTGTCCTGCCGGGCGTAGCCGTAGTAGGGTATTACGGCGGTGATGCGCTTGGCGGACGCCCTCTTGAAGGCGTCTATCATTATGAGGAGTTCCATGAGGTTGTGGTTCACCGGCGACGACGTCGGCTGGACGACGAAGACGTCCATACCCCGCACGTTCTCGTTGATTTTGACGTTTATCTCGCCGTCGGAAAAAGTCGCCACGAAGGCGTCGCCAAGAGTAATGCCCAGATATGCGGCGATTTCCCTGGCCAGGACGATATTCGCGTTGCCGGAAAAAAGCTTCAGTTCGTGCGCCATTGCTTTATAATTCCATAAAAAAGAATCCTGGCTGGGGCGCCAGGATTCGAACCTGGGAATGGGAGATTCAAAGTCTCCTGACTTACCGCTTGTCGACGCCCCAACTCATGTCATGCTTTCCCCTGGAGAGCGGCCATCTCCCTGTCGTATTCCTCCATGATCTTTTTCTCGATCATCTCGCGCGTCTCGGTGTTGAGCGGATGCGCCATGTCCCGGTAGGTGCCGTCCTTTCTCTTCTTGCTCGGCATTGCAACGAACATCCCTGATTTCCCCTGGATGATCTTAAGGTCCCGCACCACGAAGGAATTGTCGAACGTTATCGTGACATATGCCTTCAGCTTGTCTTCGGAAACAGGAAATACCTTGACCTCGGTTACTTCCATAACTTCCCCCCTTCTCGTCTACCCTCAGATGTCCCCCTACAGATAAAACGGGGCTCTTTAGAGAACAGGCGCCGGCCAACTGGGGATGGTTCTCGTGACAATCAATCTGCAGCCGGTGTCCTTAAGGCCTTCGGCGGCTCCTTGTGCCTCCGCCTCCGTCCTGAAAACGCCAAAGACCGTCGGGCCGCTCCCGGACATCAAAGCGCCCGGTGCCCCCGCTTCGGTCAGCCTTCTTTTCAGGACGTCTATCTCCGGATACCTTAGAACCGTAACGCGCTCAAGGTCGTTCTTCAAACAGGAGGCAATAATAGAGACGTCCGCCGGTCGAGCCGGTTGACCGGCGTCTGCGGATTCGGCCATCCTGTCAGCGAATATATTAAGCTCAGGAAGTTTAATATCACCGGATTTGTTTGTCAACCCTAAACTTAACTGCGAATAAACCCACGCCGTAGAGACGCCGAAGGCGGGTTTTACGAGAACAAGCCATATCCCGCCAAGCGGCTTAAGCGGCGTTAGCCTTTCGCCTATGCCCTCGGCAAGCGCCAGGGGCCAGGAGAGGAAGAACGGCACGTCCGCGCCGATAGTCGCCCCGATCTCACGCAGGCGCTCCTCCGGGACGGGCTCTCCCAGGAGGATATTCAGTCCCTTCAGGACAGCCGCCGCATCGCTTGAGCCGCCGCCAAGACCCGCCGCCACGGGTATGTTCTTGGTTATCTCAATCTTTATGTCATGCCGGTCGGCCAGGCGCGGCTCAAGCCGCCCGGCCTCGTCGAGAAGCGCCCTGGCCGCCCGGTACGCCACGTTTCCCGGCCCTTCCGGGACGTCCGGCGAGTCGCAGATTACCTCGATGGAATTTTCACCCTCTCCCCGGCCCTCTCCCCTCAGGGTAATCTTTACGTCGTCGGAAAGCTCCAGCGCCTGCATGACGCTTATTATGTCGTGATAGCCGTCCGGCCTCCTGCCCAATACCTCAAGCGAGAGGTTTACCTTCGCCGGTGCCTTTACGATAACCTGCATATCCCTTTTCATGGCCCGTGGAGTCTATATTCATCCGCGCAAAAAGTCAACTCCATTGAAGCGGTGTCAAGAAAACGTCGGCGTCGGCGGGAGTTTCAAGCACAACCGCTCACCAAAAACTGAGCGTTTTAGCGCTTTACGATGGCCGGGATTATTGAAAATGAATTTTCAAAATATAACCGACTGTAAATACAGGGTTTTTATGGTGAATTTTATTTATTGGTTCAGTGGCCCGCTTTTTGCTTATAGACTAATCCCAAAGGATTATACCCCCTGAAAAGGACGGTTGAAAATGCCTGAACGTGAAGCCGGGGAAACACTGGAAAACTGGCGGGAACAGTTCGAGGCCCTCTTCTCAAACCTTCCCATAGGCATATCCTACCTTACGCAGGATATGCGCTTTATCAGAATCAACCCGTTCCTCGAAGAAAAGCTTGGCGTAAAATCCGCCGATGTCGAGGGACGGCGCTGCTACGACGTAAACGGCATATACAAGGACGACCCGAACCGCAAAGGCGAGGAGAGGATATGCGATTTCTGCGGCGTGAAGAACGCGCTCGACACGGGCAAGCCCTTTAAGTTTGTAAGACGCGTGCGCGACGACCTCATCGTCGAGAATATCGGCGTCCCGCTCAGGAGCAAGGACGGCAGGACAATCGGCGCCGTGGAGATTGTCGTGGACGTTACCGAGCGCGTCCGGCTTGAGGAGAAGCTCCAGGAGCAGACGGCTAACCTCGAGAAGGCCGTCGAGGAAAAGACGGAGGAACAGGAGGAGTTCATGGCTATGCTCACCCACGACCTTAAAACCCCCCTCACCTCCATCCTCGGCTACAGCTCGATTATCCTCTCCGGCGAGCTTGGCTCTGTGCCGGAAAAACACAGGCAACCCATGGAAGGGATACTGATAAACGCCCAGAGGATGCTTGGGCTTGTGAGGAACATACTCTCCGCCGGCAGGATAAAGGAGAAGATTATAGAACTCAACAGAAGCCCTATGAAGATACAGTCCCTGATAACGGAGGCCGTAAGGAACATGGCGCCCCAGATAAACGACAAGGGTCACACCACGAGCATGGAGTTCGAGCCTAACCTCCCGCCGGTCCTTGCAGACAGGGAACACCTCGAGCGCGTCATGTGCAACCTCGTAGCCAACGCCGTAAAGTTCACCCCGCACGGCGGAAGAATATCCTTCGCCGCAAAGAGGGCCGGTGATTTCGTCGAGGTGCGCCTGACGGATTCCGGCGTGGGAATCGTCCCGGACGAGATGCCGAAACTCTTCGACAAATACTATAAGGGCACCGGCTCCACGTCCCGCGGGAGCGGACTCGGCCTGTATATCTCGAAGGCCATTATGACCGCTCACGGAGGCACAATCGCAGCCGAAAGCAAGGAAGGCGAAGGCGCGACGTTCATCCTGCGCCTGCCCGCCGCACCGTAAAGCGGAATCTCCGTCGCCATGCCACGCATTGTAGGGGCGC
>JAJYJM010000005.1:11875-101423 GCA_021789495.1 Nitrospirota bacterium
ATGACCGCTCACGGAGGCACAATCGCAGCCGAAAGCAAGGAAGGCGAAGGCGCGACGTTCATCCTGCGCCTGCCCGCCGCACCGTAAAGCGGAATCTCCGTCGCCATGCCACGCATTGTAGGGGCGCAATTCATTGCGTCCGGCATTCGTTCGTCATTCCCGAAGGTCTTAATCGGGAATCCAGGTTTTATATGCCGTTTGAATTCTGTCGCCCGATTACTATTCATTTGACAATACCCCGGCACAGGTCTAAGCTTTAAAAATAATGCATACCAAGATCTGTTTCATCGAGGCGAAATCGCCGGGGGCGCACGTCTTCTCGGCCTTTCCCATACCGCGCCTGGGCACAGTGTTGCTCGCCACCATCCTCAAGGGGCTGGGATACGACACCCGCGTGTTCATAGAGGACGTGGAGGCGCCGGACTGGAATGAGGTTGACTCCTGCCGGATAGTCGGCATTTCAACCATCACATCCACCGCCCCGCGCGCCTATAAAATCGCCGACAGGCTCCGCGCAAGGGGCAAGACGGTGATAATGGGCGGCCCTCACGTCACGTTCCTGCCGGACGAGGCACTCAGGCATGCCGATTTCGTCGTTCGCGGCGAGGGCGAACATACCGTTGTGGAACTGCTCAGCGCAATCGAGAATAAATCCTCTTTCGGAGATATAAAGGGCCTGTCGTGGAATTCCCAGGAAGGCCCGGTGCATAACGAAGCGCGTGAGTTGATAGCGGACCTCGACCCGTACCCCGCGCCGGATTTCTCGCTCGTCCGGGGCTGGAGCCCGAAGGTCATTCTCCCCATAGCCACGTCGCGCGGCTGTCCGTTCGATTGCAGCTTCTGCTCCGTAATCCACATGTTCGGCAGGAAATACAGGTTCAAAGGCATCGATAAGGTAATGGAGGAAATTCGTGCCGGGATAGAGGCAGGCAGGACTGCGGCGGGCAGATCCGGTTCGTTTGTGTTTTTCATAGACGACAATTTCACTGCTAACAAAAAGCGGACAAAGGAACTCCTGCGCAGGATCATAGACGAGGGCTGGTCTGCGGGCGGACTGAAGTTCAACTGGAGCGCCCAGGTGCGAAGCGACGCCGCGAGCGACCCGGAGCTTCTGGACCTGATGAAGCGCTCCGGGTGCGAGAACGTGTTCATAGGCTTCGAGTCCGTCAATGAGAAGACGCTTCAGCTTTACAATAAAAAACAAGGGGTTGAGGACATCGTTCGGGCGGTTCGGGCGTTCCATGCCAGGGGCATTCGCATACACGGCATGTTCGTCTTCGGCTCGGATACGGACGACGCCGAAACCATCAGGAATACACAGCTTTTCGCCCGGAAGATGGACATGGAGTCCGTGCAGTTCCTCGTCCTCACGCCGCTTCCCGGGACGCCGGTTTACAAGGAATTCGAGGCCCAGGGCAGGCTTCTGCACAAGGACTGGAGCAAGTACGACGCGCATTACGCCGTCTTCCGTCCCCTGCTTATGTCGCCCTCCGAGCTTCAACGCGAGACTTTCAAGGCTATGGCAAAATTCTACTCCTGGAGCAAGATTTTCCGGCACGTCTCAAGGTTTAACTTCTACTGCGGGATGCTCGGCCTCTACGGCAAGCAATCCGTAAAGAAGGCGCGCGTAAAAAGCGAGCAATATCTTAGAGATATGAAGGAGCTTGTGAACCTCCCGCCGTTAAAAAACCATTAAACCGCCCCGAATAAATAATCCCCCCAAAACGCACCTTCCCCGCGCCCTCTTTTTGCCCCGAAAATGCCCGAAAACGGCCCATTTCAGGCCCGCTTTCGATACCGGGGGAAATTCGTGATTTTTACACGTTTTTACTTTAACAATCAGCAGGTTCTGGAATCAATCCGGAATTGCTATCGACAATGAACTTCTCCGACCGATGAGATTTACTATTGGCGCCCGGCTCGCGATTATCAGCAAATAGCATTGCAATTACCGAAACCTCTAAAGTCAACCGTGGATTCTTCGGCTGGGCCTCAGAATGACAGGCAAGACAAACGAGGCGCCGGCACTCTTTAGTCATTACCGAATGCCCGGATGAAGGGTAGGGGCCGACCCGCGTGCCGGCCTTGAATGAAATTCCTGGATTCCCGTTTTCGCGGGAATGACGGCGGGCAGGTCGGCAGGCCGGTTCCGCTCCCCTAAACCCCATTTTCCAGATCAGTAATAAAGCCAAGCTGTCCGGCGATTATCCGCTCTTTCGCCTCCGTTACCGTGAACCACCCTCCCCTGTCTATTTCCGGGATATCTATGAACCTGCCGCTCCTGGGAGGCCATTGCATGGCGCAGAGGTTGCTTTTAAGCTCCTCCGGGATGCAATCGCCCCCGAAGGCCCAGACATATATGACCTTTCCGCTTTTCTGTTTAAGCGGCGTCAAGGCGGAGAATATGGCGCTTTCGGGAACCATAAAGCCTGTTTCCTCCGTAAATTCGCGCTTCGCCGCGAGAAGAGGTTCTTCCGACTCCAGTATCTCACCCTTGGGGATTGTCCATGCCCCAAGGTCTTTATTTACCCAGTACGGCCCGCCCGGATGAACCAGGAACACTTCCAGGCCGCCCCCCCGCCGCCTGTACATTAAAAGTCCCGCGCTTTTTTTCGACATGTAGCCATCTCCATCTGACGCCATTGCAAGCGATTGACACGATTCATTATACACGGGCGCAATAAAATTGCGCCCCTACACAACAACATGACTCGTCATTCCCGAATGCTTCTATCGGGAATCCAGGAATTTTCGCCTTCATCCCCATATGCAAATCCGTGCTATAATTATAGTAGAATCTATTATTAAAAAGGAGGCTTAAAATGGTAGGCATGGCTGGTGTAGCGGTTGTATTCTTCATGGGCCTTGCGAGTGCTATTGTCGCTACCGCGGGGGCGGGGGTTTACGGAATCTACAAGCTCCTGACGGCCCCATAAAGCGATGCAAGAAACAAATGCGGGTTCGGCAGTTCCCCATATGATAAACAGGGAAGAGAACCCGCATTTATAATACAAACCGGAATTACAGGATTCCTGTCAGTCGCCGACCTTTTCCATCCAGTCGGCGACTTTGCCATTCTGCTGTTCCTGTATGGCGATATGAGTCATGGCCGTGGTATCCGAAGCTCCATGCCAATGCTTCTCGCCGGGCGCAATCCAAACTACATCGCCCGGCCTGATTTCCTCGACCGGGCCGCCCCAGCGTTGCACCAAACCACAACCAGCCGTAACTATAAGAGTCTGGCCGAGCGGGTGCGTGTGCCATGCTGTCCGGGCGCCGGGCTCAAATGTGACGCTGGCGCCGAGCGCACGCGCCGGATCGTTTGCCTGGAACAGAGGGTCGATACGCACCGTACCGGTGAAATACTCTGCCGGGCCTTTTCCTGATGGCTGGGAACCGCTTCGTTTGATTTCCAATATGATAACCGAGATTCTTCGACGGCTGTCCCGAAATGACGATAAGCGGGCATTATACCCCCACAAACGCCTCCAGGGGAATCTCCTCGAAATATACCCCGCCGTCCCTTAATTTTACGAGCACCTTCCCGCCTTCCTTGAAACGGCCCCGTAAAAGCTCCTCGGAAAACGGGTCTTCGATATACTTCTGTATTGCGCGCCGAAGCGGCCTCGCCCCGTAGGACGCCTGGAAGTTGTTCTTTATTATCCACTTCTTCACTTCATTGTCGACATCGAGCTGGATATTCTGTTCGAGAAGCATGTTGTTGACTTCGTCCACGAGCAGGTCGACAATCTTGAGAAGCTGGTTGTCGTCCAGATGATGGAAGACGATTATCTCGTCCACACGGTTTAAGAACTCCGGGTTGAAGAAATGCTTGAGTTCCCCGGTAACCTTGTCGCTTATGGACTTGACGTTCATGCCGCCGTCGCTGTGGAAGCCCATGTTGACGTTCTTGTCGATAAGCCTCGCGCCGAGGTTCGATGTCATGATAAGCACGGTGTTTTTGAAATCGACCTTCCTGCCGTAGCTGTCGGTAAGCTGGCCGTCGTCGAGCACCTGGAGCAGAATATTGAACAGGTCCGGATGGGCCTTCTCTATTTCGTCGAAGAGCACGACGGAATACGGGCGCCGCCTCACCTTCTCCGTAAGCTGGCCGCCCTCTTCATACCCGACATATCCCGGGGGCGCGCCAGTGAGCCTTGAGACGGTGAACTTCTCCATGAACTCCGACATGTCCACGCGAATCAGCGCGTCCTCGTTATCGAAGAGAAACTCGGCCAGAACCCTCGCAAGCTCGGTCTTTCCGACGCCCGTCGGCCCCAGGAATATGAAGGAGCCTATGGGCTTTTTGCGGTTCTTTATCCCGGCGCGGGAGCGGCGTATCGCCCTCGATACGGCGCGTATGGCCTCGTCCTGTCCCACAATCCTCTTGTGCAGGAACTCCTCCATCCGGAGCAGCTTCTCGGACTCCTTCTCCTCGAGCTTTAAAAGAGGAATCCCGGTAATCTTGGATATTATGCCCGCAATCTCCTCTTCGCCGATGAGCGGCTGCACCTTGTCCTGGGATTCCCGCCAGACGCGCTGGGCCTCCTCGAACTGCTCCTTCAGGCGCTCCTCTTCGCGGGTAAAATACTCGGCCTTCTCCGCGTCCTGGAGCCTTAAGAACAGGTTCTTGTTTTTCGCGGCCTTTTTCATGTCCCGCTCTACTGCGCGTATGTCCGACGGCAGGGTATATTTCTGGAGCTTTGCGCGCGAGCCGGCCTCGTCGATTATGTCGATGGCCTTGTCCGGCAGGTAGCGGTCGGTTATGTAGCGGTCTGAGAGCTTCACGGAGGCCTCCACGGCCTCGTCCTTGTATTTTACCTTGTGATGGGCCTCGTACTTGCCTTTCAGTCCCTGTAATATTTTGACCGCCTCTTCGAGCGTCGGCGGCATGACCTGTATGGGCTGGAAGCGCCTCTCAAGCGCGCCGTCCTTCTCGATATGCTTTCTGTACTCATCGAGCGTCGTTGCGCCGATGCACTGTATCTCGCCCCTGGAAAGGGCGGGTTTCAACATGCTGGAGGCGTCCACGGAGCCTTCCGCCGCGCCCGCGCCCACAAGCGTATGGAGTTCGTCTATGAATATAATGACGTTTTCCGCCTGGGCGATTTCCTTCATTACGACTTTCAGGCGTTCCTCGAACTGGCCGCGGTATTTCGTGCCTGCGATGAGCGAGCCCAAATCGAGCGCCACGAGCCTTTTGTTTGCAAGGTTTTCCGGCACCTCGTCGTTTACTATGCGCTGCGCCAGGCCCTCGACTATAGCAGTTTTGCCCACCCCCGGCTCGCCTATCAATACCGGGTTGTTCTTCGTGCGGCGGGAGAGTATCTGCATGACGCGCTCGATTTCGTTCTCGCGGCCTATGACGGGGTCGAGCTTGCCGTCCCTGGCAAGCTGGGTAAGGTCCCGTCCGAACTCGTCCAGCGCCGGAGTGGGGCTTTTCTTGTCCCGCGCCGCCTGACCGGGGCTTCTGCGGACGAAGTTTATCGTAAGCTGGCGGGCGCCGAGCAGATGCGCGCCGAGGTTCCGAAGGATTTTGCCGCCGATGCCCTCTTCTTCCCTTATTATTCCGAGCAGGAGGTGTTCGCTGCCGACATAATTATGGCCAAGAAGCCGGGCCTCTTCTATCGCCAATTCCAGAACTTTCTTGGCCCTGGGGGTGAAGGGTATCTCGCCGAATGCCAGATTTCCCATTCCTCCCGGAAGGTTACGCTCAACCTCCATCCGCACCTGCTCGGTATTAAGCCCAAGCTTCCGAAGCACGGCGATAGGAATCCCGTCGTCCTCCCGAAGAAGCCCAAGCAGCAGGTGTTCCGTCCCAAGGTAATCGTTCTGATGCCTCTCCGCCTCTTCTCTGGCGAAGATTATCACCTTCCTGCCTCTGTCTGTAAATTTTTCGAACATCTTGACTCTCCAAACTTTTCTTCCAATTTACATTTTATATTAATTTCTTTGGATACAGATGTCAAGGTCTTTAAAGCCTTTATGACCACCGATTTATATACGGGTCTTGATTTTTGCAAACCTCACATAAATTTCGTTTGACAATAACGCCTGCCGCGTGTAGCCTCATGTTCTACCTGTATTGAAGAATAACGCTTGCCCGATCAAAATGCAAATTTCCAATCTTTTAAATGACTTGGACGAAAAACCCTGGGAATTTATACGGGAAGCCGGGCGCATCCGTGAGGAGAACTTCGGCCCCGACGTTGATGCGTGTTCCATAATAAACGCCCGCTCCGGGAACTGCCCCGAAGACTGCGCCTTCTGCGCCCAGTCCGCACATCACGCAGCCCGTTTAAGAACATACCCGCTGCTGCCGGAAGACGAGGTAATCCCTGCGGCGAAACGGGTGTTCGATAACGGCGTCCGACGTTTCTGTATCGTAACCTCCGGGAGGGGCATAGGTTCAGAAAAGGAGCTTTCCTCCATCGCCCGGATGGTCGAGAAGGTGCGGGAAATCGGCTTTAAGCCATGCGCCACGCTTGGGGCTTTATCTTTATACCAGCTCCGCACATTAAAGGGAGCGGGCCTGCACCGCTATCACCATAACCTGGAGACGTCGAGGAGCTTCTTTCCCAGAATATGCTCCACGCACACGTACGATGAGCGTATCGAGACTCTCCTGGCCGCCAAAGAGGCGGGGCTTTCCACCTGCAGCGGAGGGATTTTCGGCATGGGGGAGGGTATGCCGGACAGGGCGGAGATGGCCTCCGAACTGGCCCGGCTCGGCGTGGACTCCGTGCCGGTAAATTTCCTTATGCCCATCCCCGGCACGCCGCTTGAGGATGCGGATTTCATTACCCCGCTCGAAGCGCTCAAGTCCATCGCCCTGGTGCGCCACATCCTGACCGAGAAGGAAATCCGCGTATGCGGCGGCAGGCTGACTGCGCTTAGGGAACTGCACCCGATGGTTTTCCTGGCCGGCGCGAACGGGATATTGATGGGAGATTATCTGACCACGAGCGGCAGGAATTTCGAGGACGACCTGCGCATGATAAAAGACCTTGGGATGCGGCTTCATGGCTGAGCTTTTCTCCGCAAGAATGCGCGCGTCAAGCGGCGGACTGCATATCTCCGGCGCTGAAAGGATCGTGCCTGATGCTGAAATCGAGACAGTTGCGGCCTCGCTCATCCGCCGCGCAATGACCCACGAGAACGGCCCTCCGGAAGAGATAAAAATAACCGTGGAGTCCCTTGCGGGCAGGGAAATTCTGAGACTCAGGCCGCTTAGGGTAATTATACCCTCCGGAATTCCGCATACTATAGCTGTTTCCGAGCTTGCAAGGGCGGGAGTTTCCGAAAAAGCCGCCAATATGGCCCTTGAAGCGATTCTCTCCGGCGCATCGCCCGCCGGAAATAACATGCGCGGGGCGATGCTGGTTGACGCAGCGACGGGAGAACGCCTGGAGCCGGACCGTGAGCGCGGGATAAGGGCGCGCGCGGTTGACTGGGCGAAGGAGGCCGAAGCGTATATATCGCCGGCTGAGAATGAACTGGCCTGCGCCACGCCGCATTTCCGGGAAGCGCTTGCGCTTGCGACAAAGGCGGCGAACGCTCCGGGAGCAGTGGCCGAATTATGCATATCCGACGACCCGCACTATACCACGGGTTACGCCGCGTCAAGGGCCTTTGGATATTGCAGGATAGCTTCCATGAAACAATCCGGATGCAGGTTCGGCGGGCGGGCCTTTTTCGTGAACGCCGAAAAATTCGATCTGGAAAAATATATCGACTATATGCGCAAGACGCCTGTACTGGTAAACGGAAACGTGGAAGTCCTGCATGAAAATAATAAATAAGCAGTTATGGATAAATTCCCGTACAAACGTTATCTGAAAACAGTAGAAAGAATTTCACATACCCGCGCATTAATGGATGGACGGGAGGTAGTTTTATTCTGCGCGAACGACTACCTGGGCCTCGCAGATCATCCGGAAGTAATCTCCAGGGCAGCCGAAGCCGCGCAAAGTTCCGGTTTCGGCGCAGGCTCCGCGCCGCTCATATCCGGCCATACGCAATACCACGAGAAGCTTCGTGAAGAACTTGCCGGGTTCAAATCGGCGGAGTCGTCCCTGCTTTTCGGCTCCGGCTATTCAGCGAACACAGGGATAATCCCGGCCCTTGCGGGAAAAGACGATGTAATCTTCAGCGACCGCCTGAACCACGCGAGCATCATAGACGGATGCAGGCTTTCAGGGGCCAAGATAAATATTTACGGCCATAACGACCACGTCCAACTAAAAAAACTGCTGTCGGAGAAATCACGCGGCGAGAACCGGCTGATTGTTACAGAGGCCGTTTTCAGCATGGACGGAGACATCGCGCCGCTTCCTGAAATAATACACGCTGCAAATACATACGGCGCTCGTTTATATATCGACGAGGCCCACTCAACCGGAGTCCTTGGAGAGACCGGACGCGGGATATTCGAGCATTTTAAAATCTCTCCGGAACACGATGTTATTCAGATGGGCACACTCGGAAAGGCGCTCGGATCATACGGCGCATTTGCCGCGGGAAATACTGAATATATGGAACTATTGATCAATACAGTCCGCACTTTTATCTTTTCCACCGCGCTGCCCCCCTCCGTATGCGCGGCGGCCCTGGCAGCATTAGAAATCCTGCGGCATGAACCGGAAAGGCTCGCGCGCCTGCATGAAAACGCGCGTATGCTCCGGGATGGATTGAAAAAAATCGGCTGCACTATAACGGGCGGCGGCACTCCGATAATCCCCGTAATCGTCGGCGCGGCGGAAGAGGCGGTGAGATTGTCGGACGCGCTGTCGGCTTCCGGTTTTTATGCCCCGGCAATAAGACCGCCAAGCGTGCCTGAGGGAGAATGCCGTATCCGCTTTACCGTTTCCGCGGCTCACGCGCCTTCGGATATTGACGCGCTGCTGGAGGCGATGAAAAAACTGTGATGCGAAAAACCGTCATAGTGACCGGCGCTTCGGGAGGGTTGGGGCGCGAGGTCGCGCTCATCTTCGGGCGCTCCGGCTGGGGAGTGGCGGTCAATTACCTGAATTCAAAGCACGGGGCCGAATCTGTTGCCGAGGAGATTATATCATCCGGCGGCGACGCGGTCATAATCCGCGCGGATGTCGGCGACCCGGCCCAGACGGAGGCGCTGATAAATTCGGCCACGGCGCGATGGGGAAGACTTGACGCTCTGATAAACAACGCGGGCGTTTCTCAGGAGGGCTTGCTACTACGGCTTTCCGATAATGTTTTGAATGAAACGTTTCGGATTAACCTGAATGGGCCGTTTCATGCCATAAAGGCTGCCTCGGAGGTTATGGCCCGCCAGGGATCCGGACATATAATCAACATCTCATCGATAACAGGCGTCAAGGGAAGGGAAGGTCATTCGGCGTATGCCGCGTCAAAGGCGGCGTTGATCGGCCTCACAAAGGCCGCAGCCGTAGAGCTTGCGCCGCAAGGCATACAGGTAAACTGCGTCCTGCCGGGATATATGCCGACCGGGATGGGAGTGTCGGCATCGGACAAGGCGAAGAATAACGCGCTCGCGGACAACCTGCTGAAAACCTATTCAAACCCTGCCGAAGCCGCCTTTTTCATATTTAACCTGATTTATATGAAATCCGTAAGCGGGCAGGTCTTCAACCTTGACAGCCGGATAATTTAGCCCTTCAGAACTTCCTCCGCCGCGAGTTTCCCGCTTACGAATGCGGCGGGCACTCCGCCTGGATTCATCGTCCAATGTCCCGCAAGATACAGACCCGGCACCGGCGTCTTCACGGACAGCTTATGCTGCCGGTCCGCAGACATAGACCATCCTGACGATGCGCCGTGCAAATTCCCGGTATAGCGCTCGAAGGTGTGCGGGGTGGCGAATATCTTCAGATCAATATTCTCTCGCAGGCCGGGGATTGCCTCTTCGGCG
Source organism: Nitrospirota bacterium (assembly GCA_021789495.1). Classification (GTDB taxonomy): domain Bacteria; phylum Nitrospirota; class JACRHJ01; order JACRHJ01; family JACRHJ01; genus JAKAHE01. The sequence continues at coordinate 21,786 of JAJYJM010000005.1, forward strand.
ATGTCGAGCATATACTCTCCGACACGCTCTTTGACAGCCTTGTAATGCTCGTTCTCGCGGTAATTGGCCCCGGCTTCCGCACGGACAGGGCAGGCGTCCATGAACGCGCACGATGCGGCCATGCCAAGAATCAAAACGCTCTTTCCTGCCGGCGCGAGAGAGCTGTCAAGAAGCGACGGCATCCCGATTCCCAATGCCTTGCCGCCAAGCATCGGGAATTTTTTATCGATGCTCTCCGGAATATACCATATCGGAGAGCCGTCAAAACCCTTTTCGCGGAGGTCGCAATTCAGTCCAAGATAAACATAAAAGAACGGCTCCGACACCTTCCATTCCTTCAGTCCGGATACAAACTCTGAGGGCAGTTTTTCTTCGCCGACGAGACTTAAAAAAGTCTTCGTGGCGTCGGACGCAGATACCACGGTCCCGGCGGATATTTCTTCGCCGTCAGCAACAATGCCGGAGATTTTTTTATCTTTAAAATTTATCTTTTCCGCCCTGCACCTGTAGCGTATCTCTCCGCCCCTGGATATAAAACGATTCGCCAGTGCGTCCGGCACCGCGCGTATCCCTCCGGCGGGGTAGTAGGCGTCCCCTTCGAGCGAAACTGAATTAAACCAGGCATAATGAACGAACGATATGTCCTGGAATATCCCCATTGTTTCCAGGACAAGCCTGAGAGATTTGCCGCTTAAATATCGCGCTATGACTTCCGACGCCTTTTTCTTGTGATACTTTGCAATCTTTCCAAATTTTAAGGGGAACGACAGGTTGAATAGAAGTTTCTCGGCCAGCGCCGTTTTCGACGGCCTGCGTTTTACGAGCCGCCAGAGCTGCTTCAGCGTCGCCTCCGTCTCATTCCAGAATATATCCAGGTTTTTTGATTCATCCGGGAATGCCCCGGAGAGCGACTTGACAAGGCTTTCTTTGCCAAAGGAGGGCTTAATCTTTTTATCCGGCAGCCACACCTGCGGCGGGGCGGGAAGCCTGTCGAACCGGACATCGGCATCAAGACCAAAATCTCCCAGTATCGCTCTGACAATCCCTCCCTCGCCCGCCTGGCTTATCCAGTGTACGGCGCCGTCAAACTTATACCCCTGCTTCCCGAACGTGCAAGCGCATCCGCCGGGATACTTGATCTGCTCCACGATTAAAACACGCTTGCCGGAGTCGACAAGATAATTGCCTGTTACGAGTCCGGCAATTCCGGCGCCGATTATTACGACGTCATATTCTGCCATTGATCCTCTTCCAATCGGATATGAAGCTGCGCCTTATCCCGGCCTGCATCAGCAGACCGTTTACGGCGGCGGCTGGTGAAAATCCCCTTATCCTGCGAACTATCCTGCGGAACGTATATGCGCTGATACGCAATTTATAAAGCAGTTCCTCTCTCTGTTTCGGCGGAAGAGACGGATGAACGCATAGCGCATGCACCCCGTCCCATTTCCCCCAGTCCTGCCCGGGAAGAATCCTGCCGCTCATCTCGTCCCATAACGGAGTGCCGGGAAGCGGCATAAGCAAAAAGGGAATCGGCGGCACGTTCAGCCTGCAGCAGAGATCGAGCGTCTTCTCAAAACTTTTTTCATTATCCGTATCGAACCCCAGAACAAAGAAACCGAAAACCATAATGCCCATAGACTGAACTTTCTTCACCGCCATGGAGATCGTTTCAAAATTCCCTTTTTCACGGCGTCTTAATTTTGCGTTTATTTCAAGCGCATCCAGAGTATCGCCTTCCGCCGATTCCAGGCCGGTAAAGACAGTATCCAGCCCGCTCTTCGCCGCGAGCCTTATCATCTCCTCGCCGCCCCGCTCCAAGACCGCGGAAACAGCCCCCGCGCCGTGCCAGCGCATGAAGCGTCTCAAGCCGCTCATTCTCGAATAAAGTTCCGTCCGGTATTGAACGTCTCCGAAAATGTCGTCGTCAGCCATCAGGAAAAACCTGCCCATTTGCTTAATCTCGTCCGTTACTTCTTCCACCGGTCTATGGCGAATAAGGCCGCCGTAGAACCTGGACGTGCCGCAGAACTTGCATCTATACGGACAGCCGCGCGTAGTAACTATGCAGTCAAAAAAATATCTGTCTTTCAGCAATTCGCGCCTTGGCAAGGGAAGGCCTGCCAAGCTCGGCCTCTCAGGCGATAGATAAACTTCATGGCCTTTGAAACAATCATCGTCGTATAAACTACCGCTTATATAAAAATCTTTTAATACATTCCCTTCCGCATCGCCGAGAACGACTTTCCAGGTATCCTCGGCCTCGCCTATAACCACGGCGTCGGAATGCAGCTTAGCCTCATGCGGCAAAGCGCTTGCGTGATGGCCTCCTATCACCACTTTTACCCCGCGTTTTCTATATTCGTCCGCAATCCGGTACGCCTCCCGGGCCATCGGAGTCATCACGCTTATGCCGACGATGTCGGGAAGTCTTCCTCCGTAATCTTCTTTCTGCTTGAATAAGTTTACCAGTTCGATTTTATGCCAGGGCTGGGACAACGCGGCCAGGTGCGGCAGAACGTACGGCACCGTCATGCCCATCGCGCCGGGGTCGCCGTCTTTTTTAGGAAATATCAACCTGATTTTCAATATAATTTAACCACGGATTTTCACCGGTTTCCACGGATTAATATATATTTATTTAATCGTAATCCGCGTTAATCGAGGGTTTATAACAAAGCCTTCGCCGGGTTGTTCGAGCGCCTCGGATGTATTTTTTTGTCCAGCATCTTCATCGCGTAGTTCATCCCCAGGTAGAACATGAACTGCGGCCCGCCGTAAAGACGCATCCAGATTGATTTATGCGACAGCGTCTCTCTCCACAACCAGTATACGCCTTCGGAGAGTTGTTCCGGCGTCATAAGGTTCGGCTGAAAAACGACGTGGGTGCAGTCGTAATGGTTCCAGTTATGGTCGAATATGCGTCCCTCGTCAAGGAGCCTCTGCCTGTATCCCGTCCCGGGAAGAGGAGTTGAAATGAGGAAGAAAGAGGAATCTATTTTGTTGTCGTCAATAAACCTCCTGGTTCTCTCGAAGACGCCGACATCGTCCCAGTCCAGGCCGAATATGAAGCTCGCGATAATGCCGATGCCGTGACTTTTGAGCTTCTTTATCGACTCGGCGTACTTCTCCGGCTTGTTGAATCCCTTGCCGATTTTTTTCAGGTTCTCTCCGGAGAGCGACTCGAACCCGATGGCAAGCCCGACGCAGTTTGACGCCTGCGCGAGCTTGATAAGCTCCGGGTCGTCCGCGATTGAAATCGTCGAGTAGCTCTGCCAGGGGATTTTATATTTCGCAAGCATCATGAAAAGTTCTTTCGCATATTTCCTGTTCGCCGTGATGTTGCTGTCCGCGAAAAATATCATGCCCTTCGGATACGGCGTGGAGAAGCGCTTCAGTCCGGTAAGCGCCGGGCGGTCATAGAGATACTGGATTTCCTTCTCGACCTCCGCAACCGGGCGCACGCGGTATTTCCCGCCGTAGAAATTTGTTACGGCGCAGAAGTCACAGTTGTGCGGGCATCCGCGCGAGGTCTCGACAATCGTTATCGGGAAATATTTATCCGTGCGCAAAAGCTCCCAGCGCGGCCTCGGCAGACCAGTCAGGGAATGCAGGTAATCCTTCCGATAAAATTTCTGCAAACCGCCGCTTTTAAAATCCTCGACCGCCTTCGGCCAGAGGTCTTCCGCCTCGCCGATTATCACGGAGTCCGCGTGCTCTCCAGCTTCTTCAGGGCATGCCGTCGGATGTATCCCGCCGATTACCGTCGCCACTCCGCGCTTCCTGAATTCATCGGAAATCTCATATGCGCGCGAGGCCATCGGCGTCATGGACGAGATAGCGACCAAATCGGCAGGCTCGTCGAAGTTTATGTCCTCGACGATCTCGTCGATTATCTTTACGTCGTGCCCTTCCGGCGTCAGCGCGGCCACCATCGGCGCGCCCGCAGTCGGAAACGGAAACTTGAATTTTTTCCCGACCGCCGTGTGCCGGCCTTCAGGAGAGATAATTAGGATTTTCACTGTTAATCCTTAATTTTGAAATTATAAAATCGGCGCAATACTCATAAACTTCATCATAAAAATGATTCCAAATTTCCACGCTGTAATTAGGATGGAACATATCGGTTATTGGCTTTACCTTCTCTTCAGGTATAACTATCTGATAAAAATTTTTATTTTCTCCTTTTAGCTTCGAAACCTGCTCTACCATATCATGGGCACGGAGAATCCATTTTTCCTCAAGATAACTAGTCAGGGCAGGGAAATGGATATAGAATGTCATTAGCCTCTCATTTCTCTCGCGGAAATAGCCTTCCACGCTATTAATGCATCTATTCAGATCCTCAAGGTCCAGCAGTCTGATGAACTCAAATTCACGCTCGAACCTATCCTGTATTCTTCTGTCTCTGAAGTTGATCTTACCTAAGAAGCACTTCCACGGGTTCTTCCTGTTTTTATATAGAGGGTGACGCCAATCTGAGAGAGAATCAAACAGGAGTATGTCCGGCAGGTCGTTAACAATTTTCGCCGCCTTCCCATTCTCCTCCAATATCCTAGTTGCAAACCATTTGGAGTCTTTTATTCCATGATTAACTTCTATCCCAAGCGGTTTCTTTCTTTCCCAAAAACCATTCTCGATATAGAATTTAATCAGTTCATAGTCGGGTACATTGCCAGATAAAATATCAACGATAGAATCTACTCTCTGCCACATCGTATTTGTCAAAAATTCTACTTGCCCAAAACCGCTGTTTGAAAATCTCTCCACTATGGGTTTTTTTATAAAACCACTGAAGCAACTCCCTATAGCTGTAATTTTCATATATGTAATCTCGTAAAGTTTTTCCCCGTCTTCTCCTCCATGTATTTCTCGAACGGGACGTAATTCTTCTGCACCCAGGGAGTGTGCGTTATCGTCTCCCAGGCTATCTTGGCGAAGAACCTGTTGTTCTTTCGGAGGTACGGGTTCGGCGAAAAATACGCGTCCCAGAAGACGCGGAAACGCGAGTAAAATTTCTGTATCGACTTCGGGTGAATCTCCGCGATTTTCTCGACGGATAGCGTCCGCGTGTCCATGACGGGATTCAGCATATCATACTTCGAGTAGTCCCAGACTTTTATTCTCCCCTGCTCCTTCGCGCGCTTCCAGTATTCCGTGCCGGGGAGAGGCGTCGTGAGGCAGATGGCGAAGTGGTCGGAATAGGGCTTTGCAAAATCTATCGTCTGCTGAAGCGTATCTTCCGTGTCGTCGATGTCGCCGAACATGATGTTCGTGATGAGCAGCAGGCCGTTCTTCTTGATGAGCTTCATGGCCTGTATGGAAATTTCCGCCGTCTGCTTCTTGTGATAATTTTTCAGCGCATTCTCGGACGGCGTCTCCACGCCCATAGAAATCATGTAAAGCCCAAGTTTTTTCAGCCTCGGAAGTAAGTCCGCGTCGCGGACGATATGCTCCGCGCGCGACTGGAACCAGAAATGCCAGGGATATTTTTTCTTCTCCAGCTCCCGGATAAAATCCTCCACACGTTCGCGTTTCCAGTTGAAGGAGTCGTCGCCAAACATAAAGGAATATTTATTATGGTTTTTGTATAGCAGCTCCATCTCTTCGACTACGCGAGGCGCGGACTTCGGCCTCCATGTGCTCCGCCAGAGCTTTGCCTCGGTGCAGTACGCGCATACGCCCTCGCACCCGCGTGCCGTCGTCAAGACAATCGAATTATGTGTCGCCATTCCCAGTGAGGGCATTAGATATTTGTTCATCGGGAAGTGATGATACGCGGGAAGCGGAAGCGTGTCCAGGTCAGGGATAAGCTCGCGCCGCTCGCCGATGTGAACCGCGCCGCCGCTCTGAAAAGCCAGGCCGCAAACTCCGCCGAAATCCTTCTCGCCTGCCTCGACCGCCTTCAGGAACTCCATCAATGTAAGCTCCCCCTCGCCCATCACGATATAGTCGAGGCTGGGGCATTTCCGGAGCGTCTCCTCCGGCATCAGACTCATATGTACTCCGCCTCCGACGGTAATGACGGACGGATCCACAAGCTTCACGAGATACGCCGCGTTCATGGCGTCATAAATATAGGAGGTTGAGATGGCCGTGATGGCCACGACCGCGGGTTTGAACTCTCGCACGGCGTCTTCAAGCGCGGCCCAGGGCCTCTCCTGCACGGTGCAGTCGATAACGCGCACATCAAAATCTTTTTCGATATACGCCGCAAGCGCTGTCAGCGAAGGAGCGGGCATTCTGCCCCTGAAGAACTTGAATATCTCATGCGGCGGATCTACCAGTAGAACACGCATAGTCTATTGTTCCTTAATAACCTACGATTAAATATCCGTCTTAATCCGTGTAATCCGTGGTTAATTACGCCGCCGTGCTGCCGCATCGCGGGCATTGCTTAACGAATCCGCCTGCGTTGCAATCCAGGCAGAAGAGCGCCCCACACTCCGGGTTACTGCACCTATACCCGGAGTAAAGACCCACGCGCTCGCCGCATATATCGCATTTCTCCCTCTGGCCGGATGCCTTCACAAGCTTCAGTTTGCCCTCGCGCTTCAGCAGATAATTCTCGAAGAGCATGAAACCCGGCTGTTTCCACGGCCTCTTAAGCAGTTTCCTGAAAAGATAAATGGCGAACGATTTATAGAGCGTGCGGACATACGGATTGGTCGAAAACAGCGCCTTGAACAAAGTCTTGGGGCGCACGTAGAACCTGCCGTACGCCATGCCGTGCAGGCGGCTGACCTCCTTGCGGCTGAGACTTTTCGTTGCCATGATCGGCGTGCCCCAGTCGTACTTGCGGTAATCCTTTTCCTCTATCCTGCCCTGCTCTTTCGCTTCTTTATAAAACTGCGTTCCCGGAAACGGAGTGGCTATCCCAAGTCCCATAAAGTCTGAATATTTTATGGCGGATTTTATCAGACTGTCCAGCGACTGTTTGCTGTCGTTCCAATGTCCGAACATCAGGCTGGTTAGCACCATGATTCCGTTTTTCTTAAGCAGGCCTATACAATTTATGATGGTCTCGAGTTCTTCCCGTTTTTTCCAGTTGTCCATCATGGACTGGTCAAATGACTCTATCCCCACAAGCACCTCAAACAGGCCGGCCTTGCGTAACCTCGGAATAAGATCCCTGTCCCGCATGATATGGTCCGGCCTGGCCTGTATCCAGAGATTCGCCTTAAGGCCCTTCCTCTCCATCAGTTCGCAGTATTCGACGTTTCGTTTCCTGTCCCAGAGGAAATCGTTGTCTCCCAACAAAAAAGTTTTGATGCCGTAGTTCTTTTGTAGAAGTTCAATCTCCTCGACAATTTTCCATGCGGATTTCCCGCGCCACCTGTTCCCCCAGCGCAGCGTCTCGGTGCAGAAGGTGCACTTGAAACCGCAGCCCCGCGAAAATGACGGTACGACGCATTTAGGCCCTATGACGTCTATTGTATACAAAGGGCTGTCCATCGGAACACGATGATATGCTGGAATAGGGAGTGTATCCAGGTTTTCAATGAACGGGCGCGTCTCGGTCCTGATGATCTGAGAACCGTCCCGGAAAGCGAGCCCCTTTATCCTGGAAAAATCTTTTCCGCCGCCGTCTACCCTTCGGATAAACTCGGCCAGGGTCTCCTCTCCTTCGCCGATGCAGCAGAAATCCACATCCGGCCCGAGCGTCAGGACTTCTTCCGGCGCAAGCGTCGGATGCGTTCCGCCGATTATAACCTTCGTCTGCGGGCTCACAATCTTCACGAGCCTGGCGGCATTCAAAGAGTCGTAGAGATAGCTCGTGCCTATGCAGCAAAGTCCTACGACATTCGGCTTGAACGAGGCAATCTCCCGCTCCAGGTCGCCCCAGGGATCCGGCATCACCGTGCAGTCCATTACGCGCGTCTCGAATTCCTTCTCCACATACGCGCCAAGCGCAAGAAGAGCGGGGTTCGGCACCCATCCCTTCATAAGGTCCCATATCAGATGCGGCGGATCGGCGAGCAATACTCTCATCCTGCTTCACCGTTGCAGTATTTCACCATCTCGTTAACGCGCGACCTTATCGGTTCCGGCATTATATAAACCAGTTCGCCTTTCATGTTTACCAGCACCTGCGTCGTCTCGCCGGCTGCGACAAGCTTCCCGTCTTCCTTCTTGCGCGCTTCGTAAATGAATTCGAGCGCGGCCTTTGTAGGGATTCTGACTGCGGTATGTATAACAAGCAGGTCATCGAACCCGGCAATGGCTTTATAATCCACCTTAAGACTTATAACCGGCGCGTAAAACCCAAGTTCGATAAACCGTTCAGGCATCAGGTCGAACTCTTTTGCAAGGGCGATGCGCCCCGCCTCGAACCAGCCGACGTAATGGCCGTGCCAGGCCATATCCCACGAATCCGTTTCATAGAACCGGACGCGTATTTCCGTCTCGTGAAACTTCAATTAAACGCCTCTTTATTTATCGCCGCCGCCGCGCTCTCGGCAGCCGCCAGCCCGGATGCCGCGACCGATTCTATACCGCCTCCCGGATAAGTCCAGTGCCCGGCGAAAAACAATCCAGACAGCCGGGTGCGCGGAGATACCCTCTCGTTGGATACATTCTGCTCCCAGCCGAATGCCGCGCCGCGCAAATTGCCGGTATATTTCTCCAATGTCAGGGGAGTTGCGGTTTCCCTGAATACGACGGATTCCGTAATGCCGGGAATAGCCTTCTCGGCAAGAGACAGAAGCTTCTCGGCTTCATAATCCCTGCACTCGTTCCACGGCCTGGAATAGGAATATTCCGCCTTTGACATCAGCATTACGGATACATGGCCGTCGGGCGCCATTGCGGGGCTTAACCTGGAATAATTTATTATTTCGAGTGAGGCGAAGGGCCCGGCTACGTCCCTTGCCACATCGGCAAAAGTCGATTCTATATCATATCCGGGATAATATCCCATACTGTCCGGAATCTCCGGCGCGCCCTTCAGCCCGAGATAAACCATATAAAAACTTATTGACGGTCTGTTTCTGCCGGGCTCCGTTCCGGACATCCTGAACATGGCCTCTGCGTCAGCCGCATATATTACCGCTCCGGCCCGTATTGTCCCTCCGGCAACGAATACGCCACATGCCTTTCCATCCTCAATCATAATGTCCGAAACCGGCGTATTGAGGTGCAACTCTCCGCCGTTTTCCAATAGCGCCTTGACGAGCGCATTAGTCAGATTGCACGCTCCTCCATTTATCCTGTATCCTCCGCCCGATGAATATGTCATGAACATTATGGTCATGGCAAGCGCGGACACCTTCGACGGCGGGAGACCCAGGAATGCGCACCTGTCGCACATTACGGCGCGGACCTTGGGGCTGGTTATAAACTCGTCCAAAAGCTCTTTATATGTTTTCTCCCTGTATTTCCCGATTACGCCTTTTATTCCGGGATATGCATAAAGGACTTCCGGCGGGGTTGACATTGCAGCCCGGTAGATTTCCTCCATTGTATCCAGCAGGTTTAATATGCCGTCCTTTTCTCCGGGCGCGATGCCGTAGAGAAGATTTATCAGCTCCGGGATTGTTCCGGGCACATTGACTTTATCTCCGGCGAAATTGTCTACACGAAGCGGATCGAGCCGCGCCATCTCTACATTTTTCTCAATACCCAGTTTCCTGAATATCCTCCTGAGCCAGCCGTCTTCCCCCCAGCCGCTTACAGCGTCAAGGCAGGAATCGAACGTAAAACCCTGCCGCCTAAAGGTTGTGCAATAGCCTCCCGGCGCGCGCCCAGCCTCTAAGACGGCGACGGAATAACCCTTTTTTGCAAGGATGGCCCCGGCTGTGAGGCCGCCTATACCCGCGCCTATTACGGCTATGTCATAAAGACGCTTCATAATCTGCGGTTACATTTTTTTCAGAATTAAACACGCGCATGAACCGCCGTTGCCGACCGCCAAATGCATTACGTTATTTAATCCTGCATCCCTGCCATGGTCCGGCACGCAGTCAAGGTCAAACCACTGCTCAGGCTCATGCTGGTTAAGCGTAGGCGGAATGAACGAGTTCTCCATTGCCAATACAGAGGCAATAAGCCGGACACCCCCCATGCCCTCGAAATCGCCGGTCATGGGTTTTATCGTGCTGAGCGGAATGCGATGCGCAGACTGGCCGAAGAGATTTTTTACCGCCTTCACTTCCAGTTCATCCAGATCAACCGTGGAGTTAGCGGAGGAGGATATGTAATCGACGGAAGTTTTTAATATACCTGCCTTTTCAAGCACGGATTCCATGGCCCTTGCCGCCGGAATGGGATTTTTCCCGTACGACGATATTCCCGGCCTGCCGCCAAATATTGCCTCGCCTGCCAATTCCGCATAGACCCTTGCCCCACGTTTATTAGCGGATTCGAGCGACTCCAGCGCCAATACTCCGGCGCCCTCGCCAAGCACTCTGCCGTTTCTTCCCTGCCCGAACGGGAAGGAGCCTTCACTGCCGCCTTTTCTGCCGGGCGAGAGTATGCCGAGCGAATCGAACGCATGGTAAATCACGCCGTTCAATTCCTCGCCGCCTCCGGCGATTACGGCATCCGCCGCGCCTTTTCGTATAAGCTCCGCCGCGTATATTACCGCCTCTTCCGCCGATATGTCCTTCTGGCAGAATGTGCAGTTCGGGCCTTTCAGATTAAGCTCTATCGACGTTATGCTGGCCGCGGAATTAGGCACTGTCGTGGGGAAAAGCATGGGATTGACGCCCGCAGGCCCGCGCATGAGGAGGCCCTCGAAGAACTCCTCAGTGCAGGATGTCCCGCCATATCCGTTTCCGATAACCACGCCTATCCGCTCCGGCGGCATGGTTCTTGCGCTCAGCCCGGCATCTTTCATGGCCTCAAGAGATGAGACAAGCGCCATCTGTGAGAGCCTGTCCATCCGCCGAAGCTTCATCGGGTCGATGAATTTCGACGGCTCGAACCCCCTCACCTCTGCGCCGAGCTTAGAGCGAAACGGGGACGTATCGAAGCCTTTAATCGGCCCGATTGCCGAACGGCCGGCCCGGAGTCCTTCAAGAAAATGCGGAGCGTCGAGGCCAAGCGCGTTGACTGTGCCGATGCCTGTGATTACAACTTTCTGCATGATTTTTCACGAACACGAATCACTGACACGTCCTTATTATTCACGCCTTCTTTACCACTATCGTCGTGTTGTTCCCGCCGAAGGCCAGCGAGTTGGATATAGCCGCACGCACATCAGCCCTGCGCGCCTCGTTCGGCACGCAGTCCAGGTCGCACTGCGGGTCCGGATTCTCAAAATTTATCGTCGGCGGGATTATTCCATGAAAAACCGTCAGCGCCGTAGCCACGGCCTCAAGCCCTCCGGCGGAACCCAGACAGTGCCCAATCATTGACTTGATCGAGCTTACCGGTATATTGCACCGGTTGCCGAATACTCTTTTTATCGCCGCAGCCTCCGCCGCGTCGTTGAACTTCGTCGCCGTTCCGTGCGCGTTGATATAATCGACATCGTCCGGCCCAATTCCGGCGTCCGAAAGCGCGGCGAGAATAGTCCTTGCCGCCCCTTCTCCGCTTGCATCGGGCGCGGTCATGTGATATGCGTCCGCCGCTATCCCGTACCCTGCTATCTCGCCGTAAATCCTCGCCCCACGCGCCTTGGCCGAACCCATTTCTTCCAATACCAGTATCCCGGCGCCTTCGCCGAGCGACAGGCCCTTTCTTCCGGCATCGAAAGGCCTGCACGGCCTGTCGTCCACCGCCCGAAGCGAATTGAACCCGGCGTATGTAAGCTCGCACATCGCGTCGCTGCCGCCGGTAATGACAATATCGGCCTTGCCGTCTTTTATCCAGTCGGCGGCGTATCCAATAGAAGTGGACGAGGACGAGCATGCGGTTACGACCGTGGCGCGAGGGCCTTCAGAGCCGAATTCCTGCGCGACATAATCCGTCGTAACGCTTGGCGAGAATGGAATAAGGTGAGAGGGGCGCGGTTTGCGCTGTTTAAGATAAAGGGCGCGGCGGTATTTCTCTCCGGATAACATGCCCCCGGCTCCTCCACCCAGGCACACCCCTATCCGTTCCGGGAGGAGCTTTCCAAGTTCAAGGCCACTGTTACGAACGGCCTCCCTGGCCGCAATCAGCCCGAGCTGGTCGCAGCGGGACATCCGGGATAATTGTTTTTTCGTAAAATATTTAAGGGGTTCCAATCCCCTGACCTGCGCCCCTATATGAGTCCGGTATAAATATGTGTCAAACAGGTCAACCGACCCTATTCCGCAGCGTCCGGAAACAAGGCCCTCCCAGAATTCTTCCACCGTCATGCCGAGCGCGCTTATCACACCCAGGCCGACAACGGCCGCTCTTCTCCGGCTTATCATTCAAATGCTCTGTTTTTTGACTGCCTTACTGATTTTTGAGAAGTTTTGATTATATTATCGGCACCGTTCGCTGTCAAGGAGTTTCGGGAGCTATTTTCTTGACTTTACTAATATTTTCCCGGCTTAAAACCTTGACAGTTCTCAAACGGCCTGTTATTTTTTAGATAATAACCGTTCAAATTCCGAAAGGGGGAGTTCTATGGCCGGAAAGAAAGAGGAACTGGTAAAGAGGCGGGCTAATTTCGACAAGAATATCGAGAGATGGCTGAAAATCGAGGAACTGACAATCGGGAGCTGCGACGCGATATTGAAAAAATCAAAAAGTCCCGTCGTAAATGCGCTTATGAAGGCCGTCAAGATGGACTCGCAGAAACACAAGGAGCTTCTGGAGTTTGTTCAGCAATGTCTGGACGGCACAATCACCCTAACGCCGGAGGATCTGGCTACAGCCTCGGACTTAATCGAGGCGCATGTGAAATATGAGCGCGACGCCATAGAGATGGCGGAGAAGTCTCTTGCGGACAGCAGACACTTTGTCATCAACCAGGTGCTGAAGTACATACTGGAGGATGAACGAAAGCACTTCTCGATGGTTACGGACATGAACTCGTATAAATCGCATATCTACCCGTACGCCTGAGTGGTGTTAAGCAATTTTTAAATTGACAAAAAGCCACTAATACATTATAAAATAAGCGGCCTGTTCATGAAGGCCGCTTTTTTTATCCTGGAGGGAAAATGGCAAAGGGCGAAAAGAAAAAGATAGAAAAGAAAAAGACAGAGATACCGGCGGAAGAAAAGAAAGGGCTGAAGGCAAAACTTAAGGAGCTCAAGGGCGAAAGGGATACCGCTCTGGCCGGGAAGGACAAGAAGAAGGTAAAGCTTGCGCGTCATAAGATGAAGAAGGTCAATCTTAAGTTAAAGCGCGTGAAGGTTAAGGCCGAGTCACCAAAGGCCGAAGAACCAAAGAGCGAAGCAGCGGCGGGGTAATTATTCCGCAGGCGGGCCGGATTCGGGCCGCCTGCTATACGCCGCGGGTATATAAAAGTTATAATAATTGCCCCTCCCGGCGGCTGTTTTCAATCAACGTCCCGCCGCAAGTGAGGGTCAAAAGGCGTGAAAACAATTGTATGTACGGGCGGGTAGCTCAGCTGGGAGAGCAACGGCCTTACAAGCCGTAGGTCAGCGGTTCAAGCCCGCTCCCGCCTACCATAAAAAACAAGGGGTTACGGTTTATACCGTAACCCTTTTTATTATATGCGGCTCCTACGGCCAAGAAAGATTAACAGCCCTTAAATCTCAGACTGACCCGCGACCATCCTGCCTTATGCGCAATTAATAACTTACAAGGGACAAGACCTGGTGCCCCGCGAGCTTGTCGCGGCCTTTAAGTTCCGTAAGCTCTATCAGGAACGCCACGCCGACGACAACCGCGCCAAGCTGCTTCAGGAGATCCAATGTCGCCGCCATAGTCCCGCCGGTCGCAAGGAGATCGTCAACCACCAGGACACGCTCTCCGGGAGTTATCGCGTCCTGATGAACTGTCAGGGTATCCGTGCCGTATTCGAGCTCGTATTTTGCTTCGTATATATCGCTTGGGAGCTTGCCCGGTTTTCTTACAGGTATAAAACCGGCATTCAGGGCATACGCCACGGGCGCGCCCATGATAAAGCCGCGAGACTCTATTCCCACGACCTTGTCTATCTCTTCGCCCTCGTAAAAGCAGGTAATCTTCTCGATAACCTTCTGAAACGCCTCGCCGTCCTTCAGTAGAGTCGTTATGTCTTTAAACAGGATGCCCTTCTTCGGGAAGTCGGGGATGTCCCTGATACGGGCCTTCAGGTCCAGCATATGCCTCCTTTACAATATACTCTCCAGGTCGATGCTCTTTCTTTTTGTGATGAATCTGAGCTTGTTGAGCGCAGAGGCCTCTATCTGGCGCACGCGCTCGCGGGTCAGGCCGAATTCCTTGCCTATAACCTCGAGCGTCTGGGCTTCGCCATCCTCAAGACCGAAACGAAGGCTGATAACCTTCTTCTCGTTCTCCGTGAGATAATTTAGCCACTCGATTATCTGCTCGTGGCGCATTATGCCCTCTGTATCCTTCTCTGGCGAGCGGGAGGTCTGATCCTCTATGAGGTCCTTTAGCGAGCCTTCCTCTTTGTTGCCGATGGGCGTATCGAGGGAATGGGTCTTCCGGATAAGCTGCATGATGTCCTTCACCTGGTCGGGCGCGTAGTTCATCTCCGCGGCTATCTCCTCGACCGTCGGCTCGCGCTTCAAGCTCTGGATAAGCCTCCGGACAACCTTCACGAACGAATTTATGACTTCCGAAATATGTACCGGCAGGCGTATGGTGCGTGTCTGGTTTACAAGCGCGCGCTCGATGGACTGCTTTATCCACCATGATGCATATGTGGAGAAGCGGAATCCCTTTTCCGGCTTGAACTTTTCGACGGCTTTTATCAGGCCGATATTGCCTTCTTCAATGATGTCGGAGAAGGGAAGGCCTCGGTTTATGTAGCGTTTACCGATATTGACGACAAGCCGGAGGTTCGCCTCAATCATCCTGGCGCGCGCCGCTTCGTCGCCTTTTGCGATACGGTGTGCAAGTTCCTGCTCGTCCTCAAACGTCAGGAGACTCGAAACGCGTATCTCCTTGAGATAGAGCTTAATGGCGTCCTGCGCCTCGTCCGGATATGACGCGGGTTCTTCTTCCTCCTCTTCCTTGTCGAAAAGTCCTTCCCCTGCCTCGGCCTCGAACTGCTCGTCGTCTATCTCTTCAGGAAAATATTCAAGCCCCTCTTCCTCGTTCTTCGACTTGTCTATGTCAAGCTCGATGGTCTCGCCGGCAAATTCCTCGTTTTTCTGTTTTTTCTTTTTCGGCATACATGTACCCGTCAGACCCTGATTGTAAAATTTTTGAACCTGCCGGCGCAGGTTTTCCAGTATACCTTCACATCTTCCACCCGCGCCATCGCAGGGCCTTTCTCAAGATCTTTTATGAACTTCTTTGCATCCCCTTCTTCCGCCTCTATTTCCAGCGCCACGCGTCCATCCGGGAGGTTCCCGGACCACCCCAGGATGCCATATTTCGCAGCCGCCCGCTCCGTGAAAAACCTGTATCCGACGCCCTGGACGCGCCCGCTTACAAAGATTTCGGCCCCTACCCGGTTATTTGTCGAAGGATTCCTGCCCGGCATAGTCCATCCCGTTAAACACGCACAGGCTTAACGTATCGCTTCAAGTGCCATGTCTACCGCCTGCGCGGGGCCGTCGGCCTTCTTTATGTTTTCATCAACGTCCCAACTGCCAAGGCTGATTACCGGCTTTCCGAGCTTCAGCGCAAATGCTATTTCGGACAATGTGCCGTATTCTCCGGCGACGGCGATAAGGACATCGGAGGACCTGACAACTATTATATTCCTTGCGTGGTTGAAGCCGGTGATGATTGGGATGTCGATGTATCGGTTCGCGTCGCGGGTGTCGAAACCCGGCAGAATGCCTATAGTCTGACCGCCTGCTTCCTTGGCGCCTCTGCATGCCGCTTCCATTACACCGCCAAGCCCTCCGGTAAGGACAGTCGCGCCCTTCTCGGCGGCCAGCCTTCCCACTTCCATGGCGTCGTCATAAGGCTTTCCCGCGGCAAGTGCCGAGCCTATAATCCCGATTACGACCTTTTCCAATCCGCCACCTTTGCACAGGAATAATTAAAAAGGGCATCTCCTTTCGAGGATACCCTTCGCACGCTGCAAGATGGTCGGGGCGAAAGGATTTGAACCTTCGACCCCACGGTCCCGAACCGTGTGCGCTACCAGGCTGCGCTACGCCCCGTCAATCCATTGTATGTTATAGCACTTCCCTTTTCCTGTCAAGGTTTTTCGTTTAAATACCGAGGCCCATCGTCTGCCTTTTCTTTTCTATGAACTTCGTCGTCTCATCCGCGAAATAATCTCCGCTTTCAATAACTTCCCTTGATACCCTGCCGTTGTAAAGTTCCCGCCCTTCTTTAAGCTCCGCCGCGAGCGCCTCCTCGAAATTCCCGGCCCTTATCCCTTCCTCGACCGCGCTCTGGTTATAAAGCGCGATGTCGGATAGTATAATCCTTGCGAACCGTCTCGCGGCTTCGACCTGCTGACTGTCTGCCGCCAGTCCAGGTTCCGCCCGTTTCTCCGCAGATATAGTAACCGACGGAGCCGCCGGTTCCGGCATCTCATCCTTACGCATACGAAGACCCTGTTCCTGTCTGAGCGGAATATCCTCAGGCGCGGGCATCCGGATATCCTGCTCACGGGGCGGCCTTACGGCAGGCGCTCCACCCGTTTCCGCCGTCAGACGCTTAACCTTCTGGGCAAGGCTGTCCTGGATGTGGTGTTTTTCTATGTAGTCGTCGGCGCCGTAAAGGCTTACGGGCTCCCTTTTATAGCGTGTCTTGTCGTAAATGGACGCAATGAGGATTATTTTTATATCGCTGGATTCAGGGCTGTTCTTCAGCCTGTCGCATATCTCGAAACCGTATATCCTTGGGAGCGCGACGTCGAGAATGCAAAGGAAGGGTTTTTCCCTTTCTATTGACACGACGGCAGCGATACCTTCCGTTTCTTTGATTACCTGGTAGCCCTCGTTTGTCAAAATGGATTCCACAAGGCCGAGCACTGATTCGCCGTCGTGCGCAACCAGTATCTTTGACCTGTCAAGACCCCATTTTGGCGCGGGGCGCGAAACCTTTGCCTGGGGCGCCGCCTCGACGGGCTTCAACTGTGCGGGCGGCGAAGGCGGGGTAAATGCCGTCTCAGGGGGCTTTTGCGCGTCAGATTCCGCAGGCGAAGGACGCGGAGATTCAGGGGGAGTTTTCTGTAGCGGCTGTTCAGCATTGCCGGCCTCCGCAGGTTTCTCCGCCAGGAAAATATTGCCGCATTTCGGACACTTAAGCCTTGTGCCGCCTTCTTTTATCTTGGAGTCGTCCACCTTCAGGCGCACGCCGCACTGACCGCACGAAACTATCATTTTCACCCTCCGAAGGCTGTGAAAAGCCGCTTACTTCCGCTCCTTACGGGGCCTGATTGTCACCACTTCGTAACCCTTGAAATATCTTCGCGCCGCACCGGAAACGTCTCCGCTCCCAACACCCGCAACCTCTCCCGCAAGGCTTTTCCCGTAGTCATTTCCGGCCCCGGCGATGTCATACAGCCCTGAGAGCCAGGCGGTTTTAACGGCGCTCTCCAACGAAAAATCGATGCCGCCGGAGGCAAAAGCCGCCCCGCGTTTGAGCTCTTCCGAGGAAAATTTCCCGTTTTCGATAGCCTCGATGGAGTCTTTTATGCGTTTTGCAGCGGCGTCAATCATGTTCTCGTCCGTAACCGAATAGACAGTCATTACGGGCGCGGAGGACACCCACTCAATCGAGCTTCCGAACTGGTACGCTTTCGGTTCCTTGCCCCGGAGCGATTTATACATCATTGACGACATGCCGCCCGCCAGCATTGCGCGAGCGGTCAGGGCGGCGGCGTAATCCGAACCGCCGGGGGGCGGGAGTTTGAAAACGAAAAGGACACCCGCGGTGCCGTGATCAGACTCCAATTCAAGCTCTTTCCCCGCGTTAAACTGCGGTTTTTGCCCCTCTGTGCTATAGGGTTTTCCGCTCCCGGGCCAGCCCTTGAAGGCAACTTCAGCTATTTTTACGACCTCTTTGTCTGAGAACGGGCCGCAGACCGACAAAAGCGCCCCCTCCGGCCTGAACCGCGCCGTCCTCCAGGCTAAGAGATCTTTTCTTGATATGTTTTTCAAATCCCCCGGCAGGGCGGCGGGGAAAACGGCATAATACATCCTGCCGACTACGCTGTCCGTTCTGAAATCGTTCCTGGCGGATATTGCGGCTTTTTCTATCCGGGCGGTGTCGTCCGAAAAATCAACCCCGGATACCATCTCGGACAAGGCCTTGAGCGCGGCGGGGAAGGAATCTGCCGGGGATACGAGCTTAAAGCAGGTATAATCCGACTCCACATCCGCCGTTACTTTGCCGCCCAGGCGCTTTATCCGAAGCGACGGCGGGCTTGCGCTGTCCACAGGGTTCATCGACAGGACACAGTTGCACAGAAGGCTTGTAATCCCGTTCTTCCCCGCAGGTTCGGAAGCGTATCCCGTTTTTATAAAAAGACAGGCCGCGGCGGTTTCCCCCCGATGGCTTGAGTTTATGACACCGAGGCCGTTCGAGAGCCGCGCTTCCCCGGCAAATGAATTGGCGCAAAAGATAAAAGTTGCAAATATACCGATGAGGAGGATATTTTTTTTCATGGTTCCTATTCTTTAGTTACATACGGCCTGGCGCCCCGGACGGAGGAGAGCTTCCTGGCCTCGGACGCGGCGTCCGCCTTTGTCCCGAAATTGCCTACGTGGACTTTGTAGTTATAGCCGCCCCTCCTGCCGGATACGGCATACACCCGCGCATTATATCCTTTTTTCTTCAGCTTTGCGACTGCGGCCCTGGCCGCCGAGGCCGACTTATACGCCCCTATCTGCACGGTATACCGCCCCTGATGCCGGTTTATCGGCTGAAGCCGGTCTGCCGACTGATGCCGGTCAACCGGCTTCTCGACGAGCGGCGCATGGGCGTTTCTTGCGTTTGAAGTCAAAACCTTCGGAAACGTAAGGGTAACCGGCCTCTGGGGTTTTGCGGGAGCCGTCGAAGCCGGGGAAAGAGCGGTATGCGATGTCGTAACCGGTTTCAATACCGGAGGCGCCGACGGCATTTCTCTGGAGGGCCTGACCGTCGCAGACGCCTGGGCAACGACCTCCGGGTATCTTTTCTTCTGCCATTGAATCCCAACGGTGACGCCCAGTACGAATATCAGGGCCGCAACGGCGGCAATGCCGAATATCACCAGGCCGAGCTGGCGCGCGTCGAAAGAGTAATCGTAGCGTTCTCTTATTTTGCTCAGGTCTTTCAAGTTGTTCTCACGCTATGAACATCGCGTCGCCGTAGCTGTAGAAACGGTAGCCCCTCGACACCGCCTCGCGGTACGCCGAAAATATCCTGTCTTTCCCTGCAAGTGCACATACTATCATAAGCAAAGTCGATTTGGGAAGGTGGAAATTGGTTATCATGGCCCGGACGGCCTTAAATTCATAGCCGGGGTATATGAAGAGGCCAGTGCTGCCTTTCCCGGCCTTAAGTCCGCCGTCCCTGAAGGCCGATTCCAGCGTCCTCGCGCTCGTCGTCCCCACGGCGATAACGCGCCTCCCTTCGGAAAGCGCGCGGTTTACCGCATCGGCGGTCTCTTCCGGCACGGAATATTCCTCGTTTTCCATTTCATGTCTCTCGACAACTTCTTCCCGCACCGGGAGAAACGTGCCGGGGCCGACATGCAGGGTTACGCGGACGACCGAAACTCCCTTTTCCCTTATCCTGCCAAGCAGGGCCTCGGTGAAATGAAGCCCCGCCGTCGGGGCGGCTACGGCGCCGGGCTCGGAGGCGTATATAGTCTGGTAGCGCTCCCTGTCCCGGATATCGTCCCGCCCGGACTTGTCAATATACGGCGGAAGCGGCATGGAGGCCGCCTTTCTTATGGCCTCCTCCGTTATGCCGTCGAAGAAAATTACCTTCCTTCCCCCGCCTAAGTCTTCCAGAACCCTGGCCCCAAGCCCCCCGGAGAACCAGATTTCCGCCCCCGGCGACACCCTGCCCCTGACCAGGGCCTCATACATGCCTTCGCCGGTTTTTCTGACGATAAGCGCTTCTATTCCGCCGCCGGTAGCCTTTGTCCCGGTCAACCGGGACGGCACGACCTTCGCGTCGTTCACCACCATCACGTCTCCCGCCACGAAATATTCCGGCAGGTCGGAGAATGTCCCATGCTCGATGTTTCCGCCCGCGCGCGGCAGCACCATGAGACGGGATTTATCCCGTTCTTTTGCAGGCGACTGCGCAATAAGCTCCTCCGGAAGGATATAATCGAAATCCGTTACCAGCATTTATTTCGGTTCCTCCGACAGTTTTGTGAGCGTCGTGCCCGGATAGTAATACCGAAGTATCTCCCGGTAGTTCTTCCCGGCCAGAGCCATGCCCCTCGCGCCATACTGGCACAGGCCAACGCCGTGCCCGGAACCCTTGCCGATAAATACGAAACTGTCCCCGTCTTTGTGAGCCTCGAAGGCGGTGCTCGGTATTTCGGAGTATCCCACGGCCTTCCTGAAATCGGTTCCCTTCATCGCCACGCTTCCTGAATCTCCGATAATCCTCAGCGTCTTTATCCTCTTGGACCGGCTTCGCTCCAGCACCTGTATGGCCTTCAGTCCATCAATCATATACCCGGCCCGCCTCAGTGAGCTGTAGAGGACGGAAATCTTTATCTGCTTCTTCCACCTTCTGTATGGGGAGTCCGCGCAGTAACGGCATTTGATGGACACGAGATACGGGTATTTTCTGCCCCATACGTCATAGGCGTCTTCCGTCCTGCCGCCGCAGGTGGAGTGATATACCGCCTCAATCGGCGCGCCGTCGTACGTAAGAATCTCTCCCCTCGTCTCCCGCGCCGCAAGCGCAGGACCCTCCTTTTCCACCGCGTCTCCGTCAAACATCTGCGATTTTACGGTCGCGCAGAGGTCGTAATCCTTTTCGAAGCCGGTCGACCGGCCACAACGGTTTTGTTTCCTGTACATGGCGTAGGTGCGGGCAAGCACCGCCTGCGCCTTGAGCGCCTCAAGCGGCCAGTCCGCGCCCATTTCCTCGCCCACCACCGCGCGGGTATAGTCCTCAAGTCCAAGTTCGTTTATTATCCTGAAGAGGCCGCCTGGATTCTTTTTTATCTCGATGACGCCGGTAAGCGCATACTTCTCTGCATTGATTACGACGCCGTCGGTATTGATCCTCAGCCCGCCCACGGGGCAGTTGTTTCCGGAAAGGGTCATGCGCACTCCGCCGTGTCCGTCCGGCTCCGTTTCGCCTATGCCGGAGAGGCCTTTTACGTTGAACTCCGGCGGAAAATCAAGCGTAACCCCCGGCAGGTTATCCATTACCAGCACACGGATTTTCCCGGAGGCAGCCGCACTTGAAACCGAAACCAGCATGCCGAGGCAGAGCGCTAATGCGAGTGTAAGGACTTTTTTCATTTTCTGCCGATGAGCCACAGGATTAGCGACAGGATAAGGCTGAGTATCAGACTTGTGGCGAGCGGGAAGTAAAAGGTGAAGCTCTTTTTATGGACGACGATGTCGCCTGGAAGCCTGCCAATCCACGGGAGCTTCCCGGATAGGAGGAATACCGCCCCCAGGAGCAGCAGAAGCGCGCCGATAATAATCAGCAGTTTCCCGAATTCAGCCATTTAGTTATCCGCCCCGTTTGCGGATGTGATTTTTTCCAGCAGCTTCACCTGCTCCGGCCTTCCGAGCGCAATCAGGCAGTCGGCCTCGCGCAGGATGGAATTGGGATTGGGATTGAACTCCATCTTCCCGTCCGCGCGCTTTATGGCGACAATTATAATATCCAGCTTCTGCCTGATGCCGCTGTCCTTTATCGCCCTCCCGACAAGAGGCGAGCCGCTTCCCACCTTAACCTCTTCCAGCTTCAGGTCCATATTCTCCGAGCGTGTGGCGAACTCTATGAAGTCCACCACCGCGGGCCTCAGCATCGCCTGGGCAATCCTGTCCGCCCCGATATGATAAGGCGATATTACCTTGTTCGCCCCGGCGCGCCGAAGCTTGTGTTCCGAGCCTTCCTCGCCCGCCCGCGCAACGATGTAAAGATCCTCGTTCAGGCCCCTTGCCGTCAGGACGATATAGAGGTTCTGGGCGTCCGTGGAAACCACGGAGATAAGCCCTTTCGCTCTCTTTATGCCGGCATCGATAAGCGTCTCGTCGCGGTCTGCGTCTCCCTGCATTATGAGATATTTCTCCCAGTCCGCCTCCTCGATGTTCCCGGCATCCTTCTCGATTATCACGAAGGGAACGGTGCCGCCGGAGAGCTCCCGGCAGATAAGTCTGCCCATCCTGCCGAAGCCGCATACGATGTAATGGTCTTTAAGCTTCTTTATCTTCTGCTCCAATTTTCTTCTCCCAAGGATGTCCGCCAGTTCTCCTTCGAGCATGAGCCTTGTCGCATTTCGCACCGCGAACGCCACTGCTCCCAATCCGAAAAAGATTAATATTATGGAAAATATTTTGCCCGTCTGGTCAAGCCTGTGCACCTCGCCGTAACCGATTGTGGTAATCGTGATAACAGTCATAAACAGGGAATCGAGGATATTCCAGCCCTCAAGACGGCAATACCCCGCCGTCCCCCCGGCGACCACAAGCGCCAGGGCAAGCGCAGAATAAATGAACAGCCTTGCGCCGCTGGTTTTTTTCAGATTCAAGTCCGTCAGACTCGGCATCACAATATTTTACAGTAACAGGAAAAGGTAATAAAGGACAAAAATTTAACCAGGAACAATTACTGCAATTTTTATTTGATATTTTTAATATATTGTGCCATTATTCGGACATTATGACGGGCGCGATGATTGTTCCGGGGATGGAAGAGCAGTTGCTCCATGCCGAACTGCTGAATCTCTTCAACGAGAAGCGGGATACCGGCTTTATTCTGAAGTGGATAACGCCGAGGCTTCGGGATTACCTGGGATGCGAGGCGCTCGGAATCCGGATAAAGGACAGCCACGGCAACATCCCGTATGCCGAAACCGCCGGATTCGACGAGAGTTTCCTTGCCAGAGAAGGCTCTCTTTGCGTTCGGACAGACTCCTGCGTCTGCATCAACATAATCGAAGGAAAATACGACCCCGGCCTGCCATTTTATACCCCGAACGGTTCCTGCTTCACTACGGATTTACAGAATCTGACGCCCATCCTTGACGGCATGAAAAAAGGCACATTCAGGGGCGAATGCGTACGGCGCGGTTGGGGGGTTCTTGGCGTCGTCCCTATCCGCTTTGCCCATCAGCACTTCGGTGTTATACATTTCGTAAGCAAGGAAGAGGGCGGAATCGGTCAGGAGCAGTTAAAATTTATAGAAAATATCGCCTCGGTAATCGGCCTTTTCCTGCACGCGGACTCCGCCGCCAGGGAAAAAGAAAATGAATTCCTGGCCGTAGTGCAGAAAATAATTCACGACCTTAAAAACCCCTTGACGGCCATACAGGGCTTCTCCGAGCTTATCGCTGTAAAATATCTCGACCAGGACAATGACGACGTCCGAGATATGGTCGAAAGAATTCTAAGGAATGCGGAATACATAGAGCATCTTGTAAACGGCTTCGGAGAGTTCGCCCATTATACCGGCCACAATGTGGAGAGAAGCGTAAAAATAGACTTGAGGGAATTCGTTCCGGGCATCGTCTCGGATATGGACTTACTTGGGAAAGACAGCCTGGAGATAAAAATATCCGGGAATACACCCGTCATACTCTACCCTTCTTTCAGCCTCAGGAGGATCCTTTCCAACCTTATCGGCAATGCCGTAAAATATACCCCGGAAGACAGAGTACCTAAGGTTGAAATCGGGTGCTATGAGAAGGAAGACTTTTACCAGGTCTGGGTGAAAGATTCCGGTTCCGGAATAAATGCGGACGAGGTGGAGAAGGTTTTCTGGCCTCTTTACCGCTCAACCGACGTAAAGAACATCCAGGGATCGGGGCTTGGTCTGTCGATATGCAAAAAACTCGTGGAAAAACACGGCGGGAATATCTGGGTCTATTCCGACAAGGGCAAGGGAAGCACGTTCCACTTTACCATTCCGAAATAAAAAAAGCCCCGCATTTTCATGCGGGGCTTTTCGGGTTTTTTAACAGATGCGCCTTACCCCCGCATCACGTTGACCGCCTGCGGGCCTTTCGCGCCGTTCTGGACTTCAAACTCGACCTGCTGTCCCTCGCTCAAGGTCTTGAAACCGTCCATCTTTATCTCCGAGAAATGCACGAATACGTCCTTGCCTTCCTCCGGAGAAATGAAACCGTAACCCTTGCTCTCATTGAACCACTTTACAGTACCCCTCATCAAAAAACCCCTTTTCCTTTGGGCCCGGCGCATCCTGCGCATTGCCCGATTAACCTGTCATACTTTTTCAAGACCTGAGTAGAACGTTCAACCTCTGAAGCATGAAAAATTGCAGGCATTAAAAAAGCCCCGGCACAGCGCCGAGGCACCATATTTGGAAGTATACTCGCAAGTTATCAATATGTCAAGCTTTAAAATCGGGGCTTCACATAAACGAGGCGGGCGGCCTTACGGACAAGGCCGGGCAGGACAAAGATAACGCGGGAGAAGGGAAACAAGGAATCTACCTTCGGCGCGCGGATGAACGACCGCATCCAGCCGGGCGACGTGATAAACGTGCCGGAGAGCTTCTTTATGATGGAGGACTATTTGCGCTTTTCCTTATCGCTTAAGTAGACAAAACACTTCGCGCACTCGATGCCGTTCTTGCAATGCCTGCCGGTCAGTTCCCAGCATGGAGCTGAGCGGTCAACGTATGCCGAGCATTCTTCCCTTGATCCTTCCGAACAGCCCTGTATCTCCCAGCAAGGCGCATAGTCCAGCAGTTTCTTCACGCCTTCTATGCTTATCTTCTTCTCGTGAATAAGCTCCCGGATACATCTGAGCCATTTTATGTCGTTATCGGAATAGAACCTGTTCTTGTTCCTCCTCGCAGGCGCGACAAGCCCGTGCTTCTCGTAAAGCCTCAGGGTCTGGTCCGTAGTCCCGACAAGCTCGGCGGCGATACCGATAGGATAAAGCGGAAGGTTCTCCTTGCGAGATTTCTCATCGTTGTTGTCCATGTTCCTCCATTCGGATAAGGCATAAAATCTGAAGAAATATTCCACAAATTATAGTTGACAATATTAGTCCTGTAAACAGCGACCTGTCAAGTTAAATATTTTAATTGAGATTTAAGGTCTGCTTATAATCAGGATTTATATGCGCTTGGAAAAAGGGAGGCGTCCGTATGGGGCAGGAACATGGCTGCGCGGTACAGGCTCATGAATTCCGCGCTGGCATTGAGTTCCTTATAAGTTATCGTTGAGGCGATATTTTCAATCTGTTCAATCGATTTTAAGTCAAGAAGCGCCAGAACTGCGCCTTTAAGGGAAGAATTCCCCAAGAGTTTGAATTTGTTTATCGGTATGTCCGGCAACATCCCGATTGAAACGGCCTTGTCCGCAGCGATATACTCTCCGAACGTCCCGGCCACGAAGAACGACTCTATGTCGTTAAAGGTTATGCCTATTTCTGCGGTTATCACGGTCAGGGCCGTATACATCGCCGCCTTGGTGCGGATAAGGTTCTCTATGTCCTTTTCCGTAAATACAATATTCTCTGTTACCTTATATGCCGCCCCCCATTCCGTATTGACAACCCTTTCCGTCCTGCCGGGTATAAACCTGCCGCGTCCGTCTATGAGACCTGTCCTGAAAAGCTCGGAGAGAAGGTCTATGAGCGCGGAGCCGCACATCCCGTAAGGCGGGACATCCCCGATAACGCTAAAGGACGGCTCATAGTTCTCGCCTATCCTTATCCTGTCTATCGCGCCTGGAGCGGCCCTCATGCCTGAACTCACGACACCGCCTTCAAGCGCCGGGCCGGCGGCGCCCGCACATGCGACAAGCCAGTCCCTGTTTCCCACGATTATCTCCGCGTTAGTCCCGACGTCCACGAGTATCGAAATGCCGTCTCTCTCAGCCATCCCGGAGGCGAGTATCCCGGCCAGGACGTCCCCGCCGACATAGCTCCCGACATTCGGAAGAACGACAACCGGCGCTTCAGGCTTGATATTCAGTCCAAGCTCCTTCGCCCTGAAACTCCCGAAACGATTTGCGGCTGGGACATACGGCGCGCGGCATATGTTATACGGGTCAAGCCCGAGGAAGAGGTGCGCCATGGTGGTGTTCCCGGATATGCAGGCGCAGGAAATATCGCCGACTGATATGCCGGCATCGTGTGCGAGCCTTTCTGCCAGGACGTTTATCGCGTCCACAGCCGCAAGCCTCAGTTCCTCAAGGCCTGCCGGTTGGCCGGCTTCGGACAGTTTCAGGCAGTGGTGTATTCTTGCGAGTATGTCTTCTCCGATAGCCGTCTGGGGATTAGTCCCGGAAAGCTCGCCTACGGATTTTCCCGAATTCAGATCTACAATACTGCATACTATGTTCGTCGTGCCGAGGTCCACGGCAAGGCCGAAGGCGGTCGACCGCCTGCCAGCAAAGCCGCCCGGCTCTACATCTATTAGTTCCGGCCTGCCGGCCAGGCAGACGGTTGCGGTTACCTCGAAATCATTATCCCTGAGCTGGTCGACCGGCCTCAGCGCCCGTGAAAGCTTCCTTATCGCAGACAACGGAACAGTATCGACATCGAGTCCCTCGCGCCGAAGGCCGTCCAATACGCGCTCAAGGTCGGGCGTCTTGTCCTCGTCCGAGGCATGAGGAAGCTTCAGGAAATATTTTTTTACAAGAGGCGTCATCAGTCAGAAGCCGGTCCACCGGTCGAAGCCGGTCTACCGGTCTCCCACATTACTGCTCCCATATCCCGCACGTCGTATCCTCCAAGGGCAACAACCGCTTCGCGGAACTCGGAGTCATCACGAATTATGGCAAGCAGCGCCTGCATCTTCGGGTCGTCGTAATATTCGGCGGGTATGGCGAGGTCGTATCGCTCCTGGGCCACAGGTATAAAATCCAGGCCGAGCGCACGCGCCGCAGCGAGTATGCCGAGGCCGGTGTCCGCCGCGCCGGAAAGAACCGCCGAGGCAACGCCCATATGAGTGTACTCCTCGTGCGCGTAGCCTTTCATTTCTGATTTATTTATGCCCAGCCTCTTCAAGTTCAGGTCGGTAAGAAGCCTCGTCCCGGCGCCTGCCTGCCGGTTCACGAAAACCACGTCCGGACGCCGCAGGTCTTCAAAACCCTTTATACCTTTCGGATTACCTTTCAATACCAGAAATCCCTGCTCGCGGTATACGAGGTTCACAAGACAGATGCGGCGGCCCGGCAGATATTTTTCCAGGTAGGAAATATTGTATTCCCCGGTATCTTCGTCCAGGAGGTGCGTCCCGGCCATGTGGGCCTCGTTTTTCTTGAGAGCAATTATTCCCCCCATGCTTCCGGTATGCGCCGAGGAAAGAGAGAACGCCGGTTCTCTTTTCTTCAGGAAGTTCCCGAGAATATCGAGGGCGTTGTCGTGGCTGCCTATGCAGACGACCGTATTCTCTATCTCCTCCGGAGGCTTCAGAAGCTCCGCCTCAACAAGGCTTCCCGCCGCAAGCCCTTCCGAGAGCGCCGGGATTCGCACAATGCCGTCCGCGCGCACGAGGGTCATGAGCACCCCGGCGCCCCGGTGCATCGGCGTCGCAACGATATTATCCCCGACCTTGCCGAGTTTGACCCTGACAAACTCCTCCTGCCCGAGCGGCGAAGACAACTGGCGGGAAAGCGTCGCGCCAATCGTCCGGGCGGCGGGCGGCTCCATCCCCTGCATGGCGTAAACGAGCGGACGGACAAAAAGCCTGAAGGCGAGAAACGCCGAAACCGGATAGCCCGGCACGCCGATTACAGGCTTCCCGTTTACGATTCCCAAAATCACCGGCTTTCCCGGCTTCGTGTTTATCCCGTGCAGAAAAACCTCCCCAAGCTCGCTTATCGCCTGGTATGTATGGTCTTCCGAACCGGCGGAAGAACCCGCGTTCACAGCGACAATGTCGTGCCCGCGTGCCGCCTCGATTATCACGGCCTTCAACGCATCCGTATCATCGGGGACTATATCGAACCGTTTCGCATCCGCGCCGCATTCTTCCGCCATGCCGGACAGCATCCGGGAATTATACTCCAGGATGTTGCCTTTTTTAAGCTCCGTACCCGGCCGGACAAGCTCGTCCCCGGTCGGTATAAGCCCCACGCTTGGCCTTCTCCGGACGAGAAGCTCCGTAATCCCTCCGGCAATCAGAGCCGCCGTATCCGTCGGGCGGAGCAGGTGATTCTCCGGCACAATCAGCTCCGTCGCGACAATGTCTTCTCCCACCACGCGCACATGCTGCCAGGGCGTCGCCGGCCGGATTATCTCTATACAGCTTTCCGCCTCGTTAGTGTCCTCCACCATTATCACGGCGTCCATGCCGTCCGGGAGCGGATTGCCGGTGTTTACGTATACGGCCTGCGCGCCGAGCTTGAGCTTTATTGGATTTCTGTCCGACGCGCCCACTGTATCGGCAAAACGCACCGCCACGCCGTCCATCGCGGCGCAGTGATAGAAAGGCGAAGAAAGCCTCGCCGCCACCGCCTGTGCCGTTACGCGCCCAAGGGAGTCGTCCACGTTGACAATCTCCCCCGGAAGCGGCTTCCACGGCCCCGCCTCGTCGAGTTTCCGCCTCCAGAGGGCAATGGCATCGTCGAGCGGCGTGGTGGTTATGTAGATTTTTCTGTCAATCAAAAAGCCTCACCGTTACCTTCTCTCCCTTCGCCACACCCGGCTTTTCGGCGGGTATCACAGCCGTCCCGTGCGCCTTGACGAGGGTAAAAATAAGCCCGGATTTACCCAGCACCGGGTATGCCCAAAGCTCACCATCCTCAAGCTTCAGCATAACCCCAAGGTGGTCTTCACGTCCCGGCGAGGAGGAATAATTACGGGCCATCCTTGCCTCGACCACCCTGACACCCGGTATCCCCAGGGCCGCGAGCGGGTCGATTTCACCTGAAATTTCCCTCAGCAGGGGCCGCAAAAACAGCTCGAAACATACCGCCACGGCTACCGGATGGCCGGGCAAGCCAAAGACGGGCTTGCCGCTAACCATGCCTATTATAACAGGTTTTCCGGGCTTTACGGATACCCCGCGCACGATGATTCCCGGCTCCATGCCGTTTATGACTTTCTCGGTCAAGTCCCTTGTCCCGACAGAGCTTCCGCCCGTTATCACGACCAAGTCGCACTCTGAAATCGAGCTCCCCACGGCCTCCAGGATGGGGCCGAATTCGTCCCTGAATATGCCCTTTAATACCGGGATTGCGCCTGCCTTGCGCACCATCGCGGCAAGGGTGTAGGAGTTCACGTCCCGCACCTGTCCGGGGCGCGGAGACTTATCCGCCGGGACTATCTCGTTGCCGGTGTTTATTATCGCAACCTTGGGCCTTTTGAATACGGGCACACGCGTTATCCCTATACCCGCCAGCGCGCCGAGGTCCTGCGGACGGAGCCTGTGCCCCTTTGTAAAAGCCGCCTCGCCCGCCCTGATGTCGTCCCCCGGCTGTATTACGTTCTCACCCGGCGCAACGGGCCTTGTTATTTCCAGTTCGTCGGCATTAAGCGCCTGTGTATGCTCCAGCATAACCACGGCGTCCGCCTCGTCCGGCAGCATTCCGCCGGTAGGGATGGCAATGGCCTGGCCATGCGAAAGCGGCCCCGGGGCCGTTTCTCCCATGACAATCTCGCCCGCGAGTTTCAAATAGGCGGGGATTTGTTCGGATGCGCCGAAGGTATCGGAGGAGAACACGGCGTAGCCGTCCATGGACGAGCGGGGAAATTCCGGGAGATGAGTCCCGGATATTATATCTGCCGCGAGGATGCGCCCAAGCGCCTCGTGCAGCGATATTTCCTCGCGCCCAGGCTCAGGCGGGGTATAGGAGGAATGCAGTATGTTCAGGGCCTCATCGACACTCACCGCCTCGCCCCGGCCCAGCATGTCTTTTTGGCTCATAAGCGTTATTTTTAAGCAAAAAGGCAGGCGGCTTTGTGTAATTCAAGCCCCTGCCTTAACGGATTAAAAAAATTTCCACGGGGTCTCGCCTGGCCCCTTTTCTCCGCCCGCCACCTTTACTTGTTGTCTACCAGCTCCTTGAGCTCCTTGCCTGCCTTGAAGAACGGAACCTTTTTGGAAGGCACGGAAACAGGGGAGCCTGTCTTGGGGTTTCTGCCCTCGCGCTGCTTCCGGGAGCGGATTTTGAAACTGCCGAACCCCCTTATCTCGATCTTGTCGCCGATGGCAAGCGAGTCCTTGATGCTGTCGAAAATTGTATTGATTATTACCTCTGTCTGCTTCTTTGTAAGACCGTCGACCTTGTCAGAAACCTTCTCAACAAGCTCCGCCTTAGTCATAAACCATTACCCCCGTTATATGAAATTTCAGAGTGCTTTTGATGACCTTGAGGGAATAAATAACATATCCATAACCCGTTGTCAAGGTTAAAGATATTGTTTTTTTGTCATCTTATTTCCGGCGCGGCATAAAGATACATCATGCCCTGGAGGTTCTTTCCTATGAGGCCCTGGAACAGGCTGCCCGCATTCTGCCCCTTAATAAAATCCCAGATGGACGTCTTCTTCTCCTCGGTAATTACTGCGGGCCTGCCCTTTATGCCGGCCATCTTTCCTGCGGCGCTTATGGCGTCCTGGAGGTCTCCAAGCCCGTCCACGAGGCCGAGTTTCTGCGCCTGCCTTCCGGTGTAGACGCTGCCGTCCGCCAACGCCCAGACGTCGTCAACCTTCATCTTCCGCCCCTTGGCCACGGCCTCCACAAACTGCCCGTGAACATCCCGAAGGACGTTTTTCAGGTATTCTTTTTCGTCCGGGGTCATTGTCCGCATGAAATCACCGACGTCCTTGCGCTTGCCGGAGGCTATCGTCTGGTCTTTTATGCCAATCTTTTTAAGGAGTTGTTCCACCGACGCGAATTCCATGATGACGCCGATACTGCCTGTAAGGGTTCCGGGGTTGGCCAGTATCCTGTCCGCGGCTGAAGCGATATAATACCCGCCGGATGCCGCGACGGTGCCCATCGATACGACGATTTTCTTACCGGTTTTTGCGCGGACTTTGTTTATCTCCTCGTAGATTTCCTGGCTTGGCACGACAGCCCCGCCGGGACTGTTAATCCGGAGGACGATGGCCTTTACGGAGGGGTTTTTAGAGTATTTTTTAAGCTGGTGGATTACGTCTTTGGAGGAGAGGATAATCCCGTCTATTCTTATGACCGCGACCTTGCCGGAAGCTGCAACCGGCGCCCTCCCGAGAAAAAGGGAAGCGCCGGTCGAGATTGCGATTACAAGCGCGGCAGCGATAATTATCCCGACTATCAGGAAAGCTATCGGTTTCCTGTTCATTCAAGCCTCCCCAAACAGCCCCGGCAAGCCACGCAATTCACCCCGCCATGCTTCCCGGCAATTCACACCGACACCCCGGTAATCACCGGGGATTTATGCCTCGTCCTTGCCGCTGTCCTTTATACGCGCGCCGAGCGAGCTGTCGAACCTGTCCTGAGAGTTCCTGTAGCCATCCTGGTCGGACTTCTCGCCCTCTTTTTTGAAAGCCTTTATGGACAGACCTATCTTGCGTTCGGCGGTATCGACCTTGATAATCTTGGCGGTTACCTCGTCATCGAGCTTCAGGAGGTCTTCCATCTTGGCATGCTGGTCCTTGTCTATCTCGGAGATGTGTATCAGGCCCTCGACGCCGCCTTCCAACTCTACAAAGACACCGAAATCGGTGATCTTTATGACCTTGCATGTAACGTTATCGCCGACCCTGTAGGAGCCTGGAATCTCGCGGTCCCAGGGATCGGAATCAAGCTGCTTGAGTCCAAGCGAGAGCCGCTCCTTTTCCTTGTCCACGGAAAGCACCACCGCCTCCACCTTCTGACCCTTTTTGAGGACCTCGGACGGGTGCTTAAGGTGTTTTGTCCAGGATATGTCGGAGATATGGATAAGGCCGTCGATTCCCTCGTCCAGCCCGACGAATGCGCCGAAGTCCGTGAGGTTCCTGACCTTGCCCTCTATCTTCGAGCCGACCGGATACTTCTCCGCTATGACATCCCAGGGGTTCGGTTCCACCTGTTTCATGCCGAGCGAAATGCGCTTATTGGCCTTGTCTATCGAAAGCACCACGGCGTCGATGATATCGCCCATGCCGACGACCTTGCTCGGATGGCGGACTTTCTGCGTCCAGGACATCTCGGAGACGTGGACGAGACCTTCTATGCCCTGCTCAAGCTCGACAAACGCGCCGTAGTCGGTAAGGCTCACCACCTTGCCGCGCACCCTCGCGCCCACGGGATATTTGCTGTCGGCAAGCGCCCAGGGGTCGTTGGAAAGCTGTTTCAAGCCCAAGGAGACCTTCTCGTTCTCCCGGTCGTATTTCAGCACCATGACCTTTATCCTGTCGCTGACGACGAACATCTCGGAGGGGTGGCTCACTCTTCCCCAGGACATGTCGGTTATGTGGAGCAGGCCGTCGATGCCGCCAAGGTCGATAAACGCGCCGTATTCCGTGATGTTCTTTACTATGCCGTCTATCACGACGCCTTCCTTGAGCGTCGAGAGCGTCTGAGTCTTCTTCTTGTCCCGGACTTCCTCAAGGAGCGCCCTCCTGGAGAGGACAATGTTGCCCCGGCGCTGGTTGACCTTGAGCACCTTGAGATCAAACGTCTGGCCAATCAGAGAATCGAGATTCCGAACGGGCCTTAAGTCTACCTGGGAGCCGGGCAGGAATCCCTTAACTCCGTTTATGTCAACCGTCATACCGCCCTTTATGCGGGCGATGACCTTGCCGGTCACGGTCATGTCCTTGTTGCAGGCCTCTTCTATCTGCTCCCATATCTTTATCTTGTCGGCCTTCTCTTTCGAGAGGACGATATTGCCTTCGGAGTCCTCGCGCTCTTCGAGATATACCTCGATGTCGTCGCCGACCTTTATCCTCTTCAGTTCGTCGGCGTGTATCTCCTCGATGGGTATAATACCCTCCGATTTGTATCCCACATCGACCACAACTCCATCGGGCCTGACCTGTATTACACGGCCCCTGACGACCGTTCCCTCCTCCACGCTCTTGAATGATTCGTCGTAGAGGCGGGACATTTCATCTTTATCCTGGCCTTCCGCCCCCACCTCCTCGAAGTCTTCCTCCTCTTCGGCGGAATAATCCATTGCCAGTTTCTTTTCCTCTTTTGCCATCAGACTAAAATACCTCCGGTTCTTTTATTTTTCAGGCGCACGGCCCGAAATCCTGCAAGATTTAAATCTTAACATATTTCACTTGGGTTTTCCAGCATATTTATGCGGGATTCGACGATACGCTAACTTTGTCATTGCGAAGAGCGGAAAGCGACGTGGCAATCCCGGAATTTAAAACCTGAGATTGCTTCGCTTCGCTCGTAATGACAGGGGGCGTTACCGGTTTAATTTCCTTCTTTTAGCTTTCTTATCTCCTCCATTATCGTATCGGCAATCCACTGGTATCGCTCGTGCCCCTTTATTTTGGTCATTGTCTGGAAATCCATCGGCTTACCAAACGTCACGGATATTCTCGCCGGCCTTAGGGCCTTATGCTCCTTACCCATTGTCCGGAAGCTTCCTTTTATATAAACCGGCACTACCGGGACCCTGGCAATAGATACTATCATTCCAATCCCGGCCTTGCCTGGCAGGAGATTTTCGTCCGGGCTTCTTGTCCCCTCCGGAAAAAGGCAGACTGGCTCCCCCTTTTTAAGCCGGTTCATTATATCGGCAAGCGTCGCCTTGTCAAGCCTGTCGCGGTTTATCGGGAACGCCTTCCACCTGTCGAGGATAAATTTCTTCCAGGGCCTGTCAAACAGCGAATCACGCGCTACGAAGTTCACCCTGCGCCAAAGCGCCGAACCGACGAGCGGCGGGTCGAGGAAGCTCGCGTGGTTGCCGGCAAGGATTACAGGGCCGTCCAAAGGCACGTTCCCGCGTCCTGCAATCCTGTATCCGAAGAAAATTTTAAACAGGACAAAAAAAACGGCGTGCGCCGCGTCGTAGAGTATATGGGTTTTAATTCCCCGCAACTTCCAGCACCTTCTCCTTCATCAGGGCCACCACTTCGTTTATGCTCAAGCCTGAACTATCAACCACAACAGCGTCGGCGGCCCTTTTAAGCGGCGCAATCTCCCTGTGGCTGTCGTCGTAGTCCCGCTTCGAAACTTCCTCTATGGTCTTCCGAAGGTCGGTCTCGATGCCCTTTTCCCTGAATTCCTTCCAGCGCCGCCTTGCCCGCTCTTCGACATTCGCGTCAAGGTAAAATTTCACCTCCGCCTCCGGAAAAACCACCGTGCCGATGTCCCGCCCTTCAAGCACCACCCCGCCGCCTTCGCCCAGATTCCTCTGCAGCTGAAGAAGCCGCTCCCTCACGCACGGCTGCGCCGAAACGGCGGACGCCGCCATGCCCATCTCCGGAGTGCGGATTGCCTCGCTCACGTCCTCGTCGTCCAAGTATACCTTAAACCCGCCGCTATCCTGCACGAGTCTGACCTCCGTCCTCGCGCAAAGCCCCCGCAGGGCGTCGCTTTCCTTAAGCTGTAGCCCCTCCCGCACGGCCTTCAGACCTATCGCCCGGTACATTGCGCCCGTGTCGATATAGAGGTAACCGATATCCTTCGCAAGGAGCTTCCCTACCGTGCTCTTCCCCGCCCCCGACGGGCCGTCTATGACGACAATTGGTTTTTTCATTTCAGCGATTCCAGCAGTTCCACAAACCCCGGAAACGACGTTTTTATATTCTCAGTATCGTTGATTACCATCTCTCCACCCTGAGCAATCAGTCCCGCGACGGCCAGGGACATCGCAACGCGGTGGTCGCCGTGGCTGTCCACTTCCGCCGCATGAATCGGCGTCCCGCCGTGAATTATCATCCCGTCCGGCGTCTCAATAACCTTCACGCCGATTCTTGTAAGTTCGCCCGCCATAGCGGAGATTCTGTCCGATTCCTTCACCCGAAGCTCTGCGGCGTCCTTTATGACGGTCGTCCCTTTCGCTGCGGCTGCCGCAATGCATATAATCGGGAACTCGTCTATCGCCCTCAGGAAAAGCTCCCCGCCTATCTCTGTCCCGCCAAGCTTTGAATACTCCACTGTAATATCCGCAATCGGTTCCGGGCCGTCATTGCGGACATTTTCCACACTTATGCGCGCGTTCATCAGCCTCAATATATCGATTATGCCCGTCCTTGTCGGGTTTATCCCCACATCACTTATAACGACCTTCGAGCCGGGCACAATCGCCGCCGCGACCATCGGAAAAGCCGCAGAAGAGATGTCCCCCGGCACCGTCAAATCGCGCGCAACAAGCCTCTGGCCGCCGGTAATTGAAACGGAAAGCCGCTCCACATTAACCTCGGCTCCCATATATTTGAGCATCCGCTCCGTGTGGTCACGGGACTTCATCGGCTCCGTAACGGTCGTTGTCCCGTTCGCATAAAGCCCGGCAAGCAGAACGGCTGACTTCACCTGCGCGCTTGCAATCGGAGAGGAATAATTTATACCCGATAGCCTCCCGCAGGGCTTTATTTCAAGCGGCGGATAGTTTTTCTCGCCCTCTCCGGAGATAATAGCGCCCATCTGTGAGAGCGGCTTGACTATCCTCGTCATCGGGCGTTTGCGGAGGTACTGGTCGCCCGTTAAAGTGGCTCCGAATCCCTGGCCGGACATAAGCCCGGACAAAAGCCTGATGCTCGTCCCGGAGTTGCCGAGGTCGAGAACGCCTCCAGGCGCCTTGAGACCGCGCAGGCCGACACCGTGTATGACAAGCTCAGGGCCGCCCAACCCCTCAATCCCGACCCCCATCGCGGCAAGGGCCTTTGCCGTATTTACACTGTCTTCGCCGGTGAGGAAGCCGGATACGCGGGATGTACCTTCGGCGATAGCGCCAAGCATGACGGCGCGATGCGAGATGGATTTATCCCCCGGCACGCGCACGGCGCCGCCGGTAGACCGGCCTCGAAGCGGCCCGGATGAATTAATTATTAATCTTTCCATTCTATTTGATTCTCTGCCTTACTACCCTTGCCTTCTCGAATTCCGCCAACAATGCCTCGCCGTCGCCGGACTCCATGAAGCCTCGGAGCTTCTCCAGGGATTTGATATACGTCCCAAGGGCGTCCGCTATATTGCCGGAATTAAGCAGGCAGATGTCCCGCCACATGCCCGGGTGGCTCCCGGCTATGCGCGTGAAGTCCTTGAAGCCGCCCGCGGCATAGGATATGGCGTCCTCGCCGCCGTCCATCTGGGTAAGCGCGCCGACCATCGCGTATGCCGCAACATGCGGCAGGTGGCTTACCATCCCGAAGACACGATCGTGATCGAAGGGGTCCATCCTTTCCACTTTTGCGCCGGCGGCCTCCCAGAGGTCGGATACCGCCTCCAGCGCCTCGATGTCCGTGTTCCTCGTAGGCGTAAGTATGCAGCGCGCGCCGTGGAATAATTTAAGATTCGCAGCCTCTGCTCCGGAACGTTCGCTCCCCGCGATGGGATGCGCCGGGACGTATCTGGCCTTGAGGTAAAATATCTCCTCAAGCCGCAGGACGAGTTCCCCCTTGACGCTCCCCGCGTCCGTTACAACGGCCTGGTCTTCCAGGTACGGTTTTATCTCCCTGGCCACCTGCTCGAAGGAACCTGCTGGACAGCATAGTATCACGAGGTCGGAGCCGGAAACGCCTTTTTTTGCGTCTTGGGAGTAGCGGTCGATGAGGCCCATGCGGACTGCGGTGTCGAGGTTTTCCCTGTTCCTGCCGACACCCACTACGGCGCGCGCAATACCGCGAGACCTTATAACTCCGGCGATGGAGCCGCCGATAAGACCCACGCCGATAACCGTCGCCTGCTTGAACTTAGGCTCGGCGCTCAAGAGGTTCTCCCCATAATCCTGGCGATGCCTTTTATGTCCTTCATAAGCCGGGCGAACGCCTTCGGCTCAAGCGACTGCTCGCCGTCGCTTAATGCCTCTTCCGGGTGGGAATGCACCTCGATTATAAGCCCGTCCGCGCCTGCGGCTATCGCGGCCATCGCCATCTGCGGGATAAACTCGCGGATACCGACGCCGTGGGACGGGTCTACTATCACCGGCAGGTGGCTTTCTTTTTTGAGGATAGGAACGGCACAGAGGTCGAGAGTATTGCGCGTATAGGTCTCGAACGTCCTGATGCCGCGCTCGCAGAAGATTACCTGGTGGTTCCCCTGGGACATTATATATTCGGCGGACATCAGGAATTCCTTTATCGTCGCGGAAAGGCCGCGCTTTAAGAGCACAGGGGTCCTTGTGAGGCCGACCTCTTTCAGCAGGCGGAAGTTCTGCATGTTCCTCGCGCCGATCTGTATCACGTCGGCGTATTTCACGACCATCTCCGTATCGCGCGGGTCCATAAGCTCCGTCACGACAGGAAGACCGGTCTTCTCACGCGCCTCTGCGAGGTATTTCAAACCTTCCTCGCCCAGACCCTGGAAGCTATACGGAGAAGTCCTCGGCTTGAACGCGCCGCCGCGTATGAAGCCCGCCCCGGCTTTCTTTACCTCTTCCGCGACCGTGAGGAGTTTTTTTCTCCCCTCCACGGCGCACGGCCCGGCAATGACCGCGAGCTTTTTGCCGCCGATTTTTTCCCTGCCGACCTTGACGACCGTATTCTCTTTCCGGAACTCGCGCGATACGAGCTTGTAGGGCTTTAAGATAGGCATAACTTTCTCGACGCCCGGCATGGCCGCGAGCGGAAGCTCGGAGATTACCGACTCCTCCCCTATCGCGCCGATAATCGTCCTCTCCTTGCCCTTCGATATATGCACCGATACGCCGTGCTCGACGAGCTTCTTTTTTATGTTCTCAATCTGCTTCGGCGTCGCGGAAGGCTTAAGAACTACAATCATTTGTATACCTCTCTCAGCGCTTTCACAAACCTCTCGTTCTCTTTCATCAGCCCAATCGTCACCCGTATCCGCGTCGGGCCCATCGGGCGGACGATTACGCCTTTCCGGAGGAGCGCGTCGTATAATTTCCGAGCATCGCTGTGCAGGTCTATCCAGATGAAATTCGCCTGTGTGGGCAGATAGTCCACGCCCATCTTCGTCAGCTCCGCGTAGAGGTATTTCTTCCCTCCCTCGTTCACGCGCACGGACTCCTTCACGTGCTCGTCGTCGGAGAGCGCGGCCAATGCCGCGGCCTGGGCGATGGAATTCGTATTGAACGGAGCGCGGACACGGTTCATCAGATCCACAAGCCGCGCGGGGGCGAACCCGTAGCCTATCCGAAGCCCCGCCAGGCCGTATATCTTGGAGAACGTCCGCAGGATTATTATGTTCCTGCCGTCCTTGAAATACTTGAACGTGTCCGGGTACTCCGGGTTAGTAACGTATTCGAAATACGCCTCGTCCACGACGACAATCGCATCCTTAGGCACGCGCGCCATGAACGCGCCCATCTCTTTTTGCGTGTTCATAGTGCCTGTAGGATTATTCGGATTTGCGATGAAGATTATCTTCGTCCTATCGTT
Organism: Nitrospirota bacterium; assembly: GCA_021789495.1. Classification (GTDB taxonomy): domain Bacteria; phylum Nitrospirota; class JACRHJ01; order JACRHJ01; family JACRHJ01; genus JAKAHE01. Next base: position 60,359 of record JAJYJM010000005.1, read on the forward strand.
TATCGCGTCCGCCATCGCGGACAAATCATGCTTCCCGCTCTTCAGTGGAATTGCAACTCCCCTTCGTCCCGCCGCCTGCACGGACATCTTATAAACGACAAAAGACGGCTCGGCGAATATCGCCTCCTCGCCCTCCAGCAGGAACGTGCGGACGATGATGTCGAGAAGCTCGTTCGAGCCGTTCCCAAGGATAATCTCCGACGGTGAGCAGCCGAATTTTTCGCTTATCGCACCCTTCAGGTAATGCGCGGCGCCGTCGGGATAGCGATGCAGATTATTTATACAGCCCGCAATAGCCGCTATGCCTTTCGGCGAAGGGCCGACGGGATTTTCGTTGCTTGCGAGTTTTATGGAGCCGGTCAAGCCCAGTTCGCGCTCAAGCTCCTCGATTGGCTTTCCCGGCGCGTAAGGCGTCAGGGATTCTATCCCCGGCGAAGTAAGTCTTTTCATCTTTATTTCCCCACTGCCTTATTCACTTGCGCCGCGGGATACGCCCCAAGGACTTTCAGGAACAAGCAGTTCCTGCCGAGCTCCGATACCGCTTCCTTTACCTTCCTGTCGGCAATGTGGCCTTCCATGTCCACAAAGAAGTGATACTCCCAAGCCTTCTTGCGGGAGGGTCTGGACTCTATTTTCGTCAGGCTTATGCCACGCTCGGCAAATGGCTTCAGCATGTCGTAAAGCGCGCCGGGCCGGTCTTTCACGGAGAACATGATCGACGTCTTGTCCTTCCCGGTTCGCGCCGGATATTTCCGGGATATTATCAGGAAGCGCGTAAAGTTGTTTACGTTGTCCTCTATGCGCTCGCGCAATATCTTTAGCCCGTACATCTCCGCGGCAAGCCTGCTCCCGATGGCGGCGATGGACGGGTCTTCCGCGGCCATTTCCGCGGCCCTTGTGGTCGAGGAAGTCTCGACAAGGGAGATTCCGCGCAGGTTCTTCTCAAGCCAGTTCCTGCACTGCGCCAGCGGCTGCGGGTGCGAGTATATTTTCATAACGTCCGAAAGCTTTCCGGTCATATTCATAAGATAGTGCGAGACCTCAAGCATTATCTCGCCGGAGATGTTGAGCTCCGAGTCCATGAACATGTCGAGCGTATGGCTGACGACACCCTCGGTGGAATTCTCTATCGGCACGACACCGTATTCCGCCAGGCCGCGCTCCGCCTCCGCGAAGACCTCGCTTATGCTGTTTACCGGGACATACTGCGCGGAATACCCGAACTGCTGGAGGCAGGCAAGGTGCGAGAACGTGGCCTTGGGGCCCAAGTATGCTATCTTTGCCGGCGCCTCAAGCGATAGCGACGCGGAGAAAATCTCCTTCAAAACGGCCTGAAGGGATTCGTTCGGGAAGGGGCCTTCGTTGTTTTTGGTGAGGCGTTCAATGATTCGCTTCTCCCTGTCCGGGACGTGGAACCGGGAATTTTCTTTTTTCTTGATTCTGCCGATCTCCATGACCAGCTTCGCGCGCCTGTTCAGGAGCGCCAGGAGCCTGTCGTCCAGCTCGTCTATTTTTTTCCTTACGTCCTCTATTTTCGGCATCAAGGGATGGACCGTCCTTTTCCTTTAAAGTAAAGGGAGTTATACAATAATTAGGCAGGATTTGCAAGGAAATTGAGAGACGGGCGGGCAAAGATTCATTTAACGCGCATTGTTTGGATGCGGCCCCTTCGCGCCGCAAGGTCGCACGCAGGCGGAGGGGTTAAGGTCGTCATCCCCGAACGCCTTAATCGGGAACCCCGCGGCTTTGAAAGACACTGGGCCCCCGTTCAGAATCGTCCGGGGGTGACGAACATGTACGCGCCGCCACCGCCTGTCATTCTGAGGCCCCGGCTTTATGCATACCGGGGCAGGCTCCGCGAAGAATCCACAGTTGACTTTAAAGGTTTCGGAGATTACGATGTTAATTGCTGATATTTTTGGGCCGCGCTCCAATAGCAATCCTCATCGGTCGGAAAAGTTAGCTGTCAATAGCAATTCCTGATAGATTCAATAACCTGCTGATTATCAAAATAAAAATTTATAAAAATAACGGATTTCCACCCGGCATCGGAAAGGGGCCAAAAACAGGCCGTTTTCGGGCGGTTTCATGGCAAAAATGGGGCGCGGGGAGGCATGTCGTTTTGATGGGGCTTAATCAACTGGTTTGACCGCATTCGGCGTCGCTTCCGCGGATTTTCTCTATGGCGTGCGGTATCGCGGGCATAAGGACGGCGAGGTTCTCGACTGCCCCTTTCAGGCTCCCCGGCAGGTTGATTATCAGCGTCTTGCCGCGTATCCCGCAAGTTGCGCGGCTTATCATGGCGTGCGGTGTTTTCTTCAGCGATTCCATGCGCATAGCCTCGGCCATTCCCGGCAGCTCCCGGTCGATTACCGCTCTTGTGGCCTCAGGCGTCACGTCCCTTGGCGAGACTCCCGTGCCCCCCGTTGTAACAATCAAATCCGCCCCTGACCTGTCGGAAAGCGTTATCAGCCGGTCCATTATAATTTCCACCTCGTCCGGGATCATCTCGTAATTGATAATCTCCGCGCCGGTATTTTTAAGCATTTCCATAACCGCCGGGCCGGCAGTATCTTCCCGCTCGCCCCGCGAGCCCTTGTCGGATATGGTAAGGACGGCGGCTTTTATCATGTAATTACAAGCACTTTGTCCCCAGGCCTGACAACCCCGCCCTGGAGGACTTTTATGAAAATACCCTCTTTAGGCATGACGCAGTCCCCGGCCTGGTAGTATATTGCGCACCGAGAATGGCACTCTTTGCCTATCTGGCTTACCTCGCCAAGCGCGGGGCCTATCCTGAGCTTAGTCCCGATGGGTAATTTAAGCAGGTCTATGCCCTCGGTGGTGATGTTCTCGGCGAAGTCTCCGGGATTGACATTCAGACCGGCTTTCCTCATCTTTTCGATGCTTTCTATGGCAAGGAGACTTACCTGCCTGTGCCACTCCGAGCTTGCGTGGGCGTCGCCTTCGATGCCGAAATTCTCAAGGAGCGCCGCGCTTTCCACGTTTTTTTTGCGCATTCCCTTCTTCGCGCTTACGCTTACCGCTACCACTGTCGCCAAATTTCTACCCCTCTCATTACAAGGCGGAAATCCAGAACTTACCCCATAGGCATTATAGCTGTTTTCCTTTATTTGTCAAAGGATTTGAGAAACATTGCCTATCGGGGAGATAAAATAGCGTTCTTCGGGGCAAGGAAATAGAGCCTGCCGCCCCGTTTCATAAAACCCGCCTCTTCCGCGGCCTTGCGCCCGTATCCGAAATAAATATCCACCCTCCCGGGCCCCTTTATGGCCCCGCCCTCGTCCTGCGCCATAACAAATCTTCTGAACGGCGACCACACTGAGGGTTTGTCGTAGACCTTAAAATCCGGCTCCCTGGTATCCACAAACGCCAATGCGCCCGGAGGGAATATCTCATTATCCACGGCTATGCTCCTCCCGCCCGTTACCGGCTCGTCAAGACAGCCGAACGGGCCGTCGCCGGAGAGCGTGAAGAAGACGTAGCTTTTGTTCTTGTCAAGGATGGAATTCATTTCTCCAGGGTGTGAGTGCAGGTAATCCTTGAGCCACTCAAGGGACATTTTACCCCCTTCCGCAAGGCATTTTTTCATAAGGATTGCACCTATGCTCCTGTATTCCCTGCCGTTCTCGCCGGCGTAATTCACATGCTTCCTGGAGCCGTCAGGGAACCTGAGCACCCCGGAACCCTGCACCTGAAGGAAGAATATGTCCAGAGGGTCCCTGCACCATGCTATTTCGAGTCCCTTGCCGTCGAGCGCTCCTTCACGGATTTCGCGCCTCGAATAATACGGCACGAGCGTGCCGTCTTTAACCCTGCCGACAAGCGTCCCGTTCAGGTCTTCGTCGAAATCCCCAAGGTCAACCAGGACAAGGTCGCCCGGCTTTTTGTATAACGGGTATTTGAACTCTTTGTCGGGATGAAGGCTCGCTTCTATTTCCGGGCAATAATAACCCGTAAAGAGAACGCCGCCCCGGTCATCGTACCCGGTGGACTCATACACGTTGAACTTCTCCGTCACGTATTTTTTCACAAGACTTGCCGAAGGGCCGGAGAGAAGGAATTCCCGGAAGTCGGAAAGGGATTTTGCAATGCCCTCCGAAGAATATCTGTCGTTGCCGAATTCGACGGTTTTAAGCGGAAGCTTCGAGAAATAATCTACGGAATTCGCTGTGGCGCGGGCAAGCGGGAAAGGCTCGGAGTCGTCCATGAATCCGGGATAATCTTTTGGAGCTATCCTGACAAGCGCCGGAACCTGAAGTCTTCCGAAACCAGGCGGTGTTGACGCTCCAGGGCCGGCGCAGGCGGCTATGAAGACGACGGGCAGGGCGATAAGTAATTTAAACTTAAGCCTCAAACCTTGAACTTCCCCATCTCGTCCCGAAGATATACGGCCTGCCTGAGGAGCTTGTCCACCGACTGCTCCATGTCCTTTGATATTTCCGAATTTTTCTGGGCAATTTCGAGGAACTTCTCCATCGAGCTTACCATACCGCCGCTGTCGTCCTTCTGGTTCTTTGTGGCGTTGGCGATAGTCCCGGCGAGGTCGCGCGTATCCTCAAGGCTTTTTGCGAATTCCTTTATTCCCCTGGCCTGCTCGTCCATGGCCTTTCTAACTTCCCTTGATATATCGCTTATCTTCTCGGCGGCGGCAGCTATGAGCTCGCTTCCCCTGGTCTGCTCCTGCGTGGCCTTCTCTATCTGCTGAACCCGCTCGTGCACATTCGTTATGGCCTCCGCCACCTGCTGCACGGCGTCCACCTGCCTTGTGGTGGCCTGCTCTATCTCTACCGCCGTCTTCATAGAGCGGTTAGAAGATTCTATTATCTTCGCAAGGGCCTCCGCCGCGCCTGACGCCGTCTTTGCGCCCTCAATAACCCGCTCCTTCCCGGAGCGCATGGATTTCACCGCCGCCTGCGATTCTTCCTGGACGGACTTTATGAGCTTCGCTATCTCCCCCGTGGAAGACGACGTACGCTCCGCCAGGTCTTTTATCTCGTTCGCCACGACCGAAAAGCCCTTGCCGTGCTCCCCTGCCTGCGCGGCGAGGATTGCCGCGTTCAGCGCAAGGAGCGAGGTCTGGTTGGTTATTTCGTCAATGACCTTTATAATCTTGCCGACCTCGGCAGATCTCCGGCTGAGGCTCTCAATTACATCCGATGCCTGTCCGACGGTCACCCTTATCATGTCCATCGCTTCCATCGTCTTTGCTATCGCCTCGTGTCCGAGCGTATCGGCGTCATGGGAAACCTCCTGTGAAAGCGTTGCCGACGTCTTCGCCTTCCCCTCGACTTCGCGTATCATGACATGTATGCGCCCTATCCCGTCGGCGGTTTTGGATGCAAGCTCGGAGAGAATCTTCACGTTATCCGCCACTTCCTTTATCGACATGTTCATCTCTGAAATAGACGACGAAGCCTCCTCGACGTGACTCGAAAGATTGGCCGTGCTCTCCGCCACGACGTCCACCTGCGCGGCCATTTCCGTGACGGTCGCGGAACTGTCCGCAGCGGTGATATTCAGGCTTTCGGCGCTTCCGGCTATATCCTGGACAGACCTGTCCATCCGCTCCAGCGCCCTGAAGTTCCCGTTGGTCGCTTCCTCCTGCTCCCTGGCGCCGGAGGCGAATACATCCGTCTTATTTCGTATTTCTTCCGTAAGCTTAAGCAACAGCTTCGAGTTCTCACCGGCGTGCACAACGAGATCCTGAAGCCTCTCCATGAACATATTTATATATCGCGCGACCTCTCCAAGCTCGTCATCGGCCTTGAGGTCAAGCCTCTGGGTAAGGTCTGCGTTGCTCTCGACCATACTGCTCATAATATCTTTCATGCGGTGCAGAGGCCGCAGGACAAGCCTGTTGAAGCTGTACATCATTACGAAAAGGCTCACAATGGCGAGCGCCGCCGCGACCGGAAGCACCCAGGAAGGATGCCTGTTGGACAGGTAGATAAAGGCCGCAATCCACGCAGCCATAAGAGAAACGATTACAACCCCAAGCTTGGCCCTCAGCCCTTTTATCATGGACGCTCCTCCCGCTTAATCCGGACCTTGTCCAGGTCCGCTCCCGCGTCCCCGAGCTTCCTTATGTCCCTTGGCCTGAAAGCCCCTTTTTCGGTTATTATGGCGGTTATATACCTGGCCGGGGTCACGTCGAAGGCCGGGTTTTTTACCTTCACGCCCCGGGGGGCTATGCAAAGACTCCCGCAGACGTCGGTAACCTCGCAAGGGTGCCGCTCTTCGATTGGAATGTGTTCGCCTGAGGGCATGGAAAGGTCGATAGTCGAAGTCGGGGCCGCGACATAAAAAGGCAGTCCATGCTCCTTGCAGAGGACGGCGACTGTATAGGTGCCTATTTTATTGGCCACGTCGCCGTTTCGCACCGTCCTGTCCGTCCCGACAACGGCAAGGTCAATCTCGCCTTTTTGCATAAAATAACCGGCCATGTTATCCGTTATGAGCGTTACGTCTATCCCGTCATGCATAAGTTCCCAGGCGGTAAGACGCGCGCCCTGGAGCACCGGCCTCGTCTCGTCCGCGAACACCTTTATCCTCTTTCCCTGCTCCACTGCCACGCGTATCGGCGCCGTCGCCGTGCCGTAGCCTCCCGTGGCCAGGGAACCGGCGTTGCAATGCGTGAGCACGGTATCTCCGTCGCGGATGAAACCGGCACCGAATTCTCCTATGGCCCGGTTGATTTTTATATCCTCTTCCAGAACCTTGCAGGCCTCGCGGGCGAGAAGCTCTTTTATTTTCGCCACGCCCTCATCGCGGTGCAAGGCGGCAAACCGCTTCATCCTGTCTATTGCCCAAAATAGATTTACGGCTGTGGGCCTCTGGGCGGCAAGGTGGTCGCATGCGGGCACCAATTTTCCGTAGAAGCTGTCGAAGTCCTTCGCCTTTATATCCCTTGCCGCGAGCGCGACTCCCATGGCCGCGGCAATACCGATGGCCGGCGCGCCGCGTATCCACAGCTCCTTGATGCCCTTCGCCACGGTCTTGTAATCAGCGCAGTCAACATAAACTATCTCGCCAGGCAGCTTAGTCTGGTCTAGCATGAGGACTTTCCCGTCTTTCCACTCTATCGTCGGTATCATCTTATGTAACCCTCATTTATAAAGTTTTACACCTGCCGCATTTTAACCTTCCCGCCGGTAATTTGTCAATAGACTCAACATAAACCGTTGCGTTTGTGTTTTTTCGCTGATATACTTGTCGGAGTGAATCAGGTTTTCCCCAATCCCATTTTTCAGGAGAACAAAAACAGGAGGCGCGGATGAAAACACTTGCACTGTATTTTTTATGCGTAACTTCTCTTATTTTTACAGCCTTTCCTGCGGCAGCTGACATGGTCGCGCAGAAAGGCGCTATGCCCGCGGCATGCGATATGAAGTCGCAGACCGGCGGATGCGCCTGCGGAAACTGCCGCAAGGCCGGTGCAGGCATGGGGCCGATGATGGGCGGCATGCGCGGGCGTATGGGAATGGACGGCATGGGCATGATGAAGTGCAGGATGTGCCATACGCAGGAGGGCTCCTATGGTATGGGCGGCATGATGGGGCGGCGCATGGGCATGATGGGGCGGCGCATGGGCCCCATGAGGATGATGGGCGGCATGATGGGCATGGGTCCAATGGGCATGATGGGATCTCCCATGATGAGGTCTTTGAAGACGCCCGATTATTACCTCGACCGCCGGGACACGCTGAACCTGACCGACGACCAGGTGGAGAAACTTGCGAAGCTCAAGGAGAATCTCAGAGAAGAAGTCATTATGAAAGGCGCAACGGTAATGGTCCTGGAGCTTCAGCTCTCGGACATTGTTTCCAATACCGGTTTCAAGCTCTCCGACGCGGAGGCCAAGCTGAAACAGATAGAAGCGGCACGGGTGAAGCTACGCACGGTTGTCATAAAGGCGGCGGCGACGGCAAGAAACACGCTGACTAAAGACCAGCTTGAAAAACTGAAGAAAATTTCGTCGTCCGGTGAAAAATGCTGCGCGTCCTCCGGCAGTATGAAAAAAGACATGATGGAGAAGATGATGAGGGAAAAGATGGAGAAGATGAAATAGCAGGCGAACCAGCTTAGGTAAGGAAGGAGAGTCTTATGAAAAAGTTTTTTTTCATTGTCATTGTTGTTACGTCCCTTGCCGCGGCTTTTTCGCCCGCATGGGCCGATTCGCCGAAGCAATGCACAAAAAACGGCGAATGCGGCGTCAGTTCAAAAGACCCGACCAGGCAGGACATCGTGATAGACCCGGTATGCGGCATGGACGTAGTCGCCAAGAAATCGAAATACCACAGCACTTATAAGGGAAAAACCTATCACTTCTGCAGTCTGAAGTGTCAAAAAGCATTTGACAAGAATCCTTCCCTTTATATCGGGAAAGAATACAAGAAAAAAAACGGGGGGATTAAATGAAATATCTTAAAGTTGCGGCGCTTTTGTCCCTGGCGGTATTTTTGTTTTTCCAGTTCGGGTGCGAGAAAAAAGGAGCGCAGAGCGGCGCTATGGGCGAGAACACGCAGGCCGCTATGCCTTCATCCGGAGTCGGCATACACTGGATGAATTACACCGACGGCATGGCGCAGTCCGCGAAAACTGGAAAGCCGGTCATGATCGACTTCTACACCACATGGTGCAAATACTGCAAGCTTCTCGAATCCACTACTTACCAGGACCCGCAGGTAATCAAGACCTTGAATGACAACTTCATTGCAATAAAGGTAAACGCCGAGGGCGACGACCAGGTAATGGACAACGGAAAATCCATTACCGAGAAGGACTTGGCCGGAGAATACGCGGTGTCGGGATTTCCGACAATCTGGTTCTTAGACGCCAAACAGCAGAAGGTAGGCAATGTCCCCGGCTACGAACCGGCTTCGGACTTCGAGCCGAAACTTACTTATATCGCGAGTGGCGCCTATGCAAAGGGGATAAAATTCGAAGACTACCTGAAATCGCTTGGGGGAAAATAATGCGAACGAAATCGGTGATAATAACGGCGACGTCTTTTCTGCTGGCGGCGGCGCTTGCGTTGCCCGCGTGCGCGAGCGCGGTGGACAAAAGCGAAGTGGAGCAGAAAGACAATCCCGTGAAAGAGCTTCATCAGCAGGCGCTTGAAAAAGTAACGGCGGAAAACAACAAGGTCAGGTGGGTCTCCTATGACGACGCCGTCGTCAGGGCGAGAAAAGAGGGTAAATATGTGATGGTCGATTTCTTCGCCCAGTGGTGCAAGTGGTGCAAGAAACTCGACAAGACCACCTACGCCGACCCGAAGGTCGCCCAGGCAATAAATGCGGATTTCGTGCCGGTCAAGATAGACTCCGAATCGCAGGATAAAGTGACATATGAAATGCGGAGGATTACAAAGGCCCAGCTCGCGGACAAATACAAGGTTTCGAGCTATCCGACGATTTACTTTCTGGACAAGGACGGCAAGAAGGCCGATGTATTGAACGGCTATCTCCCGCCCGACTCTTTCCTCGTGTATCTGCAATACATAAAGAGCGGCAAGTATAAGAAAATGACCTGGGATCAATACGTCTCAAAAGAGGCTAAGTAAGAAAAATGTTCCAGCAAGGGGTCACTTACCTGATGGCCTTCTCCGCGGGTCTTCTATCTTTTTTCAGCCCCTGCGTCCTGCCGCTTATTCCCGCTTACCTTTCCTACATCACCGGGATGTCCATCGAGGAATACCAGAGCAGCCTCGAGAAGGCAGCCCGGCGAAGAGTGGTTTTGAAGACGCTCTCTTTCATCGCCGGGTTCGCTTTTATTTTTATAGTCGTGTTCGGGGCCGGGACGACTCTTCTTTCCGCCGCGCTACGGGAACACAAGGACCTTATCGGTAAGATAGGCGGGATATTTATCCTACTTTTCGGGCTGCATTTCCTGGGCGTGTTCAAGTTCAAATGGCTCTACAAGGAAAAACGCGCCCACTTCCGCAAAATTCCATCCGGCTATATCGGAGCGTTCATCATAGGCATTGCGTTCTCAGCAGGGTGGTCTCCATGCGTCGGGCCGATTCTCGCGTCCATCGTCGGCATGGGGTTATCCTCCCGGAGCGAGTGGGAAGCCATTCGACTTCTCTCCCTTTACACTGTAGGCCTGGCGCTGCCGTTTTTCCTGACGTCCCTGGCGATAAACTTCTTCATGCCGCTTTTTAACAGGGCGAAACACCATTTCAGGTTTATTGAAATCGCAACCGCGCTCCTTCTTATCTCCGTCGGCACGCTCATGTTCTTCGGGCGGTTCGAGTCGTTTTCCGGCAACATGATGCATTATCTTAATCTCGGAGTCTGAAAAATGAAAACCGTCAAGCTTAAGGTCGTTGGTATGACCTGCAATCACTGCGTCATGCATGTCGAGAACGCGTTGAAAGAGATCTCCGGAGTGAAAGACGCGAAGGTGGACTTAAAGGGCAAGTCCGCCGAAGTAACATACGACGAAAACGCGGTGGATACAAAGAAAATGGCGCAGGCCGTGGCAGAGGCGGGATATAAGATAGAAAATGCGTGACGTCGCTATTCTTCTTCGGGCATACCGATAATCCTGCCTGCGTCGTTCGGCGGAAAAAGCGGCTGACCCTTTCTTTCAAGCTCGATTTCCACCTGCACCTTGACAGCCGCGGGCACGGATGGGTCGTTGTAAAGGAACCTCTGTTCCGAGATTACCATTCTCTGAACGAACTCTATAGCCCGCCCGATTGGAGTGAAAGGATTCCTCGCAAGCGCAAACCTGACGGATTTCCTGGCGGACCACTTCGGATGCGCCGAAATGCTTTCTATTGTCGATGGCGGCGTTTTCTCGTGGTTTACCGCCCACAGCGCCACAGCCTCGCTCATCATGGGATTCTCGAAGCACGCCCTGGCAACGAGCATATCACCCTCGGCAAGCAGCGCCTTGATTAATTCTTCCGATACCTGCCTTGCAAGCGAAATTTTCATGCCCGGCGGAAGGCTCGGAAGCTTCTCCTTTATTATCCCCTCAGCCGCCTGCCGAAGCTCGGTGGGAATACTCCTGTTCCTTGTGACGAATCCCAGATCCCGGAGCCTCAGGTCTTTTAAAAAACCGAGCGCCATTCGCCTTGGCGTCTTCGGATTAGAAACGAGAGCGAGCTTTACACGGCGGCCCTCCGGCCCGAATCTCCTCGCCCCGACAGCCTCAAGAACGCTTCCAGACAGGTCCCGCCTCTTAGCCAGGACGAGAAGATGTTCCTCGTTTATGTTTCTATTCGCCAGAAGGGACAGGATTACCTTGTCCGACGGGTCATTGAGGAATTTTCCGATACCCTCAGGCTCCGCGTCTATAGCTCCCCTGATTCGCGTTTCAATTTCGTCCATGTATTTATTTTAAAATATCAGACTATCGTTTCACAATACAAAAATGGCCGGCACACAGGCCGGCCGCCGCACTGGATGGTTAAAGAATTTACGCCTTCACTATCTTTACGGCGCTGACCTTGAACTCCGGTATCTTCGCCAGCGGGTCAACGTTCGATGCGGTAAGGACATTCGCGGACGCCTCGGCAAAGTGAAAAGGTATAAAAACCTCGCCCCTTGCGACGCGTTCGGTAATCCGCGCCTTTATTTTTATCTCTCCCCGGCGTGACGCGACTACAAGGAAATCGCCCTCGCCCGCATCGAGCCTTTCGGCATCTCCGGGATTTATTTCCACGAACGCCTCAGGGACGATGTGGTTCAGTCCGCCGACGCGCCGGGTCATCGTTCCTGTATGGTAATGCTGAAGTATCCTGCCGGTAGTGAGGAGGAAGGGATATTCTTTGTCCGGGTTCTCGGCAGGCGGCCTGAACTTCACTGCATGGAATTTTCCCAGGCCGCGCGTGAACTTCTCCGCGTGCAGTATCGGCGTGCCCGGATGCACCGGCGACGGGCACGGCCAGCAGATGCCGCCCGTCTCCTCAAGCCTTTTGTGTGACATACCCGCATACTGCGGCGTAAGGGCTGCCATCTCTCCGAATATCTCGCGCGCGGAGTTAAAATTTAACCCGGGAACCCCCATCTTCTCCGCAATTAACTGTACAATCTCCAAGTCCGCCTTAGCCTCTCCAGGCACAGGTATGGCGCGCCGGACGAGCTGCACGCGCCGTTCGGTATTCGTGAAGGTTCCGTCCTTCTCGGCCCACGAAAGCGCAGGTAGGACGACGTCCGCAAGGCGGGCCGTCTCGGTCAGAAATATATCCTGCACAACGAGAAAATCCACGTTTATCAGCGCATCCCTCACGTGATTTGCGTCCGGGTCGGAAAGCGCCGGATTTTCTCCGATGATATAAAGCGTTTTTACGCTCCCGCACCCGGCGGCATCGATAATTTCCGTGACCGTAAGCCCCGGTTTTGCGGACAGATTAACGCCCCAGGCGTCTTCAAACTTCTTCCTCGCGCCCTCGTCCGCCACGGCTTTATATCCGGGGAAGACATCCGGGAGCGCTCCCATGTCGCATGCGCCCTGGACGTTGTTCTGACCGCGCAGCGGGTATACCCCCGTGCCCGTCCTGCCGATATTGCCGGTGAGCATGGCGAGGTTGGCGACCGAGAGGACATTGTCAACGCCCGTGGTATGCTGGGTGATGCCCATCGAATATACGAAGCACGACGCATCCGAGCGCGCGAGCATCACGCCGGCCTCACGAATAGTCTCCACCGGAACACCGGTAATAATGGACGCCGTCTCAGGAGTAAAATTCTTTATAGACTCACGGAACTCCTCGTAGTTTTCAGTCCGCTCCCGTATGAACGCCATGTGCCTTTCGCTGCCCTGGACGGCGATGACGTTCATCAGCCCGTTGAGGAGCGCAACGTCCGTGCCCGGCCTGTGCCTAATCCAAACGGACGCATAATCCGCAAGCTCGATCTTCCTGGGGTCGCACAGTATGAGCTTTGCGCCGCGCTCCACTATGGCTTTTTTTATCCGAAGGCCGATTATCGGGTGAGACTCTGTCGTGTTCGAGCCGATGACGAATATTATCTCGGCGTTTTCGAGGTCGGCGATTGTATTAGTCATGGCGCCGCTGCCGAAGGCCATCATAAGCCCGGTTACCGTGGAGGCGTGGCAGAGCCGCGCGCAGTGGTCTACGTTATTCGTCCCCATCCCGGCGCGGACGAATTTCTGAATGACATAGTTCTCTTCGTTGGTACACCGCGCGGACGATAGCGCCGCGAAGCTATCCGGGGCATTCTCTTTTGCAGCTGAGAATTTTTCGGCTACCAGGTTTATCGCCTCGTCCCAGGAAGCTTCGCGGAATTCCGGGACGGCATTCTTCGGACTTGTGCGGATGAGCGGTATTTTAAGTCTGTCGGGGCTTTGCACGAACTCATACCCGAAACGCCCCTTGACGCACAGGCTTCCGTTGTTCGCGCCCTTGCCGACGGGCGAGGTTATTTTGACAACCTTCCCTTCCCTGGAATTTACCTCGATTATGCAGCCGCAGCCGCAATACGGACACACGGTCTCGGTTTTTTCAAGAACGGATTCGCGCAGGTCGTCCGTAAAAATTTTCTTCTCAATCAGGGCGCCGACGGGGCAGACTGAAACGCAGTGGCCGCAGAAACTGCACCCGGTATCCTTAAGCGGCATATCGAATGCAGGCCCGACCTTTATGTCAAAACCGCGGTTTGCGAGCGTCAGGACTTCCCTGCCCTCCACCTCCCTGCATATGCGGACGCACTTGCCGCACATCACGCACTTACTCAAGTCCCGGACGATGAATGGATCGGAGACGACGGTCTCATACCGGTGTCTTTCGCCATCGAACCTGCCGGACTTGGAGGCCGCCCCGGATCCCCGCAGGCCGTATTCGTATGCCAGGCTCTGAAGCACACAATCCCCATCCTTTGAGCAGCTTTTGCATTCCTCTTCCGGCAGGTGCGACGCCAGCATGAGTTCGACAACGAGTTTCCTTGCCTTGTGAACCCTCTCCGAGGCGGTGTACACAACCAGTCCCTCTTGTGCCGGGGTATGGCAGGATGCGGCCGGCCTGCGGTTTCCCTCTATCTCCACAAGGCAGAGCCTGCATGCGCCGGAGGGCTTCAGCCTCTCGTCCCAGCACAGTGTCGGGATATATATACCGATCCGTTTCGCCGCCTGGAGGATGGACTCGCCAAGCTCGAAGGCGGCAGGTTTTCCGTCTATAATCATCTCGCGCATGGCTTTTTTAAGCCGCCTTCTCCGGGCAGGCCCTTCCATGTATATGCGCCAGGTATTCATGTCTGAAATATTTCAAGGTCGAGAGGATAAAGTTTGCGCAGCTCCCGCCCAGGCCGCAGAGCGAAGTCTCCTGGACACCCTCTCCCAATTCCCGCATAAGCTCCAGGTCGGATTCCCTGCCGCCCCCGTCCGTTATCCTCTCAAGTATCTCGTGCATCCGCTTCGTCCCTTCCCGGCACGGAGTACACTTCCCGCAGGATTCATGCGCAAAAAACTTCGCGGACCGCTTCGCCGCATGTACCATGCAGACGTCCTCGTCCATTACTATAACCCCGCCGGAACCCATCGAACTCCCGGCGGCGGCAAGGTCGTCCACGTCCATCCTTACGTCCAGACGCTCTCTCGTCAACAGAGAGGTGGATATTCCGCCCGGCAATACCGCCTTCAGTTTTTTGCCGGCCCTCATGCCGCCGCCATACCTGTATATCAGTGTGTGCAGTGTAATCCCGGTCGGCAATTCATACAGTCCGGGGCGCCTTATATTACCACTCAAGCAGAAAATCTTCGGCCCCGGATGTTTCGGAGAGCCTATGGAGGCGAACCACTCCGCCCCCCTCTCGATTATATGCGGCACATTTACAAGCGTCTCCACGTTATTCACGACGGTCGGCATGGAAAACAAGCCTTCTACTGCGGGATAAGGCGGTTTCGAGCGGCAATGCCCCCCGCTTCCTTCGATGGACTCGATAAGCGCGGAGTCCTCTCCGCATACATATGCGCCCGCGCCGCGATATACCTTCAGGTAAAAATTGTTTCCGCTCCCCAGGATGTTGCTTCCGAGGCGGCCTCTTTCCTCGGCCTGCCTTATCGCGGCCTCCAATATCCTTGCCCCTTCCGTATATTCGCCCCGGATGTATATGTAGCCGTACTGAGCACCGATGGCATATGCGGCAATCAACATGCCTTCTATCAGCATGTGCGGGTCTTTTTCGAGGAAAAAGCGGTCCTTGAATGTGCCCGGCTCGCCTTCGTCTGCGTTGGCAATCAAATATTTTGGGAACTTGTTCACCTCGACGCAGGACTGCCATTTCTTCCCGGCGGGATACCATGCCCCGCCCCGGCCTCCCAGCCCGGACTTTATTACCTCTTCCGTGACCTCCGTCGGGAACATGGAATACGCCTTCTTAAGCGCGTTATATCCCCCTGACGAGACATAGACGTCCATATCCCGGCTGTTGGGAGTGTTTATGTTCTTTAAGAGCACCTGTTTCATTTATACCTCGCCAGTATCCTTTCTATCTTCCTGGGAGTCAGATTGTAATAAGAATCGTCGTTTACCGTCATCGCCGGCCCCCTGCCGCATGAGCCGATGCACTCGGATTCGATTATGGTATATCTGCCGTCCAGGCTGGTATTTTCTTTTGTTATATTAAGCTTAGCACGTAAAAATTCAAGAAGGCTCTCCACTCCGTTCACATGGCAGGCCATATTCGTACAGAGCCTGATGACGTTTCGCCCCCGAGGAACAAGAGAGAGCTGGTCGTAAAACGTCGCCACTCCGTAAAGGTGGGCCGGGGTGGTTTTAAGCCTCTTCGCAAGTTCAAATACCGCCTCTTTCGGTATATATCCATAGGCTTCCTGAGTGCGCCGAAGGACAGGGAGTATCGCATCGCGCGAACTCGCGTCAATCCCCTTAAGGATAACGTTAATCAGAGACAAATCCACGCCGGGGTTGTGTTTATCATGCGGCCCATGCGGCCTTTCCCCGCGCCCTTTCCCTGGCTTCTTAAGCTCCGCAACGCCTTTCATGCCTATAGCCTGCCTTTCCGACCTTATATTGGTAATTTTAGCATAAATTCGCAATAATTCTCAATAGATTAAAGTATTTTAATAGAACCGAAAGTATTACCGATGGAATGGCGAAAGCGCATTTTCAATTAATCCCCGCGCTTTTTTAGAAAATATGGCTTGACAGGAAGTCTTGGCTTTCTGTATAGTTGCGAGCACGTTTGTCGACCGGCTTCGGCCAAAATCCGTCCCCCTCGTCTAGCCAGGCCCAGGACACCGCCCTTTCACGGCGGCGACGGGGGTTCAAATCCCCCGGGGGACGCCAAAGAAATCAAGGGGTTATCGCAAACGCGATAACCCCTTCTTGTTTTTGGTGTCCAAATAGTGTCCATCAGACTACTGGAACCGGAACTTCACTGCCTGATGCTTGGCCTACCAATATAGTGTCCAATGTCTTCACAGCCTGGTTCAAATAGGCGTCAGAAAGATGCGCATACCGGCTTGTCATGCGAGGATCCTTATGTCCTAAAAGATGCTGTATTGTCCTTTGGTTAAAACCCGCCATCGTGAGATGAGAGGCAAAAGTATGTCTCAAGTCATGGAAGCGGAAATGAACGACTCCCGCGCGTTTACAGGCCCTCCGAAAGGCTATGCTCACCTTGTCGCCGGAAATGTCCGGAAAGAGCTTGTCCGTATCTTCAGAATGCAAAAGTTTTTTCAATACGGTCAATAGCGTATCATTGACAGGTATAATGCGGCGCTCGTTGGTCTTCGTCTTATTCAAGATAATGATCCTGTTGGGAAAATCGATGTTGCGCCACCGCAACGCAAGGATTTCACCCCGCCGCATACCCGTATGGAGCGCAATCTGGACAATTGCCAAAAGCGCCTTATTCCGGCTACAGGCGGTTAATAGAGCAGAAAGCTCCTGCATATTCAGATACCGGACCCTTCCGGGAGGCTCTTTTAATTGTTTCATGCCTTGAAGTGGGTTTGTTTTCAAATAGTTCCAACGGACTGCTTGATTCAGCATGGCCTTCAGCAGGTTCGTCTCTTTATTAATCGTTGCCGGGTTTGCGCCTTCAGTCAACCGCTTGGCCCGGTAGCGTTCCCCGGCATCGAGCGTAATCTCGAAAAGATACTTTTCGCCGAATTGAGGAAGTAGATGTTTTTGGATAATGCCTTCGTCTCTTTCAAGGGATGTAGAGGATTTGATTGTTTTGGCATAATCAAGATAGCGTTTGCCAAAATCGTGAAAAGTTATCTTCCGGTCTTCAGCGATGCCCAAGAAGTCCTTTTTCACGATTTTTACCTGGACATCTTTTAAGACCTGTTCCGCTAACTTTTTGGAAGGGCCGACTTTTCTCCTTTTGCGTTTCCCATGGAGATAGTAGTCAATGTACCAATTCTTTCCCTTTTGATAGACTCCCATTACGTGCCTCCTTGCAGGCTGGCCTGCGATTACAGATTCACTCCTTTCCATTCTTTTTGCCTACGTTGGTTAAGCCATTCTTCCAGATCCCCCTTCCGGAACTTCACCAGCCGTCCGACCTTGATATATGGGACCTTGTTTTGGATCACCCATTCATATAGGGTGTTCTTACTGATTCCCAAGAATTCTGAAGCCTCTTTCGTATCCATCAACTGTTTCTCTTTTGGAATACGCTCAGAAACAACGCCTTTTTCAGAAACAATGCCTGTGGGAGTCACCCTATACAGGAAATCCTTTACCTCGGACGGCAGGCAAAACCTGATTCTTTCCCGCTCTCTCACCGTAAAAGTCTTTTTGGCTTCAGTCTTAAATATAGACAGCCGATTGCCATCGGAAGAGACTGAGACGACATAATCATAACCCGCCTCCAGACATTTCCGGATATTCTGCATCTCATAACCAACCTTGGACATGGCCGAAATCTCGATCGCAATCCTCACGTCATCCCGCCTCAACCCCACATCCACCGTCTCCAGCGACCGGGGAATCCGCTCTTCGATAGCAGCCTTCCACCCGTACAGCTCCGCCTGTTCTTTTATCATTTTTTGCAGATGCTTATGGGAATCCCCTCCCTTGCCTGCCAAAGCGGATTCTTTGACGGCTAAAACGCTCCTGCTTTTAAGGGCGAGGATTTTAGCCAGGCGTCCTCCGATTCCTTCCCTGGTCTCTTGTTGGGCAAGAAGCCCCTTTTCGATCAGACCTTCTTTAAGCCTGTCTCCCTTATACCCGCTCAGCCCAAGCTCCTTGTATATTTTGGTCACGAACATTCCGGGATGCAGCGAGACGAATTCAAGGAAAGCCCGCTCATCCTCTGACAGTTCTTCCTCCGCAGGTAAAGCCTTCTCCGGCTTTTCCAATCGAACAGGTTCAGGCGCTGGGACCTGTTTCTCAGCCTTCTCCGGCTGTTCCGATTGGGCCGGTTCAGGCACGGAAACGTGTTTCTTCACTTTTCCCGGTTTTCTTCTTTCAATCTCTTCATCAAAATCTTTTTGCCTTTGTTGAGCAAGCAGGGTCAACTCCTTCCGGGACACCATGTACTTTATGCCAAGTTGTGGACTTCCTCCGCCGGTTCTTTCGCCTTCCCATGGAGAATCGACCTCAAGCGCCTGGAGCGCTATTATCCCGCCCTCTATTTTGTGTTTCACAAAGAAGCATCGCGGAGGCAGGGTCTGAAGGTCGTCAACTTTATGTTCCCATTTCTCATTAGCCTCCAGGGTGGAGTATTCAAAAGCCTCTTTCGAGAGGATAGAGGCATCCTGGTGGCTTACCCTGAAATATACCTGGATCCCGGCGTTCCCCAAGATGAGACTTCTCAGTTCACCGGATATTTGGACCAAAGTCTGGTGCGCCATTATCAGAGATAAGCCGTATTTTCTGGCCTCTGACAAGATAACCATGAACGATTCACTGGCAAAGTTTTGGAATTCATCTATATAGAGATAGAAGGGAGTCCTTTGATTGGCCGGTACGTTCGCTCTTCCAAAAGCCGCCATCTGGATTTTGGCCATAATGAGCGACCCCAGAAGGTCGGCGGCATCTTTGAGACGTCCCCTGTCCAGCTTAACGAGCAAAATTTTTCCGGTGTCCATCGCCTCTCTGATATTGAAAGAACTTTTCGTGGACGAGGCGAACATCTGCCTTATTCTTTCATCTGAGAAGAAGGCATTTATCTTGTTCATTACCGGGTCGATCCAGGCTATCTGGCTCTTATCGGTCATGGTGTCGAACCTTTGGAAATAATCCCTGGCAATGGAATGGCTGACGTTCTCAAGGACAAGCTTCCTGAAATCCCTTCGCATCAGGAAGCGCGGCAGTTCGGTCAAGGTCAATTCGGCCTCTCCCAGGGCTATCAGGGAATTCCTCAAAAGGTCTTCCATGCGGACACCCCAGGAGTCGGACCATATTTTACGGAAGGCGCTGATAAGCTCATTGACTTGTTCCGAGATTGAAACGTCCGGTAATTTTTCGAGGGGGTTGAAGGTAACGGTAAAATCAGGATCGGTGGGATCGACAATAATTATCCTGTCGGTTACGTCTTCATTTCCGGCGTGATAATAATCTATAAAGCCCTTTATGTCCTCAACCAAATCCCCGTGCGGGTCGATGGCTCCAAAACCGTTTCCATTTTCTATATCCTGGCGTATGAGAGACTCAAGGAATTTGGTCTTGCCGGAACCGGTCGCCCCTATGACATAAAAATGGGTAGCCCTGTCCGCTTCGGCAAGTCTGGCCAGTTGGATGTCTTCTTTGTTTTCGGACCAATACCATCCCAGATCGATGGTCCTGACGGAAGGGTCGAGTTCAGGCGGCGCTACGGTGCCGGTTTTTTGGGGTTCAGGCTGTTTGTACTTATCTCCGAAAAACCACGTCAGCAAACTCATGAGATCCCCAGGAAACCTCTGGACTTTCTTTCGAGTTTACTCGGGTCTTGATTCAGGGAAATCATCAGTTTATCGACCGCTTTTTGCATACACCGGTGCGCGTTCGTCGTATACGCCCCCAGATCCTGCTGGTCGAAGAGGTCAAGGTCGCTTAAGCGATGCGGGATGATGTTTACATACGGGATCAAAGACGCGACCGACTGCCAAAGGCTTGGCTTGTAGGTCAAGAACCAGGACACGTCCAGATTGTTACCGTAGTCCCTGGCACACATGTAAATCTGATACGGTCTAAGCCTGGATGCCTGCTCGATGATGATGAGAAACTTTCTCTTTTTGCCCATCATGCCCGCTACAAAGCCGGGCGCGATTTCTTTATGCTCCATCCGAATATCGGGAGCCTTGCTTGCGACGATGAATTCCTCGGTATCGTGGAGTAATTGGTCGCCGTTACCCTGGGCGTTTTCTATGAGGGCGGCCCACGTGTCGCTCACCTGCTCTTTTCTGAGTACGCCGTCAGGACCCAAGCCGAAATATAATGCGGCGGCTATCGTTACAAAGCCGATTATTATAAAGACCTTGCTGAAAATGCCCAGGATGATTAATACAAGACCTACCAATATCAAAATCCAGATGAGCGGCTTTGACATTTGGAAACTCCTATTGTGGATTGCTACAACGTTTATTACTTCCAACTATTTAAAATGAAAAAAGCCTGTACTGACCCCGGTTTGTCAAGCTGCAACTAAGAGAGTATTGTGGCTCTCGTTGAACTCGTTTTCAAATTGTCTGGGCGGTTTGTAGCCCAGGGTTGAGTGCAGGTACTGCCCGTTGTAATATTCGATCCAGTTGTCCAGGTCTTTGACAAGTTCATTGTAGCTCATCCATTCCGTGAGCCAGAGGCACTCTTCCTTCATGGTGCGCATGAACCGCTCCGTGTCGGCGTTGCCCTTCGGGTTGTTGTAGCTCGTGAACGCCTGGTTGATGCCGAGCGTGCCGCACGCCTCCATGAAGCTTATGGACGTTGGCTGACATCCGTTATCGGACATCAGGTTCAGCCCTTTGTCCCTCGCTCCGTCCGGGAACTGCTGGTTGACCGCCATGTCAAGCGCCGAGAGCCAGTCGGCGGACTTGCTCCTAAGCCCGGCCTGGTAGCCGACGACTTTCTTGGTGTACCAGTCCAGCACTATGACGATGTAAACCCAGCCGAGCCGCTCTACCAGGACCTTCGTCATGTCTATGCCCCACCATTCGTTAGGCCTTGCGGGGCGGGGCTTTGCGGACTCCGTGCGTTTTGCTTTAAGCTTCGTGCCCGGTGTAACAGTGAGACCGTGAAGCTGCATCAGCCGCTGCACCCGGTTCCTGCTGAACGAGAGCTTGTCTACAAAACGCAGGTGCGCCCATATACGCCGGTAGCCCCAAAACGGATGGGCGGCCTTTATCTCTCGGATGCGCTCGACAAGCCCCTCGTTCCGAACGGCGACCTTTTCCGACGGTCTGCGAGGCGGCCTTACTCGCTTTTTTTTAACTCGTAGGTCAGCTCGCCAACAAGCCGCTTGAGCTTCCTGTTCTCGGCGTCGAGACGGGCCTCACGCTTGGTGGCCTGGCCGACCTCGAAGGCCAACGGCGCGTTAGATAAAAACCGGTCGCGCCACTTGTAATACTGAGTCTGGCTTACCTGGATACTCGTTGCAGATGTCGGCAACGCTCCGGCCCTTCAGGCCCTCAAGAACGATTGCCGACTTGGTCTTTGCATCAAACTTGCGTCGCTGCATGGCTGGCGGTCTCCTTTCCTCCAGCCACATTCTACTATCTTAGTTCGGCCCTTGTCTATATGGGGGTCAGTATAAGCCCGCCTCGTTTTCAGGGGTGGGCTTTTTTATACTTGCCTTACCTATTGCTTCAGCCAACGTCTTACTCGGAGGCATTGCGTAGAACTTCCGGCCCTGATTCCTGACCAGATTAGTTTTTATCATTTTCGGGAAGAACAATCAACTATTATTTTTAAATCCAACGCCTTTAGTTCAAACAAATGGCCGCCATGTCTACATTAGCCCCGAATCTCTGAAACTGTAATATTTTTTTTGACCGATAATCAAATGATCATATACTTCAATGTCAACCGCAGAAGCAGCTTTCATTAACATTTGGGTAATGTTTATATCAAAGGAAGAGGGCCTTACATTTCCGCTTGTATGATTATGTACGAAAATTAAAGCCGTAGCCCTATGATAAAGGGCCCTTTCAATTACTCTTCTCGGATAGACCGCCGCCTCATTTAAAGTGCCTTCCTGTAAAGTCTCTATCTCGATAATCTCATTCTGGATATTTAAAAAAACCACCCTGAACTGCTCATTCGATAAGCTAGCCATACTCATTTGGCAATATTTGATCAAATCCGGACCGCCTCGTATTGAATATTTTTTACAGGCTTTCTTTTTAAAATAATGAGATGGACAATCTTTTATTAATTTCAAAAGAATAGCGGTATCGGTATCCATCCCCGGAAAAGCAACCAGATTATTCAAAGGCTCATCCAATATCTGCGGGAAATCGCCATATTGCGAAATAAGGTTATCGGCCAGATTCCTTATATCCCTCAAAGGCTTTGCATACAAGAGCAAAAGTTCCAATATTTCACGGTCCGTTAAATATTCAATGCCGAATTTGTAATATTTTCTCTTTAATTCTTTCGGATAACCATGCAGGCTCAACATCCTAACCTTCATAAATTCATAGACCTCCTCCATAGAAATACCCCCCACTGTATCAGAAATGCGTTCCGGATGTCTCCTGGTAGAAATACTCAATGTATCTAAAAAATATTTTTGCCATGATGCCATCAACGATGGTGACAAACCTTATAACCGGGGAGGGCAAAAATGGGAACTTCAGTCCTTGAAAAGAACGTCCGCAAGGGGTCTCACGTCTGCTTTTATGAGGGAGATTACAGCGTGAGGGATATTAGCACGGAGGACGATTTGATGAAGTCGTACCGGCTCAGGCATGAAATATTCTGCGGAGAATTGGGCTGGGTGCCGCCAAATCCGGAGATGATAGAGATTGACAATTACGATGAAAAAGCGATTTCTTTCGGAGTTTTTAATCCCCAAAATAAACTGGCTTCTTATCTGAGATTATTGACAGCAGAAGGCGCATTCATGATTGAGCAAGAATTTTCCGAAATGGTGAGTGCCGATCACTCAATACGGCATGATAAGGATACTGCGGAAATTTCCAGGCTCTGCATAGCCCAGGAGTCGAGAAGGGATTTGGTATCTACCGAATGCGGGAAACATAGTACTTCTGTTATCATTTTGAAAGGAATATATACCTGGTGCAAGATTAACGGCGTTCGTTATCTTTATGCGGTGACAGAATACAAAATATATCGACTCGCCTGTGCCAAGGGTTTCCCTTTCAAATTGATCGGCGAGCCGAAGACCATGCCGGACGGAGTGGTTGCCGTAGCGATGTTACTGGATTGGGAAGAGTTTGAGTTTATCAATACAATCAAGCGGCCAGAGCTGATAAAATGGTTCAATTTATACCGATCAATCCCAATTGGAACGCAATTGCCACGGCATGAGTCCTATTTACGGCGTCAAGCTTTTGCATGAGCGAGCCGACATGGAAATTAATGGTTTTTTCGCTGATCCCTAAAATGACGGAAGTATCCCATGAGCTTTTACCCAGGGAAAGCCATTTAAGAACTTCTTTCTCTCGCGGAGTCAGGAAGATTTTCTTATAGTAAGGGATGGTGGTTGAAACACGGGCAAGAACGTGATGAAGATGAGGTATTACATGCTTTAACACGGTCTCAGTCCGGGGATCATGCTCTACGGAAGCGCCAGCCAATGAAAAAAGGCTCGCTTCCGTATTTCTTATGTTCCTGACACCATGAGTATACCCTTTTTCAAGTCCGAAAGAATTGGAGACTTTTAAAAAATTGGCTGGTGGGTTATATTTCTCATACGTATCGGACCAATATTGAATTCTAAAATTTTTGAAGTTGTCAATTATTACCGGGTCAATTAAATTGAATTTCTTTGATATATAGAGTTGAAGCCATTCTTGTGAATAGTTAACATTTATAACCTCATAAGAATCTTCGTCCGAGAGCAAATCTTTCCGACGAAACACGCACGTCGCATAATCAAAAGGGACTATTCTTTTAAGATTATCAATGAAATAACTAAAACTTCCATTGGAATTGCAGGCTGTCAAGGAGTCAATAAAATCTAATACGTCATTTGAGTCCTTCTTGGAAAGTCTCATATTCCAGTATTAGTCAAATAATTTCAGGGTCGGCTGTAACGCTTCGCATCGCATCGGAATCCAGAAAAATTCTTAAGCAATTTCGCGGGAAAACCTGAACGATGTAATTTTACCTTTAATATAGCAAATAGTATGCCTACCCCCCCCCAGACCTAACTCATTGATTTTTAACAGAAATAACCTGATTGCACATTTTTAAAAATCTAAACCGAGCATAACCGCTCATATTCCCAGCGTAAAAATGCTCAAGCTGTTTTTGTTAATTTTTTAAAAAGTCCATTTGTTTTCTTATTATCTTACCTAAAATGCGCATATCCTTCGTCATGTCGATGTCCTCATAGGCGGCATTCAGGGGATGCAACAGCCAGAATTTCCCATATTGTTTCAATTGCCTGAATAAAACGTCCTTTTTATCTTTCTTCTTGATAATTACGAAATCACCGGATAGCGGCTGGATTTTCGGATCGATGATTATTAGCTCGCCTTCAAGAAACATCGGCTCCATCGCCTTATCCGCTATTTTCAGTGCAAATAGATGCTTTCCTTGAAGATGCGTTTCAATAAATTCATTGCCTGTTGGAGGGTAGTGGCCGTTGAAATTTAAATTCGTCGCCTCAACGAAATCTACGAGAGGTATCTTATCGATCGCCGGCGTGTCATGAATAACATTTTTCTCAAAATATTGTTTGAACTGGTCCGGCGCTTTTTGGAAATATGCTGCAAAAAGGATTTCCTTGGGTTCTATATTGAGTTTTTGGGCATAGGTTAAAAGTTGTTCGTCCTTTGGTATATGGCTTTCACCGACTACCTTGCGGAGCAATTCATAGGGAAGTCCGAGAGCCAGGGCACACTCTTTTATCGTGGCATACCCTTTCCTGAACATCGCATCCTTTATCTTTTCTGATACCGTCTTCATATAGTCCTCTCTAATTCGGTTATTGCGTAAAGCTCGCTGTTAATAACCTTGCTTTTTATAGTATTGGGAAAATAAAGTCAATAAAAATTATTTGCATCTATTAGCCCATACAAGTAACTACTCCGAGTTAGGACACAGCCCGGCGTATAGCATCTTTGTTATTGTGCTTTTAACGGGTGCGCATTGCCCGGAAGCCTGCATAACGGCCAGATCCTCCAGCAAAGACCGGCGGTCACAATGGCGGGGTTTGGGCCTATAAGGACCGCCCGTAGCCGGGGGGACGAAATGGCGGGGTTTGATTCGCCCCCCACGGGGCGTTAGGGAAAGTGGGAAAAGGTATTTGCACGGTGTTTGCTGGTACTTGATAATGCTGGAAAATTTCAGAGTAAGGGGATAGCATCTTAGCCAGTGCTATCCCCTGTTTTCCCGTGTCAACCGCACAAAAACCGCACAGTAAATCGGAATACTCACGAGTTCATTTCTCACGTAATGAGCTTGCCCACCTCAAGGCTGGTGAGGTGTTTTCGGTCTTTCACGGTTGGCTACAACCAATTCAAGGCGAAGTTCACGACCGACAAGCGCGGCGGCGCGCTGTAGCGTCTCAATCGTCACGTTGCCCTTCGCCTTGAGAATACGGTCAACCTGCGCGCGGCTTGTGTGCATAAGGTCGGCCATTTGCATCTTGGTAATTCCCTTCTTGCGCATTTCCTCGGCTATCTGCCATGATATAACGCGTGTAGCCGCCTCCGTCTTCGCGGCTTCGTAAATACCTTCCTCGTGCAGGAAGTCATCAAGCGTTGATCCTAAATGTCGGTTTTTCTTGCTCATGTCGTTACCTTGGCTTTCAGGCGGGATTTAATGTACTGTTTCCTTGAGGTGCAACTTGTCCCACATCCATGATACGTCAATGTATGCCCGGCCAGCTTTCCTGTTGGCTTCCTCTATATTCTCTATGCCTTTCAGAAGCTCGATGACCTTTATTTTGCCCGCCTTTGTCTTGTATAGACTCCATAGGCGTTTTTCCGCCAAGAGCCGGTATCTTGTCGTTCAGCCAGTTCTCGTAGTACCTCCGCGTAGATTGGGCATAGACCTCCCGCTCTATCTCAGGAGGAATCTCGCCACCTGGCTTAACAGGCTTGTCTTTGTGGGCCTTAATCGCCTGAGCGGGGTCTTCATACTCGTCGGCCCTGTGAGTGACAATGTCCGGGAGGGCGTCAAGTATCATCTTCTTGCCTCTCTCCAGACGTTCCTTGGAGTTGCATTGGAGCCTCAAGCGCCTATCCTTGAGGACTATCGTGCCGAGGATAGTACCCTCATCCTCATCCGGTTTGTCAACCCAGATGAAGTTGCCGTCTTCATCCTGCTCGACCCCTCTTATCGTCTTGAGGCCGGAAATAACGGCTTCTCTGTCCTTGATGTCGAATATAGCCTTACAAAAAAGCATTGGTTCGCCGGTTGTCGTGAAGAGCTTGGGCACGGCCGGGTTCTGTATGAGGCTGTACCAGAAATAATTGAAATCTTCTGAGGTATCCTTGAGGTGTCTCTTCATTGTAACGCGCGGGTAGTCCGCCTTGTAATCGTGGTAGCTGTCCTTTATCATGGCGAGGATGTTTTCCTTCTGCATCCTTGGGTATGGGTATCCGCACCCGCTCATGATATATTTGCCGTCAACAAGCAATAACCTCGTGCCCAGGATGTCCCACTTGCCCAAGGACCGCGTAGCGGTTTTTTCGCTTACTTCATACTCCCCACCGAGAACGAGGTCTTTCAGCAGCAGCCCTTTCTCCGGGTAAACCTCCTGGACCTCGTACAGGCTGATAACCGCTGCATTCATCTTTTTCAGGATGCTGATTTCATCAGGGGTCAAGCCCTTGTTTGCCTTTATGAAGAGGTCTATCGTTGACTTGCCGTCTTCGTGAGGCTGCCAGTCGTGGGCTACCCATTCCCAGAAGTTGATCTCGGCCATAGCCATGCCAACGCTGTCCAAGTGGACGTTTGGCACGAACTCATCCCAGAAGATGCTGACAGCAAACTCGATAGAGTCCCGATAGTTTTTCTTGACGAACGCAAGGATTTCCTGAACAAGCCGCTGCTTAATTAACTCCTCTTTGCCGACAGGAGTAAATTCTTTCAAGAGACAGCACTTCTTGTATTTTTTACCGCTCCCGCATGGACAGGGGTCATTTCTGCCTATAGACATTTTCGTTTTTCATGATTTGGGGAGATATTTTTACGAATAATGTTCCTTTAAAAAAATCCTATAATATCATCGGCATTAGGTCAAGGTAAAATTTGTAATCTGCTAACCAACAAAAGTGCTGCTTCCCAGAAGCCTGCATAACGGCCAGTTCCTCCAGCAAAGACCCGGCGGTCGGAATGGCGGGGTTTGCCTCACAAAAGCCTGTCATCGTAAACAGCGTTTTAAGCCTATATTTTCACATACCTCGTAGCGCGGCCACGCCCGACACGCTTGACCTTTCCGAGTTCCACCAAGCGATCCAGCGCCTGGCGGACGGTGCCCAATGCGACATTCGTAGCCTTGACGATTTCGCTCGGAGCCGCTTCGCCGACACTCAATATATGCTTCCAGACTATGTACTGCTTCGGTGAAAGCGTATCTTCGACTTTTTCCTCTTCGAGATATGAAAGGGCTTTTGTAGCCTGCTCCTTGAGAACCGCAAGGAAGAAATTCAGCCACGGCGCAATGGTGTCCCTATCAGTCCTGAACGTCTCCTGCGATTTGCGGAGAGCGATGTAGTATTCGTCCTTACGTCGTTCGACGATCTGCTCGTGGGAGACATATTGGACAAACTGGTAGCCGGAGCGCAACAGCAAAAGGTTCGTGAGGACGCGCGAAAGACGCCCATTGCCGTCCTCGAATGGGTGGATCTTCAAAAACTCCACAATGAAGTTTGCGATTATAAGCAGATGATGGAAACGGTTTTTCTCCAAAGCTTCGGCGGTCCAATCAACCAGTTCCTGCATTTCTTTCGGCGCGAGAAACGCCCTCGTTGTCTCAAACATGATGCGCGCGACATTGCCGTCCGGCCCGATCACGCCGACGGCATTCTCTTTCTTTTTGTATTCGCCGCGGTGCGTGTCGTCTTTGCCGGAGTATTTCAGAAGTTCCTTGTGCAAAGAAAGAACGATGCTTTCCCGAAGCGGCAAGCCTTGGAAGTTATCGAAAACATTCTGCAACGTCTCCAGATAACCCTGCACTTCCTGCGCATCACGGTCGGCAAACTTCGATACCGCAAGTCCGCGCATCACTTTCTCGACTTCCTTGTCGCTTAACTTTGCGCCTTCGATACGGGTCGAAGCGCCGGCCGAAGTGATAATAGTGGACTTGCGCAAGTTCGTAATCGCCTGCGGCGTTATTCTGAGCCCGGCCCGAAATTGACCTTTAATCTCGTCAACTTCGGCCAAAAGCGCCACGATGTGCGGCTCAAGGCTTGTTATCCGATAATCAAATTTTTTGACGATGTTGTCCATAGATTTTAGTTATTTTTAGCGTTATACGTTACATAGTGGATTATAGCGGATTGTAGCGGTAAATGCAAGCCCCGATTGATGCCGATGACAGGGCTTAAGATAAAGCTTTTTTGAAAAACCGCTACTTTCTGTTATAATCCGATGTGTGGAACATAGCGGAATCTAAATTTTCCTTTCGGGTTATTTTTAAAACAATTTCCCCTGCCTTATTTTAGCGTCCGCATTCCAATTATTTAGAAGTCCCAATTCAACCTCTTTTCTCGCCCTCCCGTATCTCTTCCTTGACCTCGCAAGAACCTCCTCTTTGTAAGATTTCATCCTTTCCGTCGGCGGCTCTATCGTAACCGCGCTAAACGGATTTGACGTTACCCCGTCAATCATCAGTTTGAGGTAAATCTGATGATTGGCAAGATTAACCAGATCGGCCTCCTGAAAAACCTGATGAAATTCTCTGGCAAGATATTTGGCGTCTTCCGCCCCGACCCTAAAAGAGATGGTCGTTCCCACGTTGCCGAACACTGCCGGGCGAATCTTTTCGTCGATCTGCTCGATGTACTGGTGGGCGAGGGTGAGGCTCAGGCCATACTTCCTTGCTTCGGATAAGATGTTTGTAAAAGACAGTGTGAGAAAGTTATGGAACTCGTCCACGAAGAGGTAAAACGCCCTCCTTTCCTTTTCATCCAAATCTGCCCGGCTCATGGCCGCGAGTTGAATTTTTGTTACGAGCATCGCACCAAGAAGCGCTGTGTTATCTTCGCCAATTTTCCCCTTCGCCAAATTGACTATTAGTATCTTTCCTTCATCCATTACCTTTCTTAAATCAAATGTATTTTCTCTTTGACCGACAATATTCCTCAAGGGAGCGCTCGTCAGAAAATGCCCAACCTTATTCAATATCGGGGCTGTCGCTTCTGATTTCATCCATACCGAATATTTTTCAAACTCGTAAATCCAAAATTCCCTCACCTGCTGGTGGGTAACGTGTCTTAAGACCTCTTGCCTAAAATCCTTGTTCACGAGGAGCCTGGGCAGGTCAATTAGACAGCTGTTTGGATATTCAAGAAGAGTTAGTATGGCGTGTCTCAGGATATGCTCAAGCCGCGGCCCCCAGAATTCCGGCCATATCTTTTTGAAGACCGAGATCAGCCCTGATGCCACAAGGTGATGCCGGTCGGGGTGGACCTTCTCAAGCGGATTAAAAGCAACCGGATATTCCATGTCCGCCGGGTTGAAGTAGATAACATCTTCTATCCTCTCTTTCGGGATAAAATCCAGGATGCCTTCAGCCAAGTCGCCATGCGGATCAATGAGCGCAATCCCCTTTCCCTGTCTAATATCCGAGACAAGCATGTTCTGGATCAGCGTGGACTTCCCTGTCCCGGTCTTTCCGATGATGTAGATATGGCTGCTTCTGTCCTGATCCTTGATCCCAAACTTTTTCCTAACGTCCCGATAATCCGTTATGGCAAAATACGCGACTTGATTTTGATGTGGCTGGTTATTCATGAGCGAATTATCGGTCAACCCATGAAATTTCAAAGAAAGGAAAAGATGCTTTTTAGGAGGAAAAATCTCTTGTGGGAAGGTACTTAAAAAAGCGAAAAATCGGGAGATATTCTAAAGCCGGAAACTACCTGAATTTAAGAGGGATTTTCTACTTATTAACGTTTAAGCTTCTCTTTACAAAGAGGAGCTTATCACTCTCAGAACCGGTTTTCAAGAACTTTTATATTGTTAGCTTATATTACTATTAGCCGAAAGGACGGCAAAATTGCCTTCCCCGATAACATCCCCGTAATGGATGAATCCTCCCCTGTAAAGCCTATCGTTGTGAAGTATCCGGCAGACCTGCCTCTGAGTCCAGGAGTTGCCGTTTCTTCGTTTGTATCCGTGCTGATTTAGATCATCCGCTATAGCCTGACCTGTGAAACCATCGGAAGCCAATGCATAAATTTGATTGACTATATCAGCCTCATGCGGATGTACTAAAATTTTCTTGCTCCTTCGGATATACCCGTAAGGCAGATTGCCGCCGGGAAATAAGCCCTTCCTGGTCCTTTCTTGCCTTCCTTTCTTGAGCCGTTCGATGATGTCCCTTCTATTCTCTTCGGCGATGGCCTCAAGGATCTGCCGGATCAGGATGTCTTTACGCTCACCGTTATAATACGGCATATCAGATATCAGGACCTTCACGCCGAGATATTTAAGCTCATGGAAAAGATTCTCGGCGATCCTGACTTCGCGGGAAAGCCGGTCAAGCGACGGGAGGATAATGGTTTCGATCCTTTTATTCTTACAGTCCCGCATCAGTTGCCTCAGAGCTTTCCGGTCTTCCTTGACCCCGCTTTCGCCCTCGTCTTTATAGAACTTCTCCACCAATAAGCCGTGCCTCTCCGCGAAAAGAGTGACGTCCCGAATCTGGATGTCTATGCCATGCCCTTTTTTCTTCTGCTCCAATGTCGAGACCCTGCAATACGCCACTACTCTTTTCTTTTTTTTGCCTTGCATTTCATTGGCTTAAACTCCCTCCGTTGTTCTTAAGCTCCTCTTTGTAATATGGAGCTTAAGGGAAGTTTCATAAATTCTAAGCCGAAGAAAACTGGATTGCAACGTGAGCTTTACGTTCTACCCGAGCAAGGCGTGGGCTTTTAGTAGTTGGCAAGGCGCAAGATAAAAGCCCATCTCTGGAAACGGGGATGGGCTTTGTAATTAACAGCCTTTAAAGAATTGGGATGCGCCCCTAATTTCTCAATTTCCTTAGCGACTCCAGAGAGGAGGAATTTGTGCCGTGCTCCGGTCACAAGGGTAAGACAGCGCCTGAGGTTTGCTCGAAGTGTGCGACTCCCGGCTGCTCAGAGTGCCTGGAGCAGGTAGACGGTGTATTCTACTGCACAAATTGTTTGTTGCAGAGACTGCAAGAGGCCGAATCCGAAGCTTACGATATAGGGAACGCCACTGCGGTGCGAAATATGCAGCTTGAGGCCAAAAGGCGCATCCGACGCAATTGGATTCTCACGGGAGCGTTTTCTGTGGTCTGTGTTCCGGGGGCGGTGTCCGTGGTCATCGAAGACAACTCCCCCATTCCAACTGCCTTGAAGCTGTTCGCCGCACCCGCCGCCGGCATCGTGGCAGCCTATCTCGTTTGGGCCGCGCTCTGGGGAATACCCGCAGTGTGGAAATGGTGGAAGGGGCTGTTTGAAGGCTCCTCTGCGCTCATTTTCACTTCGGCATTCGGGTGGCTCATTTTAGCGGTGGGTTTTTTCGTCATCCCGCTTTACTTTGGCTATGGGTACGGGGTATTCGGCGGAGCGATCTACGAATACAGAAAGAACCGAAAAATTGCAGGCGGAGCTTTATTAGCGGACTCGGCATAGAAAAGTGAAAAGGAGATCCCGATGAAGTGCTTCTATCACCCGGAGCAAGACGCGGTCGGCATGTGTCCCCAATGCGGTAAGGCCGCATGCCGCGATTGCATGAAAGAGGTAGACGGCGGAATTCTTTGTAAGGGTTGCATCGCTCAGCGTATCCAGGCTGTACAAGCTGAAGGCAAAGCTGTCTTGCAAGATCGACAAGCGACGATCGACCGCGCCACGCGGCGGTTGAAGATATCCAAGACCGTATTCGTCGTCTTCTTTATCTTTGGCATCTGCGTGTCGGCGCCGATGGTCTATCACACCATTTTTTCGAATGACCCGCAACTCCCTGGGTTATTCAGGATAGTTGTCGTGCCTGGGATAGTGCTTGGGTCGGCGTGGACAGGTTATGTCGCTTGGTCATTTTTCTGGGGTTTTCCGGCTATCTTGGCGGGACTGAGACGCATGTTTTCAAAAATCGGCTGCTTAGTGGTACTGAATCCT
Organism: Nitrospirota bacterium; assembly: GCA_021789495.1. Taxonomy (GTDB): domain Bacteria; phylum Nitrospirota; class JACRHJ01; order JACRHJ01; family JACRHJ01; genus JAKAHE01. Next base: position 92,744 of record JAJYJM010000005.1, read on the forward strand.
GTCATGTGGCTGATTCTCCCTCTCGTCCTCTACTTTATTACTGCGTTTGTCGGTACGTTCTACAGCATCTTTGGAGGAGGTTTGTCTCAGTACCTAAAAACCCGCAGAGTCGCCAGAGGTGAAGTTTGACCGAGAGGAGGGCAAGGAGGAGAAAATGTCCGAGGAAGTGAAATGTGCGCGATGTAAGCACAAAATCGAAAGAAGCGTCTGCGGATGCTCTCAAAGCCCTTACTACGATAAAAAGGTCGAACCTTCAGGATATTGTGAAAAGTTTCTTGTCAGTCCCGCTCAAGACCACCTTTCAAGGGCGCAGTGGGCTGGAGCCATCGGGCAAGAGGGAAATGACAGGGAAATGGATGAATTAGAAAAAGCCGTTCTTGCTCAATGCCCCTACGGTGCTGAAGTGGTGGGAAAGGAAATAGAGGAACTTGAAAAGGCACTGCAATTGGGCGGCTTACCCCAGGACGACGAAGTATTCGCGAGATTCCATTTGGGGTTTGCTATCCTCGCCAAAATGCGTGGGGAGTGGCAAGCGGATAGCCCTGAATTCAAACGGGCATTAGCGGAAATGGAAGCGGCAGTGAAGATCGATGGACAAGGGAAATATGGATTTTTTTCTAAACCGGTCGAAGCTCGACTCCTCCAGCATCTCGCTAGTGCGTACAGTACCGTGAGCAGCAGCATTCAGGAACGCGAAGGCATAGATTCTGCCATCTCTTACATGGAACAGAAGCGACACCTTTTCGATTACCTGGGGAATCCCCCATCCTTCTTGCTCCTGAGTTTAGGAGAGCTATACCGCGATAAAAAAGATGTTCCCCATGCCCGCGAGGTTTTCAGGAAGATATTGGAGATACCAGAAACTTGCATGGGGGAGATGCACGCTAAATTCCAACAGAGTGCAACGGAACAGCTTCGTGAACTCCAATCGGAAGATAAGAAGTCCGGGTGTTTCATCGCGACCGCAGTCTACGGAAAAGACGATGCGCCCGAAGTGGAAGCCCTCCGGCATTTCAGGGATAACATTCTTCTTGGCAGCCGCGCAGGGAGAGGGTTCGTATCGCTCTACTACCGTGTTTCTCCGCCGATGGCCGATATCATCCGAGGATCAGGACTTGCCAAGAATCTTGTGCGAACAATACTTTTGCGACCTGTCCTTTGGTTGATCCCAAAGATTTCATCAACATTCCGGCGGAAATGACTTATGGGAACAAGTTTATGGAGAGAGGCTACAAACTATGGCAAAAGTGAAATGTTCAATTTGCGGGAAAGAAACCGACTCTGGATATAACGGCGTCAAGTGGTGCCCCAAATGCCAGATATGGCTGTGCTACAGCTGCGGGGGACCTGGGAAGAAGCAGTGCCCCAAGTGCAAACGAGAAACGTTGAAATAAAACGCGAGAGGCTCTTGCAAGGAAAATTAACAAAAGGAGGCGGATTATGAAAATGTTGAGACTGGTTAAACTGTTAGCGGTTGCGGGTTTCTCAATATCACTCTTTGCCGGATGCGCTACTACCGGCGGAGGTGCCAGTTCTGGGTATACCGGCGCTCGCACAGGATTCCTTAATAACTACGGTAATCTGAAAGGGGGAGATTCAGGGCTGCCTGATTATTATTATGCGAGCCCAAACGCCGATCTGACAAAATACAAAAAGGTGCTCGTGTCGGATTTCTCGGCAATCAGCACCCAGGATGTGAGCTTTCTGTACATGGACGCGTATAAGAATATTGGGAACGATTTGGCCAAGGCGATTGCCCGGGCGTGCGACGGCACTATATTTGATAAATGCGAGGCGACCAATACGAGGATCAGATACAACGACATGAATGCAATAAAGAAGCTTCCGGCGGACGCGGTTATATTGGGCAACTTTGCCGAGTTCAAGCAGAATGTTGGCCTGGGGGTCCTTCACGCATTAGGCGGAAGCGATGATAAGCAATACCCCGCTGACACAAAGGTGGAGATTACAATTGTGGACACAAAAACCGGCAAAGAAGTTGTAAGCCTTATAAGTGAAAATGCCGTATACAATGCAGGCGAAGTAGCTACGTCAGTAATTCCGCAGATGATAACTTTATTGCGTAAAGTTCAATCGTCTTCCAAGCCCGCCGCATCCCAATAAGAAAAACCTCTGAAGTTCTTGAGTCCTGGACCGACAAATTGCCCGCGTGTTACACGCGGGCTTTTTTATCGCGGTAACCTGTTTTATCCAGCCATAGCCTGCCTTTAAAAAATCGCCTTTTCCGTCAAATATTCCCCTCTTCTTAATAATTGCCCAAAGAATAAACTGAACGCAGTTCTTTTACAATCCCCTATTAAAACAAGAAAGGAGGAATACGTGGAGCTGAAGTTTCTGCGAGTCAAGGAAGGATCCGGCAAGACCGTAAGCACTCCTCTAAGGATTTCTCGCCTTATGGCCGAGGAGTCCAAAATCGACCGGGAATGTTTCTGGGTGCTTCACCTCAATACCAGCCACAGGATCATCGACAAGGAACTGGTATCGATCGGGACAGTGGACAACTGCCTGGTTCATGCCAGGGAAATTTTCAAGAAGGCAATCCTTAACGGAGCGTATGCGATTATCACGGTGCATAACCATCCGGGCGGGACGGCTCAGCCTTCAAAGGAAGACAGGAGCATTTGGAGGTATCTGGACCAGTCAGGAAAGTTGTTGGGCATCGAGGTGCTGGACCACATGATCATCACTCCCACCGACGGGTATTACTCAAGGATTGAGGCAACCCCATAACACAAAGGAGAAGAAAATGGAAAAGCGAGGCAGTTTCGTAAACGTCAAGACGAAGGACGGCAGGGTGCTTTTAAGCCTTTTCCCAGCCAACGGGATCATCCTGGAAGGCAGGCTGGATAATGTATTCCAGCGAACAGAATCCGGGGAAAAGAAAGGCGGAAACGGCAATGGCAAGAATGGAGGAAACGGCGGGAACGGCGAGCTTATGACCTTTCCGCAAAAGAGGCTCCTGTTCAGGCTTATGGCCCAGGAGGGCGTCGAGGGAGACGAGGCAAACAACCAACTCCTGAAGCTCTTCCAGGTCAATAACTTAAAAGAGGTCGGCAAATTTGAAGCCAGCCGGATGATCGACCATCTTTTAAAAGAGGCCAAAGGAGAAGGAGGCGACAACGGTGGAATACCTTTCTAGCAGCCAAATCAACCTGTACCTGCTGTGCAGCCTGAAGTACAAGTTCCAGTACATCGATAAGCTTCCTAGAGTCTTCAGGCCATCGGCTCTGGCATTCGGCAGCGCCATACACTCCGCCATTTCCTGGCTCCATAAGGAGCAGATGAACGGCAACACCGTCACCTTGGAAAATCTGCACAGGATCTTCAGCGCCGACTGGTACGTCCAGAAATCCGATCTTGAGGTCAAATTCAAGTATGGAGAGGTGGAGACGAACCTGCTGGTAATGGCCAAGGAGATCCTCAGTCTGTATTTTCAGAACCCGATTAAGGAGGTCAAAGGAAGTGAGGTCCCGTTTTCCGTGGCATTAATTGATCCGGCGAATGGCAAGGAACTGGGAATCAATCTGGACGGTTTTATCGATCTCATCGAGAAAGATGATACCATTGTCGAGTTCAAAACCTCGGCTCAGACGATGTACCCCGGAGACGTGCATGAGCATCTTCAACTGACGGCATACAGCTATGCCTATGAAATGCTTAACCACAGGCCGCCGAAGAAGCTCAAGATAATCGACTTCGTCAAGAACAAGAAGCCAAAGATGCTGACGTTCGAGACGACGAGGGACAAGCAGGACCACAAAAGGTTCTTCCAGATTGCCAGCCGGGTACTGAACGGGATACAGCACGAGGTTTTCATTCCCAAGCAGACCTTCATGTGCAAGGACTGCGAATATGAAGGGCCGTGCAGGGCTTGGGGGAAAAGCTAAACGAATATTTTTAATGGAAGTAGCAAATGCTGCTTCCATTTTTTATTCAAAATGCAAAGAGGAGCCGAAGCTCCTCTCTTGCGAACGTGATTTTAATTGTATCCGGCCTAATTCGCCAGACTCCATTGGGCCTGGAGATAGACAAGAAGCCTGTCCATATCCATGCGCGTGCTGCTTGTATCGGCGGAAGTTATTTTCTCCAGCGTATCGATAGCATTTGTAAGGTCTGCGATATTAGTGTCAATGGCGTCTTTCGTATTGGCCGTATTTGAAGCTATATTGGAGAGCGTGCTGTTGATGTTTGCAGCCAAGTTTGCATCCTTTGAGCTAAGGGCCATACCGTTAAGGGATGCCGTAATATCATTGATTATGTCCATCTCGTTTCTGTCTATGTTCAATGTAAGGGACGCGCTCTTGTAGAAGTTATACTGCCCGTTGTAGAGATAGCTCACGCTGCTGTCGGTTTCGATTGTCGCCTTGTAGCTCGGCATACGGAGCAGGTAATCAAAATCCTTCGTCTCATAGTCTCCGAGAGTATATAGCCAGGAAAGTGGAGCGGTCGTGGACGCATTTGCGGCTTCTATCAACTGCGCCTCGCCTGGGATGGTCTCGTCCAGCCTTATCCCAAGCTGCTTACCGAGGTTCTTTATTTCCACGGTAATCGGCTGGACTGAAAGCGGGATTACCTCGCTTGCGTTATTCGTAGGCGTGACATAATACAGGGAATTCGTCAGCGTCTGCTGCACCAAAGGATCGGTGGAGTCGGCGGCATCGAAGGTAAACAGCACAGAACGGCCCTCGCCGTAAAGATTGGTTATTATGGCCGGAACTGTGTCTATAGAAGCGAGTGTGGCGACGACCTTCCCCCTCGTAACCGTTGTGTTCACGCCGCTCGTGTCGATAGTTGTCGATGAGGGCGCTGTTACCAGGCTGCTGTAAGCGCTAAACGTATAACTGCCCGTCTTGAGATTCCCGTTGAAGCTAGCACCGAACACGTTATCGAGCACCGGCAGCTGGTCGGGCAGGGTCTTTATAAATACCATGCCGTTGCCACCATTGACGGCCTCTACGAGCTCGTCTTCATTTAAAGTCAGACCGGCAGTCAGGTTCTGGTATGGTTCCTGGTTCTCCACAATGAGATAGACATTGTACAGGCCGGATCTTACCGCCGTTTCAAAGTCGGCGGGGTCGGTTACATCCTGATATGAGATGTTGCCCTGAGTCAGAAGCGCATCCATTACGCTCTTAGCCGGGTTCGGGCCCGTCGGAAGGTCCTTGACATAGCAAAGGACTCTCGGCCAATTGCCGCGCATCTTGGTTATCTGCAACGGCGGAAGTACGGTAAACGGAGAATCGGCTATCTTGTATTCAGTGCCGTTCACCACCGCGACGAGGCTGAGAATATAATTACCCGCCGGAACCTGTAGATTGGCAAGCGTGATTGCGCCGGACGTGCTCGCGGTAACGGCAAGGTCGAGGTTCTGGCTCTGGCTGGCCGCTTGTTGACTCGTGTCGGCAGTCAATACTTCTGCCGTAAGTGTCCCGCCCTGGATGGGAACGTTGCCGTAGTTGTTGACGTTGAAGTTTACTCCCAGGTCCTGGCCAATAAATACCTGTTGCGCGCTGAGGTTGATGGAACCTTGAAATTCCACCGTCGGCAGAATGGTGAATCCGAGTTTATTGTATGCATAAGTCTGTTGGCCCGTAGAGGAGGTCAGCGTCTGTCCGATGGAGTAATTTCCGGGTGCATATATGCCCGTGTTCCAGGTAGTGCTGATTCCCGCCACACCCATTGGCGAAACAGAGGCTATGGTGTCCGTCTTTTCGGTTATGGTCGCGCCGTTCGGATCTAACATATCCGTCTTGAGTATCAGATTGCTGAAGGCAACCGTGGAAGACAAATCCGTAATCCGGGAGCTTACGGAGACATCGTTATGCGCGTTATAGCTCCCCTGCGGAAGGCTGTTGTTCATCAGGATGTCGGGTAAGTTGAGCGCCATTGAAGTCTGGTTGTTCTGCCTGGTGAATTCCGTTACGAGATTGTCGGGATCGGCTGTGACGTAAATCGTATGCGCGCCCGCCTTGCCAAGTATGTTCCAGTTCTGAGTAACCTGCTGGATCGCTTCCGGTTGCAGCGCTCCAATCGGCTGTGAGCCTATCAGTTGTCCGCCATTGGCCGGATCGCCATCGTAAAAGGCCACGGTCGTCTGTCCGGATGCCGTCTTCCCGGAGTTGGTAACCAAAGCGCTCAGCGTGCAGTTTATGCTCGTCATTGGGCTGAATGTCGCACCGGAGACCACGAGAACGGGAAGGTCCGTGCCATAATCGAATGTGGCGGTCTTTTGGCTGGTCAGTCCTTCGGACAACAACGTGGCGGTCATGGTATGGTGGCCGGGTGTTATGTTCGGCAGAATTGTAGTCATAGTCGAGAAGCCGTTTAGCGTAACTGTATTGGAGGCCGCCTGGTTATTGTCCACGAGTACAGAAAGATTGCCTGAGGATGTCCCGAACAGGTTGAGAACGGCCTTGACCGGCTCGGTATTCGTCGGGTATTGAGCCTTGTCGGTGGAAGCGCCCAGGAGCACGGCGTCGCCTACATCGAACGCATTCGAGCCGGAGCACAGCATTAAGCCTGTCTGGTCATAAATGCCGTACACGAGCTTATGAATACCGGCCAGGGTCGTATTGATCGGCACGGAAACGTTTTGAACAAGATTGGAGTCGGTCGTCAAATTAACGTTGGTTTCTCCCGTAGCTGTAGCTTTGCCCGACGGGTCTATTATCCAGGTCTTTATTACCGCAGGAATCGCCGAATTGCTATTTATCGTCAAGGTGGTATTTATCGTATCCGTGGGAGCGTATTTGCCCTTGTCGATGCTGCTCTCAGGCACCTTGACCTGATAACCGTTGACATCGAACGGCGTATTCCCGCTTGCAAGCACACTGCCGGCGGCGGTCAGCCGGTATGTCAAACCATATGTCCCCGCCGTCATCGGGTAAGGTAGTGCGAAGCTTATGCTCCCATTGCCGGTGAAATTAATCGTGCTGGAATTTGTGAAGCCCGGAGCCGAGAGCGTCAACGAACCGGACTGGCCGGATATGGAAGCGGATACCACATCGCCTGGGTTATATATCTGTTTATCCAGACTAATATTGAGATTCTGGCCCGCCTGGTAGATATACATCGAGTTGAGATATATCGAGCGTCCGGTTTCATCATAGATACCGTAGAATAGCTTCTCACCGGTTATGGCTGTCAGTGGGATATTGAACGTTAACGAGTCGCTATCGGACAGCGCAAAATCCTGCCTGCTTTCATAGTCCCCGTAGTTGACTCTCGCAAAGAGGTTATCGACAGTGCCGGAGTTCAGGTTGTTTACGTTTATCGTAAGCACTGCTGTGTCACCGACATTATATTGCGTCTTGTCTGTCGAGGCCTGAACCCCGATATTGATCCCGTCTATGTGGAACTTGACTTGACCGGTATTCTGAGCCGATTGGTTATTCCCTATGGTCAGGCTGTAATTGGCGAAATAGTCGTCGCTTTGAAGGTCTTCCGGCAGACCGAAATTAAAGGGCACTGCAACATCGTCGCCGGGATTAAGCGATACGGTTACAGTTTTATCAAGCACGTCCAGAACCTGAAGGCGCAGGCTCGCCTGGCCGAGCTGGTCTCCGGCGTTCTTTAAATGGAACGTCATCGATCCGAGACCTCCGGCGGCATAATCCTGGCCGGTCGGAAGCTGAGAAATGGAGATTACAGGCCCCACGACCGTAACGGTTTTCGTAAACGACGCCACCGTCTGGTTATTCAGGTCAAAAACATTAACCGTTAAGGTATGGTTCCCCGGAGTGGCGGTCGCGGTATTAATAGTGACCGGGTAGCCGACTTGTTTCGTGGCGGCTATGGTTATCGGCTCGGAGTAGCTGTAGAAATCCGAGTTGACAACAAGCGTGCCGTTGAAGTCGAAATAGCCGTTGTTGCTGATTGTGGCCGTTAAAGGCACATTCCCGCCCGAACTTGTTCCCAGGTTTCCGGATGCGGACACGTCCTCCGCTTTTACTACATTGAATGTCGCCTGACCGGATATATTCGGGTTGGTTGCAGAAGCCGTCACCTGATAAGTCCCGGCTGGCAGATTGTTGAACGTCACGCTGCCATTGAGCGAGCCGCCCTTTGGCAGTGAATAATTATCGGTATAGGAAGCGACTTTTACGTTATTGGAGGTTAAAGTATAAGTAGCCGAGTCATTCAAATCCATTGTGCCGGTATTTGTCAGTGTAATCGGCAGTGTCACGTTTCCTTCGGGGTATATCAAATTGGCTGTGATATTAATGCTGCCCGCCAGACCGTATTTTACCGGCGCCGTGAGAGTCTGCTGAAGATCGCCGGTCAATGTAAGCGTATAAACAGCATCCGATGTAATCTGCCCGGTATAATTTACATTGCTCACCTGTCCCGCCGGGACGGTTATATCCTGTTGGTCGCTAAGCCCCGGCCCAATTGAGCTTAAATGAACCGTGGCATCGACCTTTCCGGTATTTTGAAGCTGCAAATTAATATTGAATGGATTATTGTCCGCAATGGTCGGCGCGGTTAACGTAGCAGTTAACGACGGACTGTCCACCTCGTATAAATCAGTTACTGAGGTGGCCGGGTTTGTTTGGACAGCCGGGAGCGGTTTTTAAGTGATAAGCTGCTCTGTTCATGCAGCTACCTGCTCCTTCGGTAGGGTAGCCCAGTAAACCATGTCCGGGGTCTTGCTGTCAAG
>JAJYJM010000030.1 GCA_021789495.1 Nitrospirota bacterium
GTCATCGTCCCGCCGGACTTCGGAAGCGCGCCCACGGCGATTCCGGAGACGTTGTTGTAGCTCTTAAGGCGATTGCGGACGGCGGATGTGTGGTTCTCGAACGCCACGCGCCCGGCATACATAATGTTTACCTGCTGAGTGGTGAGACCGACGGGAGCCGCAAAAGCATACATCGCGCATCCGCACAAAAAAATAATTATCACCACGAGTGCTCGTTTGGCAATCTTGGGCTTTAAACGTATTAATAGATATTTTTTCATTTGTTCTGCAACTCCTTAAAGATGTCCAGAAGGTATCCGCCGGAAATTACTTTGCGACCGTCATACCAACTCCCGTGGCAATCAATACAGTGATTATCGGGTATCGTCTCAATAAGACGGTCAGATTGAAGTATCGCCACTTTCCTCTCGGCGCACGCGGTCAATCTCATCAGACAGGCGCACAGAAGCGCCAATATCATTCCCTTCCAAAAGTTCCTGTCCAAATTCATCCGAAGTCTCCAAGCTTATTTTCAAATCGTGTTTTCTTTTCCATTCCGGCCAGAATTTGAGGAACACGGCGGCCAGCGCGCTTAAAAGACCGATAACCCCCGAGATAATGCTGATCGCCATATCCCCTAAATCCTCCCTACTTGGCAGTCTGGTTGTTGCCGCCGTCTTTGGCGAAAATACCAATCAACGTTACACCTATGGCGGTTGCCAGAGGCGTTACCCAGTCCGGGATGCCAATATGGAAGAGGCCCAGCAGACTGATAATTCCAGTGATTACTCCGGTAACGGTAGTTTTCGGATTATCCATGATTCCCTCCTTTGTTTAGAATATTGCTATAAATACTTCCTCGCCGCCATCAATGGCGCCAGCGATATTTGAATCCAGCGATTTGAATGCCGCAATGCTTTGGAAAACGACATCATTTCTTTTTTCCTTCCCGGGAAGCAGGCAACCTTTCGTGTCGATGGCTGTATTCCCGGAATGGATTTCCACATCTTCAAATCCGGGTATCCCCGTCAACCACGGCACAATTTTCCCGTGCTTCGGGGAGAACCTGCGAATTATCCTGTACCTGCCGCGCGGCACAGCGGTATGGCCCGGCACCTTCCACTTTATTACAGACACACCTTCGATTTCTCGCACCGGCGGCTCAAGGATATAGCATTCCCGCGACTGGCCGCCGTCGATAAAAAGCTCTCCAATGGTACAGTTTGAATCGGGCCAGGTTCTCTTAAGTTCCAGTTCCATGTTATTCAAATATCCTCTCGGACATTCTGTCCATTTTCGACTCCATGCGTTCAAGCCTCTGCAGAACCTCGTCCCGCCAAAGTTCATTATTGCGCCTGCACTCAATACGGGTAGTCTCACAGTCGTGCTTGCTCACATATTTCTCAGGCGCCTGGTCTGCCGCCCGCATTGTGCGGGAATAAAAAAACGCCAAAAGGAATCCTACCGCCGCGGCCGTTATCTGCGTCAGCCAATCCATCGCTATACCTCCCGGACGGTAAGCCGGAGCTGGTCCGGCCTCTTTTTCTTGAAACTTCCGGGAAGAAGAGAGACATCCTCGACAAAAAACTGCGCGCCCGACAGGGAGAAATACGTCGTCGGCCAGTCAAATGAAATTACGTCTCCCGCCTCGATGCCGAAACAATCAAGAAGGGTAAGAACTTCTATCCGCCTTTTGACGTCTTTATAACGTGTGATAAAAAAATCCCGCAGGTCTGACGCCTGCGAGTCGGAGACAACAAAATCGAAAAGGAATTGATGTCCCGGCGTTAATTCGCCGTATTTGGACACGGAAAGCGGGTCCCCGCCGTAAGGATAGAGCGCGGACGAGGAACAGACGGCCAGATATACCGCAGATTTTCCGCCATTGATAAAATCCCTCTGGTAATGAAGGGCGAGGGAATTTATGATCTCGTCTTTCCCTGTGCGGGAAATTCTTATGCCCCCCATCGGAACCATTTCCGTCTCTACGATCATGTCGGCAGACTGGGGGCTGTTCGAGAGGAAATTCAGTTTTGCAGCATATCCGTTGTGCATCATCGCCAAGCGCGACTGCCGGAGAAGTTTCTCAATGAACTTAAAACCGTCTATTGCCTTGTCTATTACCCCGGCAAACGAATATCCCCCCATAATTGCACTCTCCAAGGAAGACCTGGCCGCCGCAAACGACCCGTCGATTTCCGATGTCGGCATGCCCAGATAATTCACGAGGAAATGGCTGATGACATCCGCAGGATTTTCTATCAGCGCGCCGGGCGCTCCTGTGATGCTCCCGGCAGTGTCGTCAAATATGCCGTTAACGTCGCAGCTGACAGTCCGGCCAATAACATAATCAGCCGCGGATCTGCCGGATAGCGCGACGCCTGTCGCAGGAGTTGAAGCGTGATACGGGGCGTAGGTTACCTCGACCCACTGCTCAAAAAATGCGGCGGCGGCTGTCCCGGAAGAAAACGTGGCGCGCAGTGCCATATTCGAAAAGTCGCTCCAGGAGACCTCGCCGACAGTGTTGCGAACGATAGTCCCGGAGGTCTTGCATACCTGCATTGAAGACCCGCCACCCTGGACATAGGCGCCGGCGAATATTCCCCCCAGAACCGTGCTCCTGCCGATACCGTTATATGTCGTCTGGCCGATAGCGGCGCATATCTTGGCGCCGACAATATACCCCTTGTCCGTCGCCAGGAATGACCTTAACGTGTCGATATAGCCGCCCGAGACTATTATTGCGCCGAAGTCGTTCAGGCTTTTATCGCACAGGGCATAGGCGTCGCCGGCGACGGGGGCGTCGAACGTATCTTCAATCGCATCTTGAAAGATGGTCTCGGTTTGCGTCTGGATTATCGTGCCGGTATAAATGCCGGAGGCCAGCCAATAGCCGTTGATGCTCCGCACGTCAAGATAGTTTGCGCCGTTGTCTATGATATAGAAATAATTCCCTGCGGAATCCACAAATGCATTTCCTGTATGTTCATTTGCCGTCCAATTCGGGTTCACCGATGCCGTCCAGCGCGTCGAAGATGACTGGTTTCCCTGTCCGCTCCATGTGGTGTTCTGGTGGGAATGGCTGCCCTGACTGACGCTTAAATCGACCGATTTTTCCAGGATGAATCTGTCGCTGAACGACAGCTTCGCTCTTCCGTTCCCATCGTTGGTAAGTATGCTTACCCCGGAGGTTACCCGTATGCCGTCCACATAAACGTTCCCGATGGACTGAACCGGATGCCCTGCCACGAGATAGTCGTAGGAACTCAGCACCTCAAAGACCTTCGCCCCTTTATTGTGGGAGAACGCCTGCGTTCCCTCCGCAGCCCGCGATACGCCGGTCAATATTTTCCCGGAGAAACCGGTATAGCTTATCCTCTCGTCGCCGACCTGCGCCACGCCGGAAGACGGGAAAGCCATCTCGCCCGGCGCCAAGGATAGCTCGATGCCGTCTGTCTGGGATGGTGTAATGTCCGATACCAATGTAGTAACGGCCCCGGCGGAGACTGCCGGACATGGAACGTTCTGCACGGAACCGTAAATAATATTTTCCGCCTTACCGATTGCGTGAGGTTCCGCGTCCGGCCATATGTCTCGGCTTATAACAGTCCCGACCTGCCGGTCCCTTTCTTTAAAGGTCCCTGCCAGATGCAGTCTGACGGAATTATCACCATAGGAAACAGCCGCTGACCCGATTCCGTAACCCGGATTGCGTGCGGAAATTTTAAATTCCCCTATCGCCTCCTTGTCGGCATAGTCCGTGCCTTCAAACCATGCAAACAACTCTATTCCGGTATTTTCCGCGTCGTTGGATTCTATTAACGTCGAGAAGGGCGGATTTCCGGAATTGGCTATTTCAAGCTCAATCTCCGGGATAGCGATTGAGAACAGTCCTCCGCAAGAACCGGCCGGCACTGCCCAATCCGTTACAAGCCCTGAAAAAACCGGGCCGTTGGGCGGCGTTACCGTCCTGTCCGATACAAATACATCGCCACTGGCGAAATGAAAAACGGCGAGGATACATGCCGGCTGATGCCCAGCCGCAGCCGCTGCAAAATTCTGGTTTACGGTCTGCATCAGCCGATTATCTCCTTGAGAAGCACTGTGCCGTCGTACGCGCCGTCCTCTGTAAAAGAAAACTCCAGCTTTTCCTGCCCGAATACAACCGAATGCGAGCTGCCGAACGGGTCTTCATAAGTGAAGGTTTTGCCGGCCTGGCTTATAAACCAGTTGACGAGGCTCTGGGTACCGACAACCTGTGTGCCTGCGGCGTAATCAAACCCGCCGTCGAAATCCGATGCCGGAAGACCTGAGAAATTCAGCGCTATGAGCGCAGAGCTGTCGGCCTTGTGCAGGAAAATATCCTCGCCTCCCTCGCTCTTTAAATTTATTAAACCGGCATCCAGCGTGACCTTGCCCGGATAACACGGATTCACGGAGAAATTAAGCGGGGTAAGACCGACCGCGGTAAAAGAAGCGCCTGGCATTAAAACCTCCCGATTCAGCTTTCCAAACTTACGTATCTTACCAGGTAATAATTCGCGGAAGCGTATGCGAAATCGTCCCGCACAGACACGGGCGACTCGCTCTCGAGCCTTGGAGGATAAGTCCCGACACCCAGGTCCTTTCCAATCAATAGAGGCCGCGCGTCCTCCAGCAGATCAAGCGGCTGCGGAAAAATATCGCACCGCGTAACGGCGACAATGCCGAAATTAATTCTTTCGGCATAAGCCTGATACGGCCCCGGCCTGCATGACGATGACAGAAAAACGACTGCTATGGTAGGCAATGTGGGCGATTCAGCCAGAATATCCTCCGGCTTTATAAAATCGCTTACATAGACAGACCGTGCAGACCCTCCCCCGGATATGAGCGTGGGCGACAGGGCCGAGGCCACGGCATTCAGCAGGTCTTTTCGCGTATAAACCGCCATTTATATTCTTCCGCCTCCGTCAGAAATCTTCCATTGTTTCCCGGCTGAATTCTCTCCGACTCCCTGAAACCGATATTCCGGGAATGGCCGAGGGCAGTAAAAGGGCGCCATCCGCGATATTCTGCAATGTCTCAAGCGCCCTGGTATAGGAGTCCTTTACCTCCGCCGGGACAATTGTCTGGCGGAGGTAAAGGTTATACACCGCTATGTCAGCCGTCAGCTTTATTACAAGCTGCGGCGGGTTTGCAAGCGGCACGTCGTACTGCATCGAGAGCGAAGCGTCCACCACCGCCTGCGCGGAAGAGATTGCATCGTCCGCGCGCACGGCGTTTATGGAACCGCTTGACTCGTCGTCCGTAAGACGTATCAATACGTCTTCCGGAACGTATAAATCAGATATTGATATATACATATTAGCTCAGTGTAGTCCCGTCCGAGGCATACGCGAGCTGCCAGAGACCATAGCCGGCGTTGTCCCGTGAATCCACGCCGAAAACATATTCCCTTTTCATGAACGCCCCTTCGTCGTCCGGCGTATCCTTGGATACGAAAACGGGCGGCTTTCTCCTCTGGAAGATAAAGGGCTTCACAGCCTTCTTCGTGTCCAGCATGTACCATGCCGTCGGGCTGCCGGAGAGATACGGAGCAACGACCAGGTCCGCGGAATTTTTGAAGACGTTGGACGTGCCGTCCTCGTAGACGTCGGCGTGCAATATCCCCAGGGCAGCGCTTTCGAGCTGCGGCGGGACTACAAGGAGATCCGGCACCACGTTAAGCGGTTTCCCGTGCTCGTCCGTGAGCGACATCATCTGCGCGCGGGACGCGGCATAGCTCGTCGGCGTAAGCACAGCGGTGCCCCTGTTGGACTGGGTAGATGCGCCAGCCGGATGCGCGGCATTGAAGAACGTCATGCCGTCGTAGCAGGGATTGGCAAAGCCGCCGGTCATAAGATTGAATACCAGTTCATCGGGATGAGTGGCGGCAGCGTCCGCAAGCGCCCTGACCATCGGCGTATATATACCGACGGCGTCGTCCTCTACGTCGTTTCTGTCGATGGCGACCGTGGCTTCCCAGTCGAGATTTTTTATGGTGTACGAATAGGCGGAGAGGTTCTGTATCACGCGCTCTCCAAGCCATTCGCGCATGCGAGGCACGCGGCCCAGCCAGTTATACTGTTCCTGGCGCGAATTGGACGGGACCTCTGTCGCAACACGCCGGTACAGCACGTTCGCGTTGTCGAATACGTCTTTGAATATTGCCGAGAAGCCTGTGTAAAGCGCCGATAAATTTGCCTGGTTGATTATCATCTTCCCTCCTTATATCCTGCTGATGTCCACGTACACCGTGGACGCCGTGTCGTATTCCGAAACCTTTCCGCAAGCGACGTGGTTGGTGGACGCGGCGGTAAGGCCGACTGTCTGGTTATCCAATACGTAAACCGGGTCTCCTGCGTTGGAAAGCGCCATACCCGAAGCGGCGAGGTTGAAGCAGCCGCGCCTCCAGACTTCCACCTGGACGCTTCCGCTTGCGCCGGCGGAGTTGTCAACATACTGGCGGGCTATGCCCATGAACTTGAGCCCCGCCGTGTCCGAAGCCGGGACGGCGTAACCGTCCGCGCCGATGCAGACCATGCTCCCTGCGTAAATCACAGCCCCGCCTTCCACGGGGTAAGAGGCATACACCCCTTCCTTCCTTACAGTGTCCCTGTCCTTTGTCAGTGCCGACATCGAAACCTCCTCAGTTGGTTGTGAATCTGAATTCCGGCGGCTTTACGCCCGGGCCGAAATTCAGCGCCGTCATCGGGCGTAATAAATCGCGGTTTATGGTTCTCGCGAGCGAGCGGGCATCCGCGCGGACTATGTCCTTTCGCACGCCGTCATGGACAAGTCCGGCGGCAAGACTTCCGCTGTGGGCCGCCTCCGTCGTCAGTGTCTGGCCCAGGACGGCCTTGGATATTTCCTTGTTCATCGTGTCCACAAGGTCTTTGTACGGCCCGCCGTCGCCGCGTTTCGCGGATTCGATAAACTGTATTCTGGTGCTTTCGGATATAATCCCAGCCGCGTCCGACCCCAGACTGGTCACGGCTTCAAGGAGCGCGTCTTTATCGTCTTTTGACGCGGAGGGCGAGTATACGCCCAGCCGAAGCGGCATCCCGAAGACCTCGCAGAACGAGACCCAGTCCTTAATCGCATAGTTCTTGAAAAGGTATATCCAGGAAAGCGTTCTCAATAGCCCTCCACGCTCAGGATAATCAGCTCCAGCGCGATATACGTGAATGACGAACTTCGATGCCGGAAGCGCGATGCCGTATACCGGATCGTCGTCCGTAACAAGACGCGGGCGTTCGGTCGGGATGCCGTCCTCCGAGAGGAAGGTAAACAGTTTCTGAGGTCTCTTCTTCAGGCGCCGCGGGACAAGCCGCTCGTGGTCGAGTTCCCATATTATCTCCAATACGGAGAATCCCTTTCCCACCGCGTCCATAAGGTCGGTAAGCGACTCGTCGAAATTGTCCATTCCCGTGATGCACTCGGAAACAAACGAAGCCGCTTCTTCCTCGACCGGCCCCGCCCCGGCTGCCGGGACAATCTCCCAGGGACATCCTGAGACGGATAGCTTCCGCGTCTGGAGGCAGGAGTAAAGATGCGCGTCCTTTTCCTCCATCTCGGAGAAAAGCTCCGCCTGCAAATGTATGTACCCTGCGTCGGCCTCCCGCAGTATCCGGGAAAGTCTCTTTGGAGTGAGGCCGGACGATGGATAGTCAGACCACCTGTCACGAAGCGTCGGAGCGGCAATTTCCTTTGTGTAGTCTTTTTTGTTCATTTAATTATGGCTTGCGTATCGGAAGAAGGTTTTGTCGTCCAGCCCAAGCAGGCCGTTGATCCTGGCCTGCAAGGGCGCGGGATGTTCATCCGCCGGGAGCCTGCCGTCAAGCGCCGCCGGGGCGGCCTTCCCGCAGAACTCCAGGAATCCTTTCGGGTCCATTGAGGCATACGAACGAGCCCATGGAAGAAGCGCCGGGGTTATCCTTCCCTTTGAAAGCGCCTGCCTTACAAGCTCTTCCGTCTCATACTTCCTCAGCGTCTCCTTGAGCGCAAGATGTTCCGTTTCCGGCACAAAACCCGAAGGCCTGACAAGCGCCTCGGCCTTCTGTCTTACGGCCTCCGCCTCCGCGTCCTCCGGGAGTTCCAGGAACTTCAGCACCTCCATGTACAGGTTCCTGTAATCCTTCTGCATAGAATTTACGACCGGCGCCATGCCGTCGATGGCGGGCAGATTCGTGAGCGCCGCGCCAAGCAGCTCCACTGCGCGCCCGTCCTTCCTGCGGACGAGCACGACCGGCGAGATGTAGCGGTATTCCCGCTTCCGGAGATATTCCTTCGCGCGGTCAGTCCACTGCACCTTCGCCCAGAGTCCCTCGGCGCCATTGTCCACAAGCTCCTTTATCCAGCCGGCGGCTGGCGCCTCCGAGCCTGACAGGCTCTGGTGTTCGTAATCGATGACAAGGTCGGTGCCTGACTTCTTGAAGGCGGCGAGCATCGACTGCATGCCCTCCTCGTCCACCAGGAACTGCATCTTCCCCTTCGGGCTTACCTCGCCCATCGGCAGGAGCTGGACTTCTTCCGGCGCGTCGTTGCCGGACAAATCAAGACCTTTTTCCAACGTAAATGAAAGCTTCTCTGAAGGCTCCAAAACTATAGACCTCCTTTTTTTAAAAACACCGTCTCACCGCGCGTCTTAGAAATCCCTCATACTCCACTCTCTGCGGCGCGCGCACGGGAAATTCGTATTCTATGAAATATCCGACGGCGTCGGTCATGTGCTCGTCGCCATGCGATTTGTCTATTACGGATAATCCGTCCTTCCAGCAGGTGCGTTCGAACGACCGTATGCTCTCCCGGCACGCGGAGGAGATTACCAGGCGTGCCGGGCCTCCGCCGGCCAGTATCCTGTTTACGGCGTTCACTCTGTCCCGCACCGACGGAGACGAGTTCCTGGCCCGGACCGTAAACCCGTTAAGCGAAAGCACCGCGAAGTCCGACGGCGCCTCCGGAGTTCCGGCGGTCTTTCTCGCGCGGCCAGTCGGGTCGGGATACGCCGTTATCGGGATGTGCCTGTAGCGGCCCCTGACCGCCTCGCAGAGCTCCCACGTGTTAGAGGAGCGGATGACGACCTCGTCCACTATCCGCACCTCTCCATCCGCGACCTGAATCAGCGCGGCGTGGAGCGGGTCAACATTGAAATCCACCGCCATCGAGAGCGGATAGGCCGGGGCGTATTCCAGGCCGTCCCGGACATGCCTCTCGCGCGAGAATGCGTCGTACACCCGGCCCGCTACGGGATTTACGAACTCGCCCGACACGTACTGTCTGGCGAGGTTCGCCCCGTACGCCTCCACGAGGTCTTCCGCGTATTCCGGCGGGAGATATATATTCTCCCGCGTGCTGGCGCTTATGAGACGGTACCTTTTCTTCCGCTTCTCCACGAACTCCTCGAAGAGCCAGTTGTAGCCTTCTGGCGTCGTGGTAATAAACGCCTGGAGCCTGCCGGCCTCCGGATGCCTGATGCGCGAGATCAATACCTCCCACGCCGCGCGCGATACCATCGCGCCCTCGTCTATGCCGACCCAGGCAAGGCTCGGCCCCTTGAGATGCTCAGGAGAGTCCGCCGAACGGAACATGACCTTCGACCCCCAGGGAAGCATGAGATTCGCGCTTGAACGGCGCCACTTGTATGCGATGCCGGCCCTGTCGAGTATCTCCAGGAAGGCGGGCAGCGTGGCGTCTTCAAGCATCCCGTAAGTGGGAGCTACGACCATGCCGGGCAGGCCACGGTTTATCACCGAGAGCCTTATCGCCTCGTGGCATCCGGCGTACGTCTTGCCGGAGCCGTATCCGCCGACATATGCCTTGTATTTAGAGCGTGAGCGGTGAAAAGCCGCCTGGGCCGGAAGCATCCTGTATTTTATGCCCAGCCTGCGGAAGCTCAATCCTTTTCCTCCGGCGCCGCCGGCATATCGTCTTCCGCTTGACCGGCCTCGTCGGGCTCACCGTCCGGGTCTTCCCATCGCACCACGACCTCTTCGGGCCACTCTTCCTGCTGCCGGCCTGAGAGGCCGAGGACGCTCCGTTCCCCCAAGACCGCTTCCTTGTAAGTCGATACGAGCGACTTCATGTCCGAGACCTTCAGCGCCTGGTCGGACTTCTTTTTCTTGAGACCCTCCGAGAGCAGCGTCAGGGCGCGAAGGGCCGCGTTCTGGAACTTCCTGAAACCCGTCAGGTGCCGGTTGTTTACAAACAGACTGTCGTTTTTCGGTTTTGTCATCGGTACACCTATGCGACCTCTTCTGTGAACCAGCGCGGAGGCGACAAGACCTCTATCCAGCGCCAGCCGTCTTTTTTCATCATCAGGCCGAGCCTGTGTTCGTTCCACGCCGCGTCAGGCTTCGCCGCCGTATCGTCCGCGCACATCGGGAAAAAATATTTCCCGCATATGGGGCATATTTCCGCGATATAGCTTCTGACCAGCACCCTGGAGCCGCACTTGTCGCATACGCGCTCCGCCTTTGTCTGCCGGCTAAACTCCGTCATGGTTTATGTCCGTCCCTGTCTTTATCACGCCGGGGTCGTAGCTTCCCTTGTCGAAGACGGGTTCAACCGGATTCTGTATATGCCCTTTCGCCTTGACTTCCGGTGCAGCGGTTTTGTGCGATGAAATCTTTTTAGTCTTTTTTGCGCCGCCTGCGGCCTTCTCCGCGGCGGTCTTCCGGCCTGCTTTCCCGGCGGAATGTCTGACATGTATGCTCATCCTTGCGCCTCCTGTTGTTTGTTCTGTTTCGGATGTTTTTTGCCTCTGCACTATATGCCGGTTTTGTACGGCAAGCTTTGTCCTGGCCCGCACCACATAGCTCTGGACGGTTGAGCGCGAGACACCAAGGGCCTTCGCCGTCTCCGCATAAGACATGCCTTCGGCTATGAGCAGGAGCGCGCGCCTCTCGGCGGTGGAGAGCACCCCAAGGTCAATCTTTGGACAGGACGTCCTCGTCCGTTCCCCATTCCAGTCTGAAAGGGAATATAAATCGGCGGCCAGGGCGAGGACGGACGGAGACATCAGGACCTCTCTCTCCGAGTTCCGCCCGCCCTCCACAGCGGGAATCAGTTTCTTTACATATAAACAGATTTCAATGCATTTTTCGCGCTCGCCGCACTGCGCGCAGTTTTTCATACACGCCTCCCGTTTTTGGTTTACTGGAGGATACGCCTGTGGCGGAGAGGCGTCTTTGAGAGGCCTTGAGAAAATACTTTAGGGGAAGGAATTAAGGAAAATACTTGCTACGATGAGGGCAGTTCCCGGCGTGTGAAGGCAAGAAGCGCGGCATACGCCACTATGCAGACTATCGCCCCGAAAGCGACGGCGTGCGGGGTGCCGACGTAGTGCGCGAGCGTGCCGATGATGAGGTTGCCCACCGGGACGAAACCAAGCATCACCAGGACATAAAGGCTCATCACCCGGCCCCGGAGCTCGTCCGGGACGACGTTCTGGATTGCGGCGTTCACAGTCGAGAACTGGGTTATCATGCCCCAGCCTACGGCGATCAGGAGGGCGTATGAAATAACCGGTGTCCGCGAGAGCGAAAACGCCAGGAGCGCCATGGCCGATATGAATGCGGCTGTAAAGGCTATGACCTCCTTCCTTGCGCGGTGGCCGAACGTTGCCAGCGAGAGCGAGCCGGTCAACGCCCCAACTCCGGCGAACCCCATCATAATACCGAGTCCCTTTGCACCGATATGAAGAATGTCCCGCGCGAATATCGGCATCAGCGCTATGTAAGGGATCATAAACAGGCTCGTTATTGAGATAAAGATGATGAAATGCTTTACGACCGGCGTCCTTCTTACGTAGACCAGGCCCTCGCGCAGCTCTTTAAGCATCGGGCGCGGCTTCGGCTTTTCTTTTGGCTTCTCGAAGCGCATGATGGCCAGCACGAAGATAATCGCAAGAAACGAAAGCGCGTTAAGATAAAAACACAGGGCTATTCCCACCGCGCTTATCAGGAACCCGGCAGCGGATGGGCCGACAATGCGCGCGCCGTTGAATACGGCGGAGTTGAGCGCGATGCCGTTCATAAGGTCTTCGCGCCCCACCATCTCGATTATGAACGACTGTCTGCCGGGCATGTCGAAGGAGTTCACCACGCCAAGGAGACCCGCCAGAATCAGGACGTGCCAGAACCTGACCACCCCCAGACTCACCAGCACACCGAGGACAGCCGCGAGCACGAGCGAAGAGGTCTGGGTAATCAGCAGAAGCCTCCGTTTGTTCATCCTGTCCGCTACAACCCCTCCCGCGAGCGAGAAAAAAAGTATGGGGAGCGAACTCATCGCCTGGACGAGCGAGAGATAAAATGCTGAGTTCGTCAGCCTCAGCACAAGCCACCCCTGAGCCATCGACTGCATCCACGTGCCGCCAAGGGAGATGGCCTGGCCGGACAGGAAAAGACGGAAGTTCCTGTGCCTGAGTGCTGAGAAGGTCTTGAACTTCATATTGCGCTTCAGAGAAACAGCGGGGCGCGTTTCGCGGGTATAACGCCCGCCCCGGAGGCCAGCGAGAAGAGTTTTTCTATAGCCTGGACGCCCTTTTCGCCGAAATCGTCCGAGAAGGAATTGACGTAAAGCCCTATATGTCCGTCGATTACGGAATCATCCATCTCCTGTGCGTGCACCTTGATGTAGCCCGTGCATTCCCCTCTGTTTTCACGCGCATACGAGATGCTCCGGCGGATTGCGTCCTCGACGGCCAGAATCGTCTCTTTCCCAAGCGACCTTTTCGCCAGGATGCAGCCGAGCGGGATGGGAGAGCCGGTTTCCCTTTCCCACCACTCGCCAAGGTCGAGGAGTTTTTTAAGCCCGTAGTTCCGGTACGTGAAACGGCCTTCGTGGATAATAAGCCCCGCGTCCGCCTCCCCGCTTGCGACCGCCGGCATTATCCTGTCGAACTGCATGACGCGGACATCCTCGAACCCCCGCCCGTAAAGCATCAGCAGGAGCTGCGCTGTGGTGTAGCGGCCAGGAATGGCGATTCTCCTGCCTCGGATGTCTTCGATACTGGAATAATCCCTGGAGACGACAAGAGGCCCGCAGCCCCTGCCGAGCGCGCCGCCTGAGCGAAGCAGGCAGTAATTGTCCAGGAGATATGCCGCCGCATGAAAAGATATTTTGGTCAAGTCGAGCATGTCTCCCGCCGCCGGGTTACCGGTCGAAACCGGTCTGCCGGCTGAAGCAGGTCGACCTGCCATTGCGCGCATGTTCAGCGTCTCCACGTCTTCAAGTATCTCGCGCACGGTAAAGTCTGCGGGTATCCTGCCGTGAGTCAGGGCGTAGAATATGAATGTGTCGTTTGGGCAGGGCGAATATCCGAGTGTCAGCGTGTTCATATTTTCTCCATCAGTTCCTTGATAACAGCCGCGCAGTTGGCACATGCCTTTGGAATATCCCACCGGGCGCGGTCTCTGTCTTCCGCCATGTTGCTCACTCCCCGCACCTCCGCGAAAGGCGCTCCGTACATAAACGAGACATGCGCAGCAGCCGCGCCCTCCATGTTTTCGCACAGTGGATGCCACGCCATTTCAATCCCGGCGGCGGACTTTTCCGTCCCGCTGACGGCGGATACTGTGGCGAAAGGGCCGGAAAAAATTTTAAAAGGGAATCCCGAACCGGCAACCTTGCCGGAGAGGTCTCTGACGGGGAAGCGGTTGTAGTATTTCATGTCTTTCGTTTCCGCAAGCGGGATGCCGGTCTTCTCAAGGCCGAGGAAGCCTTCCGGGGAATTTATTCCGGCGTCCGCGTATATCTCTTCCGTTGCGAAACATACGTCCCCGACTGCTGCGCCCCTGCCTGCAAACGCGCCCGCGCACCCGCCCATGATAATAAAATCCGGCCTCGTGCGGAGCTCCAGGTAAGCCGTCAGCGCCTGCGCGGTATTTACCTGACCCATGCCTGAGACGACAACGTCGGCCTGCTTCCCGCCGGAGACGCGCGTAAACATAGGCTTGCTCCCGATACTTTCCCGCTCCCGGGACGCCCCTTCGAGGAAAGGCAGGGCCTCCCGCTCCGTGGCAAAGATTACAAGCATCATTTGCATACCTTTAAAATTTAAAGGATAGCACCTCGGGCGTTTCCAAGTCAAAAGAAAAAACCGGGCCTTCGCGTCTGCTCAGTTTCGTTGACTTCCGGCGTTTTTCGTGCTGTAATTCGGCTATGAAGGCATACATAGGACTCGGCTCCAACCTTGGAAACCGCGAGGAGAACATCCGAAAGGCCGTAGCTCTGCTGGAGAAGTCGCAGGGGATAAAGCTGGTGAAACTTTCCCCCTTCTACGAGACTGAACCCGTGGGGGATATTCCGCAGGGAAAGTTCATAAACGCGGCGGCGGAAATATATACGGCCATTTCCCCGTCCGGGCTTCTGGCCGTGTGCAGGAATATCGAGGACGAGCTTGGCCGGGTCCGGACGGTGAAGTGGGGGCCGCGGACGATAGACCTGGACGTCCTGCTCTACGGCGAGGAAGTAATATATACTGCGGAGCTTACGGTTCCGCATCCCCTGATGCACGAGAGGGAGTTTGTTCTAAGGCCGCTGTCCGACATCGCCCCGAACGCATACCACCCGGTACTGGGGAAGACGATTCAGGAGCTGCTTGAGGGGCTATGAAAATCATAAAATCCATCTCCGAGATGCAGAACTTCTCGCACGGGATGAGAAGAGCCGGTGAGACCATAGGCTTCGTCCCCACGATGGGATACCTGCACGAAGGGCATATGTCGCTCGCGCGGGAGGCCAAAGGCGGGAACGCAAAGTCTGTCATTTCGATTTTCGTCAACCCGGCGCAGTTCGGGCCGTCGGAGGACTTCGCGGCGTATCCGCGCGATATGAATGGCGACCTTGAAAAATGCGAAACGGCCTTTGTTGACGCCGTTTTTGTCCCGGATGCCCGCGAGATGTATCCGGACGGTTTTTCCACGCATGTCGATGTCCTGGACGTAACGGACGTCATGGAGGGAACCAGGCGTCACGGACATTTCCGCGGAGTCGCCACGGTCGTACTGAAGCTCTTCAACATCGTCATGCCGAGCCGGGCCTACTTTGGCCGGAAGGACTACCAGCAGACCGTTGTGATAAGGCGCATGACGCGGGATTTGAACCTTGAGGCGGAGGTGGTTGTAATGCCTACGGTGCGCGAGCCGGACGGCCTTGCCATGAGCTCCAGAAACGCCTATCTCTCGCCCCCTGAGCGCGCCGCCGCCCCGGTAATCTACAGGGCGCTGTCCGGGGCAAAAAAATTATATGACGACGGGGAGAGAAGCGCCGAGGCTCTCGCCGGGAGCGTGCGAAAGGTTCTGGCAGGGGAGCCGATGGTTGAGCTTGAGTATGCTGAGGTATCGGATGCGGAGACGCTGGCCCCGCTTCAGCAGGTTACGGCAGGCGCGGTTCTGGCAGTCGCGGCGCGCATAGGCAGGACAAGGCTTATCGACAACATCCTCCTGTAAAAACCGTTGAAATCCGCCCGGCAAACGGCTATAATCAGCACTTTGTAAATAATGACGGGACCCTGACGCATGGAAAAACTTACCAATGAAGCAAACGTAAAGGAACTGCTCGACCTCTTCCAGGTAGCGCGCCTCGTTGTCTCCACCCTTAACATGGACCAGGTTCTTGAGGCCATACTCAAGAGCGCCATGAAGCTGACAAAGACGAGCGCCGGGAGCATCGCCCTTTACAACAAGAACAAACAGGAACTGGAGATGCACGCCCACAAGGGCTTCTCGAAGGGCTTCATCGGAAACACCAGGTGGAAGGTGCGTCCAGGCGGCCTTACGGACACGATACTGAAATCCGACAAGCCGGTTGTCATCTCGGACGTGACGAAAAAGGAATTCTTCTCAAACCCCGTCGCAATCGGCGAGGGCATCAAGTCCGTCATCTGCGTGCCGCTCGTATTCAAGGACGAAATAATCGGCATACTGTATGTAGACGACTTCACGCCGAGGCGCTTCGGCAAGAACGACCTTGAGCTTCTCTCCATCCTCTCCTCGTTCGCGGCCATGAGCATCGACCACGCGAGGCTCCACGCCCGGACAAGCAGGATGGCCGTGACGGACGGCCTGACCGGGCTTTTCAACCACCGCTACATGCAGCAGCAGCTTGGGCGGGAATTCTGCCGCGCGGCGAGATACAACGAAACTTTCTCGGTGATGATGATCGACATAGACAACTTCAAGAAGATAAACGACACATACGGCCACACCTTCGGAGACAGGGTTCTGGAGAAGCTCGCGGAGATACTGAAATCTTCAATACGCGCATCCGATACCGCCGCGCGCTACGGCGGAGAGGAGTTCGCCATAATCCTGCCGAAGGTGGAATCCGACCAAGCGCTTATCCTCGCGAACAGGATAAGAAAACATATAAAGGATAAGTCCGCGCCTTTAATGAAAGGCAAGGGCATCCTGACGGTCAGCATCGGCATATCGAACTACCCCAAGGACTCGCAGAAGAAAATGGAACTCATGAAACAGGCGGACAAGGCGCTCTACGAGGCCAAGAAGCGCGGCAAGGACCAGGCCGTGGAATACAGGGAGCTTCAAGAAATTGCATGACCTTTTAAAGATTCTCCTCGTATTCGGGCTTATCATCACCCTCCTGAAGTTCAAATGGCACCTTGGCGGCGTCATGCTCCTGGGGGCCGTCGTCCTGGGTTTCCTGATGCGCATGACTCCCCTTGCCATTCTTCTCTCCGCCTGGCACGCAAGCATAGATTTGGACGCAGACTCCCTCATCGCCGCCTTCGCGCTGATCATGGTGCTGGAGAATCAACTCAGAACGACCGAGACTCTGAAGAAGATGGTGGACTCCCTGCGACGTCTTTCCGGCGACCAGCGCATAGTCATGGCGCTCATGCCCGCGATAGTCGGCATACTCCCGTCCGCAGGCGGGGCGTATTTCTCCGCGCCTATGGTGCAGTCCACCTCCGAGGGCGAGAATATTTCTCCGAGGCGCAAGAGCTTCATAAACTACTGGTTCCGGCACATCTGGGAGTACATATCCCCGCTATACCCGGGCTTCCTCCTTCTCGTCCACATGTCGGGCGCGCGGATGGAATCCATCTTCCTGCACCAGATATTCTTAACGCTCACGGTTCTACTGACGGGGGCGTTCTTCGCGTTCCGGGGAGTGGGCAGGGGCAAACATTATACGCCGGGGCACGGCGGCGGGAAAGCGGTTTCCGGCATAACAAAATCCCAGGACATGCGTACGCTCGCGGTTACCTTCTCGCCGATACTTGTGGTTATGATACTCGTTATGGTCTTCAAGGTCGATATAGCAATCGCGCTCGGAGCAGTGGTCGCGGGCCTGTTCGTCTATTTCAGATACGGTCTAAAAAGGGTCTACCGGACGTTCAGGGAGAGCATCACATGGAAGAGCCTGCTTCTGGTATGGGGCGTGGTGGTGTTCAGTGCCGTGATGCAGAACTCGGGCGCCGTCAGGACCCTCCCGGGGTTTTTCAAGACGGAGGGAATCCCCGTGCCGGCGATAATCTTCTTACTGCCGTTCCTCGTCGGAATGATAACCGGGATTACCCTCGCCTACGTCGGCATAACCTTCCCGATGGTAGTCCCCCTTATTGGCGGCTCGCACGTTGACCTTGGGATGCTCGCGTTTGCATACGCTGCCGGTTTCGCGGGCATCATGTTCTCGCCGGTTCATCTGTGCCTTGTGCTCACCAAGGACTATTTCAAGTCCGACATACTGCCGATTTTCAGGATCATGCTGGTTCCGGAGCTTATAGTCCTTGCCGTGGCTCTTGGTGAGGCGCTGCTTTTCTGACGCAGGCCAGGAACTCCTTCTTCGACATGAACCTCCAGGTCTTCTCTATATG
Source organism: Nitrospirota bacterium (assembly GCA_021789495.1). Classification (GTDB taxonomy): domain Bacteria; phylum Nitrospirota; class JACRHJ01; order JACRHJ01; family JACRHJ01; genus JAKAHE01. The sequence goes on from JAJYJM010000030.1 coordinate 17,846, forward strand.
ATGGACAAGCCTTACCATCAGCTCGTTCAATGGCGCGTCTCTCCCAAGGGCTTTGGCTATCTTCACCAGCTCGCCGTTCTGGTAATCCACCTCCGACGGCTCTCCGCGCTCAAGGCTCCCCAGCACCGGCCCCTCGCACGGACACCCTGAGAGCGACGCCACCGCTTCCATGAACTTCCGCGACGCTTCCGGGAGCGGCGAATCGACAAGGTCGTGCAGGCTTTTCTCGTCCAGGTCGGGCAGGGCCTCTATATGAACTCCCGCCTTTTTTATGATCGTCATTCCTTCCTTCAACAGAAGCGCCGCGACCTCCGCCATCTGCGGGTTGGTGAATGTCTTCTGCACCGTTTCCCCGATTATGGCCGGAATACAGTATGGAAGGTTCAGCAGTAGGCGCGTGCAGTTGAAGTGCGCTATTTTTTTGCCGAGACGAGTGCTGAATGCCCTGGACATGAGTCTCATTACCATGTCCTCGCGCCATCCGGGCGCGTCGTAAGCCTTACCGATTACCATATAGCCCTTAAAGTTGACGGTTACTTCTCCAGGTATGGCGCAGTTCGCTCCGAGCGTAAGGACGCAGGTGACTATGTTGTCGCGGGGGAATACCTTTGCAACTATCTGCTCCGTCTTGGTGCCTTCCTGGATTGTCGCAACCGTCGCCTCGCGGCAGTATGGCAGAAGCTTCTCAGCCGCCGAGAGCGTATCCTGCACTCTTTCCGCAAAAACCAGCACGTCCGGCGAGAAGGTCGGGTAAGGCGCCATGTCGGCATCCACCGATATTACTCTGCCGTCCCAGACCTGCCGCACCGTGAGAATCCTCTCGTAGATACGCTCGATCTTTTCAGGAGGACCGATAAGACATACCTCTTCGCCTGCTTCGGCGAGAAGCGCGGCGATGGTGCAGCCCGGAGGCGTTATGCCGGATATTGCTACTTTCATAAATATTCCTTTATTACAAGAATTCCTTCATAAGCTCGAAGAGACACGGAAGGGGAAGCCCCACGACGTTGAAAAAGCACCCGCGTATGCCCTTAACATATACCGAGAAAAGCCCCTGTATCCCGTACGCCCCGGCCTTGTCCATCGGCTCGCCCGTTTTTACGTAGTCCTCTATCTCTTTTTTCGAGAGCGGCTTAACGGAGACGACCGTCTTCTCGACAGCGCTCAGGGCGCGTCCTGTCGCGGCGTCCACGAGGGCGACCCCGGTCAGGACTTCGTGCGTCCTCCCGGAGATGAGGTTCAGCATCCGACTTGCCTCCGCCTTTGAGGCGGGCTTGCCCAGAACCGCGCCATCCACGACCACGACCGTATCCGCCCCGAGCGCTACTCCCTTCCCGTGTCTCGCAGCGACCGTTTGCGCCTTCAGGAGCGCCAGACGCATTACGTGTTCTTTCGGCGACTCGCCCGGCAGGGCCGATTCGTCCGCATGAGCGGGCTCGACCCTGAAGGGTATCCCGGCAAGCTTCAGAAGCTCCTTGCGGCGCGGCGATGCGGAGGCGAGGATTAAGGACATTTTTCCCCTCTCCCAGCCCTCTCCCGCAGAGGGGAGAGGGTTATATTCTTTTACCCCTCGCCCTTTCATGGGAGAGGGGCCGGGGGAGAGGGTACATTAAAAAATTCCATTACAATCCCGTTGAATTCCTCCGGACGCTCCACGTAGGGCAGATGGCCCGCGCCTTCCATAATTTTAAGGCGCGCGCCGGGTATCGCGCGGGTGAATATCTCCGCGTACGAAGGAGGGATTACCCTGTCCTCGCTTCCCCAGATTATCAGCGTCGGGGCCTTAATTTTCGGGAGTTCCGTCTCGATGTCCGGGATAAATCCTCCGGCCATGTCCATGCTCCTTATCGTATCGACGGCATTTGACAATTCATCCGAGGCCGCGTCGGACAAGGCCCCGCCGGATACCGGGACGTAATATTTCTCTATCTCGCGCATGACCTCGTCCACCGTCATCGGCACGCTGCCCGGCCTGTATACGCCCGCGGGAGAGACGAGCGCGAGCCGCTCGACAAGCGCGGGGTAATCCGCCGAGAGCCACAGAGCGGTCCAGCCGCCCATTGAGCTTCCGAGAACGGATACGCGGTCGATATTTAAAGAGCCGATGAATTGGGACAGGAAGCGCGCATAATCCCGGACGCTTTTGATTTCCGGGCCGCGCGCGGAACCGCCGAAACCCGGCAGGTCGGGAGCTATCACCCTGAAACGCCCTGAGAGAGGGCCTGATTGGCGGTGCCAGAGCCGTGCGGTCGCGCCCGCGCCGTGCAGGAGCAGAAGCGGCCTTCCCTCGCCGCCTCCGTAGTACCGGACATTGCGCCCGTTTATTGTTATGTCGTATCTGGTCAAAGCGGAGGGTGTTTTATTTATTCAGAATCTCCGCCGCCTCTTTGGCGAAATACGTGATTATTATGTCCGCGCCCGCACGTTTTATGCCGATGAGAGACTCCATCATGGCGCGCTGGCCGTCCATCCAGCCGAGCCTTTCCGCCGCCTTTATCATGGAAAACTCGCCTGAGACGTTATACGCGGCGAGAGGGAGATCTGTGTTCTCGCGCAGGCGGCAGATGATGTCGAGATACGGGAGAGCGGGTTTCACCATTATTATGTCCGCGCCTTCGTCGATGTCGAGCTCCGCCTCGCGCAGCGCCTCTCGCGCGTTGGCCGGGTCCATCTGGTGGCTGCGCCTGTCGCCGTATGCGGGGGTGGATTCGGCTGCCTCGCGGAAAGGGCCGTAGAAGGACGAGGCGTATTTCACGGCGTAGGACATTATCGGCGTGCCGGAATAACCGGCGTCGTCGAGCGCCTCGCGTATCGCGCCGACGCGCCCGTCCATCATGTCCGAAGGGGCGACGATGTCCGCCCCGGCACACGCATGGGAGAGCGCCTCCTTGCAGAGCAGCTCTACGGTCGGGTCGTTCTGTATCTCGCCGTTCTCCACGATACCGCAGTGGCCGTGGTCGGTATATTCGCACAGGCAGACGTCCGTTACCACCAGCATGTCCGGGACGGCGTCCTTTATCGCGCGCACCGCCTGCTGGACTATGCCGTCATCGGCGTACGCCTCGGAGCCGCGCGAGTCCTTAGACTCCGGGATTCCGAACAACAGCACGGCCGGGACGCCAAGTGCGAACGTCTCTTTGGCGTCTTCGACTATGTTATCCACGGACTGCTGGAAATTCCCCGGCATGGAGGATATTTCCTTCTTCACGTTTTTCCCGTGCGTAACGAAGAGCGGATAGATAAAGTCGTCAGGGGCGAGGATCGTCTCCCGCACCATTCTTCTCATCGTTTCGCTTGAACGCATCCTCCTCGCGCGGTACTGCGGAAAGAACATTTCAAACCTCCGTGTTTAATGCACCGTCGTCTTCTGCCCCGGCAGCTGCATGGGCGACTGTATCTCTCCGAACTGCCTCTCGTAGCCCGCGATATTCTCCGCGAGAGCCGCGAGGAACTGCTTCGCGTGCACCGGGTTCGTTATAATCCGCGCCCGCACGACGGCGATATCCTTGCCCGGCATAACCGCGGCGAAATCGAAAATGAACTCGTTGGGGTTATGCACGATGCTGGCGACGTTGGAATAGACGCCGGTCTCGGCCTCCGGCCTCAGCTCAAACGTCAGCCCGCCGGGCATGTCTTTTGGTTTCTCCGCCATCTTCTCTCCTTTTTTCAGCAGCAGGAGCCGCCATGCTCGCTCCCGCAGCCGCACGACGATGCCCCGGTCTCTTTGATTATGAAACCGTGGTCCTCCATGAAATCCACCAGGAGGCCGTCCATCATGGCATCCGTCTCCGGGTCGAGATAGAAATTAACGCCCTGCATCTCGAAGCTTAAGTCGTCTTTTTCGCCATTCTCGACCAGGTCCATCTCGTAGTTCTGCGACGGGCCGCAGGAGCAGCAGGACGACTGCGCCATGAAAGCCTTTATCTTGACGCCCAGGCCTTTTTCCTCCTGGGCTTCCAGGACTTTTTTGAATTCGCTTACCGCCCTTTCGCTGACTTCAAGCATTACTTTTCTCCTTTGAAATAATCAATTATAGCGAAAAAAAGAGATTCCGCCGTATATTCGCGCGGGACAACCGAAACCATAAGCCCCGCCTCCTTGACCGTCTTCGCCGTCACAGGCCCTATGCAGACAACAACCACGCCTGAAAGCGCCTTCGCCGGCGACAGTCCTGCCTCCGCCGCCGCGTTCAGGAAGTTTTTAACCGTGGACGAGCTTGTAAAGGTAACCACCGTCGGCATATCGCACGCAAGCGCGTCCTTTATTATGCCGGCCGTACCATCCGGCGCAACAGTCCTGTAGGCGGTTATCACATCCACCACGGCGCCCGCCTTCCGGAGCGCGTCCGGCAACGCGTCCCTCGCCGTTTCCGCGCGCGGATAGAAGAATCTTTTGCCTCCGACACCCTCTTTCAGGAGGGCCGAAACCGCCCCTTCGGCCACGAATTCATCCGGGACAACGTCCGCCTTAAGCCCGCTTTTCTCAAGCGTTTTGGCCGTCTTCGGCCCGACGGCGACTATCCGGAGGCGTCTCAGTTCCCCGGCCTCTCTCCCAAGCTCGGCCATCCGAAGCAGGAGGAACTTTACGGAGTTTGCGCTTGTAAACACCGCATAGTCGTAGGAAGAAAGATTCTCAATACCCCTGTCGATGCCCGACTTGTCCTCCGGCGGAACCGTCTCTATGGCCGGGACCGATACCACTTCCGCGCCGGCTCTTTCAAACATCGCGATCAGTTCGCCGGACTGCTCCTTCGCGCGGGTAACGATAACGCGGACGCCGGAGAGCGCCCCCACGGATGCCGGTTTCATTTCCCCTTTTGGGCGCCCTTGTCATTTTTCGGGGGCGCCGTTATCGACATGTTCTTCATGGCCGGAGGCGCGGGCTGAAGCTTCGCAAACAGCTTCGAGAGGTCGCCGGGGTCTGTCATGTTAGGCAAGAACTTACGGTTAAATCCCGCCGACTCTCTTTGCAGGGCGCCGTCTTTTTTTAGCGCTTTCTTAAGCGCTTCCAGCGCCTCCTTTTCCTTCCCAAGCTTGTTGCAGGAAAGGGCCTCGAAATACGGCGCAAGGACGCTGCCGGGATTGAGCTTCAATGCCTCCCTGAACCTGCCCAGGGCCTTTTTGTATCTGCCCTCGGAGAAGAGAAGCAGCCCCATGTCGTTCACAAGGACGGAGTTTTTCGGGTCTGCCTTATACGCCTTTTTGTAGCAATCCTCCGCATTGGCTTTATCGTTGACAAGGTAATAATACCAGCCCATGTCGGGCAGGATAATCGCCGGGCTTACGCCGTTCTCCATGGCCTCTTCCCCGGTATGGACGATATTCTTTATAAGCCCGTCAAGCTCCCAGTAGCTTTCCATCAGCGAGAGGTATGCCTGCGGGGCTTTCGGCTGCACTTTTATCGCATTGTTCAATGCGGAAACGGCGTCCATCGCGCGGGACGATTTCCTGTAATTCCGCGCCAGGTGCATCCAGGATTTGTAGCTCTTCGGCTCCAGCACGGTAACCATCGTAAAATCCTTTATCGCTTTCTGATAGTTGCCCTGCATCTCCGCCCAGAGGCCCTCGCCGTAATATAACCTGGCCTTCTCGCTCTTTGTTTCCTTTGGAGTTTTCTTCGTTTTCTCGGCCTTCCCGGCCTGGGCCTTCTGCGCCTGGTCCGCGAGCGCCGCACGCGCGGAGCACCATCCGAAAACAACCGACACAACCAAAAACGCAGGTAATATTTTCCGGAACATTGTCGTCACCCCTCCTGGTAGCCCTTAAGCTCCCTGCCGTAAACCTCCGCGAGTATACTGTCCGCGCCCCCGGCAAGAAGTTTCTCCGCAAGCTCCACGCCGAGACTTTCCCCTTCCTTAACCGGTGCCTCCATCTCGTCTTTTATAATCCTGTCGCCGGAGACGCTCCCGACAAGCCCGGCCATCCTGAGCTTCTTCCCGCCGTCCGCAACGACCGCATAGGCGGCGATGGGCACCTGGCATCCGCCTTCAAGCCTTCCCAGAAACGCCCTTTCCGCGACTACCGCGTCCCAGGTATCCTGGTGCTGGAGGGCGGAAAGCGCATGGTTTATAAATTCGTCGTCCTTCCGGCACTCTATGCCTATCGCCCCCTGGCCTATCGCCGGGAGGCAGACTTCAGGCCCGATATACTCCTTTATTCTCTCTTCCCAGCCCATCCGCCTTATCCCCGCGGCTGCGAGTATCACGGCGTCGAAGAGGCCCTCCTCGCATTTCCTGATGCGGGTGTCGAGGTTGCCCCGGAGCTGTTCTACCTTTATATCCGGCCTTGCCGCCATGAGCTGGCACTGCCTTCTCAGGCTGCTCGTGCCTATGGACGCGCCTTCCGGGAGGCTTTTGAACGACGGCCAGTCCCGCGAGAGGAACGCGTCCCTGGGGTCTTCCCGCTTCGCCATGCAGGAAAGGTGCAGGGCATCGGGAAGGAACGTCGGCACGTCCTTCATGCTGTGCACGGCCAGGTCTATCTCGCCCCGGAGCATCGCCTCCTCGATCTCTTTGACGAAGAGCCCCTTGCCCCCCACCTGCGCGAGCGGCACGTCGAGGATCATGTCGCCGGTGGTCTTTATTTTCCTGAGCGTTA
>JAJYJM010000031.1 GCA_021789495.1 Nitrospirota bacterium
CCGGAGGCTCTGCAGGCCGCGAAGGCCCAATGGTCCAGATAGGCGCCTCCTTCGGCTCGACCGTCGGGCAGTTCCTTCGGCTTCCTGCATGGCAAACCGTTACCCTTATAGCCGCAGGCGGGGGAGGAGGCATCGCCGCTACATTCAACACGCCACTAGGGGGCCTGCTTTTCGCGGTCGAGCTCATGATGCAAGAGGTCAGCGTGCGTACCATGGTGCCGGTCGTTATCTCGACCGTGACCGCGACCTACATCGGGCAGTATTTCTTCGGGACTCACCCGGCATTCGTAATACCTTCTCTCGAGATCCAGTTTTTCAAGCTGGGAACTCCGATAAGCGCGCTTTTTTATATTCTGCTGGGCCTTATTCTCGGCGCGGCGTCGGCTCTGTTTATCCGCACACTTTACTTGACCGAGGACCTGCTTGAAAGATTTATTAAGAAAAACTATTACCTTCGTCATGCATTCGGGATGCTCATTGTCGGAATAACGATTTATTCCCTTTATGTCTTCTCCGGCCATTACCATGTGGAAGGCGTCGGCTACGCTTCAATCCAGGACATCCTCGAGGGCGCTCACACGGGTTTTTTATTCCTGCTTGTCCTCTTTACGCTTAAGCTCATAGCGACATCGCTGACGCTCGGCTCCGGCGGCTCCGGCGGTATCTTGTCGCCGTCTCTTTTCATGGGTGCTGCTATCGGAGGAGCATATGGGGCGCTGCTCGAACATCTCTTCCCGGGGCTTGGGATAACGCCTCCTCCTTTTGCCGTGGCCGGGATGGCCGGGATGATCGGCGGGGCGACGGGGGCTGCGATAATGCCGATAGTAATGATTTTCGAGATGACCCTCGATTACAGCGTCATGGTGCCCATGGTTACCACGGTTATCATTAGTTACGGGACAAGGAAGCTTCTATCCAAGGACAGTATCTATACGCTGAAGCTCACGAGGATCGGCCATAACGTCCCCGAGGCGTTGAAGGCGGACTTTACCCAACTCAAAAAAGCACGCGATATAATGGACAACAACGTCAGCAAAATCCCCGCCGGGACGGCCCTAAAGGACTTTGCGCTAATAGCCCTGAATCAAAAAGAAGTCATATGGTACGTCATCGAACAGAAAAAAACGGCAGCCGGAATAATCAGCCGCATGCACGCACTTAACGCCATCGGTCCCGAGGGCGGGGACACCCTGGTGGAGAATGTCGCCGAAAAGGATTATATACTCGTCCGGCCAACAGACCTGGCACTGGATATATACGAGGTGATGAATTCAAAAAAAGCCGCATTAGCACTCGTTACCGAAAAGAAAGTACCTCCAGCCCCCGAAGAAATAATGGGAGTAATTACGTCTGACAGGGTAAAATGGGCCGTAGGCGGTTAGACCTTCACCCCGACCGCCAACTCCATATCCTTCAGCTCCTTTATCCTGTCCCGTATCTGGGCTGCACGCTCGAACTCAAGCCCGGAGGCCGCCTTCTTCATCTCCTTCTCAAGTCCGGCGATAATACCCGGAATCTCCTCAAGAGGTATCTCCGGCGCGGGCAGGCCGGCCTCAGGCACGGGCACGGTGAAATAATCCTGCTCGTATACGGAGCGCAGCACGTCCCCGATGTTCTTTTTGACGCTCTCCGGAGTGATATTGTGAAGCTTATTGTAGGCCTGCTGAATCTCCCTTCTGCGGTTCGTCTCCTCGATGGTCTTCCGCATGGAAACCGTAATCGTGTCGGCATAGAATATCACCTCGCCGTTTACGTTCCTTGCCGCCCTGCCGGATGTCTGTATAAGCGAGCGCGCCGAGCGAAGAAACCCCTCCTTGTCCGCGTCGAGCACGGCGACAAGCGATACCTCCGGTATGTCCAGGCCCTCTCGCAGGAGGTTTATGCCAATCAGCGCGTCGAATTTGCCCAGCCTTAAGTCCCTGATTATCTCCACGCGCTCAAGCGTCTCTATTTCCGAGTGCAGATACCTCACGCGCACGCCGAGTTCCTCGTAATACGCCGTCAAATCCTCCGCCATGCGCTTAGTGAGTGTCGTAACGAGCACACGCTCGTTCTTCTCGGCGCGGGCCTTTATCTCGTCTAAAAGGTCGTCCACCTGGCCGCGCACTGGCCTCACGGTAATCTTCGGGTCCATAAGCCCCGTCGGGCGGATAACCTGCTCAACAATCGCCCCGCCGGTCTTCTCAAGCTCGTACGGCCCCGGCGTCGCGGACACGTAAATCGCCTGCGGGCAGTTCTGCTCGAACTCGCCGAAGTTGAGCGGCCTGTTGTCAAGCGCGGACGGGAGTCTGAACCCGAACTCGACAAGAGTGAGCTTGCGCGAGCGGTCCCCGTTATACATCCCTCCTATCTGCGGAACGGTCACGTGCGACTCGTCGATTATTACCAGGCTGTCCTTCGGAAAGTAGTCCATAAGCGTCGGCGGGGCCTCGCCGGGCTTCCTGCCGGTTAAGTGCCGGGAGTAGTTTTCTATCCCCTGACAGTATCCGACTTCCTTTATCATCTCCAGGTCGAAGTTAGTCCTCTGCGTGAGTCTCTGCGCCTCGACGAGCCGGTTATTTATCTCGAACTCCCGGACGCGCTCCTCAAGTTCGACCGAGATGTTCCTTATCGCCGTTTTCATCCTGTCTTCCGGCGTTACGTAATGGCTTTTGGGGTATACGGCGACCTTCCCAAGATGCCCCGTAACCTCGCCCTTCAGGGGGTCTATCTCCTCGATTTTCTCTATCTCGTCTCCAAACATCGATATACGCACCGCGCGGTCTTCGGCATACGAAGGGAATATCTCGATGACGTCCCCGCGCGCGCGGAACGTGCCTCTGTGGAAGTCAACATCGTTTCGCTCATACTGGATATTTACGAGTTGCTTCAATATCTCGTCGCGCTCGACGCTGTCTCCTTCCTGGAGGTATAGCAGCATCCCGTGATAGGCCTCCGGCGAGCCGAGACCGTATATGCAGGAAACCGACGCGACTATAATTACGTCCTTCCTCTCAAAAAGCGCGTATGTCGCCGAATGCCGCATCCGGTCTATTTCGTCGTTGATAGAGGAGTCTTTTTCGATATACGTATCCGTCGTGGGGAGGTAGACCTCCGGCTGGTAGTAGTCGTAGTAGCTGACAAAGTATTCGACGGCGTTTTCCGGGAAGAAAGCCTTGAACTCTGCGTAAAGCTGCGCTGCAAGGGTCTTATTGGGGGATATTACGAGCGTGGGCTTGTTTACGTTCGCAATGACGTTCGCAATCGTGAAGGTCTTGCCGGAGCCGGTAACTCCCAGGAGAACCTGGTGTTTATCCCCGCGCAACACGCCCGCCGTCAGCTCATCGATAGCCTGCGGCTGGTCGCCCTTCGGGGAAAAATCCGAAACAAGCTTGAAATTATGCAAATACACGCCCTCTATGAAAAATTTTACTATACGGAGGGAGGGGGAGTCAATCTCACTTTATCTTGAATTTTTATCCGCCGCCTTTAGGACGCTTTTCCCATACCGTCTTTGAACTCCAGGTAAATTTCCTGGAACCTTTCGGATATTCTTTTGAAAGCTGCAAGCACCTGCGGATCAAAGTGTCCGGGCATTGTCCTGCCGTCTCCTTCAGTGATAATCTTATATGCGGTCTCGTGGTCGAATGCGGGCTTATACGGCCTGGCGCTCCTAAGGGCATCGTAAATATCGCACAGGGAGACAATCCTGGCCGGCAGAGGTATCTGCTCGCCTGAGAGCCCGTTTGGATAGCCGGAGCCGTCCCATCGTTCATGGTGGCAGAGCGCAATCTGCCTTGCAGTCTCCAGGCGCGGTGAACCGCCAAGAATTTTTGCCGCATACGACGGGTGTTCCTTTGTTATCACCCATTCTTCCGGCGTCAGTTGGCCGGGTTTTCTTAGTATTTCCGGAGGGATATGAAGTTTTCCCACGTCATGCATCTGCGCGGAATAACGGATTTCCGTCGCCATTTTCTCCGAAAAACCCATCTCTACAGCCATCTCATAAGCATATTCGTTTACCCTGATCAGGTGGTTTCCGGTATCTTCGTCATTCATTTCAGCGGCGCGCGCAAGGGCCATTATTGTGTAGAAAAAGGCCTCCTCGTTTTCCTTGACCTGCTTTGAAATTGTCTCAAAGAACATGGAGTGCAGGGCAAGGTCCTTGAGCACCTGCACGTCGTACGAGTTTACCTTCCTACCGTAGTTGAAACACGCGAATAAATTCGTATCCGTATAACAATAGACGAAGTTTTCTATGGGGCCGGTCTCGGTCAGGAAATCCTCCGGGAGCCATTCGCGCGCCTCGCTTACTCCGCCGTCCGGGAGGTTGGCGAAATCGTCCTGCCTGTCCATCAAATTGAACCTTTCCAACAATATCCTGGACGGCTGGAATGAAATCTCCTTCTCGGATATTTTTGAGTCTTTTATTGAATACAGAGTGCCTTTTGTGAGTCCGGCCTTGCCGTAAGGCGCTATCAGGGCGTGCCTTGGTTTGCCTTCTTCGCCGTCAGCCGGCCTGAGCATCGAAAGAACCATCTCTATATAAGCTGATTCGAGGGAAAACATGGCCGGGTCAAATTTGCCGATGGCGTCGCTGAAAAAGAGGGTAATGCTGCGGATATTTGAATACGCATGGTCCCGCTCGTCATGGAATTCCTTCATTCTTAAAAGCGACGCGCACCGGACCAGAAGTTCTGCTTTATCGACCGGTTTGGTTATAAAATCGTCCGCGCCGGCCTCTATGGCGGCCAGCTTATCCGACTTCTGGTCGAGCGAAGTCACTATGACTATAGGTATGAACCGCGTCTTTTCGTCGCCTTTCAGTATCTTGCACACACGGAGGCCGTCGATGCCCGGCATCATAATGTCCAGAAGTACGAGGTCGATTTCAGTTTTATCGATTATCGACAGGGCCTCCTGGCCGCTTTCGGCCCTGATTATCTTGTACCCGGTTTCGTGGAGATAAGACTCCAGTACTTCAAGGTTCCAGTTCTGGTCGTCGACGATGAGAACAGTGAGGTTCTTTTCATGCATGTGGTGTGATCCTCCGAGCTTACTTTGACTGCCTTTCCATTAACCGTAAAGATATCTTTTCTACCATCTCTCCCAGGTTCACGGGCTTGCTTATATAATCGTCGAACCCGCAGTCGAGGCATTTCTGCTGGTCGCCTTTCATGGCAAGGGCGGTCACGGCGATTACGGGTATTCCGGCTGCTGCAGTATCTTTTTTTAGCCTTTTCAGGACTTCAAATCCGTCCAATCCCGGCATCTGTATATCCATCAGGATGATGTCCGGGTTCTCGGCGGAAGCCTTCGCCAGAGCGGACAGACCGTCGAATGCTTCGACTACAATCGCCCCCCTCGATGTCAGATAATCCGACGCCAGGAGCATGTTAAGCCTGTTGTCTTCGACAATAAGGATTTTTTTGCCCTGGATATAATCGGCAGGAATGCCCGCTTCCGGCGGCGCTTTGCAGCCATCAGCCGCAAGGCCCGTTATTCTGCCCGTTAACGGCAATACAATGGTAAATTTCGTGCCCTGGCCCTCTTTTGATTCAAAGGTTATATTCCCGCGATGCATTTCCACCAGCTTCTTTGTAAGCACCAGCCCCAGCCCCGTGCCTTCATGGAGCCTGGACAAAGAATTGTCCACAAGCTGGAACGGCTGGAATATCAGGTGCTTTTTATCTTCCGGAATGCCTATACCGGTATCCCAGACCGTTATGGTCAGAGCCGTTTCGTCCCGGCTGGCCGAAAGACCGACACTGCCTCCTGCTTCCGTAAATTTTACGGCGTTTGAAAGAAGATTATAGATTATCTGCTTTATCCTTCGCTCGTCTCCAAAATAATTTTCGACCTCCGGCCCTATCTCCTGGACAAGAGCTATGCGGCGTCTTGTCGCCTTTTCCTTGATCATTATGAACGAGTTCTTAAGCAGGCTCTCAATCGAAAATTCCGAAAGTTCAAGCTGTTCCTTCCCGGCTTCTATCTTGGAAAGATCGAGAATCTCGTTTATCAGGTCAATAAGATGCTGGCCGGACTGGTTTATTCCTTTAAGGTACTCTTCCTGTTTGTCTGACAGCGGTCCGTATATCCTTTCGAGCAGCACCTGGCTTAAGCCGATTACCGCGTTCAAAGGCGTCCTGAGTTCATGCGACATATTGGCCAGGAACTCGCTTTTCAGCCTGTTCACTTCTTCGATATGCTCCCGCGCCTGTCTCAGGATTACCGCTTCCTGTGTTTTCTTAACCAGCTCGTCTCTGGCAAGTATGGTTTCCGTTATGTCTATGAGGGTGCCCATCCCGGCGAGTTTCCCGGAATAAACGACGTTCGAGCCGTGTATCTCAAGATGAATAACCTTCCTGTTTTTGGTTATCCCACGGAAGAGGTAGTGTATTGTCGGCACTTCTCCGGACTCTCTTTTTCTTATGTTTTCCTGCACGCGCGGCCAGTCCTCCGGATATACGAGGTCTTTTATGAACAGGGAACCGGTTATTTCTCCAGGTTCATAGCCGAATATTTCCGCGAAACGCGGGTTTACGTATTTAAAGAACCCGCCCTGGACTATGTAAACCCCCACGCCGGACTGCTCTACCAGGTTCCGGAACTTCTCCTCGGACTCCCTGAGCGCCTGCTCTACCCTTTTCCGCTCAGTAATATCCTTGACTATATGTATAAAGGAATTTATATATTCATTCAAGGGCACGGGGTATAGCGTAGTCTCGAAATACCTCCCGTTAAAAAACATCTCGCTGCTTGAAGGTTTTTCAAGACCGCTCAGCAGATCTTCCGCCGGACAGAACGGAATCGGTCTGTCCGAGTCGTGAAATATTTCATAGCATTTATGGCCCACAATCTCGTCTATTCCCTTTTTGAAATACTTTGATGCGGCCTTGTTTGCCCTTACAATCGTATGGTCGGGCCGATGTATGGTTATCATCTCCTCCATTGCATCAAAGGTAAGCTCCCACTCTCTTTTCCCGGTTGCTATCTTCTCTAAGAATCTGTGGTTTAATATACCGGTCGCGAGCTGGTTTGAGACGGATGTCAAAAGATGGATTTCAGTATCGGACAGAACCGTTTCGGGATCAAGGTAATAAGTCATCACGCCAATAACGCCGCCCTTTTCCTTAATTGGCAGGACGACGTGTCCATGGCCCTGCATGTCCAGGTAATTTGTCGTATGGCGGGGGTCGTCAAAACAATCATTGGATAAAATTATCTCTCCGCTTTCCGCAGCCTTTCCGCACAGGCACTGGCCCATTTTAATACGGGCCTCTTTCTGCAATAGATATGGGGAAAGCCCGACCTGCGCGGCCATGTAAAACTCGCTCCCATCCTTATCGTCGCGAAGAAAGATAACACCTTTTTTCTGCACTTCGAGAAACGGAATGGACAAGGTCTTCTCAAGCACCGTCTGAAGCATTGTTTTTACGTCGTTATTGGAGGCTATTATCTCGGCCACTTCATTGAGGGCCTGGAGTTCACGGTTCTTTGAAAGAAGTTTCGAGTCGTTCTCCGTAAGGCTTTTTACGAGCTTCGCATTTATTATGGCTATCATAGCCTGATCGGCCACCTGCATGGCAAACTCGACTTCGGAGTCTGAAAAAACGTGCCGGTCCAACTCATTATGCAGGCATATAACCCCCCTTACCGAACCGTTCACGCCAAGCGGAATAAGGAGCATCGATTTCGCCCTGAGTTTCCTGTAGGCCTCAGTATCCTTGCCGACGTCGTTCAATATTACCGGCTTATTGTTCTTTATAACTTCCGAGACCAGGGGAAGGGTGTCGAGAGGGAAACAGGCCTGGCCTTCCGAGAAAGCGAAATTGTAACTTTCAACCACGTTGACGGCTTTGTTCGGTTCGTCATATAAAAATATGACGCCGGATTCCATCTTGAGAGCGCGGGCCAGGTTCTCGACCAGTATCCCGAATATCTTCTCAAGTTCAAGGGTTGAAACCATCGCCTTGTCTATCCGGTTAAGCATGGCGAGCCACTGGTTCTTTTCAATAACGGCGCTCTCCGCCTTCTTGCGAGATGTTATATCCCTTACTACTTCTATCACCGAGGCTATATTGCCGCTTAAATCCAGGAGCGGGGAAGAGGTCATTTCTATATATGAATCCCTGCCGTGGGCCTGGACATGTCTCTCCGTTTTATGGACCTTGCCGTCTTTAAAACTTTCGGCGACGGGGCAACCCTCGCATATTGCATCATTATCCTCATACGCCTTATAGCAGCGTTCGCCGACATGAGAACCCAATACGTTGACCATTGCCGCATTCTGGTACAGGATATTCATGTTCCTGTCCTGTATGCTGATATTGTCCCCCATGCACGAGAGTATTTTTTCTATACTCCTTTTTTCCTCGAGCAGGGCCCTTTGTGATTTGTAGAGCAGATAGAAAACCAGGCTTAACAGGACTACGAGGGACAGGGAATCAACGACTTTTTCGGCGGTGCCGGACAACCCCGACATCTCAACAGTTGTCATTATCAGATACTCTGCCGCCGCAATGCCTGTTATCAGCAGAAGTATCAGAACAATGGTCTTTTTTCTTTCCATACCACAGTCTTACCCGGACTGTCTTCCAAAGCATAAATTAAAAGCGCCTCATCCAGGCGGCGCACAAATCAAAAACCGACACCCCGCGATTATAGCATTAATCCGAAGATAATATAAAAAGATATTATGATTAATTTACTCAGTAATATTTAATTCCTGCGCATAGATGTCTTGTATCAATATGCTTGATTTTCCCGTTTGTAGTCAAATACACACTCGCACAGTTTAAACTGTAACGGCAATTCCATATAAAGTCAATTAATTTTACCCCAATCCAACAAATATTAATTTTTTTAATGAATATTCTTATTAAGAACATGTGTATTTGACATCTCCAAATTGCCCGGAAATCGCTCCGCGTCTCTTCAAAACCGCCCGGGATTGAGCCCCTATAACCTGTCTGAAAAAGCCGAATGATGGAATACCCCCCCCCGGACTGGATAAAATGTGTTAGAGTGCCGGACGGGACTTTTGCCTTTGAAAGGGAGATGGGGTTCTGTCGTGGGAAGTCAGCGGAGGTTCAGTCTTGAGTTCAAGCGTCAGGTGGTCGAGGAACCCTGGGCGAGGTCTCAGCCCGGCCCAGATTATCCGGCGGCACGACAACCCCTAAATCAGGACAAATCGGTACCAAGTTCATCAAGTATAGCGGAAACCGCGCCATACAACGAGACTACCCGGTCAACTCCGCCCAAGGAAACCGCTACCTTTGGCATACCGTAGACGATGCACGATTCTTCATCTTGGGCTATTGTCCTGCCGCCGGCGTCATGGATGGCCTTTATACCCATAGCTCCGTCGGATCCCATGCCGGTCAGAATAACTCCTATCGCTTTGCCGGCCATTACCTTTGCCGCAGATTCCATCAGGACGTCTACAGAGGGGCGATGCAGACTGTCTTCCGGGGATTTAGAAAGGTGTATACAAGGCCCTCCATCAACACGCAATGTCATATGCAGCCCCGAAGGCGCGATCAGGCATTTCCCCGGCCTTACCAGGTCGCCGTCGAACGCCTCTGAAACCTCCAGCCTTGAAAGGCTGTTAAGCCTTTCCGCAAGTGACGCGGTGAAACCTATGGGCATATGTTGCACTACGAGAACCGCCGCATTCAGGCTGGCCGGGAGCTTCGATAATATCTCTTGCAGTGCGGGAGGGCCGCCTGTGGATGCGCCAATTACCACTACCTTCATCTCCCCTATGTCGGCTTTGGCCGTGATACCGGTTTGAGGCGGGACAGATTGCGTCTGCGCTGGGTGGAGTAGCACGCGTTTCTTTACTATCTTACCGGTATCGACGCCTGCCACCGCCCTGACTTTCGATGTAAGTTCTCCCGCTATGCCAAGTATATCCATCGCGGTGTGGGCAGAGGATTTATCGATTACATCGACGGCGCCTAAATCAAGCGCTCTCAGCGTCACTTCGCCGCCTTCGGAAGTCAAAGACGATAACATAAGAACTGGCGTCGGGCAGTCCGTCATTATCATCCTGAGAGCGTCCAAGCCGTCCATTCCAGGCATCCGCACGTCAAGGGTAATCACATCTGGTTTAAGCATCCGGGCTTTTTTATACCCTCCCTCGCCATCAGAGGCCGTGTCTATCACCTCTATCATTGGATCTGAAGATAGCATCCTATACAAAGCCTTTCGCATGAACGCCGAGTCATCCACCACCAGAACCCGTATTTTCTTACTCATCACACATCTCTCTTTTTACATAAAACATAGCGTTTTTGTGACGCTCGGCAAAAAATATGTCAGTTATCCTCGCAAGCGACTCTGAATGTCCAAGCAAAAGACAGCCGTCATCAGCAAGCGTTTCATAAAATGATTCAACGGCGCTGCATATCGCCGCATCAGAGAAATAAATAAAGACGTTCCGGCAAAGTATCGCGTCCACGTCTTTAAATTTCCCGTAAATATTGTGTTCCAATAAATTCCCGTGTAAAAACCTGACGCGATTCCTTATCCTTTCGTCCAGAATGTACTTTTCGCCGTTTTTTAAGAAATACCGCTCTGTTCTCTCGCTGTCAGCGGCCCTCAAAGAATATGCGGTGAACTCGGCGGATTCTGCTTTTTGCAGGATTTTCTGGTCGATGTCCATGCCTGTTATCTCTATTTTGCGCTGGTCGTAAACTCCAGCCTCTTCAAGCATTATCGCCAGAGTATATGCCTCTTCGCCCGACGAGCAGCCGCACGACAGAATACGAAAAGGCGCAACGTTTCCCGATTGTTTTTTCCCCTTAAGCCGTGAGATAAGCAATGATATCTGATTCGTCTCTCTGAAGAAATAGGTCTCGTTGTTGGTAAGTCGGGGGATTAAAGCCGCCATTTCATCTACCCCGCGCGGGTTGAATTTTAAATAATTGTAATATTCAGAGAACGAGCCGATGTCCAGAACTGCCATGCGGGAAGAAAGCCTCATAGCGAGAGTCTGAATCTTTACATCTTCAAAAAAAATTCCGCAGTAATCGTGTATATAATCCCCGATGAGCCTTAATTCGAACTCCGACAGGGCCTTTTCTTTATAGGCGGCTTCCGTCTCGGTCGCATCAGGTGCGGTTTCCGTCTCATTTATCGTATTAAAATTCATAAAGGTCTGATTAATCCGCCTATTATCCAATGGAAGACCGAGATTGCGCCGATATATTTCCATGCAACACCGCGAGCGCCGAGGCAGCGATTTTGCGCACCATGGCATCCTCATCTTTCAAAGCGGTCTTAATAGCTTCGCAAACCCCATTCCCTCCGACCTTGCCCAGAGCCTCCACCGCCGCCGCCCGGACGCTCCAATGAGTATGAGAAAGGAGTTCCGTCAACAATGGAACTGCCTTTTCACATCCAAGTCGTCCCAGTGTCCGGACTGAGGTCCTGAGAATATCCATGTCGTCCATACGGGCCGTCTCAAGCACTGATTTGCAGGCCTCTTTCCTTCCCAGCGCTCCAAGCGCGTCAAGTGCCGCTATTGTCAACTCACGCGGCGAATTTCTCAAGACTTCCATAAGCGAGAAGACAGCTACAGGATCTCCCTGCTGCTTCAAGGCTCCGATGGCATATAAACAAAACCGTTCGTCCTTATCACTCACAAATTTTATAAGTCTTTGCAACACGTGCGGATCTCTGATATTCCCCATAGAGATAACGGCCTGCTGCGCCACTTTGGGGCTATTATCTCTTAGTGCTATGAATAGGCATGGAACCGCCTTTTCGCCGCCTATGCGTCCAATGCTTTTTACAGCTACCTCGCGTATCGTTTCCCTGGGATCGTCGAGCAGGGAAGCAAGCGGTCTTATCGCCTCTTCAGCCTTAACCTGCCCCAGTGTTTCAGCTGCCAGGCGCACGTACCTGGGGTCGCCTCCGCTTTGTATGTACGGCAGGAGCCTGGTAAAAACAATACAGGGCGGAAAACACGAAAGCGCGGATACTGCCGCCTCCTGCACCTCCGGGCTTTCGTCCTCCAAGGCATCGGCCAGATCGCCAACCGCCTCGGACGCCCCTATCCGGCCAAGCGCTATCGCCGCCTCCGCGCGTACCATGTTCATATCGTCATGGAGCATCCGTATAAGATATTCCACTCCCGGCCCCGGCCCCAGGCTGCCCAAATAATTAACCAATGCCTGCCGCACGCGGCCTGACGGGTTTTTCAGATATTTTTGGGCTTCCGGTAACGCCGATGCTCCGATCTCGCAGGCCGCTTTCAGGGCAGCCGGGGCCAGACTATCGTCTTCGAGCAGTTCAAATACTTTCTCGGAAGCCGCATTGTCTTTAATAATCCCGACGGCTATCAGCGCATCCTGTTTTAATAAATATTCCTTGCCGTCGAGTATCTCAACCAAATATTCCCTGAACTCCTGCCTTCCAAACTCAATGCAAAGCTTCTCCTTTACGGACAAAACCTCTTCGGTATGGTCGTTATCACCGGATACTTTTTTGAATATATCCATTGATGCCTGGAACGCCGCATCTCTGACCAGGGATCCCTCCAGACGAAGAATATTCAAAAGCGGATCAATGGATTGCGGGCTTCCGATATTTCCAAGCGCCTGTATTGCAACCGGGGATAGAAGCTCATTATCCAGATATTTTAGAATACGGGGAACGGCGCATACGGCCTTCAAATTACCGAGCGCGGCAATAATTGAATATGAGTTCCAGAAGTCGCTTTTATCCAACGCCTCCATAAGCGGCACTACCGCCGCCGGATTGCCTATCTTGCCGAGCGCCTCCGCTGCGGCATGAGAAACGTTAGGCTCTTTATCATTCAGGGCGGTCAAGAGCACCGGGACAGAGGTACGGCTCCCGATAGCGCCCAGCATGACGCAGGCGAAATTTCTGATTTCCCAGTCAGTGTCCGTGGCGAAGCGCGACAGGGCCGATACGGCATCTTCGCCGAAACCGATGAAAACCTCCATGGCCGAGTTTCGCCTGTCCGCATCGCCGTTGTCCCTTAAAGCCTCCTCAAGGCAGGCGAGAACTTCGGCAATCCCTTTTTGCAAAACCAGCGCCTTCGCCGCATTCTTTACCCTCGGGCTTCCGGTCTTCATCGTCAAAATAAGGCTGGGGATGTCATCCGAGTCAAAAGCACATACATGCCCGGCTTGCTTAAACATACATTAAACCCCCTTCAGAAAGGCTTAACATAATAGACGGCATCTCCTTCGGTGGTAATATTAAACCCGTGCTCAAAGAGGTGCAGCGGCTCGGAATCTCCGGTGAAAAGAAATCCGCCGGGTTTAAGGCATCTATAAAGTGTGCTTACCAGCCGTGTCTGCGCGGTTCTGTCGAAATAAATCATCACGTTCCTGCAAAAAATAATGTCAAAATATCCCGAAGCGTCAAATTCGATCCCCGGCCCGTCCGCCGGCCTAAGGGTCATAATGCCGCGCCCTGCCGAGAGATCTTTTAAATTGGACTCGTAAAATTTCACGAGGCGGCCGGGAAACTCCTTTACAACGAAGCCTGCTTCTGTCCTGTCCATATACCGCGTAAGCATATCCGGGTCTATATCATTCGCGGAATTATTATCGTAAGCGCCTATCCTTGCGCGATCCAGAACTGACCGGTTTATATCCGTGGCTGTTATCTCGATATTCCATGCCCTCGGGAACTTTAGGCTATCGAGAATCGTAAAAGCGATTGAATATGCCTCCTCGCCGGTGGAACAGCCCGCGCTCCAGACCCTGAAGTGCATCAGAGGATGTCTCTCGCCCCACTTCCAGTACCGCGTTTCATCGCCCCAGGATTTAACGACTTCCCTGTTCCTTTTCTCTATCATTTCAGGGAGAATGTTTTCCTTAAGCGCCTTGAACTGGCCAAGGTTTCTGAAGAACCGCGTCTCATTTACCGTAAGTTCATCGATCAGGCCCTGCATTTCTTCGGGATCCCCTACTAAACAATTGTAGTAACTTTCGTAATTACCGTACCCGCCGAGGAGAAGACGTTCACGCAGGCAGTTTTCCAAAAACACCTGTTTGCTCGCCGGAAAGAACAGGTCGTATTTATCCAATACAAGTTCGTTGAATTTAGCAAGCTGGCCCTGAATCATGGTCGGCACTTTAACTCCTCGCGGGCAGGTACGCTATACCCTGCATTACCTTGTAGGCCTCACAGTGCATACAATTTGCAAGTTTTGCCCTCGCATCGCCCTGCTGAACGCCTTTGCACCATGTGCTGTCTATAAGCCAGCAGCGTTTCTCCGGGTTCTGGTACGCCGGGCATTTGAGCCTGAATTCTGTGGCGCAGTGCAGAATATCCCAGCAATTGACGTTAATATCCTTTGTTTTGAATATGCTTATCGCCCTCTGGAGGGACTCTGCCTGGTACGTCAGGTTTTCGGCGGCAGAACTCATCTGCTTGACTGCGCCCAGGTTCTCTCTTGCAATGTCCGAAATATTCTCGACCGCTTTTACTACCAATTCGCCTCCGCGCTTCTGTTCGGCGGTTGCATTGGCCACAATCTGGGTCATAGAATTCATATTCTCGACAGCCTTTATTATCTGCGCGCTTCCTGCCGCCTGTTCTTTTGTGGCCAGGGATACTTGGCCTGTAACTCGGTTCATGTCCTCAACCGCTATCCTTATCTGTTTGCCGCCGACAGACTGCTCTTTCATCGCGCCTGCAAGCTGCCGAGCGATAACATTCATATTTTCGACGGCTTTTTTTATCTGAGCTGAGCTTACCACCTGCTCTTTCACGGCCCCTGTAACTTCATTGGTCGCGGCGTTCATATTCTCGACCGCTTTCAACACCTGCGCCGCACCGGAGGCCTGCTCGGATGATGCCTTGTTTATCTCCGTCATCAAGCGGTTTGTGGCGCCCACGCTTTCCAATATTCGCGCCAGCGAAGCCCCGGCTTTGTCCGCGAGCTTCTTGCCCTCAAGGGCTTCAGAGGTTCCAGCATCCGCGGTCCTCACGGCTTGCCCGGTTTCCTGCTGCACCTGTTTTATCACTTCGCCTATTTCCTTTGTGGCCACTACTGACCGCTCGGCCAGCTTGCGCACTTCGTCTGCCACAACGGCGAATCCTCTGCCCGCATCGCCCGCCCTGGCGGCCTCTATTGCCGCGTTCAGCGCGAGCAGGTTGGTCTGATCCGCTATCTCCTCTATCACCCCGACTATCTTGCCTATCTCCTCAGAACGTTTGCCTAAACTACCCATTACATCCGAAGTGGCGTTCATAGTCTGGGTAATCCGGTTTATCCCATCTATTGTAAGTTCCACCGCCTCGCTTCCGGCCTTTGCAGCCTCCGCCGCCTTCTGTGATATGTCATCCGCCTCGGAAACGTTCAATGCTACCCGCTTAATAGAAGCGGTCATCTCCTCTATAATTGCCGATGTATCGGACACCGTATCGGAAAGCCTTGCCGCATTTTCCCCTACTTGGCCGATAGAGGCGACCATCTGCTCGATGGTGGCTGAGGTCTCTTCCACATACGATGAAAGGCCCTCGGAATCTTTTGCAACCCGGTCTATAGAGGCCGTCATCTGTTCGATTGTGGCCGAAGTCTCCGAGACCGACGAAGCCATAGACTGGCCGTTTTTTGCGACCTGCTCTATTGAGGCAACCATCTGGTTTATACTTGCGGAGGTTTCATCGACGTTCGAGGCAAGTTGTTCTGCATTCCGGGCGACGCTCTGTATGGATGCAGCCATTTCCTCCATGCTGGAGGAAGTCTCCTCCGCCGCACTTGCCTGGGTTGCCGCACCCTTGTTTATCTGTTGCGCGCCTTTCCCTACCTGGTCCGCCGTTGAGGCGACCTGCGCTGCGGTCTGGTTTGCTGTCTCGACCATCTCGCTCAGGTTGCCGACCATTTTATTAATGGTTGCCCCGAGTACGCCAAGCTCATCCCTTGTATGCACCCTTATCCTCTGCGTAAGGTCTCCCTCGGCTACCATGTCGGCAATCCGTATGTTCTCCTCCAATGGTTTCGTTATGCTCCGGGTTAGATACAGGCTGACGCCGATGCCTATAATAACCACCCCCGCCATGAACGCAACTATAATTATGATAACGTGTCTGGCAAAGTCGCTCATCACCTGTCCCATACCTTCCATTCGCTTCCTCGATGCGTCCTTCAAGCCATTTGCCGAGGCCTCCATCTGATGTATGGGGTCCTTATGCGGGATCATCTCCTCGTTGCCTTCCTGGGGAGTCTTTATCTTACCCGCATCAATCATGGCTTTCGCCTTTAAAAAGGATCCTTCATAGTTTGCCGCCTCTTCCTTCATCCTGGAAAGCGTTTCCCTATCGTCCGGAAGGTACACGATTTTATCGAGATCCGCCAGCCTTGCAGAAAGCTTGGCCTGCCAGCCCTTCCAGGTATCGAAATAACTGTCATCTTTCTTCTTGTCGTCAATATTCAAGAATACATCCTTCTCGCCCCGCCTCAGTTCGAGGATTTCGGCCCTTGCCGCCGCCGCATTCTCCGCTATGGCCGCATCGCTCTGAAGCATGGTGGTGGTCTTTTTAGCAACGGTGGCAACTCCCCAGTAACCCGCGCCGCCGACTGCGGCCATCATAAGCAAAACGATGCCAAACCCGATTCCGAGCCTCATACCGATCTTCATATTATTCAACATTGTTTTCCTCCCGGCTATTATTACTCAGTTTTTTCCCCGACTTTTATGTCCTTCCATATCACGTTTTCGAAATCGAGAAGTATAATGAGCCGCCTGTCCAGCTTGCCAACTCCCTTTATATATCCATTTCCCGCGACCGATATTTCTTCCGGAGGCGGATCCACCACATCCCCCGGCATCTTAAACACCTGCGACACCCTGTCAACCAGAAGTCCAAGCGCCTTGTCGCCGACCTCAACGACTATTATCCTCGAATCCTTCGCCACATTTGAATATCCCATGCCGATCCTGGCTTTCAGGTCCATTACGGGAATAATGCGGCCTCTGAGGTTTATAACACCCCTGACGTGCGCAGGAGCGTTTGGCACCCAAGTCCATCTCCCGGCCCTTATAATCTCCTGGACCCGCACTATTTCCAGGGCATATTCCTCTTGGTCCAGGAAAAAACCCACAAGGTGGAGTATTTCTTCCGATGGTTTCATATGATTACGCCTGCCCGTTTCACTCTCAGGCCCGTGAGGCGCTTCCGGTGGGGCTTCCGCTCGCCCCAATATCTCTTCCGCAAGCCCGGAAGAAGGGAGTGTTATTTTACGATTTGAGTCCGGCACGTCTTCCGTCATCTCATACCTCCCTTGACAACCTGCTTATATGCGGCTTTTTTCACAATGCCTGCTATGTCCAATATAAGAACAACCCGTCCGTCTCCAAGAATCGTTGCGCCAGCTATGTTCTCGCCTTCTCCGAGATATTCGTCGAGCGCCTTAATCACCACTTCTTGCCTTCCCATCAGCCCGTCCACCATAAGGGCTGCCATCTTTTCATCTCTCCCTACGACCACCGCGTAGGCGCGCTTAGAGGTCACGGCAGTCTCGCGTCCCGGCTCGCCAGTCCACCCGGATTCCCCAGGGTCGTCCGACCCGAAAAGCCGGTCGAGCCTGACAAGCGGAAGAACCCTGTCCCTAATGAAGATTACCTCGTCGCCGCTGATAGTCTTTATGTCTCCAGGATTGAGCTTTACGCTTTCCACCACGGAAGAAAGCGGAAGCGCATAGAGCGTCCGGGCAGATTTCACCATCAGCGCGGAGATTATCGCAAGCGTAAGGGGCAGTTTTATAGTGAATGTCGAACCTGAGCCGGGCCTGTTTTCAATATCTACACTGCCGCCAAGTTTCGTTACGCCTTTCTTCACCACGTCCAGACCCACGCCCCTGCCGGATATCTCCGTAACTTTTTTTGCAGTTGAAAATCCGGCCTCAAAGATAAGTTCCGTAGCATCCTGGTCGCTTAAACCGGATACAAACTCAACTGGATAAACTTTGGCCGCCCTGGCCCTTACAGCGTCTATATCTATGCCGGCCCCGTCATCCGCTACTGTTATGACTATATGGTTTCCTTCCTGGGCGGCTGAGAGCGTTATTTCTCCGACGCTCGATTTTTTCTTCCGGAGTCTTTCATCTGTCCCTTCTATGCCGTGGTCCACCGCGTTTCTTATGAGATGTATCAGCGGCTCTCCAATCTCATCAATAACCGTCTTGTCCAGTTCGGTTTCCCCTCCCTGGAAAACCAGATTTATCTCCTTGCCTCTTTCACGCGAGAGATCTCTTACCATACGAGGGAAACGTTGGAATACCTGCCGTATCGGCAGCATCCGCACTTTCATTATTGCCTCTTGGAGTTGGGAGGTTGATTTAAATATTTCCGCCGTCACTTCCGAGAGATTATAAGCCGCCGTCTTGTCCAGGTTAAGTTCGCTAAAAATCCTGCTTGTCATCGCCAGCCTGGTCCTATGGATTATCAGCTCGCCCACCAGATTGAGCAGATGATCCAAGCGCTCAAAATCAACCTTAAGTATGTTGGATTTATCCGCAATATATCTGAAGCTGTCGCCGCCGGCTTTGGGTATCGGCGCCTGAGAGCCGGCTTGCGCCTCCGAGGTTTCACCAATAGCCTTTATCTGTTCGGTAAGGTCTATTCCCGTCTTCGGATTTTTTCTAAGTCTTTCGATTGCTTCCCTCAGGACGGCAGCGGCGTCAAACAGCTTCTGGAGTTTTTCATCGGTCAGGCCGGAGCCGTCTTCGAGCAGTTTTTTGAAAATCCCTTCTATATGGTGCACATACTGCTGGAGGGACTCAAACCCCATCATCCCGGAATTCCCCTTAAGGGTGTGCAATGACCCCAGGAGATCGGATACAAGCTCGACATCCAGACCGCTCCGGCCCAGATATTTTTCCATCTCCATAAGCGAGTAGTCGAGCTTGTCTATGTGCCCGCCAGCGTCTTCGAAAAATTCATTTATAAGACCGGAGGTATCCAAATCTTCCATTTCGCTCCTATACGGCTACCGTTTGTATTCCCGAGAATATTCTCTCTATCAGGTTATGCAGTTCCGCCGGCTGAAAAGGCTTCTTAACGTATCCTTTTGCGCCAAGAGACAGCCCTCGGAGAGTGTCCTCCTCCTTGCCTTCGGTGCTCACAATGATTATGGGCGGGGCCTTGAAGTCCACTTCTTTGTTTAAAGCCTCCAGAAACTGGAGGCCGTTCATTACCGGCATGTTTATATCCAGAAGTATAAGCTCTATACCCGCTTCCTGAGAAAGCTTATCCAGGGCCTCAAGCCCGTTCATAGCCGAGATAAGCCGGCAGTCCTTGTAGCGCATAAATACTAACTTGTACATCTGGTGCAGCAGGCTTGAGTCGTCCACTATTAGGATTTTCTTTAGCATTTTATCCCCCCTATGCCGCGGAAGCCGGACCCGGCACCGGAATCCCAAGCCGGTTAACCATCATCAGCAGGTGGTCAATGTCCACCGGTTTTTCATAGTAGTAATAAGAGCCTCGCTTAAACGCCTCCTCTTTTATTTCCGGAGAACCGTAAGCGGTCATAATTATTACAGCCGTCACCGGACTCAATTCTTTCACATACCGCAATAACTCAAGGCCCTCAATACCATACATGCCGCTCATGCGAATATCCGCTATTACCAGGTCAAATGAATACCTGGCCAGCGCCTCCTCTGCGGCCTCTATCTTTGAACAGGTTATGATTTCGACTCCATTGGCCTTAAGACAATATGACAAGCTCAGGAGAATAGTCGGCTCATCATCGACTATAAGAATCCTTTTCATCATCATGCCCTCATAGTAAAATATGGATTATTATCCCCGATATAAAGCAATAAGAATGCCATCGGGAATAACGCAATAAAATCAAAAGATTATCCGCGAATTTTATTACTGGAATTTTAAGGTGTGCGAAAATTATACAATGCGGGTTGTACGGTTTTGCTACAGGAGGGCGTATTTTTTCAGCTTGCTTATCAACGTAGAACGGCTTATACCCAGGAGTCTGGCGGCAAGGCTCTGGTTTCCGTAGGAGAAATCCATGGTTTTCCTTATGTGATTTTTTTCCGCTTCGTCGAGCGAGCAAGGTGCTGACGGGTAATTTTGCTGCTCATTTTGCCATTGTTGCTCCTTTTTTTCGAGCAGTTCACGCGGCAGATGTTCGGGGTTTATGGTCGGACCGGGCGATAGTATCGCTGCGCGTTCAATAACGTTTCTCAGCTCTCTTATGTTGCCGGGCCATCGGTAGGCAAGCAGATAGCTTTCACAATCTTTTGAAATTTCGATTATATTCTTTTTAATCGCCGTGCCTTGCGAGAGGAAATGCTTCGCCAGCTCGAGAACATCATTCTCTCTTGTCCTGAGCGGCGGCATATGCACCGGCATTACGCATAATCTATAATAAAGATCCTCCCGAAAATTTTTCCGGTTTTCCGGGTTGGATAAGTCTTTGTTGGTTGCGGCCATTATTCGGATATCCACCTTTATATCCCTCGTTCCGCCAACTCTCCGGAAGGTTTTGGTCTCTATCACTCTTAGAAGCTTCGGCTGAAGATTCATCGACAACTCTGCTATCTCGTCAAGGAATACCGTCCCGCCGTCGGCTACTTCCAGAAGTCCCCTCTTCGTTTCCTTTGCGTCTGTGTACGCACCTTTTTCGCGCCCGAAAAGCTCTGACTCCAGAAGGTGCTCTGACAGTGAGGCGCAGTTGATGTCCAAAAATGGTTTGTCCTTCCGGGCGCTTAAACCATGAATGGTCCTGGCCGCAAGCTCCTTCCCGGTGCCGGATTCGCCGGTAATTATTACCGTGGTGTCCGGATTTTCCGCGAGCATTTCTATTATGAGAAGTATCTTGTGAATTTCCCTTGAGCTTCCGACGATACCTGTATCAGCACAGACCTGCCTCATTTTCAAGACCAGGTTTTCCTTCTTAAGCCTCTGAGTTTCCAACGCCCTTTCCACCGCTATCTCCAGGGCGTCGATGTCCACCGGTTTTGTCAGATAATCATAGGCTCCTTTCCGTATGGCCTGCACGGCGTCAGACAAATTGGCATAGCCCGTGAGCATTATAACCATGGTGTCGGGGTGCTCGGTTTTTATCATTTCAAGCGCCTGAAGCCCGTTCCCGTCCGGAAGCCTGTTGTCCAGAACAACCAAATCGGGCCTGGTCGTCCATGCCAGTTTAAGCCCATCCGATATAGTTGCACCGGCGGATACGGAAAATCCTTTCCCGGCGAACAGGTAGCTCAGGGATTTGCGTATAGTCTCTTCATCGTCGATTATCAATACCGAATGCGGCATTTAAGACCTTTCTGGTGTTGCCGGGATGTAGGGCAGGCTTATATTGACGTTCGTGCCTTGTCCAATAATACTCTTTACTGCAATTGTTCCCCCATGGTCTTCAATTATCTTGCGGCAGATGGCGAGTCCTATGCCGGTTCCTTTTTCCTTGGTGGTAAAGAACAGGTCAAATACCTTTGGCAGGTCAGCCTCCGGTATACCCGCACCCTGGTCGGATATTGTTATTTTGATTGTGTCGTCAGATCGACTCGCCGAAATATCTATCTTCCTGCCTTCATGCGAGGCATCTATTGCATTTACCAGAAGGTTCAAAAAAACCTGCCTTATCTGATTAAGGTCAAGCATAGCCATTTCTACCCCGGAACACCTCCTTGCTACGTTTAGTTTTTTTTCGCTAATCGCCACGAAATGAAAGTTCAGGACGTTTTCTATAAGCGAACATATATCGACCGGCTGCCTGTGCAGCTTCACTGTCCGGTTATAAAGCAGCATATCCTCTACAAGCCGGTTCAGTCTGGTCGTCTCCGAGAGCATAGCTTGCACAAGCGGCCTTATTGGATTCTCATTGCTCGTTTCCCTTGCTATTATCTGAGCAACGGAGGTAATGCCGAAAAGCGGGTTCCTTATCTCATGCGCGACGCCGGCGGCAACCTTTCCGACCGCCGCAAACCGCTCCTTTTCGCGGAGTTCATCCTGGAGCTTTTTTATCTCACTTAAGTCCCTGAACACCACAATGAAACCTTCCGGATTTCCGTCCCTGGAGATAAGATAATTGTTGTTAAAACCTACAGGTATGGCGCCATTGGGCGTAAGGATTTCCACCTCATCGCCTATTATCCTCGGTTTTACCTCCAGCATACTGGCCGTCTCCGGATAGATGAGTGTTATATCCTTCCCGATTATTGCCTCGCGGTCGCACCCCAATATCTCGGCTCCGGAAATATTTATCATCTTTACCTTACCGGTCGGATCAGTAACGAGGAGCCCTGCTGCCATATTGAAGATGATACTGTCGAGCAGATTCTCGTTCTTCTTTATTTTCTCCATGTTCATTATGTTGCTCATAAGACTTGCTGCGGAGTTGGCGAACAGGTTTAGGGAGTTCAGATCGTCCTGGGTTATGGTTTTTTTGCTTACATGGTTATCAGCGCATATAAGTCCAAAGTTTCTTCCCATCGTATTGGTCTTGTATACCGGGCAGTTGCCGCATATGTCCATCCTGGTCAGCATGTTGTCGCTCCCACGGAGCATCCTGCAACTGTTCTCTATAACCCAACAGGACAGATGAGGGCTGTTCCTTGCCGGGCAATTCTCGTCGCTACACCCAAAATGCTCCCAGCAGACAAGCTGGAGGTTTTCCGGATTGTATGTCGCTAATGGCACGACGGCTATCTCCACCGCGCCTCCGCCGGAATCGCCTTTTATTACGGCACAAAGCGGTTTAGAAGTTGTAAATGCCTCGCTCTTGTCAATCTTCAGGGCCTCAAGCCCGGGCACCTCCAATGGAGCCGACAGCCTTTCGCCTAAAGTGTTGTGACACGCGGCAAGACGGCGGGTGCCATCGCTTTTGTCTATAAGCCAAAGACATACCCTGTCGAAACCTATGGCCTCAGCCACTGCCCAGACTGATATATTAGCCGCCTCCTGCAAGTCGCTTGAAACCCTTACGCGGTTGGAAAACCAGTTAAGAATAAATAGCTGGCTCAGTTTTTTCTCGTGTAAATCACCAGTTGATTTGGCTGTCAAATTACACTCCTGATGAAAATTATGGTTATAATTATTAACCACCTGTCAATACGGCATCTAACCCCTGTAATTACATAAAGCAATAAATATGCCAGCCTGACTTAGATTCGCATATGGTATGCATCATTGGTTTACGGCATAGTCGCTCTCCATAACTTCTTTATCACTATAGCGATAGCGGCACAATTTTTGCCGCGCTTACAGTAGAGCGGGAAGCGGCGGAAGGTGCCTTAAAGAACATTTTTTCTCTTGCGAGTTCTTTCCCATATGGTATGGTATAATATGCATGTAGTAATTCAGCATATGTGATAGTTCTGACACAAACATTACACTATGCCGGGAAGAGGAAGTCATCTGCCGCATTACGACAGGCTCATAATAGCACACCTTGCGCGGCGGTTGTTTTGCCTGGCGGCGATAGCCTGTCTGTCTCTCATTGTTTCACTTCCGGCGCGCGCGTTTGCCGGGCAGCGCGTTTTCTATGCAATCGGTTGGGCAGGCCATCGCAACGAGCAGCTGTACAAGGATCTGTACAGGGAGCCCGTGGGGTCTCATCCTAATATGCGGTTGTACGAGGTGGACTCAGCG
>JAJYJM010000032.1 GCA_021789495.1 Nitrospirota bacterium
CCGTTGCGGTGGTTTATAAGGCATCCTGGCCGGAAGAGAAAATCATCCGGGGGACGCTGTCCGACATTGCGGGAAAAGTAAAGGAGGAAAATATAAATAAAACCGCCCTGATACTCGTCGGCAAAGCGCTGGACAGAAGTGCGATAGAGAAGTATTCGAGGCTCTATGATAAGGATTTTACGCATGAGTATAGGAAATAACATGCGAAAAATTTTTTTAGTTGCAATGGTTTTTACTTCATTTTCGGGCGCCATGAGATCGTACGGCTCTGATATTCATGATATTGTGGCAATTGCGAGCAAAGGCGATGAGACATGGTTTTTGACCGACGGAGATGGTGCTGTAGTTTTTAATAAGAAATCTTATAGGTGGAATAAAAAAACGGCTGAACATGTTTCCTTTAAAATGTGGAATAGATTTCATCGTAAAGAATTACATGGTTATTTTATAAATCTTGATGCGAACGGTTATTGGTATTACTCCGATGGTAAGATTTTGAACTTGGATATAAATTACAATTTAAAAAAAGAATATTGTCTCACAAATGATTGCAAAAATTTTGATGTTTCAAATGGATTTCTCTATGATGACGGTGATTTTATTTGGGCGGTATTTAGTGCCGAACCAAATAAAATCTATGGAATTAATAAATCAACAGGCAATAAATATGCTTATAGATGTCATAACTCCTTTTTTGAATCTGCAAAAGAGGTTGGCAAGGGTATAGCAGCAGTATTTCTTATGCCATTTCTTTTGCTAAAGGGTGGTATACATGAATAACCTCGCCATAATCGCCATAACGCGCGGAGGTTCCGATCTTGCAAGACGTATACAGAAGAAATATCCAGACGGCGCGGATGTTTATCTGCCGGAGAAGTTTTTAAGGCCGGGAGAGGATGCGCATTCGCTTTCGGACGACCTCTCGGCGGATGTCAAAAAGATACTCGGGAAATACAAATCAATCGCGTGCATAATGGCGGCGGGAATTGCCGTGCGGATGATAGCGCCGCTTGTCCGGGACAAGCTTAAAGACCCGGCTGTAGTAGTGCTGGACGAAGAAGGCAGGTTTGTCATAAGCCTTTTATCCGGGCATATCGGGGGCGCAAACGCCCTGGCGGAGGCTTTGGCGAGAATAACCGGAGGACAGGCCGTAATCACCACCGCCTCTGACGTGCGGGGCACGCCGGCGGTCGATACGCTCGCGCAAAAGCTTGGCTGCGCCATCGAGGATTATGGCGATGCCAAACGAGTCACGGCGGCGCTCGTAAACGGCGGAAAAGCAGCCGCATGGTCGTATAATGACGCTATGTCGCGCAGGCTGGGCGATATATCCGGTCTCAGGTTATACGGTTCCCTGGATGAAGTATTTAATGCGAAACATGGCCCTGCGCTGATAATATCTCCGTTTATACTGCCGGAGGGGTTGAAGGCCCGGCTTGCGCCTGTAGCGGTTCTTAGGCCGAAGGTCTTGGTTGTCGGTATAGGGTGCAACAGGGGAACGACCGCAAGAGAAATAGGGAATCTTGCGGCAAGGGTGTTTCGGGAACATGGTCTTTCGCCTCTGTCCGTGCGGAACCTGGCGACTATTTCCGACAAAAAAGACGAGGCCGGGATAACGGAGTTTGCCAGGGAAACGGGGGTTAAGGTGGAATACATCTTGAAACGGCAGCTTCTGAAGGCGGATACGCCTTCAGGGCCATCCGAAAAAGTCTTCAGTAACATGGGAGTCTATGGAGTATGCGAGCCGGCGGCGCTGATCTCGGCGGGGGCGGACACGCTCCTCGCGCCGAAGAGAAAATCAAAGAACGCGACTGTAGCGGTGGCCCAGGCGCGCTTAGCGTAATAGGCATTGGGCCGGGGTCTATGCGCGACATGACCATCCGCGCGCGGGACGCCATTGAAAAAGCCGATGTAATCGTCGGATACTCGACGTATGTCCGGCTTATCGGGCCGCTCCTGGTGGATAAGAAAGTGGTCTCAACGGGCATGACGACCGAAGTGGAACGCTGCCGGGAGGCGATCCGTCTTGCGGCGTCGGGGCGTTCCGTCGCGCTAATATCAAGCGGAGACCCAGGCGTATACGGTATGGCCGGGCTTGTGCTGGAACTGCTAAGGGAATGTGAAAACAGCCCTCTCCCTTTCGACCTTGAGATAATCCCCGGGGTGCCGGCGGTATGCTCTGCGGCGGCATCGCTCGGCGCGCCGCTTATGCACGATTTTGCGGTAATATCGCTATCCGACCTGCTCACGCCCTGGGAACTTATAGAGAAGAGACTGGCCCTGGCAGCGGAAGGAGATTTCGTAATCGCGCTCTATAACCCGCGCAGCAAGGGCAGGCCGGATAATCTCGCAAGGGCCGTTGAGATAATACGGAACCGCAGGAATGCGGATACGCCCGTCGGGGTCGTGAAGGATTCCGCACGCGAGGGCGAGTGGATTACAGTGACGTCTTTAAATGAAATTCCCGTGGAAGATATTGATATGACGACAATTGTCATTATCGGGAACTCAGGCAGTTTTTCTTTTCTGGATTACATGGTAACGCCGAGGGGATATAAGGGGAAAAGACTGTAAAGAAACACACGGTCATTCTTCACTTTGTTCAGGATGACAAGCCACGAAAAGGAGGCAATGATATGCGAGAGAGAAACAGGGAGATAAACAGGAGAAGGCAAAGGAAAGAAAAAGCGCAGAAGGCACGTAAGCGCGAGGCAATAGAGAACGCGGCAAAGGCCGCGCCCATCGGCCACAAGAAAAAATAATGCATAGCCGCGCGTTCTGGCTTACGGGCCTGCCGGGTTCCGGGAAAAGCACGCTTGCCTTGGCCGCCAAGGAGGCGTTTCCCGAAATTGTCCTTCTTCAGATGGACGATATGCGCAAGCTCGTGACTCCGAATCCGACATATTCGGACGAGGAGCGCGAGCTTTTGTACATGGCGATGGTCTGGGCTGCGAAGGTATTAACGCGCGAGGGGAAGGACGTCATTATCGACGCGACGGGGCACCTGCGGCGCTGGAGGGACAAGGCGCGGGAGTTTATCCCGAAGTTCCACGAGATATACGTCAGGTGCCCCATCGAGACCTGTATTGAGCGCGAAAAGGGCCGTCAGGACGGATTGGCGCCCGTGGATATTTATAAAAAAGCCATGTCCGGCTGGCCCGTGCCGGGGATAAACGTGTCCTACGAGGAGCCGGAAAGGCCGGAGCTGGTCATAGATTGCACGGCGGGGCTTGAGGATTCCGCCGCCGTTCTTGTGGTCTATATCCGCAAGGTTATCGGACGCTGAATTTTTACAACCCTGCGCCTGCCAGCCATTCCTCAAAGCACTTCCGGCCAGAGGTCTCAAGGGCATTGCCGTAACGTGCGGTATCGTTTCTTATAGTATTGACCGTCGTAACCTTCGATGTCGCAATCTCGCTTGCGTGGCCGATGAGCCAGGACTCGATATTTGCCCGCTTCAGCTCCGGGTGGCACTGGAACGCGAGCAGGAAATCTCCGTAGCTGTAAATCTGGTTCTTCGTAATATCCGTCGAGGCCAGGAGCGTCGCGCCCTCCGGCAGGTCGAATGTGTCTCCGTGCCAGTGGAGCATGGAGGTATTGGACGCAGCGAGATGAGAAACCGGAGATTTCTCGCCCTCCGTGGTCAATCCAAGTGGTTTCCAGCCGATTTCCTTGGCCTTGCCCGGATAGACTTTCGCTCCCAGGGCGTGCGCGAGCATCTGCGCTCCGAGGCATATGCCGATGACCGGTTTCTTTGCGGCGATGCGTCTTCGGAACAAGTCAAGCTCGTCGTTTATGAATGGATATAAATCGGATTCGTAAACGCTTATCGGCCCGCCGAGGCCGATGAGCAGATCTGGAGTAACAGCGTCCAGACCGGACAGGCTATTAAGACCCGCCTCGACGTATTCAATTTCAAAACCACGCTCCAGCAGCACGTCTCCAAGAGTCCCGCAGTCCTCGAAATGCACGTGGCGTATCGCAAGCGTTTTCTTCATGTTCTGGTTTTCTCCTCCGTCATTCCCACGAGAGCGGGAATCCAGTGTTTTCAATTATCTGAGATTTTACTATACCACCAAATCCTTGGCTCCGGCATGACAAAAATCATCATTCCCTCTTGCCCTTGCGCCTTATCCCTGATAAAATCCAGCCATGCCGCGTAAATTTATAACCGCTTTTATATCCGTTTTTTTAATCTTTGCCGCCCTGCCTGTCCATGCATCCCGGAAAGCGCCCAATTCCGAAGAATTAAAACGGATACAGGAAAAGCTGAAAGGGGTAAAGAAGAAGGTCAGGGAATCTGCCAGGAAGGAAAAACATGTCCTGACGGACCTGGATAAAATAAACCAGAACCTGCAAACCAAAAAAATGGAGGTAAAGAAACTCGAAGTTAAGCTGGGTGCGGTGAGCCGGCAGATGAGTGTTACGCAGTCGGAGATGGCGGGATACCAGACGAACGTCCAGGCAAGGGAGAAAGACCTTGCTGGAAGGCTTCGGGAGATGTACAAGACCAGGCGGGCGGGAAGCGAATGGATAATACTCCTCTCCGGAGACTACGGCTCTATCCTCCGCAGGTATAAATACCTTGAGGCGATATCGGAACGAGACCGGCGCATGATGCAGGGCTACAAGGAAAGCATCGGCGAACTGGCAAAATATAACAACAGGCTCAATAAACAGAAGGTTAATTTCAGTAAAATAAAAAATACCAGGGACGCTGAGGCGGCAAAGGTGCAGGCGGAGGAGGTAAAGAAGAAGGAGCTCCTGGCAAATATTCAGAGACAGAAGATCTCTTATGAAGCGATGGCTCGCAGCCTCGAGGAGCAAAGCCGCCGCATGAAGGAATTGATACGCAGGCTGGAGGCACAGGCGAGGTCGCGGAATCTCCCGGCGCTTCCGAAGAACCTCCCAGCCCTGAAGGGCGGCCTGAACTGGCCGGTGGCCGGCAAGGTTGTGAGCTTCTTCGGGAGGCAGAAGAACCCGGTTTATAATACATATATCTATAAAAAAGGGATTGAGATAGCGGCCCCCGCCGGGAGCGTTGTCCGGGCAGTTGAGGCCGGGCAGGTGGCCTTTGCGAATTTCTTCAAGGGGCTTGGGCTGATTGCAATCCTGCGGCATGGGGGCGGATATTATTCCGTTTATGCCCATCTTGCGAACCTGAAGATAAGGATAGGCCAGAAGGTAAGCAAGGGCCAGCCGATTGCCGTACTTGGGAACGGCGGGCCGTCCGGGTCGTCTCTTTATTTCGAGGTCAGGAAAGGAGCCGAGGCTATAGACCCGCTCTTATGGCTGAAAAGAAAATAAAAAAAGCTTTTCTTAATAATAATCATGTAGTATAATTTTAAACTGTTAAACGCTTCGCAGTTTGCGTATTCAAATCACAGGAGGTTTCACCTAAAATGAGTTTTATCAGGAAGAGGAAGATTGCCCCGCTGATTATAATCCTGGTTTTTGTCCTCGGCATGATTATCGGCACGGGTATGGTGCGGTACAGCCAGGCCGCTAACGGAACCTACGACAATCTCAAGACATTTACAGAAGTCCTTTCCATCATCCAGAAGGACTATGTAAAGCCGGTCAACACCAAAGACCTTGTTTACGGAGCCATAAAGGGCATGGTGGCCGACCTCGACCCGCACAGCTCCTTTATGACGCCGAAAGAATACAAGGACATGCAGGTCGATACCAAGGGCGAATTCGGCGGCCTCGGTATACAGATAGGCGTTAAAGACAGGACGCTTACGGTTATCGCCCCGATAGAGGATACCCCGGCTGACAAGGCGGGTATAAAGGCGGGCGACAAGATAATAAAAATCGACGGCGCCCCCACGAGCGACATGACCCTTACCCAGGCCGTGGACAAGATGAGGGGGCCGAAGGGCACCAAGGTAACGATTACGATAATGCGGGACGATTTTACCAAGCCTAAGGACTTTACCCTTACCCGCGACGTCATCACAATCAAGAGCGTAAAGTCGAAGATAATCGACAACGAAATAGGATACGTTCACATAAGCCAGTTCCAGGAGAAGACCGACTCAGACCTTGAAAAAGCCCTGAATACCTTCAGGGATAAAAAGGTCAAGGCGATTATTGTCGATCTCCGCAACAACCCTGGCGGTCTGCTCAACATGGCCGTGAACGTGGCGGGCGAATTCCTGCCGTCCGGGAAGCTGGTAGTCTACATCAAGGGCAGAAACGGAGAGAAAGACCAGTTCTTTACGAGCCAGTCCAGCCCGATGACCCATATCCCGATGGTCGTATTGGTCAACGGAGGCTCCGCCTCCGCCTCCGAGATAGTGTCCGGATGCCTCCAGGACTGGGGACGCGCCGTAATAATGGGAACGCAGACCTTCGGCAAGGGCTCCGTCCAGACGGTAATCGGCCTTTCGGACGGTTCGGGCCTGAGGCTCACCACGGCCAAATACTATACGCCGAAGAACCGCTCGATACAGGATGTCGGAATTACTCCGGACATAGTCGTGAAACAGCCCAAGGTTGCAGGGGGCACAGGTTATCCGCATTCGCTTCGCGAGGTTGACCTCGAAGGGCATCTGAATAACGATACCCTGAAGGACAAGGCGCGTGAGGAAGACAGGGCGAACAAGGGAGATATTTCGGTAAGCGGCGTCGGCCCGGCTCCCAAGGAGCCGAAAATAGACCAGGTGCCGGAGAGCACGCCCGTGCCTGCGAAGCTGAAAACGGAAGACGATTATCAGCTTCAGAGGGCCGAAGACCTCCTGAAGGGCCTTCTCATACTTGATCATACCTCCGCGAAAAGTAAGTAAAGGCGCGTGAATAAACAAAAGGGGAGCGGAAAGCTCCCCTTTTGTTTTGCCGGAGCCAAAATTATCCAAGCTCCCCTCAGACATCTTTTTTATTTCTGTTATACTTTTGATGAAAATTTTAGTTGATTTTTAGAAAAAGCATGGTATATTTTGTTCTACCGTTAGCACTCAATTAAAATGAGTGCTAATAAAAATCCGGGCTTTAAATGGCCTTAATATCTCAGGAGAAAGGAGAACAAATCATGGGTTTCAAGCCGTTGGGGGACAGGGTTTTTGTCAAGTATATGGAGGAGGTGGAGAGAACTGCCGGCGGTATTTACATACCGGACGCGGCCAAGGAAAAACCCCAGAGGGGCAAGGTTGAGGCGGTCGGCAAGGAAGTCAAGGAGGTAAAAACGGGCGACGTTATCCTTTTCGACAAATACGCCGGAAGCAAGATAAACATTGACAACGAGGACTACCTCATCATCAAGGAGGAAGAGGTACTGGGGGTTATTTCCTAAAGGCCGGGCCGAAAGACCGGTATAAAAATTCAAGGAGGTTTGAAAGATGGCAAAGCAGCTTATTTTTTCCGAGGAGGCGCGGGCTAAGATATTAAGCGGCGTAAACCAGCTCACCGAGGCGGTTAAGGCCACCCTGGGGCCGAAGGGCAGGAACGTCGTTATAGATAAAAAGTTCGGTTCGCCAACGATAACAAAAGACGGCGTGACCGTTGCGAAGGAGATAGAACTCAAGGACCCGTTCGAGAACATGGGAGCGCAGATGGTAAGGGAGGTCGCCTCCAAGACCTCGGACGTCGCCGGCGACGGTACAACCACGGCGACAGTCCTCGCGCAGGCGATATACCGCGAGGGTTCCAAGAACGTCACCGCGGGCGCGTCCGCCATGGAGCTTAAGCGCGGCATAGACAAAGCCGTGGAGGTGGTTGTCGATGAGCTTAAGAGGCTCTCCAAGCCTACCCAGGACAAGAAAGAAGTCGCCCAGGTAGGCACTATTTCCGCAAATAACGACCCCGCCATAGGCGACCTTATCGCCGAGGCCATGGACAAGGTCGGCAAGGATGGCGTCATAACCGTCGAGGAAGCGAAGTCCATGTCCACCTCGCTCGACGTGGTGGAAGGGATGCAGTTCGACAGGGGCTACCTTTCTCCCTATTTCGTGACGGACGCCGAGCGGATGGAAGTCGTGCTCGAAGACGCCCTGATACTTATCCATGAGAAGAAAATATCGTCCATGAAAGACCTGCTTCCCATACTGGAGCAGATAGCCAAGTCCGGCAGGCCGTTCGTGATTATCGCGGAGGACATCGAGGGTGAGGCCCTGGCTACCCTGGTTGTGAACAAGCTCCGCGGGACGCTTAACTGCTGCGCCGTCAAGGCCCCCGGATACGGCGACAGGAGAAAGGCCATGCTTGAGGACATAGCCGTCCTGACCGGCGGGCAGGTCATATCCGAAGACCTCGGATTAAAGCTTGAGAACGTGAAAATAACCGACCTTGGCCGCGCCAAGAAGGTCCACGTTGACAAGGATAACACCACGATAATCGAGGGCGTTGGCGCAGCCGACAAGATTCAGGGCCGTGTCAAGCAGATAAAGACCCAGATAGAGGAAACCACATCCGACTACGACCGCGAAAAGCTCCAGGAAAGGCTCGCAAAGCTGGTCGGGGGCGTTGCCGTAATAAAAGTCGGCGCTGCGACGGAGACGGAGATGAAGGAGAAAAAGGCTCGCGTGGAGGACGCCCTTCATGCGACCCGCGCGGCTGTCGAGGAGGGTATAGTCCCAGGCGGCGGCGTGGCGCTCCTCAGATGCGTAAAGGCGCTGGATGGCCTGAAACTTGCCGGCGACCAGAAAATAGGCGTGAACATCGTCAAAAAATCACTGGAAGAGCCGATACGCCAGATTGTCAACAACGCCGGCCTCGAAGGCTCGATAATCGTACAGAAGGTCCGTGAAATGAAGACCACCGAAGGCTTTGACGCCGGTTCCGAACAGTATGTCGATATGATGAAAGCCGGTATCATAGACCCGACCAAGGTTACAAGGACCGCGCTCCAGAACGCGGCTTCCGTAGCGTCCCTGATGCTGACGACAGAGGCCATGATAACCGAACTGCCGGAGGAGAAGTCTGAACATGGCGGCGGAATGCCCGGCGGCATGGGCGGAATGGGCGGGATGTATTAAATCTGCTAAAAAACGGGCCCTCGGACAGGGGGCCCGTTTTTTATTTCCTAATATACTTACTGAGGCATGTGAAATATCAAGGTTATTTTTGTTGACAAAACCGAGAAAACATATTAATATCTGAAACTAACGGATATTAAATAAGTGCCGCTTTTCCAATCCTGAGAGGCGGCTCTCTTTATCTGTATCTTTACGACAGGAGAGGAACTAATGGGGGAGAATGCTTTAAAAGTTACTTCAGCCAGTTGGGAGCAGGATGTCCTCAAGGCGGAGGGCCTCGTGCTGGTCGATTTCTGGGCTGTGTGGTGCGGCCCTTGCCAGATGGTGGCTCCCGTGGTGGAGCAGATAGCGGCGGAATACGACGGCAAAATGAAGGTATGCAAATTAAACACGGACGAGAATCCGGATGTTGCCAGCAGGTACCGCATAATGGGAATCCCGACGCTGATGTTCTTCAAGAACGGTGCGGCGGTAGATCAAGTCGTCGGCGCGGTGCCGAAGGCACAGCTTAAATCCAAGGTCGATTCCCTGTTGGCGTAATTCTTTACGGTTCTCCAAGCGGTAAGGCGGGCCTTATGAAGACTGTAGCGCAGAAGATAAAAGACGCTATTAACAGGAAGGGGTTTGGTACCGTCAAGGAGTGCGCCCAGGTTCTGGGGCTTCCTTATGAACTTCTCCGGAAAGTCGTAGGAGAAGACCATATCCCCAAAGACGAGCAGCTGCTTGTTTATGCAAAAAAACTGGGGATAGAGCCAAAGGATCTTCTCTTCACCGCCTATCATCAAAAGGCCCCCTCGGATTTCAAGGAATACTTCGAGAAGAAGCTTATACGGGAAACGCCGGTGCATTACAACAAGGTGCCCATCCTCACCTGGGTGCAGGCGGGCGGTTTTGCATCCGGCTCGGATAAATACCCTTATCCCGGAGTAGCCGAGGAATACGTCGAGACCGACCTTCAGAGCAAATATCTCTTTGCGATGCGCGTAAAGGGCGACTCCATGGAGCCTCTTTTCCGCGATGAAGAGGTCGTGATTATCGACCCGGAGATACAGCCCCAGCCGGGGGATTATGTGATAATCAAAAACGACACGGAAGAAGAGGCTACCTTCAAGCAGCTGAAGAAGTACCGTGGAGTCTGGGTAATGCACCCGCTGAACCCGAAGTACGACGACCTGGAAATGACCAAGGAGATGCGGGTGCTTGGGAAGGTAATCCGCAAGCAGATGGATTTTTAAGTTGCTTTTTTTTCGTGTGAAAGAAAAGCAGCCCAAAGAAAGCCGATACTTAGGCCGCCGGATAATTTCCGGCGGTTTTTTATTTTCTTGAGCGGTTGAATATAATGCTATATTTAGAGTATAAGGGAGGTGGGTATGATTATATATCTTGTTTCCGTAGTTACAGCCTTGGCGCTTGGTGCGCCGCCGTCCCAACCGACAGTCCGGCAATATGGGTATTCCGTCCCGGACATATCCAAGGCTACGCTAATATTTGAAGAGAACCAGATTATAGGCGACAAAAAGCCGCCCACCGTAATCAACATCAGAACATATAAAAGCCCGGACGGGTCCGTTTTCCGGTCTTATTCTGTCGGAGGGCATATATTCCGCTACGATGTGGGTATAAACGGCGCTCCGCCTTTTCAATACAGGCTTATAGACGAAAAGGGGAACGGTGTCTTTACAAAGAAAGAGGCGATGACCGGCGAGATGAAAGTAAAAGGGCATAAGGGGAGCGAAAAATATTATATCGATTTGGGGCCGGAACCGGGTAAGGAATACAGGTATGGCTATGAAAAGATAGAAAGACCCGGCATAAGGGAACAAGCTCAATTGCTTAAAGGCATTCCGATTTACATACCGCAATGGGTATTATTGAGAGGCGATCTGTTGAAATAACTACAGGTCTTGAGCGTTATTGAGCAGGTTGTAGAGTTGTGGATAGAATTAATTATTCATAACAAAATAAATAGGTTAATTGATTAAGTTTGATAAAAAATATGGGCAATGCCGCCTTGCAACGGGCAGGGCCGCGGTTTTGGTGATCCCTACGGGACTCGAACCCGTGTTTACGGCGTGAGAGGCCGTCGTCCTAGACCGCTAGACGAAGGGACCATGCGGCAAGACGCATAATTTAGTATATAAGTAGCGCCTTGTCAAGGGTAAACTAAAAAACCCTCCGTTCTAAGGAGGGTTTTTGCTTTAGGACTGCGGCTTGATGCCGGGTTTTTTATTCGCTCCGTTTTATCCCTTTTTTGCTTTTGGAAGGATGAAATTTCCCAAGCCAATTGCCAAGCCTGTGGGTTCTCTGCAGTTGGCGATGAAACTGGGCCGCGCGGGCGCCAAGTATTGTGCGGGTAGTCTGGCTAAGGAGATTTGTAACGTGCACTCCAGTTCCCGTATGTTCTTCCGCAAGCTCTTCCTTTATGTTTCTATGCCGCTCCCTTAGATCGATTGCAGGTGTTTGTTTTATCGCCTTTTCCTGTCTCATAATACCCTCCTGGTGGGAGGACTTACTGTGCGGGCACCTTCACGCATAGCACGGGGCAATCCGCTTTTTTAATGACTTTCCTCGTAACCGACCCGAACAGGAAGTCCATCCCGCTTTTACTGTAGCTCCCCATGACTATAAGATCAACGCCGTTCTTCCTTGCGTAATTCACTATGTTATCGTCCGCTTCGCCGGAAAGTATAACGGAATTTACGTTCTTTAAATCCATCTGCTCCTCGTAGCAATAATGGTCGAGCTTTCTCTTGGCCTCGGCTTCCATTTCCTTGAAGAAGGTATCCAGGGAGATGTGGGGAACGTACCATCCCTGTCCCTTGCTCACGTCGTTTAACACGTACAAATGCGTCAGGGATGCGTTATACTGTTTTGCAAGCGCCCTGGCGTAGTCCAATGCCGCTTCGGAACCTTCTGAAAAATCTGTCGGATGAAGTATGTGCGATATTTTCATTCATGCCCCCTTTATATAAAATATAAACTCTGATTTTATGATAACTCTACGGAACAGGCATGTCAATAACTAACCGGAGAATATTATGGGCAAAATTTCGCTTATAAAAGAAGATATTACAAAAGTTCATGCGGATGCAATCGTGAACGCCGCAAACAGCACTTTGCTTGGAGGCGGGGGCGTTGACGGCGCCATACACCGGGCGGCAGGCCCCGGTCTGCTGCGCGAATGCAAAAGAATAGGCGGTTGTCCCACCAGCGAGGCAAGGATAACCGGGGGGTATAATCTGCCCGCGAAATTCGTGATACATACCGTCGGGCCTGCATGGAGGGGACGGGCCGGAGATGAGGATAGGGAGGATGCCCTGCTTGCCGGCTGCTACCGGAATTCCCTGGCCCTGGCCTATGAAAACGGAGTCAGGACGATTGCGTTTCCGTCAATCAGCACCGGGGCATACCGGTTTCCGGTAGAGCGGGCATCAAAGATAGCGGTGAAGGAAATAAGGGAGTTCCTGGAGGCTCACCCGAAAATGGAAAAGGTTATTATAGTATGTTTCGGCGATGAGGTATTCAGGGCATATGAGGAGGCGCTAA
Source organism: Nitrospirota bacterium (assembly GCA_021789495.1). Taxonomy (GTDB): domain Bacteria; phylum Nitrospirota; class JACRHJ01; order JACRHJ01; family JACRHJ01; genus JAKAHE01. The sequence goes on from JAJYJM010000032.1 coordinate 12,522, forward strand.
AATAAAAAACCTCCAGGGCATAACCCTGGAGGTGTCAGCGTAAATTTGTTGCGGGTTATCTCCTGCCGCCGCCCCTGCCTCCGCCTCCGCCGAAGCCGCCTCTGGCTTCCCTCTTCTGCTGGGGCTTTGCCTCGTTAACGGTCAGTTCCCTCTGCATGAACTCCTTGCCGTGGAACATCTCGATAGCCTTATGGGCTTCTTCATCTGTCGCCATTTCGACAAAGCCGAACCCCCTGGACTGTCCTGAATAGCCGTCCGTAATTATCTTGACAGAGCTTACTTGACCTGCCTGCGAGAAGAGCTCCTGGAGGTCTTCCTCAGAGGTCTTATAGGACAGGTTGCCCACATAAAGCTTGTTTCCCATTTTCATCTCCTTGTTTTTGTCAGCTTTGAAAGGACAACCACCCGATTGACCCCAGAAGCCGCTAACATAAAAAGCCGAAAAGGCGACCTTTGCCTCTCCGGCTGCCGATACTACTATAATATCAGATTATTTGATTTTTTCAAGATAACAATTAAACCGCTTTTTGCCGGAAATATTCCACGGTCTCTTTCAGCCCTTTTTCAAGGCTGTAGCACTGTTCCCAGCCGAGTTCTCTTTTGATGCGGGTGCAGTCGAGCACACTCCTGTATTGCTCCCCGGCCTTTGCCGGGCCATACTCATTGCCTCCCGTGTAGCCGGTTCTCTCCCTGATGATCTCGTATAGCCGGTTTACGTCCGTCTCAATGCCCGTGCCTACGTTAAAAGGCCCTTCGGCATCGCCCTGGAACGCCAGCATGTTCGCCTGGACGACGTCCTTGACATAGACATAATCCCTTGTCTGGCCGCCGTCTCCGTTTATAATCGGAGTATTACCGGAGAGCATCTTCGCGGTAAATATGGCGACGACCCCGGCCTCGCCGAACGGGTCCTGCCTGGGGCCGTAGACATTGGAATAACGTAGCGCGACGTATTTCAGGCCGAAGACTCTCTTGTAGATATACAGGTAGTGTTCAACGGAAAGCTTGGCCGCGCCGTAGGGGCTTTCCGGCCTTGCGGGATGCTCCTCCGGCGCAGGGAACTTCTCCTGTTCGCCGTAAATCGCGCCGCCGGAAGATGCGAAGACTATTTTCTTCACGCCAAATTTCCTGCAATTGTCGATTACGTTAATGGAGCCGACGACATTTATCGCGGCGTCCCGGGCGGGGTCTTCAACGGAATTCCGGACGCTTACCTGCGCAGCCTGATGGCAGACGATATCCGGTTTTTCCGAGGCGAAAATATCGGATATGTCCTTGTGCCGTATGTCGGCAAGGTAGAATTTCGCCTTCGGGTTTAAATTTTCTTTATTGCCGGTAAAGAGATTGTCAAGAACTACCGCCTCCATCCCGGCTTCAATTGCGGCGTCGGTTATGTGGGAACCTATGAAACCTGCTCCGCCTGTTATAAGTATCTTCATAAGAAAATGATTTTAAGGCAGGGGAGCCGGATTTGCAAGCATTAATTCACCACCTTTACGCCGCCTCTTTTTCCTCGATTATCTGGTTGTTCAAGTCTTCCAGCTCCTCCCTCGAGAGTACCTTGGGTGTCTGTTTGAAAAGCACGGTCTCTTCCTGCTGCACGTGATGGTCGAAATTTTCGTTCATGGCCATCAGCTTTGAGTCCCACTTATCGTCGTCCGCATCCAGCTTGCCCAGTTCCTTAAGCTGCTTCTGCACCATCTTGTGCTCTTCGTAGGAATCCCGGATGATGTCTTTTGTCTCGTCAATATCCTCAAGGGCCGGGTAAAGATAGTCCTCCTCTATCTGCATGTGCATCTCAAGGGCGTCAGCGCACTCCGAGAGGAGCTTTTCCCTCCTCTGACCGCTAACGTTCTGCATCTGGATTATAAAACGGGAAACCTCCCGGTGGTCCTGTATCAGGAGTTCAAACATCCTTTCCATATTTATTCTCCTTTTGAACTTAAGCGCCATAATAGTCTGCGCCCATCCCTCGTCTCGCGGGCTTTTTTAAATAGATTATCATCCGCAAAAATACCCCGTCAAGTCGCATCGGGGGGGCAGCGCATCTCCCGCAATGAAAAAGGCCGCATATTCTGCGGCCCTTTTACCTTGGAGGCGACGAGAGGATTTGAACCTCTGTACGAGGCTTTGCAGGCCTCTGCCTATTCTCTTGGCTACGCCGCCCTATACGGCTGAATTATGAAACTCAATATAGCACAAAACCCGATATGCGCAAATATGCTACTTAGTAGCTCTTACTATCGCGCTGACCTTGGGAATAGTCAAGAAAGAGCAGGGCTCTTTTTGTCCTGCAAAAAACGCACGCGGGGGATGATTTTTATTTAGCATTGACATAGAGAAATACCCGTTCTATAGTCTTTAGGGGTCGGGTAGTTATCACATAGGAAAGGGGGGCTTTAAGCCTTTGAGCATTATTACGTACATATTATACTTCATCCTGTTCAATATTCTGCTGCGACACCCGTATATACTCGTTATCCTTGTCCTTCTGTATGTATTCAGGGACCGCATACCGAACCCGTCGGACTGGGTCAGGAGGAACCAGGCATATTCGAGGCTGAAGAGGACCGTGGAGGTAAACCCCTACGATTCGACCGCGCGGCGAGATCTCGGAATGGTTCTATTGGAAAAACATATGCCCGAAGACGCCCTGGCGCATTTCCTTGAGGCCTTGAAAAAGGAACCGAATTCCGCCGAGGTGAACCACTTCACGGGTCTTGCGTATCTCAGGTGCGGCAAAGCGGAAGAGGCTGAGAAGCGCCTTAAAAAGGCCTCGGAAATCGAGCCTCGGCTTAAGTACGGAGAGTCCTGGTTGTTCCTGGGAGAAGCGGAGATAGCCTTGGGCAAGTTCGAGAGCGCGCTGGAATCACTGAAGAAACATCTTTCCATAAACAACACGAGCATTGAAGGGCTTTACCAGTATGCGAGGGCATTAAACGCGCTGGGGAAGAAGGACGAGGCGAGGAAGGCAATAGAGGACGGCATCCGCTATCACAAGGGAAATCCCGGTTTCCGGCGTCGCAGGGACTGGCGCTCGTATGTAAAGCTTAAGCATTTCAGGCCGTGATGTCCCACGCGGAACACCGAAAATGCAGTCCGACATATCGATGGAAATAACAATATCGGAGATGATCCCGGATGACTTCCCGGAGGTTATGGAACTGGAAAGGGAGGTGTTTTCCTGGCCCTGGACGGAGGAGATGTTCAGAGACGAGACGAGCAGGGATTATTCGTTCATTTTCATAGCGCGTGAGCCGTCGGGTCTGCTTGTCGGCTTTATATGTTTCTGGATGCTTATCGACGAAATGCATATCTTAAACCTTGGAATTCGGAAGCGTTACAGGCGGCTCAAAATCGCGTCGAAACTGACGCTCGCGGCCTTGGAATTCTGCTATCTGAGGGGGGCCGGAGCGGCCACTTTGGAGGTTCGCGAGAAGAACAAGGCCGCGATAAGGCTTTATAAAAGCTTGGGTTTTGAGGAGGCCGGCCTTAGAAAGAATTATTATGAATCTCCACGGGATAACGCTGTAATCATGTGGCTTTACGACATCTGCTGCGGATTGGAAAAAAGCCCTTGAAGTTTGACTTCGGATATGCTACATTCCAACTAAGTATAGGGATTTAAAGGGCATCTAAACCTTCAAAGGCAAATTCGGGAGGTAAAGATGGAGGAAAGTGAAAAATTGATTGGTTGTGCCAGGCGCGAGAGCGAAGAGTTCCGCCGCCTGGAGAGAGAACACAGGGATATTGACAGGCAGATTGAGCAGAAATTCGGAGGCGCAAGGCATCTCACCTCTGAAGAAGAATTCGAAAAGAAGACCCTCCAGAAGCAGAAATTAGCCAAAAAAGACAGAATGTTTGAAATATTGCACGAACTGAAGGCCGTCGTATAAAACAAGTACCGGCAGAATCCGGAAGGAAGGGAAGCATCTCTTAAGAGATGCTTCCCTTTCTTATTCGTTGACTTATGGCTTTTGAGTATGGTAAAAGATAACTTCCCGTTTTTATTCAAAATAGAAAGGCATCGAAATGAGGAGCGACAGGGTAAAGAAAGGGATTGAGCGGGCGCCGAACAGGGCGCTTCTTTTCGCCACCGGAATAACCAGGAAAGAGCTTGCGAAACCGCTCATCGGTGTCGCAAGCAGTTTTACCGACCTTATCCCCGGCCATATCGGCATGAGGGACCTTGAGCGCTACATCGAAAAAGGCGTCCATGCCGGCGGCGGATATTCCTTTGTCTTCGGCATTCCCGGTATATGCGACGGCATAGCCATGGGGCACGGCGGGATGCACTACTCCCTGCCTTCGCGCGAGCTCATCGCGGACATGGTGGAATCCATAACCCTTGCCAACGCCCTGGACGGCCTTGTGCTCCTTACGAACTGCGACAAGATTACGCCGGGTATGCTAATGGCGGCGGCGAGGCTTGACGTGCCGACGGTGGTGGTAACGGCAGGGCCGATGCTTTCCGGAAGATTGGGCATGGAAAGACAAAACCTTGTAACCGGAACCTTCGAGGCCGTCGGACGCTACCGGAAGGGCGAGATAAACGAAACGGAGCTTTGCGCGCTTGAAGAATGTGCCTGTCCCGGCCCCGGCGCATGCCAGGGATTATATACCGCGAACACGATGGCGTGCGTGACAGAGGCCATGGGCATGTCGCTTCCTGGCTGCGCTACGGCTCTTGCCGTGTCCAGCAAGAAAAGGCGAATTGCATATGAATCCGGCATGAGGGTGGTCGAACTGGTAAAGAAAGACGTAACGCCCAGAAAGATAATGACAAAGACGGCCTTTGAGAACGCTATCACCGTTGACATGGCTCTTGGCGGCTCCACAAACACCTGCCTGCATATTCCCGCTATCGCGCATGAGGCGGGTATAGACATACCGCTCTCGGCGATAGACGAGATAAGCAGAAAGACGCCGCACATTACGGATCTTCTGCCGGCGGGGAAGTATTACATGGAGGACCTGGACGCGGCAGGCGGCATCCCGGCGGTTATGGGGAGGCTTCTGTCGCGCCTGAAGGACGGTATTACCGTATCCGGTTTCAGGGTGAAAGAGATAGCGAGAGGCGCGAAGCCTGAGAGCGATGAGATAATCAGAACGGTCGAGCGCGCATATCACAAGGAGGGCGGGATAGCCGTCCTGATGGGGAATCTCGCCCCCGAAGGCTCCGTCATAAAGCAGACCGCTGTGTCCGAGAAGATGATGAAGTTCAAGGGCCGCGCAAAATGTTTCGATTCTGAAGAAGAAGCTATGGCCGCGATACTCGACGGGAAGATAAAATCCGGCGACGTAATTGTAATCCGGTATGAAGGCCCGAAGGGCGGCCCCGGGATGCGCGAGATGCTCTCCCCGACGGCGGCCATAGTCGGCATGGGTCTTGCTGACTCCGTCGCCCTTATTACGGACGGGCGCTTCTCAGGCGGGACCCAGGGGCCGTGCATAGGACACATAAGCCCTGAGGCGATGGAAGGCGGGCCTATAGCGCTCATAAAGGACGGCGACGAAATAGTCATAGACATTCCGGCCAGGAAGCTTGAGCTTAAGGTGTCGAAGGCGGAGCTTGCCAGGAGGGCTAAGGCGTGGAAGAAGCCGGAGCCCAAAATAAAGACCGGCTGGCTTGCGAGATATTCGCGGATGGTTACCTCGGCTAATACCGGGGCAGTGATGAAGTAAGGAGGTTGTGAATTGAAGCTTTCCGGCGCGCAGATACTTATAGAGTCCCTGAAGCGTGAGGGCGTTAAATACATCTTCGGCTATCCGGGAGGGCAGGTACTCAATATCTTCGATGTCCTGTATGACGAAAAGGACATCCAGCTTATTCTTACGCGGCACGAGCAGGGCGCGGCGCACGCGGCGGACGGATATGCACGCGCAAGCGGCAAGCCCGGAGTATGCCTTGTTACGTCCGGCCCCGGCGCCACAAACACCGTAACCGGCATCGCCACGGCATACATGGACTCCATCCCTATGGTTGTGCTTACCGGGCAGGTGCCCAACATGCTCATCGGGAACGACGCATTTCAGGAGGCGGACATAGTCGGCATCACAAGGCCGTGCACGAAATACAACTTCCTCGTGAAGGACGTAAGCGACCTGGCAAGGACGATAAAGGAGGCATTCTATATCGCCTCCACCGGCAGGCCCGGCCCGGTGCTTGTAGACCTGCCGAAGGATATTACAGTTGCGAAGGCCGATTTCAAGTACCCGGAGAAGGTGGAGCTTAGAAGCTATCACCCGACTTTCAAGGGGAACCTCTGGCAGATAAAGCAGGCTGCGGACGCAATATCCAAATCCAGGAAACCCGTCGTAATCGCCGGTGGCGGGGTCATAAGCTCCGGCGCGGCGGCGGAGCTTAAGGAATTCGCCGAGGCGGCGAAGCTCCCGGTAACCATGACCATGATGGGTCTTGGCGGTTTTCCGGGAGACCATAAACTCTCGCTGGGGATGCTCGGTATGCACGGGACATATTTCGCCAACATGGCCGTGCACGAGTCCGACCTGCTCATCGCCATCGGGATGCGTTTCGACGACCGGGTTACAGGGCGCGTCGAGGATTTCGCGCCGGGCGCCAAGATAATACATATAGACATCGACCCGACATCCATCCGCAAGAACGTGCGCGTGGATGTGCCTATCGTAGGCGATGTAAAGGACGTGCTGAAGGTATTGAACAAGACTATGCACGACGAGGGCGAACATGCAAGCCCGCACCGTAAAGTCTGGCTGGACAGGATAGAGGACTGGAAGGCCGAACACCCCATGGACTACGAGCAAGGGGACGTGATAAAGCCGCAGTTCGTGGTGGAAAAGATCTACGAGATCACTAAAGGCGATGCTATAATTACGACCGAGGTCGGCCAGAACCAGATGTGGGCTGCACAGTTTTTCAAGTACAGGAAGCCCCGCACGTGGATTTCCTCCGGCGGCCTCGGCACTATGGGATATGGTTTCCCGGCGGCGATAGGCGCGCAGTTCGCTTTCCCGAATAAGCTTGTGTTCGATATTGCCGGCGATGGCTCAATACAGATGAACATCCAGGAACTCTCCACTGCCGTATTGCACAACCTTCCTGTGAAGGTGGCGATACTGAACAACTGTTTCCTGGGCATGGTGCGCCAGTGGCAGGAACTTTTCTTCCAGAAAAGATACTCATCCACCTGCCTCACCGGGACGCCGGACTTTGTGAAGGTGGCTGAGGCCTACGGAGCTGTGGGCCTGAGGGCGCAGAAGCCCTCGGACGTGGAAGGTGTGATACGCGAGGCGATAAAGGTAAAAAGGCCGACCTTCATGGACTTCGTATGCGACCAGATGGAGAAGGTCTATCCTATGGTGCCTGCCGGAGCGGCGATAAACGAGATGCTCTTCAGGCCGCCTGACTGCCTTACGGGCGAGAAGCTGATATGTAAAACCGTGAAGCAGGAGCTGAAATGCAAGTGCGTCCGCGCGAAGAGGGGGATGTGACATGCGCCATATAATCTCCGTGATGGTGGAAAACAAGTTCGGCGTTCTCTCACGCGTGTCCGGGCTTTTCTCAGGGCGCGGGTATAATATCGAGTCCATCTCCGTCGGCCAGACGCTTGACCCGACCGTCTCGCAGATGACTATAGTCACGTCAGGCGACGACAATATAATTGAGCAGATAACGAAGCAGCTCAATAAGCTCCTGGATGTGATAAAGGTTACGGACCTGACCGAATTCGACCACGTCGAGAGGGAGATGATGCTGATAAAGGTTCAACCCAAGACGGAGCACCGCGCCGAGACGCTCAGAGTGGCGGAAATATTCAGAGGCGTTATAGTAGATTCATCGGCCAAGACTTATACTATTCAGGTAACCGGCGACGACAAGAAGCTCGAGGCGATAATAGACCTGTTGAAGCCGCTTGGGATTAAAGAAGTCGTCCGCACGGGCAAGGTTGCGATAGCTAGGGAAGCAAAAAGCTGAGTTTATTATAACCGAAAGAGAGGAGCTAAAATGGTAAAGGTGTATTACGACAAGGACGCGGATTTAAAGAACCTTAAGGGTAAGAAGGTGGCGATAATCGGTTACGGAAGCCAGGGCCATGCCCACGCGAATAACCTGCGGGACAGCAAGATGGATGTCATCGTGGCGGAAGCAAAGGGTTATCCGAACTGGGACAAGGCGAAAAAGGCGGGATTTTCGGTAATGACCGCCGCGGAAGCCGCGAAGCAGGCAGACGTTATGATGATACTGCTCCCGGACGAGTATCAGGGTTCCATATACAAGAACGAGATAGCCCCTAACATGAAAAAGGGCGTGTTTCTTGGTTTTGCGCACGGTTTCAACATCCACTATGGACAGATAGTTCCGCCTGCGGACGCGAACGTGTTCATGGTGGCGCCGAAAGGCCCGGGCCACCTTGTCAGGAGCGAGTTCACGAAGGGCAGCGGTGTCCCGATGCTCATAGCCGTGCACCAGGACCCGTCAAAGAAATCCAAAGCACTGGCGATGGCTTACGCATCTGCGGCAGGCGGCGGCAGGGCCGGCATTATAGAGACTACATTCAAGGAAGAGACAGAGACCGACCTCTTCGGCGAGCAGGCGGTGTTGTGCGGCGGACTGACGGCCCTTATCACAGCCGGTTTCGAGACGCTGGTCGAAGCGGGATACGCCCCGGAGATGGCGTATTTCGAGTGCCTGCACGAGACGAAGCTTATTGTTGACTTGCTCTATGAAGGCGGCATCGCAAATATGCGCTACTCCGTCTCCAACACAGCACAGTACGGCGACATGACCCGGGGGCCGCGGATAATAGACGACTACGTCAAGGATGAGATGCGCGAGATACTTAAGGAGATACAGAACGGTTCCTTTGCGCGGGAATGGATACTTGAGTGCCAGGCCAACAAACCCATGTTCAACGCCCTGACTAGGATGGGCGAAGAGCACGAGATAGAGCAGGTGGGCGCAAAGCTCCGTTCTATGATGAGTTGGCTCGGCAAGTCAAAGCTGGTGGACAAGACTAAAAACTAAATTGAGACATGACAGTATAATCGCTCTTGAGGGCCTGCCAGTGATTGGCGTATTCGCGGCGGTCGCGGCGGCCCTCTGGATAGCCGGATGGTATAAGGCCGCCTTTATAATGACGGCCTTAACCGTTTTTGCCGTATCCTTTTTCCGCAACCCGGAGCGCCATCCGCCGACAGGCGAAAATCTGGTTGTTTCGCCCGCCGACGGGACTGTGATTTACGTGGGCGATGTGGACGAGACAAGGATGCTCAAGCGCCGCGCCGTGAAGGTATCAATATTTATGAGCGTCTTCAACGTCCACGTAAACCGTATGCCTGAGAGCGGAAGAATAACGGAGATACATTATAATAAAGGAAGGTTCATTTCCGCGAACAGGGACAAGGCCTCGCTCGACAACGAGCAGAACGCTCTTGTCATGGAAACGGAAAATGGCGGCAATATCATGTTTGTCCAGATTGCAGGTCTTGTCGCGCGCCGGATAGTCTGCTGGGCAAGGCCCGGAGATACCCTCCGGCGCGGGGAGAGGTTCGGGCTTATCATGTTCGGCTCAAGGCTGGATATTTATCTCCCGCCGGGCAGCGAAGTGAAGGTCAAGCTTGGAGAAAGAACCAGGGCTGGCGAAACCATCGTCGGGGTGCTGAGTTGAGAAAAGGAATTTATATACTCCCGAACCTCTTGACGGTCGGCGGGATGTTCTTCGGTTTTTTCTCAATCGTCGCCTCCATAAAGGGCGACTTCGACAAGGCCGCCTGGTCCATTCTTACTGCGGCGATATTCGACGCGCTCGACGGATGGGTGGCGAGACTTACCAAGTCCACCAGCAGGTTCGGAGTAGAGCTGGATTCGCTGTCGGACCTGGTCTCGTTCGGCGTCGCGCCGGCAGTGATGTTCTATATCTGGGCTCTGATGCCGTTTCGGCGCCTGGGATGGGTTGGGGCGTTTACGTTCGTCGTGTGCGGAGCGCTCAGGCTTGCGCGTTTTAACGTGCAGATGGTGGGTTCCGAGAAGAAATGGTTTACCGGTCTCCCGATACCGGGCGGCGCGGCGGTGCTGGCCACCTTCGTAATTTTCTGGAGCGACGTCATTGACGGCCTTCCGTCCAGGAATTATCTTCTGCTTATTATGATTTACGTAGTTGCGCTCCTGATGATAAGCACTATCCGGTTCCATAGCTTAAAGGAACTCAACGTCCGGGACAGGCGCCCGTTCTGGATGCTTCTTGTGGCAGTGGTAATCCTTGTTGCCGTGGCGCTGAACCCGCCGGTGGTGTTGTTTTCCTTAAGCGTGGTATACGTCGTCTGGGCATTGACTGAGTGGGTATTGACATTCCGCAAAAGACGGGTTAAGATGAGAACGCAACAATAACGGCTGAGAAGAGGAGTAGTAGACGCAGGCGGGCTTGAGAGAGCCGGTGGATGGTGCGAACCGGAGCCGTCAGCCGCGTTGAACTCGCCTCGGAGCCGCGTCAAATCAAGCGCATCCCGCCGTAGCGGGATGAATTAGGGTGGTACCGCGGGGGAAAATTTATCAGCCCTCGTCCCTTACTTTTATAAAGTATTGGGGCGGGGGATTTTTATTATGCGCGTACAAATTGTGAGGTGCATGGCCTTCAGGCGATCCCTGTTGGCCTGCGCGCTTATGCCTGGCTTGTCATTCTGAGCGAAGCGAAGAATCCGCATGCCATGTATTCAAGGGCCGACGCAT
>JAJYJM010000052.1 GCA_021789495.1 Nitrospirota bacterium
AGTATACATCCGAAGCGGCTTTTTTGCAATAAGGCGGAAGCCAGGAAAGAGGCGATTTGACAGTAATTGCAAGTGAGGGTAAGCTTATGGGTAAACTTAAAAACGGAGGGCAATATGGACATCTCGAAGGTGCTGACGTGCTCTGTAAACGAGTGTGCCTTCAACAGGAACAAGGAATGCCACGCGCTCGCCATAAACATTGGCGGGCACCATCCCGCATGCGATACTTTCACGGACCACGGGCATAACGCCGGGGCGTCCGAGAGCGTAGGAATCGGCGCGTGCAAGGTGAAGAACTGCAAATTTAACAGTTCCCTTATGTGCAGCGCGCCGGGTATAACGGTCGGCCATCACGAAAACCACGCCGACTGCAAGACCTTCATCCCTGCGTCCTGAAGCCTTTCCAGGGGCAATTTGAGGGGGCGGAAAACGCGGCGATTAACCGGGGCGGGGGCAAAAACCCCTGAAAAACACCGGGCCGTGGCGCCCCTTTTTTGCCTTAAACAACGTCTATAGCCGATTCAGGCTTTGATGTCCCTTCCGTAGTCGGTCCCGGAAAACATCTTTTTTATCATAGGGATACGGTTCTCGATATAACCGAAGAACCCCTCAAGCGCCTTCCTGAAGCGCCCACTATATACCTTTTCCACCTTGGAATGCACAAGCGAAGATAGCAAAAAAACCAGCAAAATCATGAGAATAAGAAGCAAGTACTTGTTTAGCAAGGTATGCAAAATATTAAAAAGCGCGAATCCTATGTTCTGGTGCAGAAGATATATGGGGTATGTAAGGAGACCCATAACGGCAAACTTCCGGCTGCTTATCGTCTCTGTCCTGTTCGACGCAATCAGGTAGAAAACCAGAAAAAAAATGGTTATGCACTCGGCCACGGTAAAGAGGCTGAAATGGGTACTGAAGCGCGTTGTCAGGTATTCCAGGTATTCTTTTACAGTAAAGATGGAAAACAGGTAGCTTGCGAACAATAAGAACACTTTATAGAAATCAATCCCTTCTGAGGCAATCATGAAAAAGACGGCTCCCGCGACGAAATATGCGCTGTAGTTATACATGAGGAAATACCCTACATATTTTAAATTATTCTGCTCAACAGCATAGAACAGATAGGAGGCCGCAAGCCACAGTCCAAGCAGGATTTTTATCCGATGGAGCTTTCTGAACACCAGCAGGAGGAATATGAAAAAATAAAAACGGATCTCGTAAAACAATGACCAGTATACGCTGTCGATAGGCCTGACGCCCACAAACTTGTTTAACATTGTCATGTTTATCAGGTAAACCTTGATGTTTTGCCCGAACCGCGCTCCGCCGATAATCAACAGGACAAGAAAGGTAAGTGAACAGCTTACCCAGAAGACTGGATACAGCCGCACGATGCGGGATATCAGGAAGTTTTTCGCGGACTTGTTCCGGGCGGAATTAAGGATGACGAAGCCGCTTATTATAAAGAATAGGTTAACGCCGAGGAATCCGTATTTTGATACGGGCGCGAAACTGGTGTAGTGAACCTCCATGTCCCCCGCCGAGTAGCCGAGGAAGGTGTAATGATAAAAGAGGACCGCGAGCGCGGCAAAAAAGCGCAGCAGGTCTATTTCATAAAAACGTTTGGTTTTTTCCATTGGATTATAAGAAGGTTAATAATGAAACGAAAAACTGGGTAACCAGAAGGCATAAAACCTGCTATAAAGATTATAGGTAAATATGGTTTTTGTCAAAGCCCCTGATTAAAATAAATTATACATTAACATATTTGACAAAAATAAAATATTGTGTAATATTAAGTTTTATCAAGAGCAGCACATAACCGCACCGATTCGGATAGCAGGGAGTTTATAAATGCATACCGTAATTATTTTTTCTGCAATAGTCTTTCTTGTTTCAAGCCTTACGCTCTTCGGGCTCGAGTATAACGAGATGAAAAGAGAAGAGACGGATGAGACGAAATCCGGGAATACAAGGGCGGCGGAAAACAGCCTCAAATATCACTCCGCCGGGTCGGATATTGAATATTTTTTCAGGGCGGCCAGTATTTCGGGAGATAAAGAAGAAGGGCAGGAAGAGCTTGTTGCGGCGGCGGGTGATTATGGCCGCCATTCGGATTCCGGGGATATGAGCGGCTTGATTTTTTAAATTATTCTCGCAACTTTCTCAGCGACCGAGTAAGATTCCTTGACACAGTCGTTTAAACCCACCCCACGATAAGCGTTCCCGGAAAAGAAAAGGCCGGGGTATTTTCCCTCGGCGTAATCGAGCCTTGAGAGCCTGTCTGAGTGTCCCAGAGTATACATGGGGATAGCCTTTTCGTGCCGGAATATACGGGTCAGCTCCGGCGCCGCCTTCAGCGCCATAGTTATCTTAAGCTCCTCAAGGGTAAGTTCTGAAAGCTCCCTGTCCGGCAGAAATGGGGTTTTAATGTCTCTCCCGCCGCCCAGCATGGCCCTGACGGATGCCCGGCCTTCCGGCGCCCTGTCCGTAAAGACGCTTGAATCCCATAGGCATCCGATAATCTTCCGGGCCTCGTCCGCGGCGACAAGGAAGCCGAAGCCGTCAAGCTCCGAGTGAAGCTCGGTCTTCCTGAACCCCATACCTACGACGGACATCGGGACATATTCTATCTCGGAGAGCGTTTCCGATATTTGCGGGTCGAGCGGGGCAAGGAAGTCTTTCGCGGCGTGGGCAGGTGTGGCACTAATGAAAATATCGGTTTCAAGGGGCGAGTCTATCCCTTCGGCGGATACCTCGAATTTGCCTCCCGTTACGCGCACTGCGGTTACCGTCGCATTAAGAAAAAGTTTCCCTTTGAACGCCTTTCCCAAGGCATCGGTAAGCACATCCAGGCCGCCGCGAAAGGTGGTAAGCACGCCGCCCGGCCCCGCCGGCCCAGCCGATGGATCGGCCTCGGATTTCCCGCTAACTGTTCGGGCCCGCCTTTTCTCCTTCATCTTGCCGAACATCCCCTTGAAAAGCCCGCCATATTCCTGTTCCAGATTATAAATGGCCGGGAAGCATGATCTGATACTCATTCTCTCCGGGTCTCCGCCGTATACACCCATTGCCATCGGAGCGATGAGCCTGTCCAGGGCCTCCTTTCCAAGCCTCCTTCTGACGAAATCCGCAAGGGACTCGTCCGTTTCTTCGGTACACCGGGGAATTGTATATTCCTTCAGTATCCGAAACTTTCCCCGCCACGACAGAAGCCCGCCCAGCAGAAACCCGGCGGGCGATAGCTGGTTCAGCCTTCCGCCTGAGTAAATATACCGTTTCCTTGCGGCGTCGTTGCTTGGGAGGAGCAGGTCGTCTATGCCGAGCTTGCGCGTCAGAGCCAGGGTGTCCGGCTTGTTGTTTAAGAAGCCGTTCGGCCCCCACTCCATTATGTAGCCGTTTTCGTGATGTGTGCGGATCTTGCCCCCGACCCGGCCCTCAGATTCCAGGAGGAATATCTCCGCTTCCTTCCCGGCGCCGCCCAGCTTCTCGCGGATTGCATATGCGAGCGACAGCCCGCTTATCCCCGCCCCCGCAATTGTTATGCGCATATTGTCCCCATGTTTATCCGTGCAATTATCCGTCAAACCGTTATTAGTTATTATATAGAAATATCGATATTAATCAATCAACTTATTGGAGCAAGTGGGGGAGTCAAAGGGATTATATTTTGAGTTTCGGGTCGAGCCAGTCCCGCATGGAGTCGCCCAGGATGTTGAAGGACAGGACCGTAACGGCGATTGCCGCGCCGGGGAATATTACCATCCAGGGGGCCGAGAGGATGTAGTCGCGTGACAGGCTCACCATAGACCCCCACGTGGGCGCGGGCGGCTGGACGCCGAGACCAAGGAATGAAAGCGCGCTCTCGGCCAGGACGAAGGAGCCTATTTTCAGGCTCCCGGCGACAATAATTAACGGCAGACAGTTCGGCAGGATGTGCCGGAACATTATCCTGAGCGGCCCTGCCCCGGACGCCCTTGCCGCCTCCACGAACTGCTGCTCCTTCATGGACAGCACCATCCCGCGCGCGAGCCTTGCGAACGACGCCCAGCCCACGACGGAAAGCGCGAGCATAACAGTATATATCCCAGGCGGGAGCACGACCGTGATGCCGATTGCCAGGAGCAGGCTTGGGAACGCCATTACCATGTCCGTCAGCGCGGTCATCGCGGAATCGACAATGCCCCCCGCGTATCCGCCCACAGTCCCGATTACGACGCCGATAATCATGGAGATAAGCGCGGAGAAAAACCCGACCAGAAGCGACACCCGCGCCCCGTATATCACGCGCGAAAACACGTCCCTGCCCATGTTGTCCGTCCCCATCCAGTGCCCCCAGGACGGCGCAAGCCGTAGCGCGTCCAGATTAATCCGCAAGGGGTTGTAAGGCGAAATGACGTTCGCCAGCGCGGCCATAATAACCAGCGCGGCGATTATCAGCGCGGAGATGGAGGCGGTTTTATTTTTTTTCA
>JAJYJM010000053.1 GCA_021789495.1 Nitrospirota bacterium
TCCTTTATGACCCTCGCCATGTCGTGCGCGGAAAGGATGTAATGCGGAGAGCCGGTCGAGGCTATGAGGATGTCGGCGCGGGCCATCTCGTGGACAAGGTTTTCGTAGCGCACGGGGACGCCCTCGAACTCCGCCGCAAGCTCCACGGCCCGCTCGTACGTGCGGTTTGCCACCATGACGGTCTTTGCGCCGTTGTTTACAAGGTGCCTCGCCGCAAGCTCCGCCATCTCGCCCGCCCCGGCCAGCATGACGGACTTGTCCTTCAAATCTCCGAATATCTTCCTGGCAAGTTCAACCGCGGCGAAGCTTATGGAGACTGCGGATTCCGCAATCTTCGTCTCCGTCCGTATGCGCTTGGCGACGGAGATGGCCTTCTTCATGAGGCGGTTCATCACCACGCCCGTGGTCTTGTTCATAAGGGCGTGGTCGAAGGAGTCCTTGAGCTGTCCGAGTATCTGCGGCTCGCCGACGACCATCGAATCCAGTGAGGCCGCCACGCGGAATATGTGCCGGACTGCGTCCCTGCCGGAGAGGCAGTATATGCAGTCGTTCACGCCGTCGCCGTCCATGCCGTGGTAATCAACAAAGAAGCGCTTCAGCCGCTCCATCCCGCCTTCCGCGTCCTTGACGGTCGCGTAGCTCTCGACGCGGTTGCAGGTGGAGAGGATGAGGTTCTCGCTGACGCCGCTTAGGCCCTTCATCCTGCCGAGCGCGTCCGGAAGCTTCGCCTCCGGGAACGAGAGGCGCTCCCTGATTTCCACCGAGGCCGTTTTGTGGCTTATTCCGACTACGACAATTTCCATTTAAGATGCCTTTATATTTGACTGTCATTCCCGTGCAAACGGGAATCCAGATTTTTATTGAACCTGGATACCCGCTTCCGCGGGTATGACGATCATCCGAGGGCTACCTGAACGCGTGCTTGCCCGGCATGAGCAGGCTCACACCGAGGAACGTGAATATGACAATCAGAAAACCCGTGACGGCAAGATACGCCGACTTCCGCCCGCGCCAGCCCGTGATAAGCCTCGCATGCAGGTATACGGCGTATATAAGCCAGGTTATAAGCGACCATATCTCCTTCGGCTCCCAGCCCCAGTAGGAGCCCCAGGCGGAGTCCGCCCATATCGCTCCGGTAAGCATGGCGAGCGTAAGCAGCGGAAAACCCATGACAATCGCCCTGTAAGAAAGCTCGTCCAGGACGTCGAGCGGCGGGAGCCGCCTGTAAAACGCGCCCGGGCTTTTGCGCTTGAGCTGCCGCTCCTGGATTATATACATAAGCCCGATGGCGAAGGCTATCGCAAACGAGGCATCCGCAAGAAACGCAAGCGTCGTATGCACGCCAAGCCAGCCGCTCGAAAAGTATTCCGGGAGCGGGGCGGAACTGGGCGCGAAAAGCGTGGAGAGCAGGATAAGAACGAAGGCCATCGTTACTATGAAGGCGCCCATCACCCGTATCTTCCACCTGTATTCAAGTATCAGGTAAATAAGGACAATCGCCCAGGAGAAGAATATCAGGGACTCGCGGATATTGGTCATCGGGACATGGCCCCGGCTCACCATGTCGTAGATAAGGAACACGGTGTTCGCGGCGAACCCGACGATGGTGGTAAGCTGGCAGACCTTTCCTATGCTCTCGCGCCGGCTGATGAGAAAGAGGATGTAGTGGAAAGTGGCGAGGAAATAAAAGAAAAGGGTGGCGCCGAAAAGGACCCCGCTCACTATTTATTCCCCCCCTGCAACCGGTCGACCGGTTTGCCGCCGGACGCGCCAGCCTGATGCGAAGCGGTTTTCATGTCCTTTCGGGCCTGAAGGGCAAGCACCTCGTTTATCTGGGCATCGGAGCGGATTATCCAGTCTTTATAAGGGGTATAGAGACTCCTGACGCCGTAGAAACTGCTCCTGATAGAGCGGTATGCGAGGAGCGCCCAGTCGTAATCGCCGGAGCGCTCGAAACCCTGGCCTATCTCCCAGAGCCTCCGGGCGGAGGCGGGGACGTATTTCGAGAACGGCGTATACATATGGATGGCGGTTTCGTAGTCGGCGATGGCGTTTTTGAGGTCGCCTGATGCCATTGCCTTTTCGCCCTGCTTGTATTGGTCAAGGCCGTAGAAATAGGTCTTTACCCATACCATAGCGACCAGCAGGACGATTATTATGATTGCGCTTCTAACAGCCTTGAATATCCTGACTTTTTCCATTTTTTCACACTCTTTTCAGGAAGAGAAAAAGCCCGGAACGCACAGAAGAAGCGTTCCGATAATTGCGGCGGCAAGGCCGATTAGGATTGAAAACGAGCCGATAAGGTCGAGGGGTTTTTTGGCGTTGTGTGCGGCCCAGAAGCCCCAGCCTATGACGAAAAGCCCGCCGATGACCATGATAGCGTGCAGGAACATTTTGCCTCCGTAGAGTTAAACGTAAAAATTATAAGCGTTATTCCCCCGTAAAGTCAAGAAATATTGAACCGCGGAGGCGGAGGTTTTTTCCCCCCTTCCCCGCGCCCCCTTTTTGCCCCGAAAATGCCCGAAAACGGCCTGTTTTCGGCCCGTTTCCGATGCCGGAGGAAAATTCGGGAATTCGCAAAAATAATTCAAAGTTGGCGGGGAGTTATCGTAGCTCATAGTAAATTCTCCTGAAAACGAACTTTCCCGACCAATTAGATTTACTATTGCGGCGAAAACAAAACCCCCTCCGGTCAAGAGGGGGTTTTGAGGGATATCCTGAGTTGAAGCCCTTTATTACTCTTCGGTATCCGGGGCCGTTGCCGGAGCAGCCGCGGGGGCGGCACTCGAGGCGTTCGTCATTGCCGCGCCGCCTGCCGGGGCGGCATTGCTCCCCTCGTCGGAGAAGACGAGACCGGCGACGGAAAGGACTGCGACTGCGCAAAGTGCGGCTATTACCGTTACGAATTTCAGGTTCTTCATTATATGCTTCCTCCTGTTAAAGATGCGTGTCAAGAGCCGGTATTTAAGCGCGGTCCCGGCAGTCGGGAGGAGGTCTTATCGTGTCGTTGTAATTAAAGCAGAAATTCCCTGAGGGAAACTGGTAGCGCGGGACCGGCATGGCCGGAACGGGAATGGAAAGGATGTTGCCGTTTACGGACGGGAGCGCGGGTCTCGATGGACGCGGGTGATGCGCGACCGTGAATTCCCCGGCATTGGCATAGCTCGCGTGCGGGTGCGAGAAATACCACCGGCAGTGGCGGGAGCCTGCCGCCGAGAGCAGGAGCAGGAATATAAAGGAAAGGAACAACCGCTTTTTCATAAAAGCTCAGCCGCAAGCTCCGCCAGGCGGGAGCGTTCACCCTTCTTCAGCGTGATGTGCCCGGAAATCGCTTCGTCCTTGAACCGCTCCGTTACGAACGTAAGGCCGTTTGAGGCCGAGTCTATGTACGGGTTGTCTATCTGGTACGGGTCTCCGGTCAGGACGATCTTCGTGCCGTCGCCCGCTCGGGTGATAATTGTCTTTATCTCGTGCGGGGTAAGGTTCTGCGCCTCGTCCACGATGAGGTAGCGGTTCGGCATGCTCCTGCCCCGGATATACGTAAGCGGCTCCAGCTCCAACATGCCGAGGTCAACCAGCCCGTGGTAGTCCTTGGGCTTCCTGCCCCGGCCTTCCGTCGGCCCCATGAGGAACTCCAGGTTGTCGAATATCGGCTGCATCCAGGGCTTCAGTTTCTCCTCCACGTCGCCCGGAAGGAAACCTATGTCGCGCCCAAGCGGGAATATCGGGCGCGAGACCACGAGGCGGTTGTAGGTGCGCTCCTCGACGGTCCGCTCCAGCCCCGCGGCGAGCGCAAGGAGCGTCTTGCCCGTCCCGGCCTGGCCGACGAGCGTAACGAGCTTCACGTCGTCGTCGAGCAGGAGGTCGAGCGCGTAGGTCTGTTCCTTGTTCCTGGCCGTGACGCCCCAGACGGCGTCTTTTCCGTGTATGAGCTTCACGAGCGCTTTTTTCTTCTGGTGATACCTCGAAAGCCCGGTATGGTTCGGGTTGGTCTTGTCCTTTATCAGCACGAACTGGTTCGGAAAGAAGCCGCCGTCCACGGCCATCTCGCCCTTCTCGAAGAACTGGTCCAGCGCCTGCGGCTCCACCTCGAACTCCGTCTCGCCGCTGTACTGCTCGGAGATGTCCACCGTTCCGGTTTCGTAGTCCTCAGTGCGCACGCCCAGGGCGTCCGCTTTTATGCGGAGGTTCGTGTCCTTCGTCACGAGCACGACCTTCTCCTGCCCCTGCTCCCTTGAGAGGCAGAGCGAGACCAGCAGTATGCGGTTGTCAGCCGCGGTAATCTCCATGCCCGGCGGGAGCGGGCATTCGACGTTGTGGTTGTGGTTCAGCTCCACAGTCAGCCTGCCGCCGTTGTCCAAGTCCACCCCGGCGGATAGCTTGTTCTTCATGCGGAGTTCGTCCAAGTGCCTTGAGACCTGGCGGGCGTTACGGCCTATCTCGTC
>JAJYJM010000006.1:0-39145 GCA_021789495.1 Nitrospirota bacterium
CCGAAGTAGTCCTCCATCGTCCTGCCGTTTATGCTGAATTTCCCCTCGCCCGCCGAGAGCCAGACGCGCGCGATGGAATTTTTTCTCTTGCCGGTGGCGTAATAAGTCGTTGCTGCCATTGAATTTTTTCTCCCTTTATCCTTCTATTTTCATGGGTTCGGGCTTCTGCGCCTCGTGCGGGTGCACCGAACCGGGATAAACCTTCATTTTCAGTATCATGTCCCGGCCCATCGGGTTCTTCGGGAGCATGCCCTTTACAGCCGACTTTATGACCTCTTCCGGCCTCGTCTTGAGGAGCTTCTCGGCGGTGATGGCTTTCAGTCCGCCCGGATAGCCGGAGTGGTGATAGTACTGCTTGTCGTCGAGCTTCCTGCCTGTAAGCTTCACCTTTTCCGCATTAATGACGACGACGAAATCCCCGGTGTCAACGTGCGGCGTGTATATCGTTTTGTGCTTCCCCTTGAGGACGGAGGCGACCTTCGTGGCAAGCCTCCCCAGGACGACCCCGGAGGCGTCCACGATGAACCATTGCCTCGCCACCTCGTTCTTTTTTGCAGATACTGTGCTCATTTATCCCACCTTTTATAAATTCGCCCGAAATCCGGGCATTGCATTAAGCGCCAAGCGAAGCTGAAAATATATGAAATTTCTAATTGTTTGTCAAGAGAAAAAGTTATGGTAGAATACGCCCTCATGGACATCTCCGTATTCAAGGCCGTCATATCCGAGCTTGCCCTATGCCTTCCCGGCAGAAAACTTGCGGAAATCGCCGAGAGCCGCGCGGGCGGGTTTTACCTCGTTTTCCGGGGCGAGGGCGCGAAAACGCTATTGGTTTCCCCTCGTCCGCAGGCCCCCAAGATACATTTGATTACCGTAAAGCCTAGGGATTTGCGGGAGTTGACCCCGTTCGGCCAGGGGCTTTTGAACCTGCTGGTTTCCTCCCGCCTCTTGTCCGTCGAACAGAACGGCCTGGAGCGGGCCGTGCGGTTTAATTTTAGCAGAAAAAGCGGCAAAAGCGAAGAGCGTCCTACGCTGATCTTCGAGATGGCCGGGAAGAAGCCTGAGCTTATCGCCCTGGACGGGGGCGGGAAAATACTGCTTGCGCAGTCGTATTCGTCGCTGGATGATGGGGCAAGGGCAATCCTGCCTGGGCTTCGCTACGAGCCGCCGCCCGTGCCGGAAAAGCTTGACCCGCATGGCTTAACTATCGGCGACATAACGGAAATCATCCGCAATAAGCCGGCGGACAAGGCGCTTTTCGAACATGTCGGGGGCTTAAGCCCGATGCTTGCGCGCGAGGTTGCGGCGGCAGGAAATCACGACCCGCAGGGACTCCTGGCCGCGCTGAAAAACGTCCTTAGGATGCTCGCTTCGGGCGGCTTCGCGCCCCGGATTTACGAGACGGAAAGAGGGCAGGTTCTCGCGGCATTACCGATGATGCAGTTCGGCGATGCGCCGTACCGGGAATTTCCTTCCATGAACGAGGCGGCGGAGGCGTTCTACGGGGAAGCTGAGGCTCGGCGGGAATTTCAGTCGGCAAAGGCTGGGATTATCCGGAAAATAAGGGCGGAGCTTGCAAGCGCGAGCCGGAAGGCTGAGGCAATCGAGGCGGACATTAAGAAGGCTGAAAAGGCCGATTATTACCGGCTTTGCGGCCAGACGCTGATGGCATCTTTGAGCCGCGTCCCTGAGAGAACGGAGCAGGTTTTATTGACGGATTACGAGACCGGGAACAAGGTTGGAATCCTTCTGGACCCGAAGCTCACCGCGGTAGATAACGCCGAGGAATATTTCAGGAAGGCGAAGAAGGCGCGCCTGGGCGCAAAACTCCTCCGGGAGCGCCTCGAAGCGGCGCGGGCGGAGATAGATGGTCTTGAAGCTCAGTTACAGGCGGCGGAAGCGGCCAGTGAAGGCTCCGGGCTTTTCCCTAACGTCCCGGAGCAAGCTGCCCCCGGCAGGCAAAAACCCGCCCGGAATGCGCCGGAATTCCCGTCGTTTGTCACCTCCGACGGATACTCCGTGCTTGTAGGAAGGAACGCGAAGATGAACGACCTCCTAACCTTCAAGGCCGCCTCTCCGATGGACCTATGGCTTCACGCGCAGGGATACCGGGGTTCGCACGTGGTCGTCAAAAATCCCGCCCGCCGCCCGGACATCCCGCTCGCTACTATACTCCAGGCCGCCGAGGCCGCGGCGTATTACTCCGATGGGAAAAAGGAGGGAGCAGTCCCGGTGGATTATACCTTTGTGAAATATGTCCGGAAGATGAAGGACGGCCCGCCCGGCGCGGTGATTTTCACGGGCAACAAGACGGTATTCGTGGAGCCGAAGAGGCGCTAATGTCTCTACGCATACTGGACTTCGTGCAGTATGGAATCCTTGAGCTGCGGCTTGAGGGCCTGGATGGTTACCAAATCCACGCTGCGTCCAAATAGATCCTCAAGGAAGAATTTGAGTTCGATAAAGTTGTCGAAGGTCTTGCGACCTTGCTCAAACTCAACAAGCACATCGACATCGCTTGAGGAAGTTTCCTCTCCTCGCGCGTAAGAGCCGAAAATGCCTATCCTTTCCACGCCGAATCTCTCTTTGATGAAATTCTCGCTGGTTTTTAATTTTTCTATGGCATTCATGTTCTAATTATCGGCCCTGGGAGCGACGGTGTCAACTCTTTCTTCATTCTTTCCTCATCACCACTGGCTGATGCCGCCGGCAAGGTTCTTTACGCGGAAGCCGAGGCTCTTGAGCTTGCGGCAGGCGAACGCGCTCCTAAGCCCGGTCGCGCAATATACCACCACGTCTTTATTCTTCGGCACTTCCTTTACGCGCGCGTCGAGCTCGCCAAGCGGGATGAGCTTCGCGCCGTCTATCTTGCGTCTCTGAAATTCCGACGGCGTGCGCACGTCCAGGAGGAAGAAGTCCTCTTTCCTGCCCTTTTTTTCCTTGAGTTCCGTTGTGTCTATGCTCTCGCAGCCCAGTCCCATCAGCAGAGAAAAAAGTCCCATCGTCTTGCTCCTTGTTTCTACGAAGTTATTCGGAAGCAGTGATTATACCAGAAAGCGGCGGCGGTTCAAATTAATTTTTAGGAGGTGCGCCAGGGGAGATGTTCTGGCGGACGGCCTCGTAGAGGATTATGGACGCCGCCGACGCCACGTTAAGCGAATCTATCATCGTTGCCATGGGGATGGATACCCTGTAGTCCGCAAGCTTGCCCGCCTCCGGCGGAAGGCCGGCGCCTTCCTGGCCAAGGAGCAGGACGGTCGGTTTCGTATAGTCGATGTCGAAATATTTCGTTCTCGCGGAGACCATCGCGGCCACGGTCTGATAGTCTCTGGATTTGAATCTCTTGATAAAATCCTCCAGGGATTGCGTCTTGAGCGTCGGGAGCCGGAAGATGCTTCCCATCGTCGCCCGGAGCGTCTTCGGGTTATAGAAATCCACCGTCCCCGGCGTCGCTACGACACCGCCCGCGCCCGCCGCCTCCGCTACCCTGATGATAGTGCCCAAATTCCCTGGATCCTGAAGGAGATGGGCGACGACTATCATAGGCATCTGGCCCTTCAGAAGGTCGTCTTCCGAAAATTCCTGCGGCTCCACAAGGGCAAGAACGCCCTGGCTCGTCTTCGTCTCGGAGAGGTAGTCCACCACCCGTTCGGCCACCCACATCACCTCGATTCCCTGCCCGCGGGCGGATTCCACAAGCATCGCCGCCCTTTCGTTTTCGGCGGCAAGCGGCGAGATTATAAGCTTTTTTACGCTCCGACCCTGCTCCAGTATCTCTTCCGTTATCCTGATGCCCTCGACCATGAACCGGCCCTCTTTCTGGCGGTTACGCGGAAGTGCCAGGGATTTCAGGTACTTAACCGTCCTGTTACTCCTGCTGTTTATGATTTCAGTCGGGGCCTGGCAATTCATTCCGCGGCCTTTCCGGGGACGCTGAAAGTCAATACCCCTTCGGCGGCGGGCTCTCCGTCGATTTCGGCCCTGCCCCTGAAACGCGCCATGCCCACCCACGCGGCCTCGAACTCCACGAAGTATCGTATCTCATTGCCGGATATGGCTTTTTTATGGAACTGGAAATCCGTCACGGCGGCAAGGAAACCGGATTTCGGGCGTGCGGAGTCCTGAGGCGCTTCAGGCGCGGCGGCCACTGCTGCAAGCTGGGCCATGCCCTCAATCAGGAAGACCTGCGGGTATGCCTTTGCCGGGGCAAAGGAGGAGTCTGCGGCGAGATTCTTTATTGCTGACGCGGACTTACCGGGCTTTAGCTCGACAACCCTGTCAATCATAACGAAAGGATACGAATGCGGTAATGCCTTGGTCAGGTCCAGAGGATCTTTCATTTGTGAGTCTCCGCGTGAATTTATGGGGCTGCAGACTCAAAATAATTTATTGTAACCGGAAGCATCTAAATAATCAAGCGTTTTTATTCGCGGCGCGTTCAGGATGTTTAATATAAATAACTATTGATTAATTTACCGCAGACCCCGAAAATCCGGCGGAAACGCAAAATTGGATTTCAATATTTTCAATGGGTTACGAGGGCCAAAACCGGATTCTTCACTTCGTTCGGAATGACAGTGTTTTTGTGCGTAAGCGTCTATAAATAAAGATAAAATCGCCCGATAAACCGGGCAGCTGCAACGCTTTCCCAGCGCCCGTTTTTGGCCCGAAACCCGCCCGCAGAGGCCAAATTTTACCCCGTTTCCGATGCCGTGGGAAATTCGTGCTTATTGCACTTTTTTACTTTAATAATCGGCAGGTTTCAAAAGCAATCCGGAATTGCTATTGACAATGAACTTTCCCGACCGATTAGGTTTACTATTGAGGTTTGAGTGCTAATATGAGTAAATTCCCAACCACCGCGTCAGGCGTGGAGTGACAGGAATCTGTTTGTCATTGCGAGGAACGGATGCAACGCGGGAATCCCGGATTTTAAAACCTGGGATTGCTTCACTTCGTTCGCAATGACGGGCGGCGCGACATGATGCGGGGCGGGGAATGACGGGCATGGGGTGGGGGCGCAATGAATCGCACCCCTGCAATGCGGGGATGGCGGGCTGATAGACCGGGGACTGCCTCAAAACGAGCCGGGAACGATATGCTGCTTCCCGGTGTCGTGGATGACTTTCGTGCCGGAAGGTTTTACCTTGTGATTCGCCCCCGCGGACGGCGGTTCGCCGAAACCGGCATCCCTGAACTTCTTCGCCAGGGCGGTATTTTTCGGGTCGAGCTCAAGGGATTTACTCCACTGCTCCTTTGCCGCGTCCTTCCTGCCCGCCTTGAAATACGCGTCTCCCAGGTGCTCGCGGAGCACGGCGTCGTCCGGCACGGCGTCAACGGCCTTCCTGCACCACTTCTCCGCCTGCGGCATCTTGCCCTGCTTGTAATATACCCAGCCCAGGCTGTCGAGATAAAAACCGTTGTCCGGCTTCAAATTTACCGCCCTGCGGGCAAGCTTCAGAGCCTCGTCAAGGTTTACTCCCTTTTCCGCGTAGCTGTATGCGAGGTAGTTCAACGCCTCGGCGTTATGCGGGTTTATGGAGATGGCCTTTTTTATCATGGAGACCATCTTGTCCCAGTCCTTCAGCTTGTCGTATGTGACGCCGAGGTTGAAATACACCTCGTCGTTGCCGGATTCGAGCTTCAGAGCCTTGTCGAGGTATGGGAGCGCCTGTTTGGGCTTGTCCGCGGAATCGAGCGTTATGCCGGCGTAGAGGTATAGCTCGTAGCGCCCCGGATTTTCCTTCATGGCGCTATTGAGGTATGTCATGGCGGCTTTCAGCCCGCTTATCTTTTCCTTGAGGTAGGCGAGGTGCATTATGGAGTCTATGTCCTTCGGGTTCTTCCCAAGCACCTGCTCATACTGAGCGGCGGCCTTCTTGTATTTGCCCTGCTCTTCGTAGACCTGGGCGATATAGAACCTCGGCTTCGGGTCGTTCGGGTGCCGCGCGGCCAGGATCTCGAACTGTTCGATTGCCTTTTTGTAGTCTTTCTGCTCGATGTATATGTACGCCATGTTTGTTATGGCGTCGGAGTTGTCGGGGTTTGTCTTGAGCAGGTTCTTATACTGCTCGATAGCGCTCTTGTAGGACTTGTTGTGTATGTACAACTGCGCGAGGCGGGTGCGGACTTCCTGGTTGTCGGGGTCCTGCTTAAGTATCTTCTCGTATTCCTTGCGGGCGGAGGCCGTGTCTCCTTTTATCTCATCGACTATGGCAATGCTCGTGAGGGCCATCTCCAGGTCCGGCTTCAGGAACGCGGCCTTTTTGAACGCGGCTATGGCCTTGTCGTATTCATTCGCGTCGGAATAGATCCTGCCCATGTAGAAGTAGGCCATTGCCGAGGCCGGTTTCACCTTCACGAGGGACTTAAGCGTGGCGATGGCTTTGTCGGATTTTCCCTCGGTAGCGTAGATAATGGCGAGGTAGACGTACGGGTCTTCCTTTTTCGGGTTTACGGCTACGGCCTTTTCATATTCCGCCACGGCCTTGTCGTTCGTCCCGGAAGCGGAATAGAGCGCGCCCAGGAAGAGGTATGCGGGCTGGTATTCCGGGTCTTTCCGCACGGCCTTTTCCGCATCCGTCCGGGCCTCGGAGAGCCTGCCGAGCTTCATGAGCGTCTTGGCCGTTGCGACATAAAGCGGGGCGGAGTCCGGGTCGTATGTCAGGGCCGCCGAATACTCGTTCAGGGCCGTCTCGTAATCCCCCTTTCCATCGGCCATGTAGCCGTTAAGGAAATGCAGATACGCCTCGCCCACGTGCGCGGGGAGCGGTTTTCCCTTATTGACGGCGCTCGTATTTCCGGGGAAGTTCTTTACCGAGGAGTTTACCGCCGCGCATGACGTAAGGACAAAAAGCGCGAGCGGGACAATGACGACTTTTAATACTCTGTTCAGATACATCTCTTTAAACCTTTCCGAAGCCGGTCTGCCGACCGAAGCCGGTCTACCGGCCTTTTTGCCGCCGCCTCGCCAGGTCTTCGGCAATTTTCAGTTCTTCCGGGGTGTTCACGTTAACGAAGGAGAGAAGCTCCGGGTCATGGACTCTGAGTTCTTCCTCGGATACATACAGCACGTTCAAATCTTCAAAAAGCCTGTGAAGCCCAAGCCTTTCGCCCCTGAGCGCCTCACCGGCCCGCGACAGGGCCGTCTTTGAATACAGCGTGAAAAGCGGCTCCCTGTATCCGCCTATAACCGGGACTACCGCGTCATGCCCATGCCTGAGATCGGCAAGCCTTCGGGCCAGCCCCCCGGATATAAATGGCATGTCGCAGGCGACGGCGAATATATAGTCGTTTCCTGCCGCCTTAAGCCCGGTGTAGATGCCTGCGAGCGGGACACTCAGTTGCGAGAACTCAGGGTCGTCCGGCAGGGCCGTAAACCCCAAGGCTTCGTACGGGGCCGGGTCCTTGGCTATTACGAGAAGCTCGTCGAAAAAGGCCAGGGCCGCCGCCTGCCGCTCTATTATCGGGATTCCCCCGATTTTTATGAATGCCTTCAGGCGGTTCATGCGGCGGTTCTCACCGCCCGCGAGTATCACGGCACTAACGGCGACAGGGCTTTCAGGCACAATGTAAATTTAACAGGAAATCGCGCAGAAAGTCAATAAAATACGGTTGCTACAGGAACCTTAATACCGGCATCTCCGCAACCTCGCCAAGCTCCCTGGCAAAACCGTAGAACTTCATAAGCCCCGCGATATGCTCGTCCGTGAGGTCGTAGGACATAGTCTCCCAGTAGTCCACAAGACCGGGCACACCCATCCACGCGGATTCCGGGGAACCCGCCGCGATTTCCCCGTATCTCGACTCTGCGGCCTCCCTGGCGGCTATTATACCGGTCTTGAAACGCCCGGCAAGCGAAGGCTCGCGCATCGAGGAGTCCTCGCGCATCATCCACAGCGCGTAAACGAATGGAAGCCCCGTGAACTCCTGCCAGATAGTCCCCAGGTCATATACCTCAAGCCCAAGCGAGGAATCGAGCGCGAGGTTCTCCTTGAGGGCCTCGTCCCCGATAATCAGCGCCGCCTGCCGCCCTTCGAGCATATCCTTAAGGACAGGCTTCTCCGGAATGAGCTTCGCCTGAAGACCGTATCTGAATTTCAGAAGCGACTTGAGCAATACGACGGACGTCGCCGAAGCGGCGGACACGGCTACAACCGCGCCGGAGAGCTCTTCTATCGGTCTCCTCGAGAAGAGCAGTATGCTCCCCACCCTGCCGCGCGAGCTTATGGATACGCCGGGCACGGCGAGGTATTCCCGCCAGCGCCTCGCGTATTCGATGGAGGAAGACGAGCTTATGTCTATCTCGCCCCTGGCCAGAAGCAGGTTAAGCTTCGCCGGCTCTCCGGGGACGAACTCGAAACCGGAGCAGTCCGAGAGCCTCTTAAGCATAGTATACAGCGGCGTGCAGTTCGCGTATCTTATCTCGCCGATTTTGAGTTTTCCGTTCATTTACTCGTATCTCAGCGCCGATATCGGGTCCATCCCCGCGGCCTTCCTTGCGGGATAGAACCCGAAGAATATCCCAACCGCAGCCGAGAAGGCAAACGACAAAAGCACGCTGAAGAGCGACACGCTCGTCTGGAAGCGCGAGAACTCCGATATGGCCGTCGAGAACCCTACGCCAAGCAGTATTCCGATTACTCCGCCGGTAAGGGAGAGCACAACCGCCTCCACGAGGAACTGGAGCAGTATGTCCCGTTCCCTCGCGCCGACGGCCATCCGGATGCCAATCTCCCTCGTCCTCTCGGTTACGGAGACGAGCATTATGTTCATGATGCCTATGCCGCCCACAAGCAGGGATACCGACGCCACGGCTCCAAGGAGCATCGTCATGATCTTCGTCTGCGCCTCGGCGGCGGCGAGCATCTCGGAGAGGTTCATTACGGAGAAGTCGTCATCCCCGCCTTCCGGTATCCTGTGCCTCTGCCGAAGGAGCGTCTTCACCTGCTCCACGGCGTGGTTCATCAGACTGTCGCTTTTCCCTTTCACCATTATCGCGTTC
Organism: Nitrospirota bacterium; assembly: GCA_021789495.1. GTDB lineage: Bacteria > Nitrospirota > JACRHJ01 > JACRHJ01 > JACRHJ01 > JAKAHE01. The sequence continues at coordinate 9,005 of JAJYJM010000006.1, forward strand.
ACGGAGGTCTTCCCGAAGAGCCTCGACATCGCCGTGGAAAGCGGCGTGATTATTATGTCGTCCTGGTCCTGGCCCATAAGGGACTGCCCCTTCTTCTGGAGCACGCCGACGACGGTAAACGGCACCTGGTTTATGCGTATTATCCTGCCCAGCGGGTCTTCGTCTCCGAAAATCTCCTGGACGACGGTCGTCCCGACAAGGCAGTCCTTCGTCATGCCGTCTACGTCCTGGCGGTTTATGAACCTGCCCTCGGACACGGGCCAGTCCCTTATTCTCTCGTAGGAACCGGTCGTGCCCATCACGGCCGTATTCCAGTTCCTGTCCTGGAACACAACCTGCCCGACTCCGCGCACCATGGGCGCGGCGGCGTCTATGGCGCTCTCGCCCTCCAGCGCCTGGGCGTCGGAGGGCACAAGGGTATTGGTGTTACCCGTGCCCATCCTGGCCCCGCCGGAGGTCGTGCTGCCCGGTATTACGAGGATCAGGTTGCTCCCAAGCGACGCTATGGACTTCGCCAGATACTCCCTCGCCCCTTCGCCGACGGCGAGCATGGTTATAACCGCCGCCACGCCGATTATTATGCCGAGCATGGTAAGCCCGGAGCGCATCTTGTTTACCCTGAGGCCCCGGAAGGCGATTTTTATTGTGGGTAAAATAAACATTTATCCATGCCTGTCACCCCCGTGAAAACGGGGGCCCGGCGACTTTAAAAGTCACTGGATTCCCGCCTTCGCGGGAATGACGGTTTTCAGTTTGTCCTCTCGTCCGAAACAATCTTCCCGTCCCTGAAGTGTATCCGCCTTTTGGCGAAGCTTGCTATGTCCGGCTCGTGCGTGACGAGGACGATGGTTATGCCCTTCTCCCCGTTAAGTTTCGTGAATATGTCCATTATCTCGATGCTCGTTTTGCTGTCGAGGTTCCCTGTCGGCTCGTCCGCGAGTATGACGGACGGGTCGTTTATGAGAGCGCGCGCGATGGCCACCCTCTGCTGCTGGCCGCCGGAGAGCTGGCTTGAGAAATGCCTCTCGCGGCCAGAGAGCCCGACGGACTTGAGCGCCGCATAGGCCCTTTCTTCCATGTCCTCTTCGTGTCCGTTATAATACATCGGGAGCTCGACGTTCTCAAGAGCCGTCGTGCGTGGGAGGAGGTTGAAGCCCTGGAAGACGAATCCGAGCATCCTGTTTCTTATGCCCGCGAGGGCGTCCCCGGAGAGCGTCTCGACCGGCGTTCCGTCGAGTATGTAGCTCCCGGAGGTCGGACGGTCGAGGCAGCCGACGATGTTCATGAAGGTGGATTTTCCGGAGCCGGACGGCCCCATGATGGCCGCGAATTCCCCGCGCCCTATGTGCAAGTTTACGCCGTCCAGCGCGCGCAGCGTCGTGTCTCCTATGACATATTCCTTTACGAGATCCATAGCCTCTATCATGCTACATCCTGAAGAAACCGTGCGGGCCGCGGGCAGCATTACCCTGGCCGAAATAGTCCGTAATCACCGGCTCGCCCGCTTTGAGGCCGGAGGTGATTTCCGTGTTTACGAGGTCGGTAAGCCCGGTCTTGACCTGCACGGGATGAGGACCGTCCTTCTGCATCACCCATACGGTATGCCGGCCTTTGCGCTCTTTGCCTTTTTTGCCCTTTTCCGTTTTCGCTTTCATGCCGGGAAGCCTGACCCGGAGCGCGGAGGAAGGTATCAAAAGGACGTGTCTTCTCCGCCCGGTAATTATCGTTATGTTCGCCGTCATTCCGGGGCGCAGAAGCCCGCCCCTGTTTTTCACTTCGACAATGCCGGTATACGTGACGACGTTCGAGACTGTTACGGGCGAATAATATATCTGGGAGAGCGTCCCCTTGAAGACCACGTTCGGGAACGCGTCAACGGTAAACCTCACCTTCTGTCCGACCTTCGTCCGGCCGACGTCCGCCTCGTCTATCGAGATTGCCACCTGCATGACGGAGAGGTCGCCGATGGTAAGGAGGTTCGGCGTGGCGAAGCTCGCGGCGACGGTCTGGCCCACCTCCACCTGCTTGTCTATCACGACGCCGTCCATCGGGGATATGATTACGGTCTTCGAGAGGTTCGTCTCGGCGGTATCAAGGCTCGCTTTCGCCTGGCTGACCTGCGCTCTTGCCTCGGCTATCTGCGCGCCGAGGACGAGGTTCTTGTCCGTATTCGCCTTCGCGTCTGCATACTGCGCGCCGGCGTTCTGGTACGCCTCCCGCGCCGCGTCGAGGTCGGAGTGCGAGACGGAGCCGGTCTTTATGAGTATCTCGTCGCGTCTTAAGTCCGCGCTTGTCTTGTCGAGCGTGGCCTTTGCCTGGTCTATCGATGTCTGAACGCCGCTCTTTGTCATGCCGCGGTTGGACTCCATCTCGGTAAGCTTGGACTGGGCGTTCTCCAGGTTCGCGCGCGCCTGGTTCACCTGCGCCCGGAAGAGCTCCTGGTCGAGCTTTAAGAGCACCTCTCCCTTTTTTACCGGGGAGTTGTAGTCTACCATTATTCTGCGTATCGTCCCGGAGACCTCCGTGCCCACGAGGACGGTCGTCTTCGCCTGGAGCTTGCCGGTTGCCGAGACGGAAGCCGTTACGTCTCCGATATGCGCCTTTGCGACTGAGTAGTCCTTCGGGTTGAACGTCTTTTTCTTTTTGTATATAACCCCGAATACAAGCGCGCACGCCGCAAGGACGGCCAGGGTTAATATGATTTTTTTCTTACTGCTCTTTTTCATTTATTGCTCTTTCATTACTCCCGCGCCCGTGCTCCGCAGTAACCTTGAATAAGCGAGATGATAATCGTAATACGCCTGGGCCTCGTCCGTCCTGGCCTGCGTAAGCTGCACCTGCGCGTCGGTTACGTCTATGATATTCCCGACTCCGGCCTCGTACCGGCCCTGGGCGATGTCGAGGTTCTCTTTTGCCTTCCTGACGGAGACCTTGAGCGCCGCAATGCGCGCGCTTGCGTCCTGCGCCGCAAGATATGCCGAGGCCACGTCGTTTTCCACGCCGAGCTTCGAGTCCTCCACGCGGTATTTCGCGGAGAGCGCCGCCGCCCGCGCCTGGCCGACTTCGGCCACGGTCCGGAATCCCTGGAACAGGGGCACGGTGATGCCGACCGCGTAGTTGGATGTGCCGAAGACGCCCGGCTGATCCGGATAGACGAGCCTGTTCCAGTCATATGCGCCGCTTGCGCTGATTACCGGCATGAACCCGGCCAGCGCCCCCTTCACTGCCAACCCGTACGCCTTTCTCTGTGACTCAAGCGCCTTTATGTCCGGGCGGTTCTCTATCGCAAGCGCGAGATACTGCTCAAGGGTCTTGTCGAGCGGCTCAAGCTCCGGCCTGTCCACGACGATCGTCCTGGTCATCGGGTCAACCGTCATCGTCGTGTTAAGGTTTATTCTTGCCTGCGTTACGGCGTCGTAGGCCTGTATGACCTGCACCTTCGCGTTGTTTACGCCGACTTCCGCCTGCGTTACGTCGTAGCGCGGCTTTACACCGGTATCGTAGAACCCTTTTGCCTCCCGCAGGTGTTCGTTCGCCTGGGCGAGCGTGTCCCCGGCCACTTTCACGAGCGTCTGCGCCCGGAGGAGGCTGTAGTATGCGTCCCGGACGTCGTAGACGACGTTCTGCTGGACGGAGCTCAAGGTCTTGTAGAGGGCCTTGTCAAGCTCCGCGTAGCTCCTCACGGAGTAATACGTCCGCCCGAAGTCAAAGAGCGTCCAGCTCCCGTTGAAGCCCCATGTGATGTCGTCGTAGCTGAAAGTCGTGTTGTGGCCGCCGATTGGGAAGAACGATGCCAGCCCGTTTGCGTTCAGGCCGAAATCTATTATCGGAAAATAAACAGACGCAGCGCCCAGAGTCCTGAAACGTCCGGCGACAACATCCTGCCGCGCGCCCTTTATCCTGGGATGCTTCCTCAGGGCGACGGCTATGCAGTCCTCAAGCGTCAGGGCCTTTGCCGAAGCCGGTCGACCGGCAACGGGCTTGCCGGCGGGCGCGACGGCCTCGGGCCGAGGCGGGAGCGTGACAAGGCCGGACGAGGACGCCGAGGACGCATTGGAAAACGTGAAGCCTGAGACCGGGCTTGGGGCCGGTTTGCCGGGTGCGGGACTGCCGGCGCCCGCAAACGCAGGGGTTGCGGCAAACGCCGCAATGATTATCAGAACAAATCTCGATGCTGATGACATGTTTCTATCCCTCCGGTTAGACCCGATATGAATTCACGACATCTTAAGAATATGCCGGGTATAACCGGTCTATGTCAACAGAAAAGTTATTTCCTTTTCATAAGAAAAGAAAGCGGCGCCACCACTGCTTGTCGAGGGTAGTTCCCAGGATTAGCGCGGGGCGGCACAAAGAAAAGCCGTGCAGTTTCGCTTTTTATATAAAGACAGCAGGCGGGACGAAAAGGTTACAGAATGATATTCGTTGAATTTCCCGCTTGGAACATAACCGTCTGCAAATGCGCCGAGGCAATCCGCGGCCTGCCGACCTCTTAAACCGGCCGGCCGGCTACTCCTCGCGCACGCCTTTAACTGCGTCCTTGAACTGTTTTATCGTTTTTTTGTAATCGGTTACGCCGAATATCGCGCTCCCGGCGACGAGTATGTCCGCTCCGGAAAGGGCCGCTTCCTTCGCGTTCTGCACCTTAATCCCGCCGTCCACCTCCAGGAGCACGTCCAGACCCCTCATGTCTATTTCAACCCTTGCGCCGGATAGCTTGTCCATGCAGTTCGGGATGAACTCCTGCCCGCCGAAGCCGGGGTTCACGGACATTATCAGAAGCAGGTCGATATGCTCCCATACCCAGTCCAGAGAACTTAATGATGTCGAGGGGTTAAGCGCGACTCCGGCCTTCACCCCCTGCTCGCGTATGGCCGCAAGGGTGCGGTTCAGATGCACGGACGCCTCGGCGTGGACGGTGAGGTAATCCGCGCCGGCATGGGCGAAATCATGGATATATCTCTCCGGCTCCACTATCATCAGGTGGACGTCTATCGGGAGCGACGTGGCCTTTCTTGCCGCCTGGACGACCTTCGGGCCGATGGTAATATTCGGCACAAACCGCCCGTCCATCACGTCCACGTGTATGATGTCAGCCCCCGCCTTCTCAACCGCTTTTATCTCCTCCGTGAGCCTGCCGAAATCCGCCGACAGTATGGACGGCGCAATGCTTATCAATTGTATAACCTCCTTTAAAACCTGTTAAAAACCCTGTGTCGCGCCTCCGGCCTTCCGGCCCGCGGCCCCCGATGACTGATTCCCCGCAGCAGGCTTTTGCGGCGGCGCGGGAGCCTTGCCCGCCTTGGGCGCAGGCGTCTTGACCGGCTGGGGCGCCCCAAGCGCGACGATTATCTGCCCGTTCGCGGGCAGCCGGAATCCGGCCTTCGGCTGCTGCGATGCAATCACGGCGCCCTTCCCGTAAAAGAGCACCTTTCCGCCCATCGGCCTCACCGCATCCCCGGCCTGGGGCAGCGTCATTCCCCTCAAATCCGGCGTTACGTAACGAATCCCCCTCGCGCCGTCGCTCACGAGCATATCCACCGCCGAATCCTTCTGCGCCACGGCTCCCTGCGGCGGAGACTGCAATATTACCGTCTCGACAGGGGACGGCGAATTGACACGCGCCAGTTCGCCCAGGTTCAGCCCGGCCTGTCTGAGCGTAACCTGCGCAAGCCGGAACACCTCGCCCGTCACCTGCGGCACGGTCACCGCCTGCGAGCCGAGGCTTACGACGACCATGACGTCCCTGCCGCTCTTCACGCGCTCGCCCGGCGCGGGGTTCTGGCCGATTATATAGTTCTGCGGCACGGTCGGATGATGCTCCTCGCGCTCCACCTTTATGTTCAGGCCCGCGTTTCTTATGAGGTTTATGGCCACGGGCAGGTTCATGTCCCGCACGTCCGGGACAGCCACGGTCCTGCTCCAGGTAACGGCCTTCATGGTGATGAACGCCGAGACGATCGCCAGGCCCAGGAATACGAAGGCGACAAGGGCTATCTGAAAGATTTTTTTCATCGTTGCCGGCGCACCATTCTTGCCATGAAAAACCCGTCCGTCCCGTGCGGTATCGGAAACGTGCGGACGATGTCGTCAATTGCCGAATCCCGCGCGGCCTCAGGGAGGAACGGGCGCGGGTCTTCGAGCGCAAACTCCGCATGGCGCGAAAGGAATGTTTCCACGACACCTTCGCCCTCCTCCGGCTCCGTGGAGCAGACGGAATATACCAGCGTTCCGCCCGGCTTCAGAAGCCCGGAGACGTTCTCAAGCATCGATAGCTGCATCGCCGCCATACGCGCGATGGCGGCGGGCTTCCTCGTATATTTTATCTCAGGCCGCCGCCTTATTATGCCGAGCGCGGTGCAGGGCGCGTCCAGGAGTATGCGGTCGAAACAACCGGCCCGAAACGGCAGTTCCCCCGCCGCGTCCGCAGCGACGGGAAATATGTTCGGCGCTTTAAGCCGTAGACTATTTTCTTTCAGAAGCGCGAGTTTGTCAAGGGAGATGTCCATTGAGACGATACGCGCGGAATTCCCGGAGCCGGTCGACCGGCTTCCTATGGACGACAGGTGCGCGCTCTTGCCGCCGGGTGCGGCGCAGGCGTCGAGGACAAGCTCGCCCGGTTCCGGAGCGACAAGCAGTGATACGAGCTGCGCCGCCTCGTCCTGCACGGAAAACAGACCCTCGTCATATCCCGGAAGCTCCGTAACCGGCCTGTGAGACTTTAATATAAGCGCGTCCGGCGCGTATCTTCCGGGAGCGGTTTGAATCCCTGCTTCTCCGAATATCTCCGCCAGGGCCTCCCTGCTCGTGCCCGGCGCATTCGCCCTGACGACGAGCGGGGGCCTTTCGTTCCCCGCCTCCATAAGGGCCTTCGCGCCTTCAAAACCGAAACGCCCCGTCCACCTCTTCACCAGCCATTTCGGATATGAGAGCCTAAGCGACAGGTAATCGAGAGGATTTTTATCCGGGTCGGGAAATATAACCTTCCCAGGCTCCCTAAGCATGTTCCTGAGCACGGCGTTCACGAAGCCGCCGGTGGACCGGCTTCGGACATTGCCCGACCGGCCCTCTCCCCTGTCCTCAACTCTTTTTGCCTGCTCCACCGCCTCGTCCACAGCCGCGCGCGGCGGGATTTTGTCCAGGTAAAGTATCTGATAGGCCGCAAGCCTCAGGATATTGCGTATCTCCGGCTGAACCTTCCGTGGGTCTTTTATATAGAACGAAAGCGAATAATCGAGCGCGATGAGGTTTCTTATGACGCCGTAGACGAGCTCTGTCGCAAGACGCCTGTCCCGGCTGTCGAGGGAGTATTTACGGAACGATTCATGGAGCAGGGTTTCAGCGCGTGACGGTCGACCGGCTTCGGGCCGCACGCGGGAGATGACATATAAAGCGGCGTCGCGCGCACTATGCATTGGCGGGCGAGATGAAGGTTTCGAGCGCCTCCTTTACGTCGTCCATGTCCACGCGCGTGTTCATGCACGGCCCGAACGGGCGGTCGTTCAATATCCCTATCACGGGCAGGGGATAGCTGTCCACTATGCCGCTCGTCAGGTCTCTCTCGCAGGCGACGGCTATTATGGCCTTCGGGCGCTTCTCCTTGATTATCCTCCGGGCCAGCGTCCCGCCCGTGGCGACGGAGAGGTCTACGTTATACCTGTCCGCGACGGCGACAAGTTCTTTTATCTCGCATTTCCCGCAGCCCTTGCACCGGTGCACGTCGCCGGTAATCTTTATGTTGCACTCGTTTATCTGTATGCAGTGCGGCAGTAGTATCAGGAGCCTGTCGGGCTTCACCTTCCCGACGTTCGAGCGGACGAGCTGGTTGTTGACGGCTATGAACGACTGCTGTACCCTGTCGCGGGATATTCCCAGGAGCTTTCCCACGAGCACCATGAGCGGGAAGAGCACCTTTATAACCACAAACCGAAGCCTCTGGGCGAGGAATATCTCGTGCCCCCGGATGAGCGTGATAATGAGGAGCAATACGCCGGAGGCGACAATCCCTACGGCCCCGAAGATAATAACCGTCAGGACAGCCGGGAGCAGCGGATTGATATTCCGTAGGCCCACCTGCGGGATATACCACAGGAGCCATCCGGTACCGCCGACGAGGCCCATGGTAACTATCAGCAGGGTTATGAATACCCTTTTTTTCGGCTCTTTCATCCCAAACGCTCGCCCGGCGATATTTTATGCCCCGCGAGGTACTCCGACGCCTTCATCCTGCGCCCGCCCTCCGGCTGAAGCTCATGAATTACGACCGCGCCTTCCCCTGCGGCGACGACTATGCCGCCCTTATCGGCTGAAATAATCTCACCCTCTCCCGGCGTTGTGCGCCACCCTCTCCCACTATGGGGCGAGGGTAAAGAGGTTTCACCCTCTCCTTTGATGGGAGAGGGCCGGGGAGAGGGTGAAACTCCCGCCTTCCAAATCCTCAGCATCTTTCCCGCACGGTATGTATATGCGCCAGGCCAGGGGTCGAGTCCGCGCACCATTCTCTCTATCCCGCGCGCCGTCTTCGTCCAGTCAATCTTCCCCGTTTCTTTTTTGAGGATCGGCGCACAGGTCGCCCGCGTATCGTCCTGGGGAACCGGCTTGAGCCGCCCGGCCCCGAACTCCTCAAGGGTCTTCACTATAAGCCCGGCCCCGATGCGGGAGAGCCGCTCCGTAAGCGTCCCCGCAGTGTCATCCGGCAGTATCGGCTCTTCCCCGGCCATCAATATCGCCCCGGTATCCATCCCCTCGTCCATCAGCATTATGGTGATGCCGGTCCTCTCGTCGCCGTTTATGATCGCCCGGTTAATCGGCGCGGCCCCCCTGTATGCCGGGAGCAGGGATGCGTGGATGTTGAAACAGCCGAGCCTTGGTATGTCGAGGATGGCCTTGGGGAGTATCTGCCCGAATGCGGCTACGACAAGCGCGTCCGGGCCGCACTTTCTTATTTTCTCTATCGCCTCCGGTTTCTTTACTCTCTCAGGCTGGAAAACCGGCAGATTCAGAGATTCCGCCAGTTCCTTTACCGGCGGCGGGACGGGCTTTTTGCTCCGGCCCTTCGGCCTGTCCGGCTGGGTTACCACGAGCGGGATTTCATGCCCTGCCTTCACAAGGGCATCCAGCGCAGGCACGGCGAAGCCGGGCGTCCCCATGAAGACTATCCTCAAATGGCCGCCTTGTCTTCTTTCAGGTTCTTTCTGACCCTGCGCTTGAATAGGCCGCGCTTCAGGGGGCTTATCCGGTCTATGAAGAGCACGCCGTTCAAGTGATCTATCTCGTGCTGGAAGGCGCGGGCAAGAAGCCCCTCGCCTGATACCTCGTATGGCTTGCCCTCCCTGTCCGTCGCCTTCACGCGGACTTTGGCAAAGCGCGTAACGACGGATTGGAAGTCCGAGACGCTAAGGCACCCTTCCTCTCCGTTCTGTTCGCCTTCCGTGGAGATTATTTCCGGGTTCACAAGCACCATAAGCGGAGACTCCTCGTCCTTCGTGGACACGTCGATAACCGCAAGCCTGAGCGGTATCCCTACCTGCGGGGCGGCCAGGCCCACGCCCGGCGCGGCGTACATCGTCTCTATCATGTCGTCTATAAGCTTCCGGATTTCCGGGGTTATTTCGGCCACCGGCCTCGATTTCCTCCGGAGAGTAGGGTCGGGATATTTTCTTATTTCAAGAACAGCCAAAACCTGCCTCCCGGCTGAAGATGTCATTAGCGAGGAGCAAATGCGACGCGGCAATCCCGGCCTTAAAACCTGGGATTGCTTCGCCACGCTCGCAATGACACTAATATATTGTATTTGTATCACTTCCGGCGCGAAAATTCAAGATAAAGGCGCCGGTCAATTTACGCCGCCTCGGCCTCAACCATCCGGCGGAATACGAGCCGCCCGCCCTCCACGTCCGCCTGAACCGTATCGCCCTCCTTGAACTGCCCTTCGAGTATCTTCATGGCGAGCGGGTTCAGTATTTCGCGCTGTATCGTGCGCTTGAGGGGCCTTGCGCCGTATGCCGGGTCGTATCCCATCGTCACCAGCATCTCCCTTGCCGCCGGGGTCAATACGATGTTCAGCCTCTTCCGGGCGATATGCTTTTGCAGGAGCTTAAGCTGAATATCCACTATTCTCTTCAACTGCTCCTCGGAGAGCGGGTGGAATATTATTATGTCGTCTATGCGGTTTAAAAACTCCGGCTTGAAATGGTCCTTCAAGGCCTCGGACACGAGCCCTCGCATCTCGTCTTCGGTCTTCGCCTCCTGTATGAACCGGCTCCCGATGTTGGACGTCATGATGACTACGGTATTCCTGCAGTCAACCGTGCGCCCGTGGCCGTCGGTCAGCCTGCCATCCTCAAGAAGCTGCAACAGCACATTGAAGACCTCCGGATGCGCCTTCTCTATCTCGTCGAAGAGTATCACGGAATAAGGCCTTCTGCGCACCGCCTCTGTCAGCTGGCCGCCCTCCTCGAAGCCCACGTATCCCGGAGGCGCGCCTATAAGCCTCGACACCGTATGCTTCTCCTGGTATTCGGACATGTCTATCCTGACCATCGCCTTCTCGTCGTCGAAGAGAAACTCCGACAGCGCCCGCGCAAGCTCCGTTTTTCCTACACCCGTAGGCCCAAGGAATATGAAGGAGCCTATCGGCCTCTGAGGGTCCTGAATCCCCGCCCTCGCGCGGCGCACGGCGTCCGATACCGCCTGCACGGCCTCTTCCTGCCCGACAATCCTCTCGCCGAGCCGCTCTTCCATCTTCGTGAGCTTTGCGGCCTCGCCTTCGAGCATTTTCGATACCGGCACGCCCGTCCATTTCGAGACAATCCCGGCGATGTCCTCGTCGTCCACTTCTTCCTTCAGAAGCGACCCCTGCGCCTGAAGGGAAGCCAGGGCCTCGTTCCGTCCCTGAAGACCCTTGTTCAGTTCCACGATAGTCCCGTAGCGAAGCTCCGCCGCGCGGCCCAGGTTCCCCTCGCGTTCGGCGCGTTCCGCATCGGCCTTTGCCTGCTCCAGTTTCTCCTTAAGCTCGCGTATCTTTTTTATCGCCTCTTTCTCGTTCATCCATCGGGCGTGAAGTCCGGAGCGTTTTTCGGAAAGCTCCGAAATCTCTTTCTCTATACCGCTTAACCGCTCCCTGGATGCCTTGTCTTTTTCCTTTTTTACCGCCTGCTGCTCTATCTGTAGACGTCTTAACGTCCTGCCCAGCTCGTCGAGCTCCGTGGGCATGGAGTCTATCTCCATGCGGAGTTTCGACGCCGCCTCGTCGATTAGGTCTATGGCCTTGTCCGGGAGGAAACGGTCGGTTATGTAGCGGCTGGAAAGCATCGCCGCCGCGATGAGTGCGGAATCCTTTATCCGCACGCCGTGGTGGACTTCGTAGCGCTCCTTGAGGCCGCGCAGTATAGAGACCGTATCGTCCACGTCAGGCTCCTGCACCATCACAGGCTGGAAACGCCGCTCAAGGGCCGGGTCTTTCTCTATGTGTTTCCTGTATTCGTCTATGGTCGTCGCGCCGACGCACCGAAGCTCGCCCCTGGCAAGGGCGGGCTTTAGCATGTTCGAGGCGTCCACAGCCCCTTCCGCCGCGCCCGCTCCGACAAGCGTATGCATCTCGTCGATAAAAAGGACAATCTTCCCCTGGGACTCATCCACGGCCTTGAGCACCGCCTTCAGCCTGTCCTCGAACTCGCCCCGGAACTTTGCACCCGCGATAAGCGCGCCCATGTCGAGTGCGACGACACGCTTGTCCTTAAGACCTTCCGGCACGTCCCCGGCGATTATCCTCTGGGCGAGGCCCTCGACTATCGCCGTCTTGCCGACGCCCGGCTCGCCTATCAATACCGGGTTGTTCTTCGTCCTTCGGGAGAGCACCTGTATCACCCGGCGGACCTCCTCGTCCCGGCCTATCACCGGGTCGAGTTTCCCCTTGCGCGCGAGGTCGGTCAGGTCTCGTCCATATTTAGTAAGGGCCTCGTATTTCCCTTCCGGGTTCTGGTCGGTAACCCGCTCCGAACCCCGTATTTCCTTCAATGCCGAGAGTATACTCTCCCTCTTTGCGCCCGCCTCCTTAAGGAGTCTGCCCGCCGCGCCGTCGTCTTCCGCCATAGCCAGAAGAAGGTGCTCCGTGGAGACGTACTCGTCCTTCAAGCCGTCCATCTCCCGCGCCGCCCGGTCAAGAATCTTGTTCAGCCTCGGCGTTACATATACCTGCCACATCGCACCGGAACCGGATACTTTCGGCATCCGCTCAAGCTCCGAGATAACGCCGCCTTCGAGCACCCTTAAGTCCGCGCCGAGCCTCTTTAAAATCGGCGGCACAACGCCCTCTTCCTGCCTCAGGAGGGCCAGCAACAGATGCTCCGCGTCCACCTGCTGGTAACCGCGCCTGCCCGCCTCGTCCTGAGCGGCCATCACCGCTTCCTGCGCCTTTACCGTAAATTTATCGAGCCGCATAAAACCCCCGTCTTACTTGCTCCGAAAGTCTCCGGATTCCCGCCCGCGCGGGAATGACGCCCGTTACCCTTTATTCACTTTCACCTTTATAATCTCCCCCTCCGGCAACTTCGCCAGGGGGTGCTTCATCTCCTCCTCGCGGCGCGAAAGCTCACGCATAAACTCCTCGCGCATCTCGAACACCATGTGCTCCATTTCGTCCTGGAGCTTCTGCATCCTCTCGCGCATCGAGAGTATGACTTCCACACCGGCGAGGTTCACACCCATGTCGCGGGTAAGATTAATTATCGCCCGGATGCGCTCGACGTCTTCTTCGGAATACATCCTGACGCCCGCGCGCCGGAATGGATGCACGAAACCCTCGCGTTCATAAAGCCTTAGCGTCTGCGGGTGCACGCCGAGCATCTCGGAAACAACGCTTATCATGTATACGGCAGTCTGTCTTTTAACCATTCCGCAACCCCGTCCCCGGCGCCGTAAACCGCGCCCCCGCTAAGTAAAAAATGCTTGTAATCACGCCGCGCCTTTCCCGCGCCTGAAACCGCTGAAGCCGATTCCCGCGCGCGGGTTCTGCGGGGCATGGCTCATAAAATCCCTGAGGGCGGACTTCGCATGTTCGCTCAAGGAAGACGGCACGGCCACCTTCACGCGCACGTATTGGTCGCCCGCTCCGGCCTTGCCGAGGTGCGGCGCGCCCTTTCCCCGGAGGCGGAATTCCTGGCCGGACTGGGTCCCCGGCGGGATGGTCATGGTTACAATCCCGTCCTTTGTCGGCACGTCCACCTTCGCGCCCAGCGCGGCCTCGGAAAAGGTTATCGGTATTTCGCTGTAGAGGTCGTCGTCGCGTCTTTCAAAGTATGGATGCCTGCGGACCCTGGTTACGATATACAAATCGCCCGGAGGCCCGCCGTTCACTCCCGGGCCGCCCATGCCGGGGAGCCTGACTTTCGAACCGTTATCCACCCCCGGCGGTATCTTTACCGTAAGGTTCTCGGCCTTGGGGACATAACCGCTGCCGCCGCATGTCCTGCACGCCTCCTTCACGTTCCCCGCTCCGCCGCAGCGCGGGCACGTCCTGTTTATACTGAACATACCGCGCCCGCCCTTTATCTGGCCAGTGCCGCCGCAGTCCGGACAGTTCCTTGGCGCGGTCCCGGGCTGTGTCCCCGTGCCGCCGCAGGAGGCGCAGGGAACTTCGCGCCGCAGGTTAAGCTGGGCGGTCGTCCCGAAAAGGGCGTCCTCGAAATTCACTTCCATTGTGGTGGACGTATCCTCGCCCTTCATCGGGCCGGAAGGCCCGAAACCGGCAGACCGGCCTCCAAACAGGCCGGACAATATATCATCAAACCCTCCGGCCCCGAAACCGGCAGCCCCGCCATGCGCGAATCCTTCAAAATCTTCCGGCCTGAAACCGGCGGACCGGCCCCCGCCGGGCCCGTATTCATACCGGAATCCCCCTGCGCCTGCCCCCGGCCTGAAGCCGTCAGATTGGCCTTGGTCGAAGGCGGCGTGGCCGAACTGGTCGTACATCCCGCGTTTTTTGACGTCGGAGAGAACATCGTAGGCCTCGCCTATTTCCTTGAACTTGCGCTCCGCATCCTTGTCGCCGGGGTTGACGTCCGGATGAAATTTACGGGCAAGCTTCCTGTACGCCTTTTTTATTTCCTTTTCGTCCGAGGTCTTCGGGACTCCAAGCACCTCGTAATAATCCCTTTTCCCGGCCATTTATCTTTCCACCTTGACATGCACCTTCTTGACCTTGTTTTTCTTCGGTATTACTACCCTCAGCAATCCGTCGTTGAAATTGGCGGAGGTATTGTCCGTGTCAACGTCGCAGGGCATGGAAAACTTCCTGTTGAAGTGGCCGTAGTTCCTCTCTATGCGGTAGAAATTCTCATGCTTCACGTCCCGCTCGAAAAGCCTGTCTCCCTTAAGCGCCAGGACGTTGTCGTGGACGGTAAGCGTTATGTCTTCCTGGTTCATTCCCGGAAGCTCCGCCGTCAGGACTATCTCGTTCTCCGTCTCATAAACATCAACCGCAGGCGACCAGGTGGAGGGCTTGTCAACTCCTCGCAGGCGCTTCGCAGGGTCAAAGAACTCCTCCACCATCATCATATCCTTAAACGGATCCCATTTGATTATCTTCATTTTCCGAGTCCCTCCGGTGGTAGTATAATGTTTCGTTGTTCTGATTATGTTACTTTAGTGTATTATTGTCAAGTCTTTTTATAGCATAAAAGTCAATAAACAGCGCAACCATTTAATAAGGTTATATTTTTTGGTGCTTGCCGTGGCTGTAACGGCCTTTGCCGGAAACCCGGGGCGGGCTGTATTGTAAAACCTGGGGAACTGTTGCCAAGGACAGATACGCTGTGATTATCGGAGGGTTATATAAGGACATCCCTTGTTTAAGGCATGAGTCCTATAAGGAATAATCCTTTTATTTTAACATATCAATCGCCGCAACAGTCCCCGCCGCAGTATTCCGGTCTGCCGGAGCCGTCCGGAACGCCCTTCTTTGCAAGCAGTTTTATGCTACGAAGGCCAAGGTCGCTGACGTTGTCCTTTGTGACAATCCCGCAGCCGCATGTAGTCTCCGCGAGGAAAGAGGCGTCGTCGAGCGAGAGGACGGTAATGTCGTCGAAACCGGCGCGCCTGACAGCAGCGATGTAGTCGTCGTGTTTGACCGCACCGGAGACGCACCCGGTATACGCCTCGACATTCTCCACGACCGCGCGCGGCAGGTCTTTGGTAAGCACGATGTCCGACACCATAAGCCGTCCGCCGCCCTTCAGGACGCGAAACGCCTCGGAAAATGTCCTATCCTTGTCCACGGAGAGGTTTATGACACAGTTGCTTATCACGCAGTCTACGGAAGAATCCGCCACGGGCAGATTTTCCACTTCGCCCTGCCGGAACTCGACGTTCGTGAACTTTCCCTCCCCGGCGTTCTTCCTTGCGCGCGCGAGCATCTCCGGCGTCATGTCCACGCCTATTACCCTGCCGGAAGGCCCTACCCTGCCTGCGGCCAGGAATACGTCTATCCCCGCGCCTGAGCCTAAGTCCAGCACCACTTCACCCTCCTTCAGGGAGGCAAGGGCGACAGGGTTGCCGCAGCCGACGCCGAGTATTGCTCCCTCCGGCAGGCTCATGAGTTCTTTTACGTCATAGCCGATATTTTCCTCGTGCGCGAACTTCGGCTTACTCGAACCGCAGCAGCCTCCGGAGGCGCCTTTTGCGATACCGGAGTAAGTCTTCTGCACGCTTAATTTTATCTTCCTGTCCATAACGTCAAACCTCCGCAGGCCGTCTTTTCGGCGCGGATTTCGTCCCCGCGACGCCCGGTTTGCGGCCTTTTTTAAGCCTCGTTTTATCGGCTTTCGCCTTTGCCGCCTTTGCGGTTTCCTTTGCCTTCCGCGCAGTCTCCAGGCGCTTTTTGTCGCCGTCGAGTTTCCTGCCGGTAACCCTCTCAAGTGAAGTCGGGACCAGCACGCGGTTCAGCATGTCGCCCGTGTCGAGCTGGTAAAAGCTCCAGCGCCCCTCGCGCCTGTCTTTTATGAGTCCCGCTTCCCTGAGTATGCCCAGGTGGAACGAGATATTCGGCTGCGTCATCTCCAGGGCCTCCGTGAGGTCGCACACGCATATCTCGTCTCCACAGGAAAGGAGCTTTAATATCCTGAGCCTCGTTTCGTCCGCCATCGCCTTGAATACCGGTATAAGCTTTTCCACTTCCTTGCCCTCCCTTTTCATGCAAAAACAACCCCGACGACTGCCCCTTATTCCCGGCCATGATAAAGATATTTAAATACCTTTATGAATAATATCGGGCCGCTCCGCACCTGTCAAGCCGAATCTGCAAAAAAGATTTTCAATCAAAAAAGAGCGGCGTCCGGTGGCGGGGACTGCGCCTGCTCAGCCGCGACCAAGTTCGACACCCGAAGCCCCACGAGCCGCACCGGACGCTCCCACGGGAACTTGTGCAGAAGCCCCAGCCCCGCGCGCATTATAGGCTCGCGCTCAGCCGTGGGACGCTCCATCGTCTTCGCACGCGTTAGGGTGGTGAAGTCCGAATAACGAAGCTTCACCGTAACCGTCCTGGCCAGGAAATTCCGCTTCTTCAGCCTGTGTTCCAGGTCTTCCGACATCCACTCGAACTCTTTTTTTATTTCAAGCATCTTCGCGGTGTCTTTCTCGAACGTCGTCTCTCTCGACAGAGATCGCGGCTCCCACTCCGTAACAAGCTCGGAGTCGTCTATCCCGCGCGCGCGCTCTTTAAGGCTTCGACCCCAGTTCTCTCCGAACTCTGCGGCAAGCTTCCCTTCGTCCGCTTCGGCAAGGTCGCCCAGGGTTTTAATCCCCATCTTGAGGAGCCTGGCATATGTTACCTCGCCCACGCCCCAGACTCTGTCCGCCCTAAGCGGCGCGAGCCTCCACTGCACCTTGTCCTCAGGGATTATCGTAAGTCCGTCAGGCTTCTCAAGGTCGGATGCAATCTTAGCAACGAGCTTGTTCGGCGCGATACCGACAGACGCGGTCAGGCCGGCTTTCTCCTTAATGCGCTCCTTCAGCTTCCTGCCGATTTCTTCGGGCGTTCCGAGCGGGCTGTCCGTTATGTCCATGAACGCCTCGTCGATGCCGACCTCCTCGATTGTGCAGCCGAACTCCCTCAAGACCTCCATCATCTCTTTCGAGATGCGGGAATATTCGGCGTAGTCCACGGGCAAAAAGACGCACGAAGGACACCGGCGATAGGCCTCCTTGAGCGGCATCGCGGAATGGATGCCGAACTTCCTCGCGGCGTAGTTCGCCGTGGACACAACACCTCGCGTGTTCGGGTCTCCGTTCCCGCCGACGACGAGCGGTTTCCCTCTTAGCTCCGGATGCCGTAGCTCCTCTACGCCCGCGAAAAAGGCGTCCATGTCTATATGCAGGATTGTGCGCATAATTTATTATAGAACTAAAAAATAAAACCTGAACTATTTCGCTACCCAGCAGTGGGGGTCGGGGGAGTTGAAGTCGCCGGTGGTGGCGTAGGCGCGGGCGGTGCAGCCGCCGAGGCAGTCCTCGTAGTGCTTGCAGGTGAGGCATTTCTCCTTGGGTTTTTTGTTCCGCATCTTTTCAAGGACATTCGAGTGATCCCAGAGGTCTTTCAGGTCGTCCGTAAGCAGGTTCCCTATGACAACCGGGATGAAACCGCATGGTGTAACGTCGCCGTTCGCGCGGATATTCAGGGACAGCTTTCCGCATGTGCTCCCTTTGACAATCGCCTGCTCCGGGGCCTTGTGTATCGTCGCCGTGATGGGGTCGTCCATCGATATTCTTATATCCGTTGCCTTCTCCCTGAGCGCTATGGCCTTCAGGTAAAATTCCTTCCATTCCGCAGGAGAGAGGTCGAGCTCGTCTTTATTTGTGAAACCCATCCCGGCGCATTTGTAGTTATGCAGCGAAATCTGCTCCGCGCCGAGGTCTCTCGCCTGGCGCACCAGATCCTCGAACTCCGTGTGGTTAATCCGGCATATGACGGAGGATATTGTAAGGCGCACGCCCTGCTCTTTTAAGAATTTCGCCGCGCTCACGGCTTTCTTGTGGCTTCCTTTAATGTTGCGGAAGTCGTCGTGCACCTCCGGCCTCGTGCTGTCTATGGATATGCCGACGGTTTTAAAACCGGATTCCCCGGCAAGGGCCGCCTTCTCCCGGGTCATTAAAAATCCGTTGGTGTTCATGGAGACATTGAAGCCGAGGCATGTCGCGTATGAGGTCAACTCGAAGAGGTCGCTCCGGAGGAGCGGCTCTCCGCCGCCGTAATTAATAAACGGTACTTTATATTTTGCCACCTTCGCCATTATCTCCTTCACCTGCTCCGTCGGCAGCTCGGGCGCTTTTTCCGGCCTGGAGTAGCAGTGGCGGCAGTTAAAATTGCACCTGAAGGTAAGGGTCCAGTTGATTGTTACGGGTGAAAACGGTATCCTACTCATGAACCAGCCAACCCCTTCCGTCAATATCGATAAGAAAATCCCGGACGTCCATCGAAAGCGTCTCCCTGTCTATGTCGAAGGTCATGGCGAGGGTATCCACAAGGCGCTCCTCGTCGATACCGTCGAGAAGCTTCCATATCTCGCCGCCGAGGAGGTTAAGCTGGTGCATCATACCTGACTCCACCAGCAGCACCGTTCCCTCGCCGGATGCGTCGTCGCCGCGTTCCATAGCCCTGAGGGCTTCATCTCTGGCCTCTTCCTCTTCGCGCCAGATTATGTCCGGGTTCCGCCTAATATTGCGCATTGCAGTCTCCCGCCTCAGTTTATCTTTACCCTGGCCGAAAGCGCCGGTTCCGTAATGACCCTGCCGATATAGCTCTCGCGGTGGCGGTCGAAGAGCTTCGGTCTTTCGTCTCCCCACCAGTTCAGGCGGGCGTCTATATCTCCGGCCTGACCTTCGCCGAGCTTTATGTCGTAGTCCCTGTTTCCCTGGAAGTTATTATATTTGATCCTTGCGCCCTCGCATCCCTGGCGCCAGAATATCCCGGTGCTGTCGTCCGTTATATCGCTGTTGTGGATATACGGCGCGCCCTTCCAGTAGCGCATACCAATCTGCATACCCTTGAGGACGCAGCCTGCAATCTCGACTCTGCCGCCCTTTCCGCGGATGCCTCCGAAGCTGTTGCGCATGAAGGTGCAGTCCGAAATCTTTATCTTCGTATGATGGATATGAAGTCCCCAGCCTCCGTAGCGGAAGTCGCAGTCCGCAAAGGAGCTCCCCTTGCTCCTTATAATCTGTATCTCTCCCCAGTCTCCCGGCCTGGGCCTTTGCGCCGCCGAGGTAAATCTTATCCTCGCGCCGGGCAGGCCGTCCGCTATTATCGTCCCAAGTATCAGCATCCCGCACTGCGCAAGCCCGGTATCGTCCTGCTTCGCCGGGACGAACTTAACGACTGTCCCAGGCTCGATTTTGAGGGTCACTCCGGGCTTCACCAATAACCGGCCTGACACCTTTACCGTCCCGGTCCAGACGGCGTCAGTCCTGAGCGTAGCGGCGAAGGCCTGCGCGGAAAACAATACGGCGACAATAACGACCGGTAAGATTGCAATTTTTTTCATTTAACCGTGCCGGGCACTTTTGTTTTGAGGAACGGCCTGAAATTGACCAGCCCAAGGCTGTCGTCCGTTCTTTTATCGTAAAACTTTGCCTTGATCTTCAAAGGGTCGGTGGTGCCCCACCAGTTGTTTGAGGCGTCAACGTCCACCGGGGTCTCCACGGCCAGCGCGATATTGTATTCCTTGTTGTATGCAATGTTGTTTAAGTGTATCTTGAGCGGCGCCGCCCTGAAAAGGAAAACGCCCTTGCCGTTTTTCTCTATGTCGTTGTAGGCGATTCTGCCTTTATCGCCCTCGTGCAGCCAGATTCCATAGAACTTGTTGTTCGATATGTCGTTGTGGAGGATTGTTATCATGGCGTACCTTGCGGAAATGCCGGAGAGGTTGCCCACGATTGTGTTGTCCTCTATGTCCATTACGCAGGTGTTGTTGAAATTCGCCTTTATAAACGAAAGCGCCGTCCCGTTGTCATGGAATATGCACTTCGTAACCTTCGCATGGGAGGCGTGGTTGTGTATGCCGTTGTAGGCGTAGGATATACGGCAGTATTTGAACACGTCGCCGTTCGAGCCCAGGAGGTTTACCGCTCCCCATATGCCGGGATGCGGAGCCGGGTCCGCGGAAGTGAAGATTATCGGCCTGTCCTTCGTGCCAACGGCGATTATCCTTCCCCGAATGATTATCTCCGCGCCCGGGAAGTACGGGATTCCGGGGCCGCCGATGCTGAACATGTTCCTCCCGCCCTGGGACTCCAGTTTCGGCGCAATCGTGTCGAACCTTATTACTGTCCCCGGCTTTATGGTGAGCGTAACTCCTTTCTTAACGTACACGTCGCCGGTTATCCTTATCCGGCCTTCCCACGTCGTATCCTTGACCATGGTATACAGTCCGAGTTTAGTCTCCCTTAACTCGGATTTCGTAATCGGCTTTACCTCAGCGCACGACGCAAGACCGGACAGCATAACCAGAAGAATCGATGAAAATAATATCTTTTTCAATAATAGCCTCCTTATTTTTTCGCCTTCAACAAAGCCTTTTCCGCCATAAACCGCTGTCTGCAACCATTGTCGTTCTTTATCTTTAGCGCCCTTTCGTACCAGGCCGCCGCCTGCGAAGGATCTCCAAGCCTGCTTTCCACAATCCCAAGGCTGTCCAACGCGTCGAAATTCCTTGCATCGATTTTCAATATATCAAGGAACTGCGCGCGCGCCTTATCCAGTTTGTTCTGCCGGAGATAGACCATCCCAAGCTTGTTGCGGGTCAGCGTGTCGCTCGGCTGCATGCTGATGATCATCTGATATTCCATAACCGCGACCGAATCCGGCAGAAGCTCGCCCGTGTAATGCGCGAATGCCGGAACAGGCGCCAAAATCAAAATAAAAAACAGCGCAAGAATTAATTTCATCAAGACCCTATATCAATCCCTGTTTATTTATTCCTGTCCGCCGGCGGCAGAAACGACAGGTTCGATTTTAAAGGGCCGGTTCGCCTGAGGGAGCATGGTCACCTTCCCCAGGGCAGCATCCTTGCCTTTGTCGTATAAAAGCTTCGCCGGGTCCACCCTGTAGGGAGGCCCGAACCAGTTCCCGGTCGCATCCACGTCCTTTTTGCCGCCGTTGTCTATCGCCCAGACGCCGTTTGCCCGTATGTTGTTTCCGGCTATTTTCACGTCCGAATCCGTGATGGATATCCCGGTATAGCCGTTCCCGGTAATCTGGTTGCCGGTAACGGCGCCATTCGAGCGTTTAAGGTATAGTCCGCTTTCGTAGTTGTCCGCCAGCACGTTGCCGGTTATCTCAACCTGCGATTTGTCCGCCGAAATCCCCTTCCTGTTATCGCGCAGGATATTGCCGGACACCTTGACCTTCGTCTCGCTGAACGTAATCCCGTTTATGAGGTTGCCGGCCAGCATATTGCCGGTAATCTCCGCCCTGCCGTACAGGAACCTTATCCCCCAGAGATTATCGTGTATGTTGCAGTTTTTAATTTTGAGCCTGGAGTCCCTGAAAACTATTGCCCCGCATTTATTATCGTTTATCTCGCAGCGCTCGACGTCGAGATCCGAGTCCTGGCATTGAATGCCCATGTAATTGTGCCTGAGCTTTGAATCGGTTATGGAGGCCTTCGAGAAATGCATGTGAAAGCCGCGATAACCATACTCGATTATGCAGTGGGAGAGCCTGTTTATCCTGCCCTGGCTCACCATGATATTCACCGCGCCCCAGTCCCCCGGCCTCTTGATTTTTTCAGCCGAAGTGAACACTATCGGTTTATCCGCAGTCCCCTTTGCGACAAGCCTGCCCTGGATGTATATCTCGTTCTCGCCGATGCCGTCGCCGTCCGCGTCGTTTCTTGTGAACTCGACTTTTGTCCCCGGCAGGACCGTAAGGGTCGCCTTCGGCCCGAACTGAATCACTCCGTCGATTATAACCGTCCCGCTCCAGGTTTGGTCGATATTATACGTCTGGTCGTGCAGGCGCAGGATGCCGCCGCTTGCGAATGCAACACCGGGAAATATCAAAATCAGTATAAATAAAACTTTATTCATAATCGCGGGTGCGGTTTCTTTAAATTACATGCATTATCGAGCCGTATAGGGTAGCAACGCCGATAAGCGTTACAAGCACGGCGCTCGCAAGCGATATGTACGGCGCCGCCTTTTCCATGTCCATGAACCTGCCGGCAAATCCTGCCGTCTTGACAACGCCTACGCCGATGGCAATCAGCGCAAATGCCAGGCCGAGCGAGAAGACTATCACGAGGCTCAAGCCTTTGGCAACGGCGCCTGCGGAAACCGCCGCGAGAAGAAGTGCAAATGCAGCGGGACAGGGCACTATGCCGCCCGATATGCCGAGCAGGAAAAGTTTCCATAACGAGGGTTCCTCGCCCGGCCCCGGCGCGTAATGGGTATGGGAAAACCCTCCGTGGGAATGCGTATGATGATGGTCATGCTCATGCTCATGGTCATGGCCGACATGCAGATGAGAATGTTCATCGTGTATGTGCTCGTGCGGGAGTTCGTGTTCATGTTCGTGGTCATGATCGTGGGAATGGTCGTCGTGCCCATGTCCGTGATTGTGATGTCTGAGTCTTTGCAGGGCCCCGAAACGCTTCCATATCATGGAGATGCCGACGCCAAGGATAAGCGCCGCCGCGACAAAACCGAGATAAATATGCAGTTGCAGGCCGGTGAACCTTTCCGCGAAAAACCTCGCCAGTACCGCCAGGACTATGATGCTGAAGGTATGCGTGAAGGTTACGATAATGCCGAGCAGAAACGCCTCGTAAACCTTTGCTTTCGAGCCGACAAGATATGCCGCGACGACCGTTTTCCCGTGCCCGGGTTCAAGCGCGTGGAATGCGCCCAGGATAAACGCCGCGATATAAAACCCGGTCAAGCCGCTGCCCTGCAAGTTGCTTAAGAAATCCTGCATTATAGCCTCGTAATAAAATCCACTTTGTTATTCGCCACCTTCGTATGATCAATTCCCGCTTCGGATCCCTTCCCAGACAACACCCCGAAGTCGTTCCCGGCAATGTCGCAGGAGTATACCATGGGCCATGATTCGCCGAGGCATACGACCCCGTAATTGCCGCCCGTGAGGTCGCAGAAATTAAAGACGGGCGAGGAATTTATTGTCGTAATCGCCGAATCCGCAAAGCTTATGGAAGCATGAGAGACAACGCTGTCGGACGAGTCGGGGCCGTCGAATATCAGGCCGGCCCAGCAGCCCTTTTTGGGGTTTATCCTGTTTCCGTCCTCGTCTTTGCCTGCGGAGCCGAAGATTATCGGCTCTTTCTCCGTGCCCTTCGCCAGGAGTTTGCCCCGGACAAGCAGCTCGGTCTGCATGGAAAGATACAAGGGTTCGATCTTCGAGCTCTCGCTTGATACGAACAGGACTTTTGTGCCCGGATCTATCTTCAGCGTTACGCCGTCCGGCACAAGCACGTCGCCTGTCACCAGCACCGTCCCGGACCATTCGGCGCTCTTTTTTATCACGCCCTCCACCTGTTTTGGCCCATCACCGCCCAGGGCGCGCGAGGAGATAATAAGGGCAAGAATAAAGCCGATTGTAAAAAATTTAATGGGTTTCATCCGCATTTGATTAAAATGCAATTTCCGTTCCTACTCAGAGAGTTCCGCCGATACAAGCCCGTATTTTTCCAGTTTATACCGAAGCGTGCTGCGTTTAAGGCCCAGGGCCGCCGCCGCCGCGGTCTGCGAGCCGCCCTTTTCCTTCAGGGCCTTGACAATAAGTTGTCTTTCCAGTTCCTCCAGGACGTCCGTCAAGGTCCCGCCGCCTTCCGGAAGCTTTACAACGTCCGCGTCCTCGGCCTCATGGCGCAGGGAAAGAGGCAGGCTCGAAGGGGTAATAGTCTCGCTCTTTTCGAGCACCACCGCGCGCTCGATTATGTTCTCCAGTTCCCGGACGTTTCCGGGCCAGTCGTAGCGCGTCAGCATGTCCATCGCGGCGGGTTCTATGCCCTCCACTTTCTTGCCCGTCTCCCCGGAAAACTTAAAAAGAAAGTGCTCCGCAAGGCCTGGAATATCGTCTTTTCTTTCCCTGAGCGGCGGGATGCTTATGTTTACGACGTTCAGGCGGTAGTACAGGTCTTCCCGGAAACGCCCCTCCTTTACGGCCTCCATGAGGTCTTTGTTTGTTGCGGCTATAATCCGCACGTCCACCTTTATCGTCTTTTCTCCGCCGACCCGCTCGAACTCGTGCTCCTGTAAGACCCTCAGGAGCTTAAGCTGCGTCGATACCGGTATCTCGCCTATCTCGTCCAGAAAAATCGTCCCCTCGTCCGCAAGTTCAAAACGCCCGGCCTTTCGCTTTATCGCTCCCGTAAATGCGCCCTTTTCGTGGCCGAAAAGCTCGGATTCCAGGACTCCTTCGGCGAGCGCGGCGCAGTTAAGTATCACGAGCGGCTTGCCTTTCCGCCTGCTGTTGTAATGTATGGAGCGGGCCACGAGCTCCTTGCCGGTGCCGGATTCGCCCTGTATCAGGACGCTGGCGTTCGTCGCCGCCACCTGGCTCACAAGTTCGTAGACCTCTTCCATTTTGCGGCTTTTGCCCACGATGCCGGTAAAGCGGTATTGTTCCTCCAGCTCCTTGTGAAGCTCCCGGTTCTCTCTTATCAGTCGTTCGCGTTCCAGAGCCTTCCCGACGACGTGCTTTATCTCTTCCATCTCGAAGGGCTTGCTCAAGTAATCGTACGCCCCAAGGCGCATTGCCTCCACGGCGGACTGTAGCGAGCCGTATGCGGTTATCATCACGACGGAGAGGGAGGGATCTTTTATCTTGATTTTCTTTAAAAGCTCAATGCCGTTCATGGACGGCATCTCGATGTCGAGGATTGCAAGGTCGTAGTCTTCCGAGTTCATGGATTCGATCGCGTCGGCCCCCTTCTCGAACGCGTTAACGGAATATCCGCTCTTGGCCAGCACCCGGCCAAGCAGGCTCCGCATCCCAGGCTCGTCATCTACAACCAGTATCCTCTCGTCCGGCATTTATAATTTAGCTTTCTCGTTTTGCGCGGGTAAAAACAAATTGCAAGCACATATTCCGTAAATGCAACGACAGGTTTTATAACTACAGAACCTTAAAGCTTTTTCATTATATTTCAATTCCGGGCTATGCTCAAGAAATTTCGGGTTTCCCGGATGTCCCGGCGG
The DNA here is from genome assembly GCA_021789495.1 of Nitrospirota bacterium. Taxonomy (GTDB): domain Bacteria; phylum Nitrospirota; class JACRHJ01; order JACRHJ01; family JACRHJ01; genus JAKAHE01. The sequence goes on from JAJYJM010000006.1 coordinate 34,214, forward strand.
CGGCTATACCGGTCTTCAGCTCGTCCGGGAGTGAAACGGTGAATGTCGCGCCTGCTCCGGGGGCGCTTTCCACCCACACCTTGCCTCCATGCTCCTCCAGGAGCCTGACACATATCGGAAGCCCCAGCCCTGTTCCCTCGCCCGGGCGTTTGGTGGTGTAGAAAGGGTCAAAAATCCTTCCCATGTTTTCAAGGCTTATCCCGGGGCCGGTATCGCTGAAAGATATCCGCACCTCCCCGGCTGTCTCTTCATGCCTGAGTTTTATGTCTATATTACCCCCATCCGGCATCGCCTGGGCGGAATTTATCATGAGGTTCATAAATACCTGCCTGAGCCTGTCCGGGTCAGCCATTATCTTCGGGACGGGTGAAGTATCAAGGTTTATCTTTACGTCCCGAAAAAGCCGCTGCGTCTTTGCGGCCTCGACCGTCTGGCCCAGCGACTCCGTGAGGTCGGTCGGCGCGACTCCGAGGGCCGGAGGGCGCGAGAAATCGAGCAGCCCCCTGACAATGCGCTTGCAGCGCCTGCTCTCGTCCAGTATCCTGGTAAGGTCTTCGCGTCTTGGGTCGCCGGGAGGCGCGTCTTCCAGCAAAAGCTCCGCAAAGCCCATTATCACACCGATGGGGTTGTCTATCTCGTGGGAAAGCCCCGCCGCAAGCTGGCCCACCGCGGCCATCCTCTCGGAACGCACAAGTTCCGTCTGCAGAAGCCTAAGCTCCTCGTTTGCGGCAACCAGGCTCCCGTTGGCCTCTTCCAGATCCCGCCTGTGTCCCTTCAGCGCACTCGCCATGGAATTAAACGACCGTCCAAGTTCGCCAAGCTCGTCCTCGCGGTCAAGTTCCACCACCTGGTCGAGGTCGCCTCCCTCTATCGCGCGGGCGCTCTCCTTCAGGGCGAGTATCGGGTTTATAAGCTTGGCTGCGAAGACTGCCGCCGTAACCACACCCACGAACATGAAAATAACGGTCAGAAGCAGGAACTGCTTCCTGATGCCTACAAGCCTCTGTTTAAGTGAGTGGTAGGATATTATATACCTGACCTTCAGAAACTGCGGCCCGCCGTTTTCTGCGGCGGGAGCCAGAATGTCAATGTATTCCTGGCCGTCCGGCCCGTAGTATTTTTTTACGTCGATGGTATTCAGGGGCAGCCTCTCGGAGAGCGACCGGTCGGTAACGGGCATATGCCCCGGAGTGCCGCCCGAATCCCAGAGTATAAGCCCGGACTGGCTGATAATCGTGAGCCGGACAAGGTCGGGATAGTATCTGAAGAACTTCAGCATCTGCGTCCGGACGTCCTGTTTTCCGCCGGATTCCCATGACAGCGAACCGTAGGTATGGACGACTTCCGTGGCGGTAAGCCTGGCGAAAAGCTTTCCCTGCTCCACAAGCTGTTTTTTGCTGTCGGCCTTCTCGGTATGGAGCATGACAGCCGCGTTTATCCCGATTATCGCGACAACCAGGCAGGATGCGAACGTTATTACCTTGGTCCTGAGGCCGAAGTGCATCAGACCGGCTCCACTTCCTGCATAAAGCTCTTGATTATCCCGCCGTATTCACGCATGAAGCCCTGCATGTCCTTGTTGGAAGTCCCGCCTATGAATATCCGCCCGTCCTCGACGGTTATCCATATCTGCCTGTGATAAAAGAAAAACGAGAGGAACAATCCCGCCATGAGAAGAATAAATCCGGCCCAGACGACCGGGACCCCCGGATCCTCAACCAATTGGAAACCGGAATAATATCTGCCGAGCGCATCGCGGGCGTACGACGTCAGGTATACGGTCATGCCGTCGTATTCCATCGGGTTGTTTATCTCGATTACGGCCCGCTTCGCATCCATCCCGTTCTTCACAATCCGGACGCTGCTCGCTATGTTCTTAAGTATCGGCCCGTTGAAAGATCCCACGGTAAAGATATACCCCAGACTCGGTGGGGCGGCGAGTCCGCCGTCGGGCGCGCCGGTATTGTAGGAGCCCAGAAAGTTTTCCCCGTCGTAGATGTCAAGAACGGCCTCGCGGCTCTCCATATCGACATTCTTCGGCTTTATCTTCAGCTTCGTGCCGGGTATGGAGAAGAACTTCCCTTCCATAGCGCTGAACGTACCGAGCATGGCGCCGGTATTGCCGTCCCGCACGTTGACCTTCATCTCCACCGGGTAATGTTCCAGCGTGAATTTATCCACATAAAGCCTGAAATTCAGAGGCCTTTCTTTTCCCGCGCTCCAGTCGTAGAATCTGTCCGCGTAATCACCTTGATAAATATTGACCGTGCCCACCATCCCCATGCTGCCGATAAGGCCGCCAAGGAGCACAAGCAGGATGCTCGCATGTGTTATCATGTCTCCCCAGGGACCGAGCTTCCCCTTGAAGCCGTAAATACAGTGCCCGCGCTTGATTACGCTGTATTTTCTGTCCTTAAGCGAGCGTTCAAGTATATCCGCCCCGGACGTTACGGGCAGTTCGTTATGTATCCTGAGATTTTTTATGTCGTTGCCGGTTTTTTCGGCATTTGGCCTGAGCGTCCTTTGCATAAGCCTTTTAAACCTGCCCATGCTGCACACCACCAGGTTCAGGGCAAGCATGGCCATAATCGCGCGGAAGCCCCAGGAGTGATAGAGGTCTATTACGCCAAGGAGTTTCAGGTATTTGTAATCGAGTACGCCGTATTTGCCGATATAAAAAGACGGCTCCTGCCCCTGCGGCAGAAATGTCCCGAAAACGGACACCGCCGCAAGCATGATGAGCAGGAATACCGCCAGGCGAAGCGAAGAAAAAAACCTCCTCCCCGCGCCCCATATGCGGGTTATGGGTTTCATCTATCTCTCATCCGAAAACCTGCCAAGCCTTATATTTATCCCGTCCGTGAAAGCGCCGTCCCTGACTGTCACGGAGTGGTCGCGGCTTCCCCTGTATTTCCCGTAAGGCTCATCCGGCCCCGGCGCGCCCATCAGGCCGGTGCGAGCGCCGATATAATATTTTCCGGGCTTGTCCACATATATCACGAACTTCCCGTCCTTCCTGCTCCACCCGGAGACAAAATCCGGCCTGCCCACCATCCTTCCGTCCTTGTACGCAAAGGCATACGCCTGTTTGAACGGCCTCCCGCTCCTGTCCATTATCACGCCGCGTATGCCCTGCCGCCCGACGCTGCCGGAGAAGAGCATATTGCCGGAAAAAACATACAGGGAGAGATCCATCTTGTAGGTCTTTCCCTGTTCGATTTTCATCCGGACTGCGTCCGGGGTGTATAAATCTCCCTTTTTGAGGTTCCCGGAAATGCTCCCGGACATGCGCTTCCTGGCAACGACATAATACTTTCCCGGAGGCACCTCCGTGTAATATCTGCCGTCCGGCCCCGTCGGTTCCGCCATGAAATCAGCCGGGCTTCTGAACTTGCGCTCGGAACTGACATAGAAATAAACCTCGGCGTCCTTCAGGGGCTTTCCGGCCTCGTCCGTAAGCCGGCCTTCCACAACCCCCGGACGAATATTTCCATAGAAATCATTCTTGTGCGCGCAGGCGGAAACGAGAAGTAAAACCACGGCTGCCGGGAACAGATATTTTTTCATATTTCCCCTTGAGGCTTGCAAAAAGAGGCAGATGGAACCTCCCCCACCTGCCTCCGAAAAATCTTACAGCAAAAATACCTATTACCTGTAGAGGTTATAGGGAAAGACCATGACGCCATTTTCGTTTTTGTACTTGTATTTCCTGCCGGTAATGTTTTCAAGTGCCCTCGCGCACCACTGCCGCACATAGGAATCCTTGTCTGTCTTCATCATCGCCGTCAGCATGGGGATCGCAGCCTTCGCGCCCAATTGTCCCAGTGAAATCGAGGCGTTAACCTTTGTCGTAACGTCTCTGGAATCCAGGGTTTTGATGAGCGGCGGTATGGATTTTCCAGTCCCTACACTCCCAAGAGCGAGCGCCGCGACCTCCGTGACCCCGCTATTTTTATCGTTTAGGAGCCCTATAATCGGCTCCTCGGCCCGCTTGTCCTCTATCTCCCCGAGCGCCCTGATTGAGAACTCTCGCGTATCCGTATCGGGGCTTTTGAGGGCCGCAATAAGCGCGGGCACGGCATCCGGCCCCAAGTTAATCAGCGCGCGCGTGGCCTCCTTCCGGATTGCGTCGTTCTTCACGGACAGGGCGTCTACGAGCGGCCCTATAGCCTGTTTTGCCCTCATCATTCCCAGCGCCCAGGCCGCTATATATCGCCTCCGCCTGTGCCCCTGGAGCATCGCGATGAGTGGTTTTACCGCCCGTTTATCGCCGATGGAGCCGAGAATCGCGGCGGCATATTCGCGCATGTCCGGGTCGTCGCTGTTTAAGAGCTTCAGCAGTTTCGGAACCGCAGGTTCGCCTATCTCTATAAGTCTCTTGTACGCCATGTCCCTCTGGGGACGCGGGGATTTCAACTGCTCTATCAGCAGGTCAACCGTCTTTGTGTTCGTCGGCAGTCCCTGAATCCGGCTGCCGGTAAGCACGGTTCTTTGCGTAGAGCAGGCAGAGAAAGAGAGCAGGAACAACGCAAGGAAAATCGGCAGGGTTTTCTTCATCAGGCGTCCTCCGGGTGGCGCATATAAAATAACATATAGGCACTCATTATTTCAAGATTTATAAACCGTCGTACCCTGCTTTTAAAAGTCTCCGGATTCCCGCTGGAACCTGCCCTGAGCGAAGCCGAATGGGCGGGAATGACGTTCATCACTTGATTTTCTTAGCAGGAGTGAATCCTATCCTTCGTCCGTGGTCAGAAGTTCCGCGCCCTGGGCGCGGGATTCGCCGCGTGACGTGCATTTTATCCCCGGATACCCCGTAAGGGGGCATTTATTCTCACATATCCCGCATCCAACGCAGAGATTCTCGTCCACGTACGGCCTTTTTATCCTGATGACCTCGCCCGATAATGTCGTTACCTGCTCCTCCCGGAG